>CAPYSS010000006.1:0-133175 GCA_948742525.1 Bacteroides caecimuris | reverse complement strand
CTTTCTATAACTGGATAATGTTTAACCTGTCCAAATTTTTGGGGTCACTTCAAAAGTAACCTTTTACAATAACTGATCTAATATCTCTCTAAATACTTTATCAGCATGTTCCTGCATGATTTTAATATAGTTGAATATAGGACGATTGTTTTTCATACTGTGCCCTATGCAATACTCAATCTTTTCAATTTGGATTCCTAAATTATATCCATGTTGTGCAAAGGTTTTTCGGGCGGAATAATAGGCGACTTTCTTCTTTATTCCCGAGAGTATTGAGAGTTTGCCTATATGGCGGAAAATCAAACTGTATATCTGTTTATAAGATGAATACTTCCCGAATTTCAAATACCCATCTTTTGTTAGATACTTATCTATAATTACTTTAGCTTCAGGTTGCAGAGTAAATACGATTTCATTCTCTCCTTTTTTACTATTACGTGTTTTATGACGTATATAGCGCATATAGTCTTTATCCTTAAAATTATATGCCAATAAGTCTCTCAAATTAATACCACCTAAATAATAGGTAAGCATAAAAATATCTCTTACGATCAACAAAGAAGATTTAAAAAGATGCACATCTCGTATTCTCTTTAGTTCATCTATTGATAAATCGAGTTCCCGCACATTGCTTGTAGGCATTTTAAAAAGAATGAAAGGATGGATAGAGTAAGTTACATAATTCATTTTTGTAGCATAATTCAATATTACCTTTATCAGGGTCAGGTATATTCTGATGGTAGTATCTGCCAAATTCTCTCTGTGAAGAACATTCGCAAATTCTTGTATATGGAGAGGAGTCAACTGAATTAAAGGAAAATCCCCTTTCATATACTTAATGAATCTTTCTGAAGCTATCTTATAAAGTTTATAAGATTTTTCTCGTTCTTCTCCTTTCATGAAATCCATATACTCCTTTGCAACAGATTGAAAAGTTATTCCTTTCCTCTTCTGTTCGTAGTTAATAATACGTATCAGTTCAGTGCATGAGATTGCAGGTAAATAACTGATTGATGTAACTATTTCCTCATACTCGTTTATCAGTTTTCGTAAACAAGCATTCATATTCGCAGCATTTTCATGCCTGACAACTCTACCATTCTTTATCTGACTGGCAGAATCCAAAGTAAACTGAGTAGATATATATCTAGTCTGCGAATGATGTGCTACTGCGATCCTTATTCGATGTCTACCATTTGATAATTTTTTAGTTGGAACAATTACAATTGAAAAATTCGCCATATCATTTTTAGGTTTATAAATTACTATTTCCCATACAATAAAATAGAAACATAAAGGCTCATAACCATTAGCCGCAGATTAAAAATCCGGCTTGTAGCATGGAATATCGTGCAAAAGACGGTATTTTCCATGCATTTGTACGATTCTGCATTGCTATATTTTAATTTAGTCTTTATGTTTGCAACACTTTTTCACAGCTATAATTGTGAAAAAGCATTTAATAAAAAGAGAATCTAACTTTTGTTTAACTTAACAAGATATTACTATGCGTATGAAAAACAACAAACCAATCTTGTATTCTTTACTTGCTGACGAGGAAAGAATATGTTTGCTATCCATCCAATCTTGTCACGATTTTACTAATCAACAATCATATGTTTAATTTTAAAAAACATGGTATGAGAAAAAACTATGTAACGGCTGCTGTTGCTCTGTTGCTTTTGGCAGGGTGTAGTAACGATATTAAAGAAACAGATATCAAATTTGCCGGTGAACCCGGAGCAAAAGTTTCTTTTAGTGCAGTAATTAATAATCATGAAGCTAATGAACTTGTAACAAGAGCTACGGAGACAAACTGGGAGTTAAAAGACTCAGTAGGTATTACTTGTGGAACCAATCAGGTGAACATTAATTATTTATACGAAGGTGATAGTCACTTTGCTGCCAAAGGTGGTGTGGTTGAGGATATTTGGGTGCTGGGTTCTGATGAATATGATGTAGTGGCGTATGCGCCATTTATGGGAAAATCCGGAGAAGAGCAACCTGCGGTAACTGTTTCTACAACCAGCGAATTTCAAGCAACGGCAAAAGACCGTGCGAAAATTGACTTTCTGTTCGCAAAGTCTAAAGCTACTTCACAGAATCCAAATGTGAAATTGGCATTCAATCATATCATGAGTCGCATTAAATTGGAATTCCAAGCAGGCGAAGGAGTGGAATTGAATGATATCACGTGCTATCTTATTGGATTGAAAAACACGGGAACTTTCAATCCCAATACAGGAGAAACAACAGTAAGCGAAGAACCTGTTTCATTAAAAGATGATATTGTGTGGGATAAAATAGGAGCAGAAGACAATTATACGATACAAGCTATATTGTTACCACAGAAAGTTCAAGGAAAGGTTACCATCCAAGCACGTATGAACGGTTATCTTTATGAAGCCGAATTTGCGAACCTGACCGAATTGAAACCGGGATATTCTTACAATTATATTATCAAGGCAAACAAATATACCGATAATAAGTATGTGTTGAATATTACGGAGGAAACACAAATCCTAGGATGGACCAATCAGGACAACGATCCGATTACTTCTGACCCGGGAATGGCTAATACAGGAACTGAAATAACAAATCCTGATTGGAATATTACGGAAGAAACAATTACTTCCAAGCCTGTCGGAAAATAATCGGTTATACCATATTTATATATAGACAAAAACAGCTAAGAATAAAAATAGGAAATTTATGAAAGTAAATAATTATATATCAATGCTTTTCCTTGCCGGTGCCGCTATGATTGCCTCTTGTTCTCAAAATGAAGAACTGGGTGGAGATAATCCGGACGCTTTGCAAGGATTTCAAATCAGTGTGTCTGACAAAGGTTTCACGGATATGGATAAAGGTGAAACACGTGCCGTTGAATCGGGTTATGCTACCAGATTCTCAAACGGAGATGCTATCGGTGTGTTTGCCGTCAAAGGAGATGTGGTGGTAGAAGCAATCAGAAACCGACAGTTCACTATGGAAGATGGTGTTTGGGTATTGTCTGATGGAGGGGATGAAATTGAATACAAAGGTTCGGAATTTGAAAGAATGCAATTCTATGCATATTATCCATATAATAAGAATGTTATTTTTGATCCGACCGCAGTGACAAATCCTTTTGAAGAATACATCAAAAAATGGACGATTGGAGCAGATCAGGGAGAAGGAAACTATACGAAGTATGACCTGATGACAAGCACGGGTACTGTGAAAGGCGACCGTTTGAAAGGTCAGATTGCTTTTGACATGAAGCATGAAATGGCACTTGCGGTGGTGAAAATGCCTAAGTTGACATACAGTTTTACCAATGGTGGTATAGATGATTATTCGATGTCAATAGCAGCCGGTTCGTTTACCTTGAATAATGCTGCTGCAACTCCTTATTATCAGGCAACAACCGATACATACCGTTTCTTGGTCAATCCTAACAAGGAATTCTTGGTGAAAGGTACTTATACCGGAGTAAACGAGATGGAATATGAAGCGAAAGGTACTCTTGAATCGGGCACGGCAAAGATGTATACTATAGAAGATAAAAGTAAGATTAATCATACGTTGCAGGTAGGAGACTATTTCTGTGCGGATGGTAAGATTGTTTCTGTGGATACGGATGAGAGCAATTTGCCGGACAATGTGATTGGTATTGTATGTTATGTAGGAAACCCACAGCCACATGTTACACATCCGGATAAAAACAATGAAACGAATGATGCTTTATTTCGTGATTATCCAGCTTGTACACATGGGTTAGTATTGGCTTTAAGTGATTCACGGGGTACTACAAGTCAATTTAGTGGTAAAGGAATATTTAGTACATGGTATGCTGGTGATGATGATTGGAAAGATAAATTTACAGGGTGTAATACGGGAAATTCAACTAATCCTGGTGTGATGTTTCCTGGATATAAAGGATATAATAATACAACTTTGTTGACAATGTGTTATGAGAATGGTTCAACTACTGCTTGCGATCCTGCATATACTTATATAACTGCGTATCGGGAGGAAGTTGCTGTACCTGTCGCAGTTACTCCTTGGTATATTCCAAGTTTAACAGAATTGACAGTTGTGGCTGGAAATATGAGTGTGCTTAACACAAGTATTAAACAAGCAGGAGGAAATCAACTTGTTTCTACAAATAAAGGTGAACTTATAGGATTTTATTGGAGTAGTGACGAACGCAATGATACATTTATGTGGTTGCATCACATGGGGGGTGGCGAAGAATTTTTGAATCGCGAACGTGGATCGCGTGCCGGTTATTTCCGTATGATGCTTGCATTCTAACTAAAAACGATGCATAGAACTTCGTTAACTATATTTATATCATGAACATATACATATATGAATAAGAAAAACTTTATAAAAGGGACCACTTTGCCTGTCGCTTTGTTCTTCACAATGGCAACTTTTGCACCTGCATGGGGATTGCAGCCTGTTTCGGCAGCTGTTGAGACTGTGCAGCAGCAAAATTCCATAAAAGGAACAGTCGTTGACAGCCAGGGAGAGCCTATAATTGGGGCAAGTGTGCTTGCGGAAGGAACAACCAACGGTACGATTACCGACATTGACGGTGTGTTCAGAATAAATGTACGCCCCGGGACAAAACTGAAAATATCTTTTATCGGTTATACAGACAAGACTGTGGTGGCGAAGAATGACATCAAAGTCATTTTGGTAGAAGACGTGACTGCGCTTGAAGAAGTGGAAGTCGTAGCGTATGGTACGCAGAAGAAAGTGACCATGACCGGTGCTATTGCCAGTGTGAAAGGAGAGGAGCTGACCCGTGTGTCGGTAGGTTCTGTTTCCAATGTATTAGGAGGGCAGATGACCGGTTTGACCACTGTGCAATATTCCGGTGAGCCGGGAGCGGATGCCGCTGAAATTTTGATTCGTGGTAAAGCTACTTGGGAGAACGCTTCGCCACTGATTCAAGTGGATGGTGTGGATCGTGAAAGTATGAACGATATCGACCCGAATGAGATTGAATCTATCTCCATCTTAAAAGATGCTTCGGCAACCGCTGTATTTGGTATCCGTGGAGCCAATGGGGTCATTCTGATTACGACTAAGCGAGGAAAAGAAGGAAAGGCGAAAATTTCATTTACAACTTCTGCTTCCGTGCTGATGCCTACCAAGATGGTGGAACAGGCTAGTTCTTATGATTATGCCCGATTCCATAATCAGATGATGACTGGTGATAAAAAATCTCCTATGTTCAGCGATGCTGTGATTCAGAAGTTCAAGGATGGTTCCGACCCGATTCGTTTTCCTGACATACAATGGGCGGATTATATAATGAAAAACGCGACGCTTCAGAGCCAGCACAATCTGAATATTTCGGGAGGAACGGACAGGGTGCGTTATTTCATTTCTGCGGGTGCGTATACACAAGGAGGACTTTTTAGTGAGTTTAATCTTCCATATAATTTAAGTTATCAATATCGTCGGTTTAATTATCGTACGAATCTGGATATGGATGTCACTAAAACCACTACTTTATCATTAAATATCAGTGGTAATGTGAATAATTCGGATCAGCCGCGTACCAGTCAGGGATCTTCCGGTCTGATCAAGAATATGTATTATGCCACTCCTTTTTCCAGTCCCGGAATCATAGATGGGAAATTGGTAAATGCAACCAGTGAGATTTTTTCCGATGGATTGCAGCTGCCTTTTACCGGAAGTACAGGAATGGGATATTATGGTAATGGATTTAACCAGTCTAATAATAATGCACTGAATGTGGATGTTGTTTTGAACCAAAAACTGGATTTTCTGACTAAAGGGCTTTCTTTTAAAGCAAAAGGTTCTTACAACAGTTCTTTTACTGTCAATAAAATAGGTTCGGGAGGATCTGTAGCCACATATACTCCCGTATTGATGGAAGATGGAAGTATTGCCTATCGTAAGTTTGGCGAGAATACGGATGTGAAGTATTCATATTCTACAGGCAAGAAACGTGATTGGTATATGGAAGCCAGCTTTAATTATAACCGGACTTTTGGAGATCATACAGTGACAGCTCTGTTGCTATATAATCAACAGAAGGAATATTATCCCAAAGAGTATCCTGATATTCCTCGTGGATATGTCGGAGTGGTAGGACGCGCTACGTATGACTGGAAGAGCCGTTATATGGCTGAGTTTAATGTGGGTTATAACGGATCTGAGAACTTTGCGCCCGATTTGCGTTTCTCTTATTTCCCGGCAGGTTCAATCGGTTGGGTGATGAGTGAGGAGGATTTCTTCCGTCCGTTGAAGTCGGTGGTGAGTTTCCTAAAACTACGTGCCAGTATTGGTTTGGTGGGTAATGATAAAATTGGAGGTTCCCGATTCATGTATATCCCTGACCCATATAGTGTGGGATTGGGTGACTTGGCAAACCGTGTAACAAATTCTTCAGCTTTACCAAATGCCTGGGGATATGCGTTTGGTGTAGATTACGGTACGGTTGCTTTGGGAGCACGTGAAGTGGCGAAGAACAATCCTTCTGTGACATGGGAGAAAGCATTAAAACAGAATTATGGTATTGATGCCAATTTCTTTGACGACCGCTTGAAAACGACTTTCGAGTACTATAAAGAACGTCGTAATGACATTCTTTTGCGAGATGGAACTGCTCCGGGAATGCTTGGATTTATTGCTCCATTCGCTAATTTAGGAAGCGTGGACAGTTGGGGATGGGAACTTTCTTTCAAGTGGAACGATAAGATTGGTGAGAATTTTCGTTATTGGGCAGGTATTAACTTGTCTTACAACCAAAATAAGATTCTGGAAAAGAAAGAAGCTCCGCAAAACAACCTGTATCAATATCAAAAAGGTCATCGCATCGGTTCTCGTAGCCAATTTGTTTTCTGGCGTTTCTATGATGAAAATACTCCGGCATTGTATGAACAGACATTCAACCGCCCGTTCCCGACACACGAAAATATTCTTCAGAACGGAGATGCAGTATATGTTGACTTGAACGGTGACCGGAAGATTGATGCGAACGATGCAAGTTATGACTATGGTTTTACGGATGATCCGGAATATATGGCAGGTCTTAACTTGGGATTCAGTTGGAAGAATCTGGAGGTAAGTACTCAATGGACAGGTGCATGGAATGTGAGCCGTATGATTTCAGATGTGTTCCGTCAGCCGTTCTATTCGACTTCAAATAGAGAGCAAGGAGGATTGTTGGCCTACCATCTAGATCATACATGGACACCGGAAAATCCTTCGCAATCTTCCGAATATCCGAGAGCTACGATTGAGAATTCGACGAATAACTATGCTACTTCTACACTTTATGAGAAAGATGCGAAGTATTTGCGTCTGAAAACGCTTCAAGTAGCATATAACTTCCATTTTCCGTTGATGAAAAAACTTGGGCTGAATACCTGTCAGTTGTCATTCGCTGGATATAATCTGTGGACAATTACTCCTTATTTATGGGGAGATCCGGAAGCAAGAGCTACCAATGCTCCTTCTTATCCATTGTCCAAGACTTATACATTGAGTTTGAAATTAGGATTCTAAAAACAGCAAAAGGAAAGATATAATGAAATTACAAAATAAATGGTTCATCGGTTTGATGGTGGGAACGGCAGTTTCTCTGGTTTCCACCTCATGTGTGGACGAAATCAAATTCGGAAATTCTTTTTTGGAGAAGGCTCCGGGAGGAAATGTTACGATTGATACGGTGTTTAATAATGCCGACTATGCACGTCAGTTTTTGAATACCTGTTATAGTAGGCAGTATTATGGTCTACCTTATAATACGGATAGCAATGGTAATATTCCGGATTCTTCCAGCCCTTATGTAGGGAAAAAAGATGCGTTGACTGATTGTTGGGCGCTTTATTTCAGTGACGCAACGGTGTATAAGCAGTATTATGGAGGAACTCTCAACGCTAATTACGACATACGTGGCAACATATTTCCGTATACCCGTGAAATGGTGTGGGAAGTGGTACGTTGGTGCTGGCTTTTTATGGAGAATATAGACCGGGTGCCGGGGATGGATGAAACTGAAAAAGCGAGATTGGTAGCGGAAGCTAAATGTTTGATAGCTGCACGCTATTTTGATATGTTCCGTCATTATGGTGGTCTTCCATTATTATATGCTTCGTTTTCCGGAACGGAGGCGGGGTATGAAATACCTCGTTCCACTGTAGAAGAAACGGTGAAATACATGATTAAGATGTTGGATGAGGCTATCAATTCCAATGCTTTGGAATGGGCTTATAGCGACGCAGACCTTACCAGTAAAGCAGGGCATTGGACCAAAGCTGGTGCTATGGCCTTGAAATGTAAAATCTGGCAGTTCGCAGCTTCTCCATTATTTAACGCTGACCAGGGATATGCAGGAGGAAGCTCGGAAGCCGAACAACAACATTTGGTGTGGTATGGCGAGTATCGGCCGGAGTTATGGGACAATTGCCTGAAAGCTTGTGAAGATTTCTTCAAGGAATTGGATAGCAAAGGCGGATACGATTTGAATAAAGCGTCTGTAGAGACACCGGAACAGTATCGACAAGCATATCGTATGGGATATGTCCGTCAAGGCAGCAGGGAAATATTACACTCTGTCCGTACCAATATGTCAGATGCTTTTAACTCCTCTACCTATATGTGGCATTCTTGGGCAGATCCGTCAAAAGCGCTTTGTCGTACCGAGTACCCGCCTACACAGGAATATGTAGAGATGTTCTCATGGGCCGACGGTACGCCTTTCGACTGGGATAAGACAGTAGAAGAAGGTAAACTGGATGAAATGTTCCTGACGGGAACATTTAAGGCAGGTGAACAAATGTTGTCCGATATTGTGTTGACTCGTGATCCTCGCTTGTATGAGCATTGTATGGTGAACGGATTGCCGAAAATGCTGGATTGGAGTGCAGGAACAATGTCCGGATTGCCATACGAACTGTGGGTAGGCGGATATGACGAAGGAGAGAATGCAAAACTTCAATCGGGTAATTATGCGACGGGTTATAAAAATATGAAATATTATCTGGGAACTGAATATCAACGTCAGTATACACAATGGGTTTATCTCCGCTTGTCCGATATTTATCTGACTTATGCAGAAGCCTTGCTTCAAGCAAAGAACGATCATCGCGGAGCTATTGACCAGATTAATATTGTACGTGCTCGTGTAGGATTGAAGAAGGATTTGGCAGATTGTGTGACGGATAAAGATTTGCTTTCCGACAAAGATGCTCTGCTGGAAGAATTGTTGTGCGAACGTGTTCGGGAACTGGGGCTGGAAGACAGCCGTTATTTTGATCTTGTTCGTTATAAACGTGCCGACCGTTTTGAAAAGCCTTTGCATGGTTTGCTGGCATATCGTTTGGATGAGGCAGGCAATCGTATGGAGGGGAATACGAAATGGAATGAAGGAGATAAGAACAAAGGAGCGTTGCAACCGATCCGTTTTGACTATCAAAGATTTGAATTATCTAAGCCGATGCGTCGTTGGTGGACACATGGATTTGAACCTAAATGGTATCTTTCTCCATTCCCACAGACCGAAATTAACAAAGGGTACGGATTGATTCAGAATCCGGGTTGGTAATGTGAGACAACGAAACAGATTAGAACAATAGTTGAATATTGATTTATATGAGAAAAAATAAGATTCTGATATTGGCTTTGCTGGTCTGCTTGGGCATTCCGGTAGGAGCACAGAACACAGACAGCAACATTACAGGTATTGTTGTTGATAAATCGGGAAAACCGGTCTATGGAGCGTCTGTTAATGTGGAAGGTGGCGCGGCAGAGATGCGCGTTGAAACCGATAAGGATGGAAAATTTGAGATTGCAGTCGAAAAGGGACAACGTCTGAATGTTGTTTCTGTTGACAATGGCTCTGCTACAGTTGTTGTAAAGAAGGATGGACCGATGACAATCGTGATGGGGTATGCGGCACATACTGTGGATGTGGGAGCTAACCGGACATTCAATCGTCATGAATCTACGGCAGCTGTTTCTACGGCTGATAACGAAGAACTTGTCAAACGTTCTTCCCAGAATATATCCAATGCATTGTTTGGTCACGGATTGGGACTTACCACCTTGCAAAATGCCACCAGTACCGGTTTGACGGCAAATCCTACCTTTTATGTACGGGGTTTGCAGAGTTTGTCGAGCAGTACACCTTTAGTGTTGGTAGACGGTTTGGAACGGGATATGAGTTTGGTTAGTCCGGAGGAAGTGGAATCCGTGTCTGTCCTGAAAGATGCCGCAGCCGTGGCGTTGTATGGATATAAGGGGGTAAACGGTGCTATCTTGGTTACTACGAAACGTGGTAAATATAACACGAGAGAAATTACATTTACGTATGACCATATCGTAAACACACAATCTCGCCGTCCGGAGTTTGCAGATGCCGCCACTTATGCGTTGGCGGTAAATGAAGCGCGTGGGTATGAAAAATTAAGTCCTCGTTATGTAGATGCCGAAATTGCGGCTTTCCGCAGAGAACCCGGAAGTCTTCAACATTTGTACCCTTATTTATATCCGAATGTGAATTGGGTGGATGAAACATTCAAAGACCGGGGAGTCTCTAATAAGTATACGATTGAGTTTCGTGGTGGAGGTGCCAAATTCCGTTATTATACCATGGCGAATTTATTGACGGATAAAGGTTTTGTGAAAGAGGCAAACATGAATGAAGGTTATTCTACACAGAATATGTATTCGCGTGCCAATTTACGCACGAATCTGGATATAGACTTGACGGCTACTACTAAGTTGAAACTGAATCTTCTCGGTACTTTGTCCGAATCCAGAATGCCTGGAGCAACAGCTAACTTATGGGATATGATTTATTCGATTCCTGCTGCCGCTTTTCCTGTTCGTGCGGAAAATGGCAGTTGGGGAGGCAGTACGACTTGGGCAGGTACCTTGAATCCTGTAGCGCAATCGCAGGGAACAGCTTATTCAAAGGGACACTCCCGTAGCTTGTTTGCAGATCTTACGTTGTCGCAAGATTTGTCCGGCTTGTTGAAGGGACTGGGAGCCAATTTCCGTTTGGCTTATGATAATTATTCCAATATTCTGGAAGATCATAGTAAGACATACACTTATGCCGGTTATTCTACTAATTGGACTAATAATGGACCGTTTTACACAACTATTTCCGGAGGTGAGGATAGTGAAATGGGAAAAGAGGCAGGCATTAACAACTGGGCACGTCAGTTTAACTTTGCCGGGAGCATTGATTACAACCGTTCATTCAGGAAATGGGATGTTTATTCACAACTGAAGTGGGATTACGAATATCGTGATTCGTATGGACTGAATACGACGATCTACCGTCAGAATGTGTCATGGTTTAATCATGTTGGATTCTGCAACCGGTATTATGTAGATTTGGCATTGGTCGGATCGGCCTCCAGCTTGTTGGCACCGGGACATAAGTGGGCTTTTTCTCCTACAATCTCTGCCGCTTGGGTGCTTTCGGAAGAGAAATGGCTGAAAGAAGTATCATGGGTGAATTTCCTGAAGTTACGGGCGTCGTTTGGTGTGATAAATGCCGATTATTTGCCAATAGACGGTAAGGATACTGTATATGATTATTGGGATCAGATTTATACGACTACCGGTACGCAGTATAAGTTCAACAGTAGTTACGACTCCGAATTTGGAAGTACGATTATCGGTCGTCTGGCAACCATCAATTCCACTCACGAAAAAGCTTATAAATACAATGCAGGTATAGATGCTACCCTGTTCGGTGGTTTGGATTTGACTGCAGAAGGTTATTATCAGCGCCGGAAAGACATTTGGGTATCTTCCGAAGGAAAATATACAGATGTGTTGGGTATGGATGCTCCGTTCGAGAATGCCGGAATTGTGGATAGCTATGGTATGGAAATCGGGCTTAATTACACCAAACGTTGGGGAGATATGCTGTTTAACGTGGGTGGTAATTTTGCTTGGAACAAGAATGAAATTAAAGAGCAATTGGAAGAACCGCGTGTGTATGATAATCTGATAGAGACCGGTCATAGGCTGAAACAAGTGTACGGTATGATAGCCGAAGGATTCTTCAAAGACGAAGATGACATAAAGAACAGTCTTCCACACAAGTTTAACACAGTTGTCCCTGGAGATATAAAATATAAGGATGTAAATAACGATGGTGTCATAGATGCTAATGATAAGACAGCGATAGGTTATAGTACGGCGGCACCGGAAATTTATTATTCTTTCCATTTGGGAGCCGAATGGAAGGGGCTTGGAGTAGATGTTATGTTCCAGGGAACGGGCAATTATTCTGCTGTGTTGAATACCAAGAGTATGTTTTGGCCGTTGATAAACAATACGACGATTTCTAATCATTATTATGAGAATCGTTGGACGCCGGAGAACTTGAATGCTAAATATCCCCGTTTGAGCTCTCAGAGCAATGCCAATAATTACCAGACCAATACGGTTTGGTTGGCAGACCGTTCTTTCTTGAAGTTGCGTAATGCGGAGGTGTATTACAAGTTCCCGAAAGAACTGATGAAGAAGACAAAAGTGTTGGGAAGTGCCAAGTTGTATGTGAGAGGGATAGACTTGTTCTGTGCTGACCATATTGACGTGGCGGACCCCGAATGTTATGGTGCAGCGACTCCGCTGAATAAGAGTGTGGTGGTCGGCGTTACGATTGGTTTTTAATGATAAAAACAAAGCGAAAGAATGAAACTGAAAAACATTATCTACGGAATGATGTGTGCAATCACACTCGGTTCCTGCTCAGATAAAATGGAATATCATGAGTACAATAATTATGATGAGGATTTTGTGAAGCTCAACTTTGGTAATGTGGGAGGGCTGATAACAAATATCTATTTGGCCATGGATGTGGACTTTGGAAATTATAGCGGAGCTATTTTGGGTTCTGCTACGGATGAGTCTGAATATGCTTATTCAGGAAACCAGATAGAAGATTTCTACAATGGTTCTTGGAGTCCGTCGAATGCCAAAGGAAGTATGTGGACATCTTGTTATGAAGGAATAGCCAATTGCAATCTGTATTTGGAGAAGTTTACCGGACTCACATTTCCCGAACTTGCTTTGAATAGTGATTATGCCCAGCAAATGTTCCGATATAACAATTACCAGTATGAGGTGCGTTTTCTTCGTGCGTATTTTTATTTTAATTTGGTGCGGCAATATGGAGATGTACCTTTCAGCGACCATGTGATGACAGCGGAAGAATCGAATACGTTGTCACGCAGACCGGCTCAGGAAATCTTTGATTATATTATATCAGAATGTGACGATATCAAGGATAAGATTGTGGTTGATTACAGTAAACTGGGAGATATGGCATTGCCTAGCAGTCCGGCAGAAACGGGGCGTGCTAATCGTAAGACTGTGTTGGCGTTGAAGGCTCGTGCAGCTTTGTATGCTGCAAGTCCTTTATTCAATCCTTCCGATGATAAAGCACTTTGGTATCGTGCAGCTAAAGCAAATAAAGAATTATTGGATGATAATGACGGGTTTGCGACCAAACCGAAGTTGCTGGTAAGTGATTATGACATGCTTTGGAGTAAGGATAGCTATAATGATGCTACTAGTGAATTAATTTTCTGTCGTCGTGCCACTACTACCACCAATTCGTTCGAAGGATACAATTTCCCGATAGGATTGGAAAATTGCAAAGGTGGCAACTGTCCGACGCAGACTCTGGTGGATGCTTATGAGATGCAGGCAACCGGTTTGCGTCCGGATGAAATGGAGGATTACGATCCTACGAAACCTTATTACGAAGGTCGCGATAAAAGGTTTGGGCTGACTATTGCCAAGAATGGAGATGAAAAGTGGCCAAACTGGAATACTGTTCCTCTGCAAACCTATCAGGGTGGGTTAAATGCGGAACCGTTGAGTGGCGGTACTCCGACAGGTTATTATTTGAAAAAGTATTGTCAGACGGCAGTAGACTTGCGTGCCGGTACAGCTTCAAAGACCTATCATTCATGGATTACATTCCGTTTTGGAGAGTTTTATTTGAATTATGCGGAAGCTGTATATAAATATCTAGGCGGTCCGGATAAGACGGATAGCGAGTTTACGACTTCGGCAGTGGATGCCATTAAGGTTGTCCGTACTCGTGCTGAAATGCCGGGCTTTCCAACCAATATGACTAACGATGCTTTCTGGAAAAAATATCAGAATGAACGTATGGTTGAATTAGCATTTGAGGGGCATCGTTTCTGGGATGTGCGTCGTTGGAAAGAGGCTGACAAGCATTTCAAAAACATTGTTGAAATGAAAATCACCAAAAATGGTGATGGTACTTATACTTATGAACGTAAGACAAAGAATAGAATATGGGATGATAAGATGTATTTCTTTCCTATTCCACAGAGCGAACGTTCTAAGAATCCGAATTTGGAACAAAATCCGGGATGGTAAATCCCGGATGTCCGAAAAGAACGGAAGAGGAGTTTTTGAATGTATTATTAAACTAAAGAATTGGAAATATGAAAAAATATAATCTGTTGGTATGGGCTTTTTGTCTGTTGATGGCAGGAGCTTGTTCAGATGATGAGCCGGTGGTTCCACCAGTGGTGGAGGAAGAACTTCCGCCTTTGCCGCCGGTTGAAGTGGTTACAGGCAATCGGGCAATGTGGGTGAGTTATGATCCCATTTGGGAAAAGGACGTTAATGCGACAACAGGCATTTCATCTGCGTTGATTAGTTGGCGGTTATTAAAGACAGATCCGGCAAATGTGGCTTTTGACATTTATAAGTCGGAAGATGGCGGAGCTGAAGTGAAATTGAACGCAACTCCTATAACCAATGCAACTTCATGGTCTGATGAGAATATTGATAAGGATAAGTCCAATACCTATCGTGTTACGTTGGCCAACCAAACGGAGACTCTTTGCGAGTACACTTTTACATCAGATATGGCAAGGAAGTTCTATCGTGAAATCCGACTGAATGTGAATGTACCTGACGCTTCTTTGACTTATTCACCGGATGACATTCAGGTAGGTGATTTGGATGGTGACGGTGAGTTGGAGATTGTGGTGAAGAGAGAACCGTACGATGGCGCGAATCAAGGAGAATGGAAGAATGGGACGACTTTGTTGGAAGCTTATAGAATGGATGGTACGTTTTTATGGCAAATAGATATGGGCATTAATATCCGTTCCGGTTCTCACTATACTTCATACATTTTGTACGACTTTGACGGAGACGGCCGGTGTGAGATTGCCTTCCGTTCGTCGGAGGGTACGAAGTTTGGTGATGGCAAAACGATTCTTGGTGCAAATGGATTTGTGAACGACTATCGTTGTCGTGAGGAAGGTGGTAAGGGATGGTATTCCGGTGCTGCTTTACCCACTATTTGCGGGCTGGTGTTGGAAGGACCTGAATATGTATCTATCTGTAGAGGATTGGATGGACGTGAAATTACCCGTATAGATAATATCCCCAGAGGAGGTGAGGGGTCTAAACAAAGCCGTGCTAAATACTGGATAGATTATTGGGGAGATGATTATGGTAACCGTATGGACCGTTTCTTTATCGGTGTTGCCTATCTTGATGGTATTCCGGATGAGACAACCGGTGTAAGAAAGAGTAATCCAAGTTTGATTATCAGTCGTGGTATTTATAAGAATTGGCAGGTATGGGCTCTCGATTTGAAAGGCAATAAATTGGAAACACGTTGGAAGTTTGATACAGCCGAGCATTCAGCCGAATGGTTGGCAATGTGTTCACATGCTTTCCGTGTGGCAGATTTGGATGGAGATGGTAAGGATGAGATCTTATACGGTTCGGCGGCTATTGATGATGATGGCGGTGAACTATGGTGTTCGGGGAATGGACACGGTGATATTCTGCATGTAGGTAAATTTATCCAAGACCGTCCGGGCTTGCAGATTGTGGCTTCGTTTGAAGAACAGGAAACGTATGCGAATATGGGACACGGATACGGATGCCAGGTGATTGATGCCAAAGACGGATCGTTGATAAATGGACATGCACCGGGAATGAATGGTGATGTCGGACGTTGTATTGTGGCAGATGTAGATCCGGATAGTCCGGGATTTGAATACTGGTCGTCAGTGCAGTCCGGTATGTATTCTTGTGCCACAGGTCAGGTTGTCAATACGAATTATCCAACAGGTATAGGTGGCGGTGTATGTTATAATGTAGCTATTTATTGGTCGGGAGAAGGAACGCGTGAGATGTTAGACCGTGCGTTGGTGCTGAGCTATAAGAATAATTCATTATTGAACCGCCAGCGTTTGGTAAATTTCAGTGTCGGTTATGGCAGTAATCAAGGAAATCATGGAACCAAATACAATCCTTGTTATTATGGCGACTTCTTGGGAGATTATCGTGAAGAGGTGATTATGGGGTCGGAAGATGGTAAATCCATTTATATCTTTTCTACCAATCATCCTACTACTCATCGTCTTCCGCATCTGATGACAGACCATACATACGATATGTCACAAGCTATGCAGAATATTGGCTATAACCAAGGCACTAACCTTGGCTATTATGTAGGTGCTGAAACTTTGAAATCATCCGAAACGGAAGAACCGAAAGAATAAGAAAAGTCTTATTAGTATAAGTTTATAAAGAAAGAACAATCCGGTTACAGTATCGGGTTGTTCTTTTTTCATAGTTGAACGAATCACCATATATATGGATAATATTCTATTTCTTAATTGATCGGCTCTCCCTACTTTTGTAAGGTGAGATAGCAAATATATGTATATATGAAAAAACTCTTTATCCTTTTGTTCCTCTTCATCACTTTAGGAACAAATGCACAAGACAATAAAGTTTCCGGCCTCAACGCCCGTCAGTTTCATAAATATTGGAAGGTAGAGTCGGAATCTCCGGATTATAAAGTGACATTTCAGGGTGATACCGTTGAAATACTGTCTCCTAAAGGCCTTACCTTATGGAGGAAAGAAAAGATGAGCGGACGGGTAACCATTGAATATGATGCGTGTGTAGTTGTAGAAAAAGAAGGAGACCGTTTGAGTGACCTGAATTGCTTTTGGATGGCTTCGGACCCCAAACATCCTGATAATATATGGAAACGTGAGAAGTGGCGTAGCGGAATCTTTCTGAATTGTTATTCTTTGCAACTCTATTACATGGGATATGGTGGAAATTATAACTCTACTACACGCTTCCGTCGTTATGACGGCAATGAAGCAGGAATCACAGATCCCAAAGTACGTCCTGCCATACTGAAAGAATATACAGATACCGAACATTTGCTAAAAGCGAATCACTGGTATCACATTAAGATAACAAATGAAAATAATAGGGTTAGTTATTACATAGACGGCAAGAGACTGGTGGACTTCCGCGATGCCGAACCTCTGACAGAAGGATGGTTCGGCTTTCGCACCACCTTATCCCGTACCCGCATTACAAACTTCCGCTACGAATGTTTGCCATCCCAAACGTCTACTGTTCCTTTACATTGGATAGGCAATACTCCTGAACAAGACAAAGCTGTAAGTTTCGGAGTTCCTTTTGATGAAGGCTACCTGTTTCCTGAAACTTCATTGCGACTAAAAACAGATAGAAATCAAGAGATTCCGGTAGATACTTGGCCATTGGCTTACTGGCCGGATGGTTCCGTGAAATGGAGCGGAGTTGCCGGAGTCATTCCTGCCGGAACAGAAAGACTGACATTAGAAAAAGCCCCCCGGAAAGCAAAAACTATCAATAAACAGCCTAATGCTTCTATTGCAATCACTGAAACGCCTGAAAATATTCAAATTGAAACAGGGCTGATTTCCGTATTTATTTCCCGACGCGGAGATTTCCTGATTGATAGCCTATTATATAAAGGAACTAAAGTAGGAGAGAAAGCGCGTCTGATTTGTAATACTCAAAGCGAGCCGATTCAAGAACATACATCTCAAATATCTTTTACTCGTTACATAGGAGAAATAAAATCAGTAACCATAGAACGTCTGGGCTCTGTACGGGCACTTGTAAAGTTGGAAGGGATACATCGGAACAGGAATAAGGAGATTGATACGAATCACTCTGAAGAGGAAGGGAACTATGCGAATCACTCTGATATGAACAAACTGAATAACCGTGAGTGGCTTCCTTTTGTGGTACGTCTTTATTTTTATGGTGGTAGTGAACAGATCAAAATGGTACATAGTTTCGTCTATGACGGAGATCAGGAGAAAGATTTCATTCGTAGTTTAGGTATCCGTTTCGACGTTCCTATGCGTGAAGCTCTGTATAATCGTCATATTGCTTTCTCGTGTGCAGATGGAGGAGTGTGGAGCGAGCCGGTACAACCATTGGTAGGGCGTCGCATACTCACTTTAAATAAGACAGATAATAAGAAAAACAGTAATGCAAAGAAAGATGCACAACAGAAGCCAACAGATGAACCCTCCCTGCAAGAGCAGCAAATGGAAGGCAAACGTATTCCGCCTTATGAATCTTTCGATGAAAAGAACCGCTCTCTGCTCGATAACTGGGCTTCATGGAATGATTACCGGCTGTCTCAACTCACTGCCGATGCTTTCTCCATTCGTAAACGTGCCAATAACGATAATCCCTGGATAGGAACTTTTTCCAGCACACGTAGCGATGGATATACTTTTGTCGGAGATATTACCGGAGGATTAGGACTTTGTATGCATGACTTTTGGCAGTCTTATCCCTCTTCTATTGAAATTTCAGACGCACGAACCCCGGTAGCTACCCTTACCGCTTGGTTGTGGAGCCCGGAGTCCGAACCTATGGATTTGCGTCATTATGATCGTATAGCTCATGACCTGAATGCCAGCTATGAAGATGTTCAGGAAGGCATGAGCACGCCATACGGTATTGCCCGTACAACTACGTTGACACTGATCCCACAAAGTGGCTATACCGGGAAAAAGGCTTTTGCTGATTATGCCAAACAATTTTCTAGCCCTAGTCTGTTAATGCCAACCCCGAATTATCTTCATGCCCGCCAAGCTTTCGGGATATGGAGTCTCCCTGACCGTACTACTCCATTCCGTACTCGTGTAGAAGACCGCTTGGATGCTTACATTGACTTCTATCAGAAAGCAATCGAACAAAACAAGTGGTACGGTTTCTGGAATTATGGTGATGTGATGCACGCTTATGACCCTGTTCGCCATACCTGGCGTTACGATGTCGGAGGATTTGCCTGGGACAATACGGAACTGGCTTCTAATATGTGGCTATGGTATAATTTCCTGCGTACCGGGCGTATTGATATTTGGCGTATGGCAGAAGCTATGACGCGTCATACGGGTGAAGTGGATGTCTATCATATCGGTCCCAATGCCGGATTAGGCAGTCGGCATAATGTAAGTCATTGGGGATGCGGAGCAAAAGAAGCGCGAATCAGCCAGGCCGCCTGGAACCGTTTCTACTATTACCTTACTACGGACGAACGTTGCGGTGATTTAATGACTGAAGTGAAGGATGCCGACCACAAACTTTATGAACTGGATCCCATGCGCCTGGCCCAACCTCGCAGTGAATATCCTTGTACCGCTCCCGCCCGTTTGCGTATCGGTCCCGACTGGCTGGCTTATGCCGGTAATTGGATGACAGAATGGGAGCGCACAGGTAACACTGCTTATCGTGATAAAATAAAAGCCGGAATGAAAAGCATTGCCGCCCTGCCTAACCGCCTCTTTACCGGTCCCAAAGCTCTAGGATTTGATCCGTCAACAGGGATCATCACAACCGAATGTGACCCCAAACTGGAAACAACCAACCATTTAATGACGATCATGGGCGGATTTGAGATAGCCAATGAAGTGATGCGTATGATTGATATACCCGAATGGAAAGACGCCTGGCTTGACCATGCTGCACGTTACAAGAAGAAAGCATGGGAACTTAGCCATAGCCGTTTTCGTGTTTCCCGCCTGATGGCTTACGCAGCTTATCACTTGCGTAATACCCAAATGGCTGAAGAAGCCTGGAAAGATTTGTTTACCCGGTTGGAACATACGCCTGCACCGCCTTTCCGCATCACTACCATACTTCCGCCGGAAGTACCGTCTCCATTAGATGAATGTACGAGCATCAGCACGAATGATGCCGCCCTTTGGAGCCTGGATGCTATTTATATGCAGGAAGTTATTCCAATAGATAACTGAACGAGTGTGAAGTAGCGCTAGTTGCCTCCTAATCTATTAATAGCAAAGTTCTTCCGCATTAAGGGTAAACTTCCTTTCTTTTAATGCCAAACTTGCTATCAACTTATTATAAACTATAAACGCAAGTTCCGTTTTTATAAATGAAGCCTTTGATTATAAAAACAAAGCTTGCATTTTTATAAACGGAACTTGCGTTTATAGATTAGTCTTAAGCAACTGATACTTTGGTACTAATCCAAAAGAAGTTTGCAAAGGGATAAGAGTAACTTTTCTATTAATAGATTACGGGATAGATAGCGTACTTTATCCCCTTATGCTCTTACTTTAAATAGTTCTTTAGCGGGCAATCACTCTTTTTCAACCCTTCTGCAATACTTTTCGCATTCATGTGTGCTCCTTTCAAAGAAAAGTGCGTATGGTCATGATTATAGTAAGCTGCTGCTTTCTTCACATCTTTCTTTTCTAGTTTATCGGCACTAATCTTATTCAGATCGATAAAATAAGCTCCCGTAGCTTCCGCAGCTTCACGTGTCCACTTGCCAAAAGACTCGGTATTACGTTCTATTTTTCCATCTTTCCATTTGTTGCGTGGTGTATGACTTAGAACGATGGGAATGGCACCTTTCTCCTGAACATCCATGATGAACTTCCGAAGATACCAGCCAAACGTATAAATTACCTGATACTTACCAGTCTTTTCCATTAGAAATACTTTGCTTTCTTCACCGGAACCACGCAATTCGGCACGGGCCTTTCCTACATTAATATCTCCAGCATCATTATGCCCGAACTGAATCAGAACGAAATCCCCCGGTTGCAAAGCATTGTATACCTTGTCCCAGCGACCTTCATCGAGGAAAGTACGTGCACTACGTCCTGCCATCGCACGATTTTCTACAGAAATTTTATTTAGATTGAACTCGTCGGCAATTACGCTTCCCCAACCCCACATACCGTTCTTGTCTTTATCTTCGTTTCGGACCGTACTGTCTCCGATAGTAAATAATACCGGACGTCCCTCTTTACGACTGGAACCTGTCACTGTATCTTTCTCAACAGGTTTCAGATAATTGGCTAATTCCAGTCCTTCATACGCACGTATTCCGTCGGCAGCAGATTCTGCATTGACTTTAGCACCGAAAGCACTTGTATGTATACGGTCGATGTAGAACATATATTTCACCTTATTCTTGCCGAACTTTTCAAATTTGCGGGCGCTGATATCATTCAAATCAATAAAAGGAACATGCTGTTCTTCTGCCACCTGCTTTGCCCACAATCCGAAAGTTTTGTTGACACGGGTGATGATGGTGCTGTCTTTATCTTCCCAGGCATTGCGGGGAGTAAGCGAGAATAGGATCGGATGAGCACCTTTGGCTTTTACATCCTGAATGAAACGACGCATATATTCCCCGTAGGTATATACGGTTTCTTTCACTCCGGTTTCTTTAATTGTTACGTTCAGTGTATCTTTACCAATTCCGGGAATGGAAGCACGGGCACGTCCGCTGTCGTATGGACCGTTGTCATTGTGCCCCAATTCGATGATAACCCAGTCTCCCGGGCGGACTCCTTTGATTACATCCGGCCATAAACGGTTATAGAAAGTACGGCTACTGGTTCCACCCAACGCATGATTCTCTACAGTAATCCGGTTAGAGTCGAAATAATCAGCTGCATAATAGCCCCATCCCCATTGTCCGTTGTTGCCGTTTCCTAAAGTTCCGGTACGCATGGTAGAGTTACCTACCAAGAACAGAACAGGGTTGTCACCTTTCCGGCTCGAACCGGCTTCCGGTCGCGAGGTACGTGCTTTATTCAGGCTGTCCAGCGTGTTGTCAATTACCAGATTGACATCTGCCATAGGAGCGGAAACTTTATTTTGTGCTTGCAGTTGCAAACTGAATGTAATGGCTGTCAGCCAACATATATACGGGAATAATTTGTTTTTCATGAATCTGTTTTTCTTTAAAATCCCTCACCGACCGGTGTCTAAACAGTCAGTGAGGGAACTAGCTACTAACTAACCTCTAACTAAACCTAATGAATGATTATCTTTAAACCTAATGAAAAACTGTCTATGTTATTTTAATTTATAAACTTCTGTTCCGGCAAGTAGGAAACAACCGACTCCGTAGTCTTCAAAGTCGGGCACACTCTTATAAGTAACCGGCTGTCCGTCTTTAGGCTCTTTGCCTGTTCCCTGCACATATCCCAGGAATCCGTTCGGATGTACGGCATCTTTCACCATAGCGTTCCATGCTTTTAAAAGGACGGGAAGATATTCTTTGCGGTCGAGCAGTCCGTTGCGCACTCCCCAAGCCATACCGTATACAAACAGTGCTGTCCCGGAAGTCTCTTTACCTCCAAAGTTTGTCGGATCATGAAGACTCACATTCCAGAAACCATCTTCACGCTGACATTTTTTGAGTGCCTTGCTCATAGCGAGAAAATCATTTATATAATCCTGGCGATGTGTTTCATTGGCAGGGATTTCATCCAATACCCGTACAAGAGCTGCATATACCCAGCCATTTCCACGACTCCAGTAGCAATCTTCTCCATTCGGTTCTTTGTAAGGAGGATCAAAGTCCTGATCGCGCCACCATAAGCAATCTTTAGGATTATACATTCCGGCTTCTCCGTGCACGTTACGAGTGTAAGAATACATATCCCACATCTTATCGTAGTATTTCTGTTCACCGGTCATTTTTCCAAACTTAGCGTAGATTGGCATTGCCATCTGGATAGCGTCAATCCACCACCAGTCGTTCACCTGCGGAGTGTTGACTACCATATCGATACTTGCTTTTATATTCCGGATCATATTCGGATCGGACGGACACATATTATAAAGGTCGATATAAACTTGTCCGCAGCAATGGTCGTCGGCGTTACGGGTCGTATTGCCGTTTCTCATTCCCCATTTGTGGAAATCAGCCCAATCGTAGGCATACTTATAATAATCCTCACGCGGGTAAATGCCATACAGAGCCATTAATCCTTCATAATATACGCCTCTCGTCCATATATTGCTTGGACGAACTCTGCCATAAAAAGAAGGCAATGTGTAGTCGGCATACTTTTTCATAAAGTAGTCGTTTACTTTTACGATAGTCTCTAAAGTCTCTTTTTGTGCAGGTAACTCTTGTGCCATGACTGGCTTTCCTGTCATAAGACAAAGAAGAGTTACTGTAAAGAATGAGAGTAGTGATTTCTTCATGGTGAAATAATTCTGTTTTATTAATTGGGTGTTCATTCTAATTTTCATTGGCAAAGATAAGGGACGTACTTTTCTTTTTCAATGGATTTTCGTTCAGATATATTCATTTTTGTTCACCAGGTAGTTATAATGCGGTTTAAAAGTGGGTTATATGATGATTTCTACATAGATTTGTACAATATTCTATTTTATAAGTAGGCTGTGCCGCCTACTTTTGTGTTGTAAATTAATTAACGATAAAACTATGAAATGCATAAGTGCTTTTTTAAGTTTGTGTATGATAGCTGCTTTTGTAGTGGCGCAGCCGAACTATGACTTTTCGAAATTGAAACGCGAACATTTGGGACGCGGTGTAATTGCCATCAGAGAGAATCCTTCTACCGTTGCCGTGTCTTGGCGTTATCTGTCCTCCGATCCGATGGACGAATCTTTTGATGTTTATAGAAACGGCAGAAAGTTAAACAAGCGCCCGATAAGGAATGCGACTTTCTTTCAAGATACATATAAAGGTAAGGAAGCCGTGCTTTATACCGTCAAAACTGTCAAATCGAAAAGGGAAAGCAGTTATCAGTTGCCGTCCGATGCTCCGGCAGGTTATCTGAACATCCCGCTGAATCGTCCTGAAAACGGTACGACTCCGGCAGGGCAAAGTTATTTCTATGCTCCTAATGATGCCAGTATCGGCGATGTAGACGGTGACGGGGAATATGAGATTATCTTGAAATGGGATCCGTCGAACGCACACGATAATTCGCATGACGGTTACACCGGAGAGGTATATTTCGATTGTTATAAATTAAACGGGCAACATTTATGGCGCATTAATCTGGGACGTAATATACGTGCTGGTGCACACTACACCCAGTTTATGGTGTTTGACCTCGATGGCGACGGTAAAGCGGAAGTAGTAATGAAAACCGCCGACGGAACAGTGGACGGAAAAGGAAAAGTGATTGGAAATGCGCAAGCTGACTATCGGAATGAACAGGGACGTATTTTGACCGGACCGGAATATCTGACTGTCTTCAACGGACTGACAGGAGAAGCGATGCAAACGATTGATTACGTACCCGGAAGAGGAAACCTGATGGATTGGGGAGACAATCGTGGTAATCGTAGTGACCGCTTTTTGGCTTGCGTTGCCTATCTCGACGGTATCCATCCTAGTGTTGTGATGTGTCGTGGATATTATACCCGTACAGTATTGGTAGCATACGACTGGAATGGAAAGGAACTGAAAGAACGCTGGATTTTCGACAGTAACCACTCCGGTTGTGAAGACTATGCCGGACAAGGTAATCATAACCTTCGGGTAGGTGACGTAGACGGTGACGGATGCGATGAGATTATCTACGGCTCGTGTGCCATCGACCATAACGGTAAAGGATTGTACACAACGAAGATGGGACATGGAGACGCGATTCATCTGACTCATTTCGATCCTTCCCGCAAAGGGTTGCAAGTATGGGACTGTCACGAAAACAAGCGTGACGGAAGTACGTACAGAGATGCGGCAACCGGAGAAATACTTTTCCAGATAAAAGATAGTACAGATGTCGGGCGTTGCATGGCGGCTGATATTGACCCGACCCATCCGGGCGTTGAAATGTGGTCTCTTGCTTCCGGAGGAATAAGGAATATAAAAGGAGAAGTGGTGAAAGCCGGTGTCAGAGGATTGTCATGTAATATGGCTGTCTGGTGGGACGGTGATTTACTGCGCGAACTGCTGGATAGAAACATAGTCAGCAAATATAATTGGAAGAAAGGAGTATGTGAGCGTATAGCCATTTTCGAAGGAGCTCTTTCCAACAACGGAACGAAGGCAACACCTTGCCTGCAAGGGGATATTGTAGGCGACTGGCGGGAAGAAGTACTGTTGCGCACAGCCGATAATACTGCTTTGAGGCTTTATGTCTCTACCATTCCCACTGATTACCGCTTCCACACCTTTTTGGAGGATCCTGTTTATCGCATCAGTATCGCTACCCAGAACGTAGCCTACAACCAGCCGACACAACCGGGATTCTACTTTGGACCGGATTTGCAGGGAACCCTATTCAGAGGATGTAAAATACCTAAAAAATAAAATATGAATATTCGTATCATAGCCATTGCTTCGTTGCTGATAGCTTTACCTGTCAGCGCACAGAAAAAGAAAACTGTAGTGAATGACTCAAACACCCCTTTGCATTTATTGCAACCTGCTTATCAGGGTACGTATGGTGATTTGACACCGGAACAGGTAAAGAAAGAGGTAGACCGTGTGTTTGCTTATATAGATAAGGAGACTCCTGCCCGTGTGGTAGACAAGAATACGGGTAAAGTGATTACCAACTATACAACGATGGGAGAGGAGGCACAACTGGAGCGTGGAGCTTTTCGTTTGGCAAGTTATGAATGGGGAGTGACCTACTCTGCCTTGATAGCGGCATCCGAAGCTACGGGCGATACACGCTATATGGATTATGTACAGAATCGTTTTCGTTTTCTGGCCGAAGTAGCACCGCATTTCAAGCGTGTTTATAAAGAAAAGGGGACAACGGACCCGCAGTTGCTTCAAATCCTCACTCCGCACGCACTGGATGATGCGGGAGCCGTATGCGCGGCGATGGTGAAAGTCCGTTTGAAAGATCCCTCGCTTCCTGTGGATGAACTGATACGTAATTATTTTGATTTCATCATAAATAAAGAGTATCGTCTGGCAGATGGAACTTTTGCACGCAACCGTCCGCAGCATAACACTCTTTGGCTGGATGATATGTTTATGGGTATTCCGGCAGTAGCACAAATGAGCTGTTATGACAAAGAGCAAAAAGACAAATATCTGGCAGAAGCGGTGAGACAATTCCTGCAATTTGCCGACCGCATGTTTATTCCCGAAAAAGGACTGTATCGTCACGGATGGGTGGAAAGCAGTAGCGATCATCCTGCTTTTTGTTGGGCGCGCGCTAACGGTTGGGCTATGCTGACGGCTTGCGAACTGCTCGACGTTCTACCGGAAGACTATCCTCAACGTGCGAAAGTGATGGATTATTTCCGGGCTCATGTACGTGGAGTGACAGCCTTACAAAGTGGAGAAGGACTTTGGCACCAACTGCTCGACCGGAATGATTCTTATCTGGAAACTTCCGCTACTGCAATATATGTATACTGTCTGGCACACGCTATCAATAAAGGATGGATTGACGCCATTGCTTACGGACCGGTTGCTCATCTGGGATGGCATGCCGTAGCCGGCAAGATAAATGCGGAGGGGCAAGTGGAAGGAACCTGTGTCGGTACGGGAATGGCTTTCGATCCTGCTTTTTACTATTACCGTCCGGTTAATGTATATGCGGCACATGGTTACGGACCGGTTCTTTGGGCAGGTGCGGAAATGATTCGCCTGTTGAAAAATCAATATCCGCAGATGAATGACAGTGCCGTTCAATACTACCAGGTGAAACAAAAAACGACAGCACCTATTTTTGCTATCGACACGGAAGAAAAGAAAGATTAACTTTAAATAGATTGAAACTATGAAACGAGAAGCATTTAAAATGTATTTGAAACCCGGATGTGAAGCCGAATATGAAAAAAGACATGCTGCCATCTGGCCTGAATTGAAAGCACTGCTTTCACAGAATGGAGTGTCGGACTATTCGATTTACTGGGATAAGGAAACAAATATCCTGTTTGCTTTCCAAAAAACGGAAGGGGGAGCAGGTTCGCAGGATTTAGGTAATACGGAAATCGTACAGAAATGGTGGGACTATATGGCGGATATCATGGAAGTGAATCCGGATAACTCACCAGTATCCATTCCTTTGCCGGAAGTGTTCCACATGGATTGAGTTTTCAGTAATTCTATCAGTCTGTAATTATTTAGACGCGGATTACACGAATGACACAGATTTAAGAATAAAAAATCCGCGTCATTCGTGTAATCCGCGTCTAAATAATGGTAGTAATTGCTCTTTAGCATATCCGCTTCCTACTATTTAATGGAGTGTTTCTTTTATTATCTCAACTATCTTGATTATTTTTGTCCAACATTTATTATTAATCTTGGAATCTTTATGACGCAAAGACACCTTTTAGTTTTCACTTTCCTTGTTAGCTTTGTACTGAATGCCTATAGTGCAATAGAGCTTCGTTCTACACAAATGAGAACTAGTGACGGTCTTCCCAACAACTCTATCCGATACATCTATCAAGATAGCAAAGGCTTTTTGTGGCTGGCTACCTTGAACGGATTAAGTCGTTATGATGGCAACTCTTTCCTGACCTTTCGTCCGGAAGCCGGAGATAAAGTGTCTTTGGCCGACAACCGGATTTACGATCTCACAGAAGATAAAGATGGCTTTTTATGGATTTCCACTACACCTGAACTATATAGCTGCTATGATTTGCAACGTGCCCGTTTTGTTGATTACACGGGTTGCGGCGAGTTAAGGCAGAATTATTCTACTGTATTTGTTACAGCCAACGGAGACGTATGGCTATCACATCAAGGCAATGGTTGCCGACGTATGGTGCATCAAAAAAACGGAGAAATGACATCCACCGTATTCAGGACAGAACGTGGAAACCTGCCGGACAACCGGGTGAAATTCGTGAATGAAGATGCCAGCGGACGTATCTGGATAGGCACTCAATGCGGACTGGTTTCTGTCTCCAACGGACAATATCGGATAGAAGACCGGTTGATTCATTTCACTTCTTCTTTGGCTTATAAGGATGACATGTATTTCCTTACGGCAGATGGGGATATTTATTATTACCATTCGGCTACGCAGAAGATGCAGAAGTTGGCTGCCCTTTCAACCGTTGCAGGGCAGACGTCGCCTACCGGAAATTTCTTGTTGAAAGATAAATGGATGATTCTGACTACGACCGGAGTATATACATATAATTTTACGACCAGAGAAGTAGCCGCTGACCCCCGTCTGAATATTAAAAAGGGCGAACTGATTCGTGACAACCACGGAGACTATTGGATATATAATCATACAGGACGCCTCACCTACGTGGTTGCCGCAACCGGTGAAAGTAAAGATTTCCAGTTGATCCCTCAAGATAAGATCAGCTACATCGACTTCGAACGTTATCATATCGTACATGATTCCCGCGGAATCATCTGGATTTCTACCTATGGGAATGGGCTTTTTGCTTATAACACAGCTGAAGATAAACTGGAACATTTCGTTGCCAACATCAACGATCAAAGTCATATCAGTTCGGATTTCCTGCAATATGTCATGGAAGATCGTGCCGGTGGCATCTGGGTAGCTTCGGAATATTCGGGTTTATCCCGTATTTCAGTGTTGAATGAAGGAACTTCCCGCATCTATCCCGAGTCCCGTGAACTGTTCGACCGTTCGAATACCATCCGTATGTTGACCAAGATGTCTAATGGCGATATTTGTGTAGGTACGCGTAAAGGCGGACTTTATACCTTTGACGCGAATCTTCAGTCGAAAATGACAAATCAATATTTCCATTCCAATATTTATGCAATCGCTGAAGATCGTCAGGGACGGATGTGGACAGGGACCCGTGGCAATGGATTGAGGGTGGGAGACACCTGGTATTATAATACTCCGTCCGACCCGACTTCATTGTCGGATAATAACGTTTTTGCTATTTATCGCGATCGCAAAGACCGTATGTGGGTGGGTACATTCGGTGGAGGGCTCGAATTGGCTGAACCTACTTCTGAAGGGAAATATAAATTCCGGCATTTCTTCCAGCAAACGTTCGGAATGAGGATGGTGCGTGTGATAGAAGAAGATGAAAGCGGAATGGTATGGGTAGGAACCGGTGAGGGGATTTGTATCTTTCATCCGGACTCACTGATTGCAGATGGTGATAATTATCATCTCTTCAGTTATACAAACGGAAAATTTTGCAGTAATGAAATCAAATGTATCTATCGTGATACGAAAGGACGTATGTGGATTGGTACTTCCGGTTCGGGACTGAACCTCTGTACGCCGCAGGACGACTATCGTTCATTGAAATATGAGCATTACGGAACTTCCGAAGGGTTGGTCAACGATGTGATCCAGTCTGTTTTGGGAGATAGAAAAGGAAACCTTTGGGTAGCAACTGAATATGGAATTTCCAAGTTCACCCCGTCCACCCGTTCTTTTGAGAACTATTTCTTTTCTTCCTATACTTTAGGTAATGTGTATAGTGAGAATAGTGCCTGTATGCGTGAAGACGGGAAATTACTTTTTGGTACAAACTATGGATTAATTGTGATCGACCCTGAAAAGATACAAGATAGTGAGACGTTTTCTCCGGTTGTTTTCACTGATTTGTACGTCAATGGGACCCAGATGAATCCGCAGATGGAGGATTCTCCTTTAAAACAGTCTCTTGCTTATTCGGATGAAATTACGCTGAAATATTTTCAAAACTCATTCCTGATAGATTTCTCTACTTTCGACTATTCGGATAGCGGACATACGAAATATATGTATTGGCTGGAAAACTATGACCAGGGATGGAGTGCTCCTTCTCCACTGAATTTCGCTTCCTTTAAGTATCTGAATCCGGGGACCTACATACTTCATGTCAAGTCCAGCAATGGATCGGGTATATGGAACGACAGTGAAACTACACTGAAGATTGTAATCGTCCCGCCGTTTTGGAAGACTACTTGGGCAATGTTGTGCTATGTTCTGTTATTGATGGTAGCCTTGTATTTTGCCTTCCGCATCGTCCGGAACTTTAATGGTTTGCGTAACCGCATTAACGTAGAAAAGCAACTGACTGAATATAAGTTGGTCTTTTTCACCAATATTTCTCATGAATTCCGTACTCCGCTTACCTTAATCCAGGGAGCTTTGGAGAAAATCCAGCGTGTCACGGATATTCCGCGCGAATTGATATATCCTCTGAAAACAATGGATAAGAGTACGCAACGTATGTTGAGGCTCATCAACCAGTTATTGGAATTCAGAAAGATGCAGAATAATAAACTGGCGCTTTCTTTAGAGGAAACAGATGTCATCTCTTTCCTTTATGAAATATTCTTGAGCTTCGGAGACGTGGCGGAACAGAAGAATATGAACTTCCGTTTCTTGCCTTCGGTGCCATCTTATAAGATGTTTATTGATAAAGGTAATTTGGATAAGGTGACTTATAACCTGCTTTCAAATGCATTTAAATATACTCCTTCCAACGGAACGATTATTCTTTCGGTGAATGTGGACGAAGGGAAACAAACATTGCAGATTCAGGTTTCGGATACGGGAGTAGGGATTCCTAAAGAGAAACAGAACGAATTGTTCAAGCGGTTTATGCAGAGTAATTTCTCCGGTGACAGTATTGGGGTCGGTCTGCATTTGAGTCATGAACTGGTGCAGGTGCATAAAGGTACGATTGAGTATAAAGACAATGAAGGTGGCGGTTCTGTATTTACCGTATGTATTCCGACAGATAAGACGGTGTATTCGGAGAAAGATTTCCTTGTTCCGGGCAACGTATTGTTGAAAGAGGCAGACGGTCACGCACATCATTTGTTACAGCTTTCGGAAGAGCTTCCAGACCCGGAAAAGATGGCTGCTCCTTTGAATAAACGGAAAGTGCTGATTATTGAAGATGATAATGATATCCGTGAGTTTCTACGGGAAGAAATCGGCGCATACTTTGAAGTGGAAGTGGCTGCTGATGGCACGTCCGGATTTGAAAAGGCCCGTACGTATGATGCTGATTTGATTATCTGTGATGTTCTGATGCCGGGTATGACCGGATTTGAAGTGACCAAGAAACTAAAAACAGATTTTGATACGAGTCATATTCCCATTATTCTTCTGACCGCGTTGAACTCACCGGAAAAGCATCTGGAAGGAATTGAGGCAGGTGCGGATGCATACATCGCCAAACCATTCAGCGTTAAACTGTTGTTGGCGCGTGTATTCCGTTTGATCGAACAGCGTGATAAATTGCGTGAGAAGTTCTCCAACGAACCGGGTATTGTGCGTTCGGCTATGTGTACTACCGACCGGGATAAAGAATTTGCAGACCGATTGGCTGCCATTCTCGAACAAAATCTTGCCCGCCCGGAATTTTCTATTGACGAGTTTGCGCAGCTTATGAAGTTGGGACGAACCGTCTTTTATCGGAAATTACGCGGCGTAACAGGATATTCGCCTAATGAATATTTGCGTGTGGTGCGAATGAAGAAAGCGGCGGAGTTGTTGCTGTCAGAAGATAATCTGACGGTTGCGGAAGTCTCTTACAAGGTAGGCATCAGTGATCCTTTTTATTTCAGCAAATGCTTTAAAGCACAGTTTGGGGTAGCACCATCGGTTTATCAGCGTGGTGTGAATAATGAGATTGAGAGTTGATTAGCAAAATCCCCTTGTGTCTCTCAAAACATTGATACAAGGGGATTTTGTTGCAGATAATCAGATTTTGATTTTATTTGGCGAATTGATATCCTCTAAAAGTACCTTTCATCTTTATAAGGTCCGGTCCGAAATAGAATCCCGGTTGTGTTGGCTGGTTATAGCCTGCATTTTGGGTAGCGATACTGATTCTGTATATTGGTTCTTCAAGGAAGGTGTGGAATCTGTATTCGGTCGGGATAGTTGATACGTAGAGCCGGAGAGAAGCATTGTTCTCGGAGCGTACGAGTACTTCTGTCAATGTCGGCCGCCATACAACGTCCTACATCGGTATTGCTTTTTAGCTGAAACAACACTTCTCCCGTTGCAGCATCTCTATACGCGAATGGCAACTACGCCGCGGTTTAGTTTCTCCCATTGTAACTTTGAGTAGTTATAACCAGGTTGTGCTGTCATTGTTGCAACAGGCAGTAACATGAATATGCACAATAGATAAATTGCAATTCTTCTCATATTTGTTTCATCGGTTTGGACCTTATTATATTTATTCACTCGCAAAATTACTCCTTTTTAAAATGTATGAAATGGAGAAATGTGCAAAGAGTATATATAATTGTGCACCCTTTAAAATTAATCTTTCAGCTGATGTAAATCAATGTATGTATGAAAGTGCCTCCAAATATGGAATATTGTATATAGACAAGTAGTATTTGAATCTGTTGCATAGAACTCCATAAGAAAAACAATATCTCCATATCCTTTGCTTTGAGGCAAATAGAAACATGCGGTATTTTTGCAAAAAAAGTAACGAGATATAGAAAATGATAAAGTCAGCATTTTTAATAGTAGCAACATGTTGTAGTCTGCAACTGTTTAGTCAGGAAAAATTTCCCGATGGTAAAATTATACCGGATTGGTTTTACAAAAATGAAAAAACTGATATAAATAGATTAGGAAAGAGTTTCTTGATTACCGACTATGGAGTAGTGAATGATAGTACACTGTTACAGACAGAGAAAATTCAGGCTGTTATAGATTTGGCGTCCAATAATGGAGGCGGAGTTATTGTTATACCTGAAGGTACTTATCTTAGTGGTGCACTTTTCTTTAAGCCGGGAACACACTTGCATCTGGAAAAGAAGGCTGTATTGAAAGGTAGTGACGATATTAGCAACTTTCCTGTAATAAAAACACGGATGGAGGGACAGAACCTAAAGTACTTTTCTGCTTTGATTAATGTTGATAAGGTAGATGGTTTCACCCTTTCCGGAAAAGGGAAAATTGATGGAAACGGTGAACGATATTGGAAGTCGTTCTGGTTACGGCGTAGTGTTATCCCTAAATGTACTAATATGGATGAATTGCGTCCTCGGCTACTTCATATATCTCATAGCAATAATGTACAAGTTTCAGATGTGCGACTTGTTAATTCTCCGTTTTGGACAACTCACATTTATAAGTGTGATAGCGTAAAACTTTTGGATTTGCATATCTTTTCACCTTCTTCTCCTGTAAAGGCTCCAAGCACCGACGCGATCGATATTGATGCATGTAAAAATGTACTTGTCAAGGGATGCTATATGTCGGTTAATGATGATGCGGTTGCATTAAAAGGCGGCAAAGGACCTTGGGCTGATCGAGATCCCGATAATGGTGGCAATTGTGATATTATCATTGAAGATTGTACTTTCGGATTCTGTCACGGAGTGCTGACTTGCGGTAGCGAATCGATATATAATCATAATATAATTCTTCGACGCTGCAATTTGGATCAGGCTAAACGCCTGTTGTGGTTGAAAATGCGTCCGGATACTCCCCAACAATATAAGTACATCCTCGTTGAAGATATAAAAGGAAATGTCCGCAATTGTATCTTTATTGCTCCTTGGACACAGTTTTATGATTTGAAAGATCGCAAGGATATGCCAGTCTCGTATTCCAGCTATATTACAATGCGTAATATTCATTTGGATTGTGATTCCTTTTTTGCTGTAGAGAAATCAAAACAATATAAATTATCCAATTTCTGTTTTGACAATTTGACTATTACGGCTAAAAAAGACGTGAAGATAGATGAAAATATTATTGATACATTGGTTATGAGAAAGGTTGAGATAAATAAAGTGAATTAAAAAAAGAATGGTAGAGAGGCTGGAAAATTGTACATTGCCTGTAAAATCGTACAAAATAGGCGTGTAATAGGCTGTACACACATGAATTTACATAAGAAAGTCGAATTCTCCATATTCCTTTTCCTTAACTCTACCATGTAATGTGGTATCTTTGACATGTGCTTATTTGGTAAAATATTGAATCTAAAACTATAAAATACAATGAAATTCTGTAGAATTATTTTTTGTCTGTGCTTATTGGTCTTTTTCTTTCCAATAGGTATTTATGCAGACATACAACTTCCTTCTATATTATCAGATAATATGGTACTTCAGCAAAATGCGAAAGTACGTTTTTGGGGAAAAGCACGTCCCGGAGAAAAGATTTTGGTAAAGACTTCATGGGATCATAAGAAATACAAGGTGACTGCTTTAGAAAACGGTCATTGGGAATTGATGGTACAAACACCGGCTACTACTTCCGGACAATCTGTAATGTTGAAAGGGGATAATAAGATTCGGATCAATAATATATTAATAGGTGAAGTCTGGCTTTGTACGGGACAGTCGAATATGGAATTTCCCGTAGCTCGTAATCCGCAAGTGAAATGGAAAACAGGAATGTTGAATGAAGCGGAAGAAATGAAAGATGCTGATTTTCCGGAAATCCGCCTGTTTCATGTAGAGCATCAATTGGCACCTGATGGTGAAAAAGAAGATTGCGTTGGAAAGTGGATGGTTTGTAATCAGGAGAATCTGAAAGACTTTTCTGCTATAGGATTTGTCTTTGGTCGTAAATTGTATAAAGACTTGAGTACACCGGTTGGATTGATTCAGTCTACTTGGGGAGGGACACATGCTGAATCCTGGACAAGTATGAAAGTGATGGAAAACAATCCGCTGTACGCTGATGTCTTAAAACAATATTCGAAGGAAAAGGTGAGTAGGGAAAAAGATAAGTGTAAGGTTCCGGCTACTTTGTGGAATGGTATGATTGCTCCTATAGTAGGATACACTGTAAAAGGAAATATCTGGTATCAGGGAGAATCCAACTCTGTTCGTTATGAGAAATATCAGGAAGTATTTACTAACTTGATAAATAGTTGGCGGAAAGAATGGAATCAGCCGGATATGCCTTTCTATTTTGTACAGATTGCACCACATTACAAACAACCGGCAGGTATTCGTGAAGCACAATTAAAAACATGGTTAAGTGGACTTGAAAATATTGGTATGGCAGTAGTGACGGATGCAGCCGATTCTACCGACATACATCCACGAAATAAAGTTGCACCGGGCGAACGGCTGGCAGCTTGGGCATTAGCAAAGCAATATGGTAAAAAGATTGTTTATTCAGGACCTCTCTACAAATCAATGAAAGTGAATGGGAGAGAAATTACATTAGATTTTGAATTTGCGGAAGGTGGACTGCAGACACCCGGCAATGAACCGGTAAAAGGATTTTTTATTGCCGGTAATGATGCGCGGTTTTATCCGGCTGATGTTGTGATTGATGGAAGTTCGATAACACTTTCTTCAACTTATGTCTCTGCACCTGTAGCTGTACGCTACGGTTATGGGACTTTCTTTAGAGTGAATCTGTTTAATAAAGCCGGACTTCCGGCAGTTCCTTTCCGTACAGATACTTTTGCTCCCGACACTTATTATCGTCTGTTTGCCGATTCGGAAATTCGTCGTTTCCCGGAAGCGTGGCAACTGGATCATGGAAAACGCCTGTATTTTGGTTATGCGCAAGGAGTAGGTTGTTGTGCGATGTTACAAGTTTGGAAGAAAACAGGAGACAAGAGGTACTTTGATTATGTAGAGGCATGGGCTGATTCTTTGGTAGACGACAAAGGAGAGATTCATTTATATAAGAAAGAAACCTATAATTTGGATTATATCAACTCCGGAAAAGTTCTGTTTGATTTATACAATGAAACCAAAAAGGAGAAATATAAATTGGCTATCGAGAATTTGATAGATCAGCTGAAAAAGCAACCTCGTACAACAGATGGAGGTTTTTGGCATAAAAAAATATATCCCTATCAGATGTGGTTGGATGGATTGTATATGGCTTCTCCTTTTATGGCTCGATATGGAGCTGAATTTAATTGTCCGGAATGGATTGATGAGGCTGTTAAACAGTTCACTCTCTGCCATCAACATACATACGATACCAAGACCGGACTTTATTATCATGCATGGAATGAGGACCGGAGCCAGCGCTGGGCTGATCTGGAAACTGGCCATTCTCCTAATTTCTGGGGACGTAGTATCGGTTGGTGGTTTATGGCTTTGGTAGATGCTTTGGAATACATTCCCCAAGATCATTCAGGCTATGCTGATATGATTAAATGGACGAAAGAATTAGCAGAAACCCTTTCAAAATACCAAGATAAAAATGGCTTGTGGTATCAGGTAATTGACCAACCTTCACGTACCGGTAATTTCCCGGAAGCTTCTGTTACGACTCAATGTATGTATGCCTATATGAAAGCTGTAAATAAAGGATACATTGATAGTCGGTATCGTGCTATTGCAGAAAAAGCCTTTAAAGGTCTGTGTGATAAACTACTAATCTCAAATCCGGACGGAACATTGACATTGACAAAATGTTGCCAAGTGGGCGGATTAGGTGGTAAGCCTTACCGTGACGGCAGTTTCGAGTATTATATAGGAGAGAAAATGAGAGATAATGATGCGAAAGCAACAGGACCTTTCATTATGGGATGTATTGAACTGAACAAATAATATAGAAATAGAAATAATAAGAGATTTTCGACTATTGTTTCAATTAATGAACTAATAAAATGTAATACCATGAAAAAAGAACAAATTATCAAATCGATGTTATTTTTAATTATTCCTTTGCTTGCTATCTCATGTGATGGTAATGGTCTTATGGAATATGAGGAAAGTATGTTGAGGCAAGGAGATGCGCAGCAAGGACTTTTAAGTGACGGAGCAAGTGATAATACATGTATGGTTAATCTGAATTTATTCACAAAACCTTATTTTGATTATCAGTATAATACGGGTGACAATGTAGATGAGTGTTATGTATATATTGATAATCAGGAGGGTTTAACAGGGCGTCTTTCTTTACGTGGCGATGAAAATGTGAAATCTAATATTCCAATATCTTTTGGAAAACATCAAATTAAGTTGGATATACAAATTGATGGTGGAAAATCATATACGTACCCATTTGAGAGATGCAATGCGTTGGTCACTTTAAAGACAAAGGGTTCAAGTATTGTACTTTTCAATGATGTCGTTTCTCAAAAGAAAGAGGGATCTATAACAAATGCTTCTTTTGAAGTTAAATTTGATGTAGATTTTCCTTATGCTGAAAGCAATGACTACGTACTAGATATTACATTAGGATTTTATGATGAAACATATGATGACGGCTCTTCTGGTCCTTATGTAAACGGAAACGTTAGTGTGTATACTTATTATCAATGGACAGACATTACATCGGCACAAACTGTTTATTGTGACTTTATTCTTGGAGTTAGATACAATTCTACTCAAAAAGAGTATTGGTATAGTAAAGATTTTGAGCAAAATCTTTTTGTTGATAAGAATGGAATGCTTGTTAATAATGTAAATTGGATTGATAAAACAGTTAGATTACCAGATGGTGATGATATTGGTTATAAACTATTTTTGTTAACAGAAATTTGGGCCAAACTATACTCTAGTATTGGCGTTATGTCTGGCGAAACGGAAGTTTCATGGTATTCAGTTTATTATAGAAACAAAGAAAATGACGGGGAATATTCAGGATGGTATCCGGCTGACGAATTAGACACTTCCCTAGCATGGGTAGATGCTACCATTGATTTTTATTCAAATCTGGAGATTGTATGTTTCAAAACTAAAGAAATTCAGGATGCTTATGCATCTCAATGGGGCATTGTACCTTATAACTAAAAAGTCTTGATTTTTTACAGAAAGATATGAGCAGTATTATAGCTTAAAGATGATAAATTTCATTTAATAATTTTTTTGGGGGAGGAAATATTAATTCAAAATTGTGAAACAACGAAATTTTCTGTGTAACCATTAAATAAAAATATTGATGGGTAGTTTATTATTTAATTTAATTATATATGAAAAATATTACATTATTAAAAGCAAAAGTAGGAATATTGGCAGTTTCTTGTCTTTCAATCACTGCTTTGTTTGCATGTGTTGATAAGGATGCTAGGAATGATTTGAGTCCCAATTTGCCAACAGACCAAGCGCAAAATGGGGATTTTGGTGATCAAGGGGGAAGCTCGGATCAGGGGCTTAATTTCCCGGTTTTTGATGATGGAGTACTTGCTTTTCCTGGGGCGGAAGGATATGGGAAAAATGCAACAGGTGCTCGTGCGGGTGAGGGACGGGAAATTTATCATGTGACTAATTTGAATGATGCGGGTCCTGGATCTTTTCGTGATGCAGTAAGCAAACCTTGGCGCATTATTGTCTTTGATGTATCTGGTGTTATAAAATTGAGTAGCAATCCTATTGTTTTGAAAAGTAATCAGACAATTTTAGGACATACTGCTCCAGGTGATGGGATTGTTCTTTATAATGGGCGTGTTTCTGCTTCAGGTGCACAGAACTTGATTGTTCGTTACTTGCGTATACGTATGGGAGCTGCATATCCTTCGGAACTGGATGCTTGCGGAGTAGCTAATGGAGCAAATATGATATTTGACCATTGCTCTATGACTTGGGGAAAAGATGAATGTTTTTCTATCAATCCTGATGGTAAAGGAACTGCCCCAAAGAATATAACAATACAAAATTCTATAATTGGGCAGGGTTTGCAGAATCACTCGTGTGGTGGCTTAATGCAAACTGATATATCGAATGGGTGTACAATCTTCCGCAATTTATATATTGACAATAAAACTCGAAATCCGAAAGTTAAAGGATTAAACCAGTTTGTTAACAACGTTGTGTACAATTGGGGAAGTGGAGCTGCTTATAATATGGGTGGTGATTCTTCAGGTAAATCGGAAACAACTATTGAAAATAACTATTTTATAGTTGGTCCCTGTAATAATTGGCAGAATGTGGAAATTGCACCTAAAGTATATGAGGCGCAACAGGTACCAATGAATCCTGCAAGACCATTTACTGGTGGTAACAGTGATTTTAGAAGTTATTGTAAAGGTAACTATTATGACTATGACAAGGATGGAGCATTGAATGGAATAGAGATAACAGAAGTGAATTGGTCACAATATTGTAGTGGCTCTCCTACACTTCTTGAGGCTCGTTCAGATCTACATCCAATTATACGCAGTCAGAAAAGTGCACAGGAAGCTTATGAATGGGTAGTTGAAAAAGTGGGTGCTTATCTTCCGGTACGTGATGAAGTAGATAAATACTTGATAGATGAACTTACTTCGTTGGGAGGAAAAGGAACGATTATTCAAGATGAACGTAAAACAGAACAATTTCCGTTGGGAGGTCCTGGTACGATAAATGCTGCACAGAAACCTTTGGATTCAGATAATGATGGGATGCCAGATGCTTTCGAAGATGCATGGGGATTGGACAAATATGATCCGACAGATGCGGTAAAAGAGGCTAAAAATGGCTATTTGAATATAGAAAATTATGCCCTTTCGTTGGAATATCCTGATGAATATGAGTATGAACTTAATAAGAATAAACAATAATCAATTTGTGTAATATGAAAAACATGACATTTACAACAGTACTACTTTGTATACTGTTCATGCCTTTCTTTATCTCCTCATGTACAGATAAGATAGATGAACATTATGAAGAACCTGAATGGTTGAAAGGTAGTGCTTGGGAAGTCCTGGAAGATAGAGGGAACTACTCGCTATTTTTGCAGGCAGTAGAGTTGGCAGGTTTTAAGCCTATTATGGAGGGAAAAAGTATCCTGACTGTGATGGCTCCGGATGATACGGCTTTTTCGGCCTATTTGGAGAAGCACGGCTATTCTGACATCAGTGAAATAAATTTGGATGAATTGAAAAAAGTGATTGGTTTTCATCTGCTTTATTATTCTTACAATAAAAATAAGTTGGTGAATTTTCGTCCGGAAGGTGATTTAATAACTGATGAGGAAATGAATAAAAATGCGGGTCTGTATTATAAGTTTCGTACACGTAGTAGTAATGTTCCTACTATGGAAGTAGAGGCTTCTACGGGTAAACAACGCATGGTTTATCATCTGGACCGTTTTATTCCGGTTTTCTCTTACCGTTTTTGGGATACAAAAAAATTGGATGCAGCATCTAATTATACCTATTTTTATCCTAATTCCACATGGAAAGGGACAGGGGGATTCAATGTTTCCAATGCTGCTGTTAGTGAATATGAAATTTTGGCAGATAATGGTTATGTATATATTGTTGATCAAGTAATTGAACCTTTGGAAACCATTTATACCCAGTTGGAATCAAATGAAAATTATTCGATTTTTTTCAATTTATATAATGAAAATACCACTTATACGTATGACGCTACCTTATCTAAGGATTTTGGAGCAGCCTTGGGGGCCGATTCACTTTTTATTCATACACATGGTACTTCTTTGCCTGCTATAGCAGTGGAATGGTATTCAACGAAATATTCGGATGTAGCCAATAATGCATCAAAAGCATATAGTGTATTTGCACCGTCAGATGTAGCAATGAATAATTTCTTTGATAATTATTGGGAAAAGGGTGGATATGAATCTTTGGATGATGTAGATGATTTAGCAATGAAATATATGTTGAATCAATTTATTTATAAAGATGGAATTGCATTCCCTGATGAAATTACGAGTGGAAAAGTTAAGAATATGTATGACATGATCTTTAACTTCGATCCTTCTAAGGTGACTGATAAATCAATGTGTGTCAATGGTGTCTTTTATGGATTAAATACAATGGATACACCTATTTTGTTTGCTTCTGTAGTCGGACCGGCTTTCCGTAACAAAGATTGTAATTATTATCTTTACATGTTGGATGGGACTGGACTGATAACTGCCTATTCTTCACAAGATACGAAGTATGTTTTGTTAGTGCCTACTAATGAACAAATAGAGTCAGAAGATATTTACTTGAGAACTTATGCGGATGGAAGTAGGTTACAACAAGAAACCGAGGATGGATTGGTAGATGTTTCTTTTTCTGTAATGAGAACTATTGTAAACATACATACGGCTACAGGTGTAGACGGACTGAAAACAAATGGGACACAGGTTCTAGCTACACAAACCGGTTTTAATTATTGGTATGTGAAGGACGGGAAGATAACAAGTAGTGCAGCTTATAATCAAATTTTGGAACCGGATAATAATGTGGAACCTTTCTCTGAATTTACAGAAGTAAAGAACGGCAATGACAACTGGAATAATGGAAAAACTTATATGTATAGTGGAACAGCTTTGTTTCAAGCGCAAGAAGGTGATGGGTTACAACATAAATTAAGCGTTTGTAATGATAGTCGTTATGTTTACTATCAGTTTGCACAGTTGTTGCAGAAAGCTGGTATGGTAATGTCTAGCAAATATATACTTGGACTAGTAGGAGCTTCTCATGTTATAGGCTTTATTCCGACAAATGAAGCCATTAGTACAGCAATAGCTGCAGGGAAAATTCCGGGCATGGATGCGACTGGAGCGGTAACTAATAGTTTGAAACTTCGTCAATACCTGCTTTCATATTTTATACGTGATAGGGAAAATGCACTTATTTCTTATCCTTATCCGGGATCGGCTATGAAGAGTTCTACATATGTTACTGCTAGTGGAAAGTCTTTGACGTATACAGATTCCGGAAGTTCATTAAGCATAATGGTAGATGGAAAAGTGGCAAACGTGATATCTGATTATGATTTCTTCCCGTTTGCGTTTGACGACGGATGTTTTCAGTTGATTGATACAGTCCTTTGATATAACCGAATTTAATATGAATATGAAATTAGTAAAATACATGCTGATAGCGATACTTGTTCTGGGGACAGGGGAAGTAGCCGCACAGGTACAAGTCGTGTCCGGTAAGGTGACCGAAATGCTGGGAAATCAGATCGAACCGATAGTAGGTGTGAATGTGAATATTGTGAACGCTCAAAACCGTTCTGTAGGAGGTACGGTGACCAATTTGGATGGTGACTACCGTTTACCAATTCCTACACAAGAAAACAATCTGACATTGGTATATTCATACATTGGTATGAAAACGAAACGAATCAAATATACTGGTCAGAAAGTATTGAATGTAAAACTGGAATCTAATGTGGAAACGTTGGATGAGGTTGCTATCACTGCTAAACGTATCGAACGTAATAATATGGGTATCGGACATAAAGAGAATGTATCTGCGACCCAGAAAGTGATGATGGAAGATTTGATTGCTACTGCTCCGATAGCTACGGTAGAAGAAGCTTTACAAGGGCAGTTGAGTGGTGTAGATATTGCATTGAGTGCTGACCCGGGAGCACGGAGTTCTATCCGTATTCGTGGTACCAGTACACTGAATGGCTCTGTCGAACCATTAATTGTGATTGACGGGGTTCCTTATACACAAGAGTTAGATGACGACTTCGATTTTTCTACTGCCAATGAAGAAGATTTAGGTGCTTTATTGAATATTGCTCCTACTGATATAGAATCGGTAGAAGTTTTGAAAGATGCGGCTGCTACGGCTATTTGGGGAACGAAAGGTGCTAACGGTGTGTTGTCCATTACGACTAAGAAAGGTAAGACTGGAAAAACAACATTTAATTTTTCTTCTAAGTTCACTGCGAAATTCGAACCGAATAGCATTCCAATGCTGAATGGATCAGAGTACATTGCTATGGTACAGGAGGCTTTGTGGAATAGTGCTAATTATACAGGTTTGAATGCAGATACTTATTTAAAGTATTTGTATGATACACCTGAAATCAACTACTCGCCCAATTGGAACTATTTCAATGAATATAATGTAGATACGAACTGGTTGGACGAGGTACGTCAGAATGCATTTACTACAGACAATACATTTTCTATGAGCGGTGGTGGTGAAAAGGCCACTTATCGTCTGTCACTGGGATATTTAAGTGAAGGAGGTACAACCATCGGTACGGGGTTGAAACGTTTCAACTCATCTTTGCGTGTAGACTATAATTTCTCGGATAAGTTGAGGTTTGGAGCAGATTTCTACTTTACACAGTCAGATAAGGATGATAACTGGGCACCAAAAGATAGCAACGTACGTTCGGAAGCGTTTAAAAAGATGCCAAATAAATCTCCTTATTATATGGATGATAATGGAAACCGTTCTTCACAGTATTTTTCTTATCAGACAAAGGATTGGGAAGGTGAATTTAAGGCAAGTAACAATAGTGCCTCTCATTTTAATCCGGTAGCTATGGCAAACGAGAGTTATAAAAATACTATGTCACGTGATAGCCGTGCTAATTTCCGTATTGATTATAAAATACTTCCGTGTTTGACGTATTCGGCTTATGCTTCTCTTAAGATGTCAACTACTACTACAGACAAATTCCTACCTCAAGTTGCTACAGGAGTGGCTTGGACAAGTGAATATGCCAATCAAAGTACTGCTGCTTCTTCAGAAAGTCTAACGTTGCAAACGGAAAATAAATTGATATTCAATAAAAACTGGAAGGATAAACATAATTTAATTGCAACTGCTGTATTCCGTACTACGCAGGCTACCAGTTCTAGTGCTACAAGTACTTCTTATGGTAATGCTTCCTCTGGTCTTGCAGATCCGATTACAGGTAGTTCTGTTTATAGTCTGGGTTCAGGGGAGTCGGAAGCACGTAGTATTTCCGGAACCGGTTTGATTAACTATACTTTGTTGGATCGTTATGTATTTCATACTTCTGCAACGATGGATGCTAATTCTGCAATGGGTAAGTCAGAACGTTTGGGTATTTTTCCTACTGTGGGAATTTCGTGGAATATGCAAAATGAACCGTTCATGAAAAATACAGAAGACTGGTTGGATGAAATCAAACTTCGTTTCAGCGTCGGACAAAGTGGTAATGCTCCAAAAGGGACGGCCGCTTATTATGGAGCTTATAGTTCACGAGGAGAATATATGGATATGTCTGCTATTTATCCTAGCAGAATGCAGTTGAACAATTTGAAATGGGAAACTTCAACAGAATATAATTTGGGTGGTGATTTTAGCTTTTTCCATGGCAAGTTAAGGCTGACTTTTGAGTGGTATAATAAATATATTAAAGATTTGCTGCAGAAAGAACCGAAAATGCCGACTACTACAGGATTCTCTAAGAATAAATGGTACAACTCTGGAAGAATGGAGAATAAAGGATGGGAGGCTCGTATCGATGGTGTATTGTATGAAAAGAAAGATTGGCGTGTTAGTGCTTATGTTAACTTGAGCCGTAACACTAACGAAATTACCGAACTGCCTGAAACAATGAATCCGGAGCCTTATACCTTTAAAAATGGTGAGTATGCTATTCGCATTGAAGAGGGACGCCCGTTTGGTTCTTTCTATGGTTATCGTTACAAAGGAGTCTACCAAAATCAGGAGGCTACTTATGCACGGGATAAAGAGGGAAATGTTATGAATGATGTGAACGGTAAACCAATTGTTATGAAGAATGGTGCTAAACAGGTATGTCCGGGTGATGCTATTTATGAAGATATTAATCATGATGGTGTGATAAATGAATATGATATTGTTTATCTGGGCAACTGTAATCCGATTCTTACTGGTGGTTTTGGCTTTACCGTTAAATATAAGCGTCTAAGTTTGAATGCATTATTCTATGGTCGTTTTGGACAGAAAATTATTAATGCGACTCGTATGGATAATGAGTCTATGTATAATGCTAATAACCAAAGTAAAGCGGTTTTGCGGCGTTGGAGAAATGAAGGAGATAATACGGATATTCCACGTGCTTTATATAATGAGGGATATAACTATTTAGGGTCAGACCGTTTTGTAGAAGATGCTTCTTATGTTCGTTTAAAGACTTTGTCGTTGAGCTATTCTTTGCCTAAAAAAGTGTGCAATTATTTAGGTATCAATACGCTTAATTTCTTTGTTACTGGTTATGACTTGTTAACTTGGACTGGTTACACAGGACAGGATCCGGAAGCGTCTCTTCCGACTTCGGCTTCTAAACTGTCGAAAGATAGTGCAAATACACCTTGCTCTCGCCGTTTTTCTTGTGGTTTAAATTTGAATTTCTAATACATTTACAGACATGAAGAAACTGATTTATATAGGGATAATGGCAGGTAGCCTGCTGCTGAACAGTGGTTGCAGCGATTGGCTGGACTTGCTTCCCAAAAATGAACAAGTGACTGACGCTTACTGGAAATCGAAAGAAGATGTAGAAGCGGTCATTGCTTCCGGTTATTATTATATGCGTTCCTCTTGCCAGACATTGCTGAAATGGGGAGAACTGCGAGGAGCATCTATTTGTACCTTGACAGGTGATAAGGATGGGATGAAGTTGCAGAATTTCCAGTTGGATGGAACAGAATCTATTTGTAAATGGGAGGACATGTATCAAGTGATCAACATGGCCAATGTGGTCATCGCTCATGCTCCAGGAGTACGTGAAATAGATGACACCTATACAGAAGGCGCAATGAATGCACATCTTTCCGAAGCTTATTTCATGCGAGCATTAATGTATTTTTACTTGGTACGCAATTTTAAAGAAGTGCCTTTGGTAACAACTCCTTATGAGGATGACTCTACTCCGTTTTCTATTGCTAAATCTTCGGAAGAAGAAATCTTGAAGCAAATTAAGGCGGATGTGCAAACAGCTCTTGACTCTGGAGGTGCGAAGGAATTTTATGATAATGATAATTGGAATGCTTCCAAAGGACGGGCTACTAAATGGGCTTTGTATGCATTAATGTCGGAAGTTTCCTTGTGGACCGAAGATTATGATACTTGTATTAAGTATGCAGACCTATTAATCAACGCTACTGCATCACGTCGTCCGGCATTTATTACAATTCCGGAGAACTGGTATACAATTTTTAATCCGGGGAATAGTAATGAATCCATTTTTGAAGTGAACTGGGATGGCAACACCTATAGCCAGACGGGAGGGCCAAGTGCTATGTATACGACTGGTACAAATCCCAATTATCAATATTCTACTAAAATGGGTGAGGATTTGGTCAATGATTTTGAAGAGGTTATGGCAGGAAAAGATGCAATCCGTAGCCAATTTGGTGCTTTTATAGCTTATACTGATGGAGAGAACATCGTTCATTGTATATGGAAATATGAGATGGGCGATACCGACCCAACGAATCCGGATGCAATACGTTTGAAAGATGATGCTAACTGGATTATTTACAGAATGGCAGATGTCATGTTGATGAAGGCGGAAGCATTAATTTGGAAAGGAAAGGAAAATTGGCAGGAGGCTGTTGATATTATAAATCAGATCCGTACTCGTGCTAACTTGCCTGAAAAAACTATAGCTATAGATGAGGAGGATGAAAGCTCAATGATGGAAAACTATTTATTGCCGGAACGTAATATTGAATTGGCGGCTGAAGGTAAGCGTTGGTATGACATGATACGTTATGCCAAAAGTAAGAACTATGCTCATAAATCAGCTTTTATTGCTTTGGTTCAGCAATACAATACAACAGCGAATGCTAGTTGGATACGTTCAGTTCTTCAGAATGAGTATGCATGGTATTTACCAATTCATGCGGATGAAATTGAGAATAACACCTTATTGGTACAGAATCCATATTATGGAATAACAGGTAATAATTAATAAACAGCCATTTATGATGAAGATTTTAGGAAATATATATTTATTATTGTTGGTTGCATTTTTCAGTGCATGCAACGATCCCTATGAAGACTCTACCTATCAGGTTTATGATATGAATCCGGTATCGTCTTATTTGGAAACTCGTTCTGATGAATTCTCCGAGTGGATCACCGTATTAAAGTATGCAGATTTGTTTAATGCCGTAAATCAGGCTTCGTCTTATTTTACGGTATTGGTTCCTACAAATGAAGCTGTACGTAGTTTCTATCAAAAAAAGAATGTATCTTCTATTCAGGAATTGGGAAAAGACTATGCCCGTAGTCTTGCAGAATATCATATCGTGAATGATTCTATCAATCTGAATACTTTTGTTCAGGGAGGTAAATTGGAAGCTAAAACTCTTTCGGATGATTATCTTTCCGTCTCTTTTGATGAAAGTTCGGCAGTTGGAGGGTTTAATTCAATTTATGTGAATAAAGAAGCGCATGTAAAGGAACTGGCTATCCAAGTGTCCAATGGATATGTGTATGTACTGAATGATGTGATGTCTCCTTTGGTGGAAAACCTATATGAACGTATCAGTGAAAATAGTAATAAATACTCCATTTTTATTGATGCTTTGGAACAAACAAGTTGGAAAGACAGTTTGAGTACTATTTACGATGAAATAAAGCAGGAAGATAATACAGTTATTCAGCAAAAACGGAATTATACGTTGCTGGCTGTATCAGATGATGCCTATCGTTCTGAAGGAGTTACTTCTGTAGCTGATCTGGTTGCTAAAGTAGGTGCAATAGGAACAGACTATAAAAATAAAGAAAACGAATTATTTCGCTATGTGGCATATCATGTGATTGGTGGAAGTTATTCTGTTTTTGATTTCAACAACTTTAGTGGAGGTGCAACTACGCGATTGTGGACTACCAAGGCAGATGCTGTATTGGAAGCATCTATGCAGAGTGGCAATAAGTTGTATTTTAATTATAAAGGAGAAATTGAAGGTCAATCGGTGAAAGCGATGTTTGTTGAAGACGGTTCCGATGTACAGGCTAAAAATGGTATTTTACATGAAATAGATAGCTGGTTGCCTTTGTGGGAATCCGAGATACCGGTGCGCGTAGAATGGGACTTTGCTGATTATGAAGAGGTAGCTTCTTGGGTGAATGGTGGTTATGGTGATCCGGACCAAAAGTATCAGACAGCAGATGAAAAAGAGCACCAGTCGGATGTTTCTTCGCTCTCTTGTTACACCGTAGATGCTAGAAGCACTTCTACATCTCTAGATGGTCTAAACGGTGGATATTATCGAGTGGGCTATGCAACCCCGAAGACAACAGGTTCGGACTGGATTAATTGTAAGAATACAGATCATATCTATTTGAATTTGGGATATAATGGTTCCGTCATCATGAAAACACCAATTCTGATAGCTGGCAAATATAAAGTGACGTTGAAAGTTACTTATGCAACATCAATGGATTTTATGCGTACAATGTCTAATGGAAGTAATGGATGCAAAATTAAGTTTACATTTGATGATGACACCGATACAGATGTCGAAGTTCCTATTTATGCGAGTATTACAGCTAATAAATTAGGACGTTATGATGTAGTTATTTATGATGAGATTGAATTCTCAAAGACGAAGGTTCATTCTATGAAGATGTTGGTTGCCGATCCGGCTGCTTCTACTCATAGCAAGTTCCGTATCCAATTAGATTATATGACTTTCGAACCGATAATTGAAGATGAATAAACACATACTTATGAAAACTATAAAATATATATTGTCATCTATATTGCTGATAAGTGGTATATATGCATGTAATGATGACTGGGATTCTCATTATTCCCAGGAAGAACAGGTCGTGAATAATGTAAATATTGAAGTAGTCAACAAGTCGGCTGTTGATTATTTACAGTCGCAACCGGAATTGAGTTCCATGTACCAATTGTTCAGTGAAACAGGAGTGCTGGATGAAATGATTGAGAAGGATCTGTTGTTCACTATTCTAGTGGTTAATGACGAGAATTCATTATCTCGCGCAGTTGCTACAGATGATAGAACTTTTTTGGCCAAATCACACATTTCGGATATCTCTCTTTCTCCGTCTAATCTTTCTGACGGACAACGTGTATTGATGTGGAATGGAAAATATGTTAATGTATCGAAAGTTGAAAATGAAGATGCATCTGCTTCCATTTCCTTCAATGGTATAGCTGTGAAAAAGATAACGAAGGTGAATAATGGATATGTGTACGAAATGGAAGATTACGTGGAAACTCCCAAGTCATTATATGAGTTAATTGAAGGATTAGGAGATGATTATTCAATTTTTAGGGAGATGATAATGGAACGTAATCAACTAACATTTGATAAAGAGGCTAGTAAAATTATAGGTGTTGATGAGACCGGAAGTAATGTCTATGATTCTGTATTTATAGTTACTAATCCTTATTTTGAGGCTAAAAACTTTAATCTGATGTCGGAATCATTATCAGCAACTGTTTTAATTCCTTCCAATGATGTTGTTAATCAGGCATTGACTATAGCTCGTCAAAATTTGCAAGAATGGGGAATGCAACGAGAAGACTCTATTCTGAGAAATTGGACTTTCCAATCAATGTTTTTTGATAAAAAGCTTTCTAAATCGGATTTTGAAGATAATATAGATTTGAATTCTATTTTTAGTAAACAATGGAGAACAACTGTACAACGGGTTGATTTGGAGAATCCTGTTTCTCTTAGTAATGGTGTTGCATATTATGTGAAAGAACTGAAGATTCCTACCAATGTATTGATTTATCGTGTCAAAGATTTTATGAGATGGTATGAATACCTGTCAGAAGAAGAAAAGGCTCTTTATTTTGAAAATGAAAATCTAACTTTTGATAAAATGGAAACGAAAGTGACGGCATGGTCTGGTTGGCCTGGAGTTTTCCCTAATATAATCAATCGTGTCGTACGCTTTAAAACAACAGATACTGCAATTAAAGAGTATACGTTAAACTTTACTGCTTTCAGTTATGATGAAACTAACAAGGTAGCTACTCCATATATGATACCTCCCGGTGAATATGATTTGTGTTTGGGCTTTGAACAAAAAATGGGACATGATGTAGAGATCTCTTTTAATGGGGAGTACGTAGGGACTGTAACAGCCTCTCAATTGACAAAGACTGATTTTCACTATGATCGTGGCGGACAAGGTTATCCTGAAGGATATGATGTAAATAAAGCGACAGATAAAAAGAAAACGAATTATGATCGTGATGGAGCAAAAGTCGGTGTAATTACCATTGAGGGTACTCAACCGGTAAATGTGGTTATTAAATTCCATGGAATAAACGCAAGCAAATGTTGCTTCCACCACTGGTGTCTGAAACCAACAAAGAACTGTTATTAACTTTGATAAGGAATCAATATGAAGACAATAAAACTTATATTTACAACTTTGCTGTTATTACTGTCGGTAGCCAGTGTATATGCGCAAGGACGTAAAATTAGCGGTAAAATACTTTCACCGCTGAATAAACCGATTGAAGGGGCCATCATTTCGGCTGTAGGAAGTAAAGATGCGAAAACCGGAGTTGATGGAACTTTCAAAATGGAGTTGAAAGAGAATACGACTCAAATTACAGTGTGGGCAGCTGGTTATTATTCGGAAACTCGCTTGGTAGATGATAATTCACAAGTGGTTATTCTGATGATGCCGGAGAGTACATATAAATATAATGAATCGGCTATATTACCTATGAGAATCGAAAGTTCCCGTCCGGAACTGACTTCTGCGGTGAATATCAATAAAAAAGATTTCACACAGGGAAGTATGAAAATAGACAGGGCTTTAGCAGGACAGGTGGCAGGCTTGAAGACAACCCGTGCAGGTGGTATGCCAGGTGAAGGAAGTTATATGAATTTGCGTGGTATTCGTTCTTTTGTAGGTTCAAATGCTCCGCTTGTGGTAATTAACGGTGTACCCTATTTACCTGATTCTCGTGAATCACAATTGATAAATGGATTTTCGAGAGATATATTTCAGGCATATAATATTCAAGATATTCAAAATATCACTGTACTGAAAGGAGCGGAGGCTTCTATGTATGGTTCGATGGGGTCGAATGGTGTTATTCTAATTGAAACAGATGGTGCAACTTCTGATAATTTGGATACGCGAGTCAGCTTTTATGGGCAGTATGGGGTGAATTGGAATAATAAACGTATGCCCTTACTTACAGGTAACGATTACAAATCTTACCTTTCGGATATTGGTATGACTTATTTCGGTAATATGGAAGGATTTTTCTCGGAATTTCCTTTTTTGAGTGATCCCAATAGTAAATACAATTACTTGTATAACAATATCACAGATTGGCAAGATGAAATTTATAAAAATGGTTTTGTAACAGACAACTTGTTTCGTGTAGAAGGTGGTGATGCTATTGCCAAATATGACCTTTCATTGGGATATGCGATGGAAAATGGACTGATGGATTACACTAAAAGTCAGCGTTATCATACACAATTGAATACAAATGTTTTGATTAGTAAATGGGTGGAGATGACAGCGACAGTCGGTTTGGCTTATCTGACAGGCAATTATCAGCAACAAGGAATGGATAATGTTAGCAATCCGATCTTAGCAGCTTATTCGCGTGCTCCGTTGTTAAGTCCTTATAAGAAAGATATTGATGGTAATATTTTGGATACTTACTCTACTTATTACTATGGTAATTCAACGAATATGGATTTTGCGGTAAGCAATCCATTGGCTATCGTTAATACTCTTGATGGTCGTAATCGCCAGTATGACGTAAATTTCAGACTTGGATTGGTTTACAAACCTTTCAATGGCTTATCGTTCAATGGTACATTCGGAATGTTTTATAATTATAATAAAGAACACCTATTTATTCCCGGACTATCTGATAAGAGTATTTTGCCGATTGTTGATCAATATGGTAATGCAGAAAATACCGTGAAGGAAGGTGTAGGTGAAACTTTGAACATTTTCGCAAATGGTAATGCACGTTATCAGAGACTTTTTCAAGGTATCCACCATTTGAATATTCTTGCAGGTGCTCAAATGTTGATTACTCAAAATAAGTATGAAGGTGGTGCAGGTCGTAACACTCCGAATGATTTTTATCAAACATTGGGAGATACAAAAACCATCGGACGCTACTTTTACGGTTATCAGGAAAAATGGAACTGGGCGAATTTTTATGCTCATGCAGATTATACCTATCGTGATATGGTGGCAGCTTCTTTGAATGTGGCGGCTGATGGTGCGTCCTCTGCCGGTACTTATGGAAATCACTTTTATATATATCCTTCCGGTGGTGTGACTTTGCTCGGAAAAGGTTGGTTACCATTGACTAACTCTACATTAGTAAATCGCTTAAACTTGCGTGCGGAATATGGTTTGTCCGGTAATAGCCGTTTTTCTTCCAATCTTGGAAAATATTATTATACAAGTTTACCTTATATGACTACTTCCGGTATTGTTCGTGCCAATATATCAAACACCACCTTGAAACCGGAGAAGAACATACAATTTAATCTTGGATTGGATATGAGTCTGTTGCGTAATCGTTTGGAAGTGACATTGGATTATTATAATAATCTGTCCAAAGATGTCATTTTTGCAGTACCTCATACATCGGCATTTGGTTCTCTAAACTATTTTGCAAATTGTGGAGAAATAAAAAATAGAGGTGTAGAACTGGCAGTGCAAGCTTCTTTGGTTCGTACACGTGATTTCGAATGGATTATAGGTGGTAATATTGCCCGCAATGAATCGGAAGTAAAGTCATTAGGCAACACATCACAATTGATTAATAGCTATAGTGATGGTGCGCAGTTGGTTTCCCGTGTAGGAGAGTCTCCTTATCAGTTCTATGGTTATCAGACGCTTGGAGTATTCTCTACACAGGCTGAAGCTGATGCTGCTAATCTAGTCAATCAAAAAGGACAGGCTTATCAGGCGGGAGACATCCATTTTGTAGATCAGAACGGTGATGGGCGTATCGATAGTAAAGATCGTGTCTCTTTAGGCAGTGCCGCACCGAAGTATTTCGGTGGCTTTTTTACACGAATCAGTTATAAATCTTTTGCATTGTCTGCAGAATTTTCTTATTCAAAAGGGAATCAGGCTTATAATGGTGTGAGACGTAGTTTAGAGTCACTTTCTACTTTTGGCAATCAAAGTGCCGCAGTTGTAAACCGCTGGTCGTTGGAAGGACAACAAACTAATATTCCTCGTGCTCAATGGAACGACCCGATGGGTAACAATGATTTTTCGGACCGTTGGATAGAAGATGCTTCTTTCTTGCGCATGAAGAATGTTACATTTAGTTATAGTTTTGACAAGAAATTCTTGAATTTCTTCCGTTCCGGTACATTGTATGTAACAGGTGAAAATCTGTTGACAGCTACAAAATATTTAGGGTTGGATCCTGAATTCTCTTATTCTTATAGTGATGCTATGCAAGGATTTGACTATGCGAAAATGATGCAGCCTAAATCAATTAAATTTGGTGTTAATTTGAACTTTTAAGGATGATGAAAAAGAATATATTGAAATATGTGTTACTAAGTATGACATTCTTCTTAGGCGCATGCAACGATTTCTTCAATGTCGAAACGAAGAATGTATTAGATCATGACGGATACATCACCGAAGAAAGTGAGATGTATTCGGGGTATATCGGTATTATGACCAAAGTACAAGCCATTGGAGACAAAGTGATCTATTTGACAGATACACGTGGTGAATTGCTGGAACCAACTAAGAACGCTCCCAGTGAGTTGTATAGTATCTACAATTATGATACAGACCTGACAGGCAATTCGTATGCCGATCCGGCTGCTTATTACGATGTAATTATAGCATGCAATGACTACTTGTCAAAGTTGTATGATTATAAGACAGAAAATCCGGCAGCTATTAATCTGGATCATTATAAAGCTTTGGTTAGTTGTACACTTCGTGTGAAAGCGTGGATATATCTTACATTAGGTAAGATTTATGGAGAGGCTATTTGGTTTAATGATCCGATTCGTGAGATGAAAGATTTGAATGACTTTCCTGTGAAGAATTTGGATGAGATAGTAGAAGGCTGCCTTGATTTATTAACTAAAGGGTTTGATGGAATAGATGGCACGAATACAATGTCATGGAAAGAATGGCTCGATCCTGATACGGAAACAGCAGAAAGTACATATCGTTATTGGGACTATATGACACCAGAATTCTTTGCATTATATGGAGAGTTATGTTTGTGGCATGGTGACTACCAGAAAACAGTGAATGTTATTTTGAATACGATGAATGCAAAGTTTGCTAGTACGGTGAATGATGCCACACAGTATATGCATAATGTGAAGTTGACAGGTACATATAGTAAGGTTTGGGATAATACCAATCCTCAACCACAGGAGACAATTTCAGCTATTATCTATAATTATCAAGGAAACCAGACTAATAGTTTGTTGAAACATTTTGGGACAGAATCACCCAATGAGTATCTGTTGGCTCCGTCACAGGTAGGAATGGACCGTTATACTGATCCGGATTTTAATCCGCTTGGAGGTGTTGCTTCGGATAAACGTTCTACTTATTATTTTGCGAAAGATAAAAGTGGCAATTACGTTATCCAGAAATATCGTCCGTCAAATAGCACAGCACGCACCTATGCTTATCAAGATGATGTACATATTTATATTTATCGTGGCAGTGAACTGTATTTCATGTTGGCGGAGGCCCTCAATAATTTGGGACGTGTAACGGAAGCATCGGCATTGATTAATCAGGGAGTGAACGGAACTTTTCCGAATGGTGGAGTGACATGGAATGGTTTTACTGATGACTGGACCGGAGCTAGTACGTTAGGTACTCGTAAGTATCCTGACATGGGTATTCGTGGGGCATTTAACTTGGGTAATCGTGAGTTTACACGTGGAGATGCTAGAGCTAATGATGAAGCGATTCTTGATGAAATGATGCTTGAGTTTCCGGCAGAAGGAAAGATTTATCCTGCTATGATTCGTATGGCACGTCGTTACAATGATCCAAGTATCATAGCTGATCGTGTTTGTCCGAAATATGCTGATCCGGAAGCCATTCGTGCTAAGATTAATGCAGAGGTTGGTGGAAAAGCAGGTTATTTCGTTCATTGGAATTTAAAATAAAGATCCTCAAATCATCCTTTGGTTTGGATTATTAGGGTGGAGTGACGCGGGTTTTTGAATGAGAATCCGCGTCATTTGTTTCAAAAATAAATACTTTTGTAAATAACAATAATAAAGAATAATGAAAACATTCGCAGTATCTATTGCAGCACTTTTTATTTGGACAGCTTGCGGAGATGGAAATCAGCCGAAAATTGACCGCGAGGCATTAGTAGAAAGGAATAGTCCTGTTGTGACGGCATTCGATTCATTGGCTTCACTTTCTGTAGGAAATGGGGAGTTTGCTTATACGGTAGACATAACCGGATTACAGACGTTTCCGGACAATTATAAAAAAGGAGTTCCATTGGGAACGCAGAGCCAGTGGGGCTGGCATAGCTTCGCCAATCCGGACCGGCTTACTTCGGAAGAAACTCTGAAAGAATACGATTTTGGCAGGGGAAAGAAAGAACTTTACGCTACTCAATTCAAAGAAGAAGGCAGACAACAGGATGCCGCTAATTGGTTTCGTGTCAATCCGCATCGTCTTCATTTAGGAATTGTTGGTTTTGACGTGGAGGAAGGTACGGATATTGAACAGGTAACTGATGTTCATCAGAAACTTTGCTTGTGGGATGGAAAAATCGAAAGCCGGTTTAAATTAAACGGTGAAGATTATCAAGTGGAGACAGTCTGCCATCCTTCTAATGATATGATTGCTGCAAATATTACCTCTAAGGCGCATACCGGGATTTGTTTTCGCTTTCCGTATCCTACGGGCGCTCATTGTGATGATGCATGTAATTGGGAAGCCGTTGATAAACATACAACGACTATTGTTACTCAAAATGAATCTTCCGCAGTTTTGAAACATACTTTAGATAGCACAGAGTATTTCGTAACTTTGTATTGGGAAGGGAAGGCTACTTTCAATGAGAAAGCAAAACATTATTTTGTCCTGACTCCGATGGACGATCATTTAGCTTTTACATGTGCTTTTACTAGTACAGCTTCTTCAACGCAGCCTGTTACTGTAGCACAAACTCAAGAAGAAGCAAAAAACTATTGGAACTCATTTTGGAAGGAAGGCGCAGCAGTTGACTTTTCGGCATGTACGGATCCACGGGCCAAAGAACTGGAACGACGTGTGGTACTTAGCCAATATTTGCTTGCTATTCAGAGCGCAGGTACTACTCCTCCGCAAGAGACGGGGCTTACCTATAATTCGTGGTTTGGCAAGTTCCATCTTGAAATGATCTGGTGGCACGAGGCTCAATTTGCTCTTTGGAATCGTAGCAACTTACTTGACCGTACATTAGGCTGGTATGAAAAGGCTGAACCGATAGCGCGTCAAATAGCCCAAAGACAAGGGTTTGATGGTGTTCGCTGGATGAAAATGACCGACCCGTCAGGAACGGAAGCCCCTTCCAAAGTAGGAAGTTTTCTGATTTGGCAACAACCTCATTTAATTTATTTGGCAGAATTACTTTATCGTGCTGATCCGACTAAAGAAGTATTGGAGAAATATAATCGTTTGGTACAGGAGACTGCAGAATTTATGTACTCTTTTGCTACATACGATGAACTGGAAGGACGTTACATATTGAAAGGTGCCATTCCTGCACAAGAAACGTTGCGTGCTGCAGAAACAGTTAATCCTCCTTTTGAACTTTCTTACTGGCATTTTGCCATGCAGACCGCCCAACAATGGCGTGAACGTATGGGACAGCAACGCAGTTTGGAATGGGATGAAATGATCGATAAACTTTCCCCTTTAGCATCTAATAATGAAGGACTTTATCTGGCTGCTGAAACAGCCATAGATACTTATAAAGATATTCGTTATACTTCCGACCACATGGCAGTATTAGGTGCAGTCGGTATTCTTCCGATGAATAAACTTATCCGGGAAGATTATATGAAAAATACATTGCATTGGATTTGGGATAACTGGAATTGGGGTAAAACCTGGGGATGGGATTATCCGATGACGGCTATGAATGCTGCCCGTTTGGGTGAACCGGAAAAGGCCGTCGGAGCTTTACTGATGGATAAACGCACAAACACATACTTGCCGAATGGTCATAATTATCAGGACGGTCGTTTACGTATTTATTTACCGGGTAATGGCGGCTTGCTGACTGCTATTGCGATGATGTGTGCCGGTTGGGACGGATGTACGGAGACTAATCCGGGATTTCCGAAAGATGGAACTTGGAATGTCCGTTGGGAAGGATTGAAGCCATTACCATAATCAAACACAAAAAATATGAGTTATTTTCATCTGAATTTTATTTTAAAAGGAAAGCTGACTGTTTGTTGCCTCTTGATGTTGTCGGCGATGCCATTAAATGCTCAAAGAGAGGCAAAGCAGATCGGTGACTTTAAAGAATCCATCTCCTTGAATGAACATCTGCGAGGTACAAAAAGGACGTTGCAATATCGTCCCGATGGTGATGAGTTTGTCTGTGTTAATGGTAAGAATCGGTATACCCGTGCTTTGTACGGTAGTCACAGTCCCTTTCGTGTAGAAACAAGTGACCGACCGGTTTTTGCTTTTTATAATAACGGACGCGGAGGAAATATAAGTTTCAAAGTCATTCTTCGTGACGGAACAGAATTGGCGCTTGACCGCACCGGGTATTGTGAATCCCGTTATTCGGCTGGAAAACGTACCTATTATTTGACAGACCCGTCTTGGGGAAAAGGAGAACTGCGTATTTCAGTATTGGCATTAGCCGATATGGATGGAGCTGTTTGGCGTTTTTCTCCTTCGAATATGCCTAAAGGAGCTATACTTCGTTGGCAACATGGGGGAGCTACCGGAAAACGTTTGAGTCGTAATGGAGATATGGGGGTAGATCCGGCTGATTGCTTCGAACTTCCTGCCGAAGCGACTGACCTTGTCACAGGTGAACTTTCTTTGCAGAAAGAAGTATACTTGGTACGTGGGGAGGTTTCCGAAGGCTATAATGTCCGTAAGCTCTATCAACAAGCGGAGGCAGCCTCTTTGGCATTGGCTTCTCATTTGAAGATAGAAACGCCGGACCCTTATTTGAACACGTTGGGTGGTGCATTGGTCGCAGCTGCCGATGGAATTTGGGACGGACAGGTTTGGTTGCACGGTGCTATTGGCTGGCGTATGCCGTTAAGTGGGTGGAGAGCCGGATATACCGGTGATGCCTTAGGTTGGCATGACCGGGCACGGACTCATTTTGATGCTTATGCAGCCAGTCAGGTGACTGATGTCCCGAATACAATACCTCATCCGGCACAGGATTCTACAATGAATCTGGCGCGTTCGGAAAAACGTTGGGGAACTCCTCAATATAGTAATGGGTATATTTGCCGGAACCCTGGACGTAACAACCAGATGCACCACTATGACATGAACCTTTGTTACATGGATGAATTGTTATGGCACTTCAACTGGACGGGAGATACTGCGTATGTCCGCAAAATGTGGCCTGTGATTACCCGCCATCTAGCTTGGGAAAAATTAAATTATGATCCGGACAATGATGGTTTATATGATGCATACGCTTGTATTTGGGCAAGTGATGCGCTTTACTACAACAGTGGCGCAGTCACCCATTCGTCGGCTTATAACTACCGTGCCAATAAAATGGCTGCTTTTCTTGCTTCTTTGATAGGCGAAGACCCTTCACCTTATCAGAACGAAGCCGAGCAAATATTGAAAGCGATGAATAAGCGTCTTTGGATGCAGAGCAAAGGTTGCTGGGCGGAATATCAGGATTTTATGGGACATCGCCGGCTCCACGAAAGTCCGGGATTATGGACTATATACCATGCACTCGATAGCGACGTTGCCGATCCTTTTCAAGCTTATCAGGCTACACGGTATGTTGATACGGAAATACCACATATCCCCGTGTATGCCGATGGACTGGAAGAGGGGTATGCAACGATTGCCACTACCAATTGGTTACCTTATTCCTGGAGTATCAATAATGTGGCTTTCGCAGAGGTGATGCATACAGCTTTGGCCTATTTCCAGGCAGGACGTCCGGAGGAGGCATATCGATTGATGAAAAGCTCATTTCTGGATGGTATGTACTTAGGTAACAGTCCCGGCAATTTGGGGCAAGTCAGCTTTTATGATGCTGCCCGTGGAGAGTGTTATCGTGACTTTGGAGATCCGATAGGGGTAGCTTCCCGATTACTGGTACAAGGATTGTATGGCATTTTACCCGATGTATTGAACGGGAAGCTGGTGATTCGTCCGGGATTTCCCGCAGGATGGTCAAAAGCTTCTATTTCTTTGCCTGGCATAACTTATCACTTTGTTAGGGAGAATGATACGGATATTTACCGGATAGAGCAACGTTTTAAGGCACCTTTGGCATTGACATTACAAGTGAATGCCGGAAGAGAAAGGATTCATTCTGTGAAAGTAAATGGGAAAGAAGTTGACTGGAGCTTTGCGGAAGCTGCTTCCGGTTATCCGGTGGTTGTTATTCCTGCTTCTTCTGCCAAAAAAGCAGTTGTCGAAATTGTGTGGGAAGGAAACTGTCTGAATCCGGTTTTGCCTGAAATACAGGCGGAGGCTTTAGCGGAGATCCGTGTTCCATCCATTTTAGGGGCGGTATTCGGTGAAATATATGATCCACAGGGAGTGCTGATACAGCCGAATGTTAGTGATACATTAATAAAAAGTAAGGTCAATGATCATTTGGGGCATCATACATTCTTTGTTCGCATGAAACAAGGACAGATGGAATGGTGGCAGCCTGTAAACGTACAGATTACAAAATCGGAAAAATCACCGGTCATTCTTCCTTTCTCACAGGTGAATACGTCAGAGTGCCGGGTGATGAATATGGATTCTTTGTTCAACGCGAATGTGACTGATATTTTCCGGAATGAGTATCTGACACCCCGTTCGCCTTATACCACTTTACAACTTCCTGTTCAGGGCATTGGCGAGTGGTGCCATCCTAAATTAACTGCTGATATTGATGATGCAGGTTTGCGTGCCTTGGTACGTGATGAGATGCTGACTACCAAACTGGGTGTGCCATTCCGAACATTGGCTCAAGGAAGCAATATTGCTTTTACTTCGTTGTGGGATAATTATCCGGACAGTTTGAGTATTCCGCTTTCCGGTCGGGCTTCTCATGCCTATTTAATGATGGCAGGCAGTACCAACCACATGCAGTGTCGCATTGCTAATGGTATTGTTCGTGTATACTATACAGATGGAACTTCTGAAGTATTGGAATTAGTGAATCCGGATAACTGGTGTCCTATTGAGCAGGATTTCTATGTTGATGGTCAGGCATTCACCGTTGTTTCTCCCCGTCCTTATCGCATTCATTTTAAGACGGGTTTGGTTAGCAATGACTTGGGAAAGGACTTAGGCATAAAGGGTGTTTATGGACGTTCCATCGAGGGGGGAGCGGGCATACTTTTGGACATGCTTCTGAATCCTTCCAAAGAGTTAAGTCATCTGACGTTGGAAACACTTTCAAACGATGTTGTTATCGGTCTGATGGGAGTTACATTGCAATAAAATAAAAATAACATATTAATAAAAGGATAAGAATTATGATGAGAAGAACTATTAATTTACTACTGATGTTGCTTTTTGTGGCAGAGGTAACATCTGCGAATACTGTTGATTTTGATAAAGCATTTAAAGAAAGCGCCCGTATCGAAAAACAGATTAAACGGACCTCTTTTCCGAAACGAACATTTCTTATAACTGATTTTGGAGCAAAAACGGATGATGAGGCTAATCCTTGCCATGAAGCCATTAATCAGGCTATTCTACAGTGCAGTCTGTCAGGAGGTGGCACAGTAATTGTTCCTAAAGGCACTTTTTATACCGGACCTATTACTTTAAAGAGCAATGTGAATTTCCATCTCGAAGAGGGAGCTGTTTTGAAATTCTCTACAGATCAAAGCCTTTATTTTCCAGCTGTTTTAACCCGTTGGGAAGGAATTGATTGCTATAATGCTCACCCCTTGATTTATGCTTATGGTGAAAGCAATATTGCCATAACCGGAAAAGGTATTATCGATGGACAAGGTAGCATGGAAACTTGGTGGCCGATGTGTGGAGCTGTAAAATATGGCTGGAAAGAAGGCATGGTGGCTCAACGCAATGGAGGGCGTGAACGTCTGTTGATGTATGGTGAAACATCTACTCCTGTTTACAAACGTCTGATGAAGCCGGAAGATGGCATGCGTCCGCAGCTATTGAACTTACATTCCTGCCACACCATCTTGATTGAAGGTGTTACTTTGTTAAATTCTCCATTCTGGGTGATTCATCCTCTTTTCTGCGAGAGCTTGATTGTTAGCGGAGTGACTGTTTTCAATCGTGGACCTAACGGAGACGGATGTGATCCTGAATCTTGTAAGAATGTGTTGATTGAGAATTGTACATTTGATACGGGTGATGATTGTATTGCCATTAAATCAGGACGTAATGAAGACGGACGTAAATGGAATATTCCTAGTGAGAACATTATCGTACGTGGTTGCATGATGAGAAATGGACATGGAGGAGTAGTGATTGGCAGTGAGATTTCCGGTGGTTACCGTAACTTGTTTGTAGAAGACTGCCGGATGGATAGCCCGAATCTGGATCGTGTCATTCGTATTAAGACGAGCACCTGCCGTGGAGGACTTATAGAAAATGTATATGTACGCAATGTGACGGTAGGACAATGTCGTGAAGCTGTGCTTCGCATCAATCTGCAGTACGAGAACCGGGAGAAATGTAAGAGAGGGTTTGACCCGGTTGTCCGTAATGTGCATTTGAAGAATGTAACTTGTGAGAAGAGTAAATTGGGTGTGCTTATTATCGGACTAGATGATGATAAACATGTATATAACATCAGTGTAGAGGATTCTCAATTTAATAATGTAGCCAAAGGAGCAAATGATATTAAAGGGGCGAAAGATGTGACTTTCAAGAACCTTTATATCAATGGTGAATTGGTGAAATAGGGTATAATCGTAATAGATAAAAAAATCCGGCTATGAATGAAGAAGAATGGAAGACAGTCTATGATGTACAAGTCTATGTTACATCTTTATCTGCAATAAGTGATTGTGATTGGAATAAATTAGAACTTTGGATAAATCTTCATCAGGATGGTTTTATCTATAAATTGAGGCATGATTATCCTATACTTTCTGAAGATGATATACATATCATTCTTTTGTTACGTATTGATTTTAGTAACGCGCAGATTTCAAAGTTATTCCAGATTCTAGGAAGTTCTTTTCGAATACGCCGTAGTAGATTGAAAAAGAAAATGAATGTTTCTTGTGAATCTATTACTGATTTTATTAAATCATTACGTTTAGAATAATCTTTCTTTAAAAAAACATATTTAAATGCGTATACATAGGCTGTGTATACGCATTTGTATACGGTTGAAATTTGTTTTTCAATTTATAAATTTCGTCCTTTGTAACAACAAGAGCGATAAACTTTTATTCGTACTAATATTATGGAAAAATACAGATTATCATCGTATGCAATATCGATAGAATTAGAAAGTGAACCTAACGATAGTCTATTAATACATGGCTATACTGGTGCTATAGATTTAATAAATAAATCTATAGTAAAGTTTTTGAAAGAGAATGCTCTTTTTGATAGAGCTGTACTACCTTGTGAAGAAAGTACAAAAGACGCTCTTGAAAAAAGAGGATATATCACTTTACAAACAGAAGATGAAGAAAAAGAATACTTTAAACGTTTAGCAACAGCACTTTTTAGAAAAGAGAGTATGCTACGTAAAGGTTTTACTTTTCTAATTACCTATGATTGCAACTTTCGTTGTCCCTATTGCTTTGAAAAAGATATTCAGAAAGATGGAACAGCGTTCACCAAAGAGATGGTGGATAAAGCTTATCAAGCTATATTACAGATAGCGCCAGACGAAAGATTGCGCTCAAATTCAATAACCTTGTATGGTGGTGAGCCTTTATTGAAGAGAAATAAGAATATTATATCTTATATTATTGAGCAGGGTAAAAAAATGGGGTTTAAGTTTTCTGCTATCTCTAATGGTTATGACCTGAAATATTATGAAGATCTTCTCTCTCCTGAAGATATAAACTTTATTCAAATAACGATAGATGGCATTAGAGAACGTCATAATCAACGCCGCATTCACTATCAAGGATATCCTACATTTGATACGATTGTAGAAAATATAGGAATTGCTCTGAATAAAGGAGTATCCATTACTGTTAGAGTGAATGCCGATCGAAACAATATAGAAGATTTAGAGGGATTACAAACGATTTTCTGTGATTTGGGCTATACAGAGAACCCTTTATTTTCTATCAATTCTGCATTATTAAGAAATTATTCGGATAGTACAGAAAACACTTATCAATACTTCTCACAGAAAGATTTTATAGAATGGCATAAAAAACATGGCTTGGAATCTACTTGCCAAGATTATGGAGTGTATCGCAAAATTCATGCAGCGATAAAACAAGGCAAACCTTTATCTTTTCGTTCTACTTTTTGTAGTGCTCAAACAGGTGGATTTGTATTTGATCCTTTTGGCCGAATTTATACATGTTGGGAGACTGTGAATCAAAAAGAACATTGCATAGGTAATTATTCCTTGAATAATGATATTGTTTGGAATGAGCAAATCGAAGAACGTTGGAGAAAGACCTATCTTTTGGAGAATCCTATATGTGCAGGTTGCAAATACGCATTATTGTGTGGCGGTGGATGTCCGGCACAAAACTTACAAAAACATCGTTGTACGCATATGGAGGATATAGTTCATAATGCAGCGAATAAGGCTTATCTAAGCACAAAATAATGTATTAATTAAAATTTATGTTTATGGAACAAAATGAGAAAAAAGAACTACGTTCTCTGAATGTAGAGTTGCCAACTCTTTATGTTGAAGAGTTGGAACAGCGATTAGAAACAGATCCATTGGCCATCGGTGGACTTTTATCTGGAGGTTTTGATGGTGTTGATACGTATGCAGGTATATCTTGTGATGAGTTTACTTGTGATGTTTATTGCCCTAGTGATTGTTCAGATCATTGTGGAGATTTCCATTGTAGAAATTTTCGCTAAAATAAGTCAAACTGAATACTAAAATTGTGTATGTTCTCCTAATAGCGATCTGTTTTGCTAATAAATTACACCTGTTTAACATCAGAAATTTATAATAATATATATCTGCTAAAAAGGAGACATACCAATTGTTGCTATTTGTAATTTTAGGATTGTAATAATTATGAAAAAATATATATTTTTATCATTTTTACTGTTTTTTACTTTTTCACTATTTGCACAATTGAGAGTACAGGGGCATCTGATAGATGAAAAAAAACAAGATTTGATAGCGGCAACTATACGCTGCTATAGTAATGATACGCTTTTTGTGATAGGAGGAGTTACAAATAGTAAGGGTGAGTTTGATCTTAGACTTCCACGTACAGAACAAAAATACAAGCTATTAATCAGTTATTTAGGTTATAAAGAAACCACTTTAGTCTTGAATCCGACCAAAGAAACCTTGATTCGTTTAGGAGAAATAACGATGGATAAGAAAGTGGTACAGATACAGGAAGTAACTGTGTTAGCTCCCAATCGGATAAATACCGAAGACAAAATAATGGCATTTCCTACTCGCGAGCAGGTACGACACTCTTATGACGGATACAGTGCTTTGCGTGCGTTAATGATTCCGGGGCTGGAAGCTGATCCACGAAGTGCGTCTATTTCTTATCGGGGAGAGAGTGTATTATTGTGTATTGATGGACGTGAAGCAACACAGGAAGAGGTGCAGAATCTAAACCCAAAAGATATTAAACGTGTAGATTTTTATTCTCAAGGTCGTCCCGATTACCCGGAAGCTTCTACTATATTAGATTATATACTTAAAGAACGGGATTACTTAGGAACAATCGCTTTAAACGCAAGGCATCAATTGAACAAACCAACAGGGACTGGACGAGGGACTGCCCAATATTTTGAAGGAAAATCTGAATGGGCTATGTCAGTATCGGACAGTTATACTCATTTTAGAAATCATGATGAGGGATATACCGAAACCATTTATCATTTTCCTGACGAAACCATTGTACGGACAGATGATGAGCTACCCTCATTGGATAACAATAACAATTTGAAAACCTATCTGAACTATATCTATAAAGATAAGCTGCAAACATTTTATTCTTCTTTACGAATGAATAGGAGTATGTCCGAAAATGACGACTGGAATCGGCAACGGTATAATAATACATCCGCTGTTCTCGTGAAACAAGAATACAAACATACTGTTAGGTTGAATCCGGCTTTACAATTACGCTATAATCGTACTCTTCCCAAAAGGCAGATACTTCGATTGGAGTTGTATGGAAGTTATGGAAACAACGATTACAATCGATGGTATGAGCAGCGTACGGATGAAGTCATAACGTCTTCTTATGCCAATGCTACTGCCGAAGATAGTTGGTATGGAAGGCTTAATTGTAACTATAGTAAAAGTTTCAAAAATAAATCATCCGTCAGTCTGACTCTAAATCAGAATTTTACGCATACTAACAACTTAAATACAAAAGAGGGGCAAAATTCGGAGATCTTTTTAAATAAGGGTAATACCAGTTTTTATGCTACATATAATTATCGCATTAAGAAGAAATTTAATCTACAAGCTAGCATTGCCGAACATTTATCATATACTACGACGAATGGAAATCATGTGTTCAGTTCTTTTTTCATACCTTCATTGAAACTTTCCTATCTTCATAAGGGACATTCGTTGAAGTTGACCGGAACTGTCCGTAGTACAGAAATAGGTCTTTCAAATCGTACCGGTTACGAATATAAAAAAAATGAGTATGAGATGTATGTAGGAAATCCTGAATTGAAAGACTATTTGCGATATAATGCAGAATTAAATTATGATTGGACTGTGAATTCTAGGTGGACATTGCTTTCTTCAGCTAGTTTGCACATAAGTAATCCGCAGATCTATGAACTATATCGTTATGATGACGAACGAAAAATGTTTATATATCAAAATTTGAATGGAGGCAAAAGTTTGAGTCAGCACTATGAATTGGCTTTGCAATATGATATTATTCCCCAAATATTTAGTTTAAGACCAGTGCTGATTTATGATCGCATGGATGTGTCCTTGTGGAAAGATTATTCTTTTGATCGTTTTTTCTTTTGCTGTTCTCTTTTTTATATGTATAATGGTTGGAGCTTTGATGTAAGCTATATGGCACCCTCAAAGTATATGAAAATCACTTCTGGTCTTATGACTCATTCTCCCGGAATGCTAGGATTCGGAGCTAGTTACAGTATCAACAACTGGAATATTGATTTATATATGCGAACACCTTATAAGGCAGTCTCTAAGGGTAATCTTCAGCAAGTAGGCTATGAAAGAAGATATGAAAGTCGAATACCTCGCGTCAGTGATCATGTGATTAGCTTATCGGTAAATTATCGTTTCACTTTTGGAAAGAAAAAACATAAATTCGACAACTCAGTTATACAAGATACGAATCAGTCAACCATATCAAGCGATTAAAACGAAGCAAATGAATTTACAAGAGATAGAAATCCGGCCATTTTCAACTTCTTCTCTTCATGAGACTTTTCTCATGGAGGTTTCGGGACGTTTCTTTGAAATAGGTAAAGATGTGGCTGAACTTCTGACCTATTTTAAATGTAACGGTTGCGAAGATGCTAATATTGAAGAATATTCTAAACAAAATGGAAAATTTTCGAAAGAGGAGATTTTGACGTTTCTAAATGATTTTGCTAAGAAGTTGGAAAAAGAAAGCGAACTTCCTAATAAAAGAAAGTCTTTTTTGTATAATAGAGAACTCATATCAGCTGACGCCATTAACAAATGTTCCTCGTTGTTAGCTCCTTTATTTAATAAATGGTTCATATTATTCGTCATATTGTTGTTTATAGCTTTGGATGTTCTTTACTTTATAGAATACAATACAGTAGGTAAAGAACACCTAAGCTTGAATATTTATATTTTAAGCGGATTGCTGTTCTTTTTTATTCTTTCTTCTCTTTTTCATGAGTTAGGACATGCTTCAGCTTGTCGCTATTTTGATATTTCTCATGGAGGGATCGGGCTTGGATTGTACATTAATATACCAGTCTTTTATACAGATGTATCAAGTGTCTGGAAACTTCCAAGAAAAAAAAGATGTATTGTTAATATTGGAGGAGTTTATTTCCAGATATTACTTTTAATTCCATTTTTGGTAATTTATTTATATTCTCAAACTAGTTTATTGAGCTATATCATATTGATTATGAATTTCAATTTCCTACTCACACTAAATCCATTCTTTAAATTCGATGGATATTGGATTATGACAGATGCCTTAGGTATTGCTAATTTACGTCAAAAAGGAAAAGAATGGATGCAATATACGCTTAATAAACTTAGGCACAAGAATACAAATAAAGTTCCTTATTTAATGTCACTCTCCAAAGGAACTAAAATAGCATTGGTTATTTATACAATAGTGGTAAACTTCTTTTTCGGATTTTATTTCTTGTACATGATACCACTTTTTTTTATCAGATTTTATCATACTTTCCCTGAAAGGATTGAACTATTATTAATGAATCTGTCATATCATCAAATGCCAAATTGGGGGAATCTGCAACAGTGTATTTTACAAATAGTGTTTTTGTTCTTCTTTATTTATATGCTGTATAGAATATTGAGTCCGTTATTAAGAAAAATAATATGGAAAAAATAATGAATAGAATAGCTTGTTGTTTGTTGGTTTTCATGTTTCTTATGCGTTTTTTCTACGTACAAGATCCATATTTTATCTGTACTTTCCTCTTGGTTATATGCCTTACTGTTTGTTTAACCAGGAAAATGATAAAGCTGACTATCATTGATTTATGTTTGCTCCTTTTATGGGCATATATAGGGATAGGATCAACTGTTAATTTTGTAGGAAGTGCATATTCTTTTATTACACTCACATCAAATATCCTGTATTATTTTCTTTTGAGGTATATTATCACATACGATAAGAAAGGAGAACAATCATTGCTATCATCATTTACCGTTTGTATTGCTGTTTTATCTGCATTAGCCTTTTATTCTTTTTATCTTTTCTGTGTGTCAGTGCATGAAATGGGTTTTAGTTCTCTTTATGATTTCAGATTTTTATATAAACCATTGGGAGTACCCAATAATGAATGGAGTAGCCTTCAATGGTTGTTTGGCGGGATTATAACGGCTGTCTATATTTATAATGAGAATAAAATAACAAAAGGTATAGCTTTACTATCAGGTGCAATAATCTTATGTTTGGCTTTGGTTTCATTCTCACGAGGTATTTATCTTGCAGGTATTGTTTTCATCATATTGTTAATTGTGCTGGAACGTAGGAAACTATTCGAAAGGAAAAAGATAATTATTGGTGGAGGCTATTGTTTGTTAGTACTAGTTGTTGTTTGCCTTTATTCTACAGAAATAAAAAAAACACTTCATGGAAATGAGACTGTATCCCAGCAGCGTAGTACGAAAAGCCGAATAAATACCTTCCAATTAACAACGGATGTATTGAAAGAATATCCTTTTGGAGTGGGACTCAACAATTACACATTGGCAAAGGACTATTATTTGCATGGAGAAAAAAGGGTTGACTCTTATACTTCATACGCTGCGAATTCATTTTTAAAGATAGGCATTGAAGGCGGATATGTCGGTCTGATATTTTATATATTATTTCTTTTATCCATCGTTTACTACTTAGTGAAGGCGAAGAAGCATAACTTGTGGCTATTATTTCTTTTTCTGTTCGCCTTTTTTCTTCGGGAACAAACATTTTCTACATTCTTTGATTCCAGTAGTGTCCGATTGTCAGCTTTGACATTAATCGCTTTCCTGCAAAAAGAAGAAATAGTGATTGTGCAACGATCGAATATAAAGATTTTAGCTGCTATACCCTGTTTGGCATGGATATGTGTATTTTATATTTTTAGATATAATTGTAATGTCAATCATGATGTTGCAAGATTAGTTAATCAGTCTATGGCTTATCGAAAGGTTAATATACCAAAGGCGTTGACATGTATAAAGCAAGCCCAATTAAAAAATCCCTTAGATGTTCATCTGGCTTATTATGAATATTGCTGGTCAGAAAAAGAAAATGCAGTTCACAACGAAGATAAACTTAGAAAAATGACGGAACTCTATCCTGACAAATTATTGTTCCGGTGGACACTATATGAGCAATATAAACAACAGCATCAGTTAGAGAACGCTGCAACTGAATTAAGATCTTGTATTTTGCAAAATCCTCGAATTCTTGGGACTTCTTTTTGGAAAGAACTTAATGAACAAGAACCTGGATTCGCAGAGCTGGTAGTAGGCAGATTATTAAAAGAAAAACAGGAAAAGCCTTTAAATGTAATAGAATTAGCTAAATGGGGAAGTATAGCTTTACAATTAGGAAAAAACGATTTAGCACTGTCCTATTTGAATAAAGTTAGCAAACAATTACCCAACCTATCCCGGGTATGGTTTAATTTGGCTTCCATATTGGAGAAAGAGGGAAAATTAGAACAAGCTAATCTGTACCGACAAAGAGGGAGTATAATGGAATTAGGTGTTTTTTCTAAAGACAGAAGTTATATGCCTCCCGTAGAGCAAGATATAAATAAAATAATCAATGAGCAATACTCTTTTTTATTTAATCTGTGGTATAATGAAAATTTGAAGAATGAAATAGAATAAAGATATGAAAGCGTTGATGAAAATAAGTTTTTTGCTTCTCGGCGTTACTGTTATTTGCTGGGGAGTATATTTCTACTCTGGAAATAGGATTATCACACGGAAAGTTTTAGCACATTATCAAAATGATTCATTGAAATTAGCGGCAGCAACATTCTTGTTGGATAATATAGGTGACAAATTTGCTTATTGTAAAGAGGATATTGAACGTTATGATACGATTTTTGCACTTTATGATGAATTAAATAAAAAAGGAGAAACCTCATCAGAACCAGAACTGACAAAAAAATGTTGGCATACCTTAATTCAAACTTATGGGAAAATGAAACCTTCACTATTTGAACGTGAATATGATAGGAAAACTTTATCTGCATCTTTTTTAATAGATAATATTGATGTGGCTTTTGAAGCATGGCAAACAGCCCCTAATTTTATCACACGTGATTTTAATCTATTCTGCAGATACGTGTTGCCTTATCGGGTTGGTAATGAGCCAATAGAGCCGGAGCGAAGAAAACAATTCGAGGAATTGCGTTCTCTAAGAGATTCTATGTTTGACGAAAGTCGGATTATAAAAGATTTATATCACGAATTTGTCAAAGTACGTAAATACCAAAATAGTAAGAAATGTGGAATTATGCGATATCTTTAACTAAATCTCAATTAGAAAAAACTCGTAGAGGATCATGTCGTCATTTTTGTGAGTATTATGTGGCAGCTTTACGTGCTTGTGGCATTCCTGCAACAATAGATTATGTTAATTGTTGGGGGAACAGAGCTGGTGGACATGAATGGGTGGCAGTTCTAAAGGATAGTGGAACATTTCTTGCTTTTGACGCATTAGATCGAAAGAAAATGAAATTGGCTTATAAACCTGCAAAAATTTATCGGCAAACTTTTGAAACACAGAATGTTGATGGGGATGCGAGAAAATTTGTTCCTGGCTATATGCTGAATCCAAATCGCATGGATGTCTCACATCTTTATTTTAATACCTATGATGTGGAGATAAAGGGCAGTAATATGAAACAATATAAGAACTATCCGTATGGGGTTATTTGTGTGTTTGATAATAAGAAATGGATACCTGTTGATTTTGGTAAGGTCGCTGATGGGGTATTTCATTTTCAAAATATGATAGGCGATGTATGTTATATGGCTGGTTTTTATGTTAATGGAACTTTTATTTCGGCTACAGAACCGTTTGTTCTAACCAAAAGTGGTGAAGTAAAATTGATTCAATGTTACACAAAAAATTATGTAGATATGCGGTTGGTTCGTAAATACCCGAAATTCACACGCATTTCTTCTTTTAGGAAAGGACTATTGGGCTCTAAAATAGAAGTGTCAGATGATAGAGAATTTTCTTCAGGCAGGACTTTGATAACAATTGATGAATTAGGGAATGAAGATATTTTTGATTCAACCGTAACAGTGAATAGACCATACAGGTATGTGCGATTAGTTTTTGATGAACAGAAAGAAGGTAATTTGGCTGAAATAGAATTTTATGGGAAGAAGAGAGGGACAAATGTTGAAGTTCTATTGACAGGTGAATTTAGCGGAGAACCAATAAAGCAAACTAAAACAAATTGGACGATGGCTTTGGATCGGAGTTTCGATACTTATTTTAAGAAGAATAAAGGAGAAAAAGGTAATATTTGTTTAGATTTAGGAAAGGAAAATTCATGTGAGATAACGCGCGTAAGATATGTTCCTCAAACAGATTCTAACTTTATAGTTCCAGGAAATCAATATCGTTTGGAATATTGGGACAATTCTTCTTGGAGATTTTTTGGAGAACAAATTGCTACCGATTTTAGTTTAAATTTTTCAAATGTACCTGCTGACCGATTATATATTTTACATAATCTAACCAATGGTGTAGAGGAGAGAATTTTTACTTATGAAGATGGTAAACAAGTGTGGTGGTAAGCTTTATCTGTTATTAAAAATGAATGTTTCTTGCGAATTTATTACCGATTTTATTAAATCATTACGTTTAGAATGATCTTTCTTTAAAAAAACATATTTAAATGCGTATACATTGGCTGTGTATACGCATTTCATTTTCATTCAATATTTTGTGCAATAGTTTTCTTTTCGTATCTTTGTTCTATTCAAAAACTTTAAGCCATGGCAGATAAATTGTTAAAAGACAAATATATTAATCCATACACCGATTTTGGTTTCAAGGTGCTTTTCGGTACGGAGATGAACAAGGAGTTGCTTCTTAGTTTTGTAAATAGTCTCTTTAAAGGGAAAGAAATCATTCGCGATCTGACTTATCTCAATACGGAGCATTTGGGCAATTCCGAGGTTGACAGACGTGCAGTTTTTGATGTATATTGTGAGAATGAAAAAGGTGAGAAAATCCTAATTGAGATGCAACGCGGAGAACAACAGTTCTTCAAGGACAGAAGTTTGTACTATTCTACATTCCCTATCCGGGAACAGGGTGAGAAGGGCGAATGGGATTATCATTTGAAAGCGGTTTATGTAATTGGTGTCCTGAACTTCACCTTTGACCACAAAGATGAGGGCTATTTTCACCATGAGGTTCAGTTGATGGATATTCATACGAAGGAAGTTTTCTATGAGAAACTAACTTTTGTCTATTTAGAGATGCCCAAATTCAATAAGAGGGAGGAAGACCTTGATGGCATGTTTGAGAAATGGCTTTTTGTATTACGTAACCTTTCCCGTCTGATGGAACGTCCCAAAGCATTACAGGAAAGGATATTTACCAAGTTGTTCGATGCTGCTGAAATCGCTAAATTTACTAAAGAGCAATATGAGGCTTATGAGGACAGCTTGAAGGTTTACCGGGATTGGCAGAGTACCATTGCCACTGCTGAACACAAAGGTGAGGAAAAGGGAATGGAGAAAGGTCTAAAGCAGGGTCGTGCTGAAGGTCGTGTTGAAGGTCGTGTTGAAGAAAGGATAGAGAATGCCCGTAAATTAAAAAAATTAGGGGTAGCAACTGATATCATCTCGCAAGCCACCGGGTTGTCTGCCGAGGAAATAGGCTCTCTTTAACTATAGTCATATTTAATGCGTGTGTTATGCTGAATTTTGTTCAGTATAGCACACGTTTTTATTTATCAGATCAAAATTTTACTCAATAATAGAAACTTTCATACCAACAGTACTATTAAAAAACGCATATACATTGGCTGTGTATACGCATTTGTATACGGTTGAAATTTGTATTTCAATTTATAAATGTCGTCCTTTGTAACAACAAGAATGATAAACTTTTATTCGTACTAATATTATGGAAAAATACAGTTCCTTATCTATATGTGATATAGACAGAGCTGGGAAATAAGCCAAATGATTATCTACTAATAATTGGGTGCCGCCTTGAAAAAGATATTCAATATTATTAATCTCTAAAAGTAGTTCTTATGAAAGACATTAGTTTGGGCTTTATTATGGTTGGATTAGTTTTTCTAATTAGTATTTCTGTGCTTAGTTGTCAGGCGAATGATGCTGATGATTACTCTCAACAGGCAGAAGATGTGACTGCTGCTGATCTTTTCATAGCTTCGGAAGCGCATCAGAATTTGGAAAAAGAAATCAGAAAGAACATGAGAAGAATGTTAAATGCCATTTCTAAATTCTCGAAAGAAGAAATGGAACAGTATCAGCAACTTAAGAAAGATTTATTTGATATAGCAACACGTGCTGAAGCGAAGATTCAATGGAATAAATTGCTTGGATACGATTATTATGCTAGTTTAGATCGGCTTTCCAATTTAGTTAGGGAAGTTTACGAAGGGACAGATTTTACAAGATTGGAATTAATGAGAGCTCGCCAAAAACGTAAAATGCATAATACGGCTATCACTCGTACTGAGAAAGATGAAGAGGCGATCCGAAATTGTATTGAGAATTTTTCTGAAATTGCTACGTGGAGAACAGAGGATTGTCTTAGTGATTATGATATAAAAATAATGGATATACCTTTTTTTTCTTGGGACCAAGTTGCAGTGCTAGAAGAACAATATAGAAAGGAACTTGAAGAATGTACTCAGGCGGTTGATGATTATTTGCAAATCGGAATAGGCAATTGCGAGAGTAGCAATGGTACGTGTCCTATAACCGTATTTCATTAAGCTTTTTATACATCCATTTTAAATTATAATCTAATATGAAAATAAAAAAGCAAATTCTTGTTCTATTTTTGACAATGCTGGTAGAAATTCCGATTCTTTCTGCACAAAGCAAAAAAGAACAAAAAAAACAAAAGGCGGAAGTAGTCGAAAAGATTGTTACATCAAAAGTCTACAAGATAAATGTAGGTACTTGCATTCTTCCATATAAAGATCCTATATTATTGAATGAGTCTTATTATTCAATAGAGATTAAAAATGATTCAATTTTTTCTGATCTTCTTTATCTTGGTCAGGCTGATATACCATACAGGAGAGGAGCAGAACTTTACTTTCAGGCTCCTTTGAAAAAATATACTGTGGATATAGATAAAAAGAAAAATGCTCACATCAAGTTTTCTGCAAATACAACAATTGGTAATTGTAACTTTTATATTAAGGTATATTCCAATGGAAGTGCGAGCATCTATATCACCTTGCAGCAGGGGAAAAGTATTAATTTTTTGGGAGAATTAAATATGCGAAGAGAAGAAACGGAATCTCTGTAACACTTAATTATTATCATGAGAAAATATCTATTCATATTAATGTTTGTATCTATAGCCCAGCTATTTTACGGACAAGAAAAGTATACTATTCAAGGTGAATTTCCAGATAATTCGCTAGACGGAAAATATATAATACTGACAGATAAGTCTTTTCTTCCTGATGAGTACAAACGTAAGTGGAAAGCATCTGACGATGAAGTTAAGATATTGGTAACTGATAAAAAATTCTATTATGAAGGGACAACCACACGAAAACCTTTTTTGGCGCAAATATATTACGATAGACCAACATTCAGTGGTCAGACAAGTGCGACTTCTTTTGTAATAGAACCTGGAAATATTCATATTCATATAACCGATTGGTATGAGGAAGGAAATGTATCGGGTACTCCTATCAATAAAGACTATGATACTTGTGTCATTGAACGGAAAAATCTGGTAAATAGAATTTTTAGAACTATCCGTTTAAAGGGGCAGACTTTGGAAGCTGAAGGAGCTTATTCTTTTGGTTCAGCATTTGAGGATTTAGAAGAAGGCGAATTGGCTTTCTTTGAGAAGTATGCCAAATATCCGGATGTAATCCGGGTAATGCTATCTTGTTATTTGGAAGTTAAAGACTTAAATAAAAGATTGGTGGATGCTAAATATTTACGTATTCTTGACCTAATGCCCAAAGTGGATCGGGATATTTTGATAGCGTGGCGAGAGTATACAATGAAGAGAGAAGAGTATTGGGCAAAGAGAAGAGCGTTGACCGATAGTCTTAATCGTAATGCTCCTCGTTTTATTGAAAGACAGATAAATAATATGCTTGATATAACTATAAAATAATTTTACAGAGTTAAAGTGTAATTAATATGAAAGAGAACCTGTTTTTTCTCATTATATTCGTATTTTCTGCTCAATTGCTTTTGGGGCAAGAGAAATTTACGATTCGGGGTGAATTCCCTGATAATACTCTAGATGGTAAATCTGTGTTATTAATAGATAAATCGTATCTTCTTGAAGAAAGGGAAGGACAAAAACAAGCATACGACAACAGCATAAAAATAAAGGTGATTGGCAAGGAATTTTTTTACGAAGGAACTGTCACACGAAAGCCTTATTTTGCACAAATATCCTATGATGGTCCATCGTTCCATAAAGAGACTGATATTAATCTTTTTGTGGAACCTGGGAATATCTATATTCGTATGGTCGATTGGGATACTGACGCTAATGTATCGGGCACTTCCATCAATGAAGATTACAATACTTACATTCTTGAGCGAGAAGCTCAATGGAGTGCTGTATATTGGAATAGAGATCGGAGAAAAATGGCGGAAGATAGTACTAAAACAGAGAATAGTAAGTTATTAGATACATCAGTAACTGAACAGCGTTCAGAAGGTCGGTTTACTTTTCTTGAAAAATATGCAAAATATCCGAATGTCATCCGAGTCATGTTGGCTCGTGATTTAAGGACAAAATATCCGATTAGGGAGTCTGAACTCTCTCAATATCTACGCATTATTGATTCAATGCCCCAAGCGGATCGAGATGTTTTTTTGTCATGGTGGGATTATATTATAAAAGAACGAGAATTTAAAAAGAAGACCAGAATAATATTAGATAGTTTGATCGGTGATCCACCTCGTTTTATTGAGACTATTCCAAGTAATTCACCATCAGCGACAATGAAAAATGAATAGAATCCTTGGTCTTATTGTTATTCTGATGATTTGCGTTTCTTGCAATCAAAAAAGGAAGGCAGAGGTATCTCTGTCTTCCTATACACACGATTTCGGAATAATTAGTTCTGATATAATTTGTCGTGATAGCATTACAATTACCAATGTAGGCAATGCCAGATTGGAGATAGGAGAGATCGAAACCGGATGTGGATTTAGATCCGTTGACATTTTTTGCATCTAAAACTTTAAGCCATGGCAGATAAATTGTTCTTTGTATTACGTAACCTTTCCCGTCTGATGGAACGTCCCAAAGCATTACAGGAAAGGATATTTACCAAGTTGTTCGATGCTGCTGAAATCGCTAAATTTACTAAAGAGCAATATGAGGCTTATGAGGACAGCTTGAAGGTTTACCGGGATTGGCAGAGTACCATTGCCACTGCTGAACACAAAGGTGAGGAGAAGGGAATGGAGAAAGGTCTAAAGCAGGGGCGTGCTGAAGGTCGTGCAGAAGAAAGGATAGAGAATGCCCGTAAATTAAAAAAATTAGGGGTAGCAACTGATATCATCTCGCAAGCCACCGGGTTGTCTGCCGAGGAAATAGGCTCTCTTTAACTATAGTCATATTTAATGCGTGTGTTATGCTGAATTTTGTTCAGTATAACACACGTTTTTATTTATCAGATCAAAATTTTGCTCAATAATAGAAACTTTCATACCAACAGTACTATTGAACCGCATATACATTAGCTGTGTATACGCATTTGTATACGGTTGAAATTTGTATTTCAATTAGAGAAGTTGGCGTCCAGTCTAGAGCGGATTGCGAAAATGAATCATAAACCTAAATATACTGTCCTATTTTTTTTAATGTTTATGCTTGAATATTTGGACGGGCATCTGTGGAGGATTCCTATTCTAAGGAGAATATGACGCATGTGTAACCTTCAGGCCTTCGCTTGTCTGTTAATCTTTATTTGTGCTAAAAGTTTCACAGGTTTCATTGTTGTGAAACTTTATTTCCATCGCGATGAAACTTTATTTTCATTACGATGAAACTTTTTTCCCATTCCTATGGAACTTTTTTTTCATTGTTATGAAGCTTTTATTCAATTCCTATGAAATATTTTCGAAGTACCTTTCCCGTCACAATTTGTGGCTTACCAGTCATAATCTTCAATGTATTCGTCGAAGTTAATCTTTGTCTTGATGCCGTGTTCCAGGAAAACGTTTGCGATTTGTTTCTGTTCCGATGGATGAAGTCGACGTTGTTTGTTGCGAATACGGTAGTACATGCTTTTCCCCATTAAAGATTTAAGGCTGTTTTGTATGGCCATAGCTTTTTTGTGCGGAACGTCGTCTAATATATGGCTGATGCCAAGTGCAAAGGTCGTGAGAGTGTATGCACTGAAATAGGAACATTCCTTCTCATTCCCCGCTACATGGTTGATGTTGATCGCTTCGTAGTGAGGAACACTTAGGGGCACAATCATCGCAGCCTGAAAACGGAGGCATTTGTTGCGGCGCGGGCATTTGGTGTGGTTACAAAATAGATACATTTTAGGTATATCATCGTATGTAAGTGGCTTATTCATTGTTTTTATCATATTCAACTTTTATATCAGACGAATTTGATACAAATATAAGGATTTATCTTGAAATACAGAATTTTCCCCACTTGTTCTCATTTGTCTGTGTATACGTATTTGTATACGCATTTGTATACGGTTGAAATTTGTATCTAAACTTAAAAATGCCGTTTTTTGCATAAGCTATCATCGTGTAAGCTCTTTTGCTTATATAGTTTTAGGTTATTAGCCGCTGAATAATTGATTTTTTATTGTTAACTTATAACTATTTTCTTATGAAAACAAGTTTATTTATTCTATTATTTAGTTTTTTATTTTCATACTGTGCTATAGCACAAAAAAACTGTTTATCAGAAAGCTGCTTACGATTTAACCCCTTTTACAGGTACATGGGTTGCAGTGAAGGATAGTATGCAATATGAAATCACTTTTCAGAAGGGAATACTAAAAAGTTATTTAGCTTTTGAAGATACTAATTATGAATCAAAAATAGTTTTTGCAACATTAGTGAGATGGTATAAAAATGGAACTTTAATTCGTGAAGTGAAGTCAAATATTCAAGAGTCTATTTTGAAAGGATTTCCTAGTGATGCTGACCCCTTATGTTTAGGTAGTGTAGGATATTTCGATAACGAGAGAGATTGTTATGGTGATGGCACTTTTACCATTGATCGAGTTGTGAACCCTAAGGTAGCTAAGTGGATTCATGTTTATAGTTCATTTTTGGGAGGAACATCAGCTTTTCCTGCTCGTTTGGACTTTGTCAAGGTTAAATAAATGTGAGTAATAGGGGGTAATCTCCAATATAAGAAGGACATGAAAACAAATATTATAACTATAATACTTTTAGTATTTATTTCAATAAACATATTTGCGCAAGATAACAAGCTATATATTTATTGGCCTGATTTTGATAAGGATGAGACTATATGTGGTTATGTAGACTCAAATGGAGAGATTGTCATTCCCGCTGGTAAATATCCGAATATATTTACTGCCGAATTTGATAAAATAGCATTTGTTCTTCTTAAGGATAAGAAAGGTGTTTATGCAATTGACAGAAGTGAAAAAATCCTATTTCAAATTTGTAGTTTTGAATTCGGTCCGGATATTATATCGAATGGTTTATTCCGAATTATAGAGAATGGGAAAATAGGCTTTGCAAACATGAATGGAGAAATAGTTATTAAGCCCAATTGGGAATTTATATTCCCTTTTCAAGAAAATGGTCTTGCTATATTTTGTGAAAAAGGAAATTGGATATGGATAGATAAAGAACATAGAAAATTTTCTGGTGGAAAATGGGGAGCAATGGATACAAAAGGAAATATCGTAATCCCAGCTATGTATGATGACGGAAAAGAAAATTATTTAAAAAAAGACGGGAAGTGGTATAAGGTGAAAAGGTTTGGAGATTTAGAATCGAAATAGGAAAGTCATTAAATAAAGAAATTGTGCGGGGTGGGTGTTCCTATCATCCTACTTACGAAACTGTGTTATAGTGTTTAAATAAATAGAGGCAACCATCTAAATATACTAGTGTATTGCAACAAAAATATATGTAGGTAGTGAAGGAGAAGCAAATTTAAGAGTCGATCCTGATACGTTATGGTACATATATATAATCCATATTAAAATTAGTCTTATGAAAACAATGATGATTTTAATTAGTACTTTGTTTTGCGTAACTTATCTTTCTGCGCAGTCATATTATTATGATGTTACGAGAACCTTCCATGAAAATGGATATACTTATCAGTGTGATGTATCACCTTCCAAGTTAGTTCGACTATATAATAAAGAAAATAAACTGACTTATACAAAGTGGGTATTTAAGGACACTGGAAAAGAACCGCCTTTTCCATATAATATTGATGATGCAAAAGATGATACATGGACAAAGCGAAAATGTTATTCCATTGTTAATAATGCATTTTCTGCTGCCGAAAAACAACGCACTTGTGGGGACGAGTTGGGGATATGCATGTATATAGATTCAAATACCGGAAAAGTGGTAGAAGTAGATTTTACTTTTCTGTCTATTGACCCTTTTGCAACAATTCCTATTTCTGTTTATCGGGAAATAGAAGTAGAACTTAAAAAAAATATTTGGTTTACCACAACTGAGGAGGGAAAGAAAATGAATTATTTGGTACGAATGTGGAATCAAGAAATTGGGGTAACAATATTGCCAGATTGATTTTATGTATTGTCTGTGTATACGCATTTGTATACGGTTGAAATTTGTATCTAAACTTAAAAATGCCGTTTTTTGCATAAGCTATCATCGTGTAAGCTCTTTTGCTTATATAGTTTTAGGTTATTAGCCGCTGAATAATTGATTTTTTATTGTTAACTTATAACTATTTTCTTATGAAAACAAGTTTATTCATTCTATTATTTAGTTTTTTATTTTCATACTGTGCTATAGCGCAAAAAACAGTTTATCAGAAAGCTGCTTACGATTTAACCCATTTTACAGGCACATGGGTTGCAGTGAAGTTTGGACTTTGTCAAGGTTAAATAAATGTGAGTAATAGAGATTAATCTTCAATATAAGAACGACATGAAAACAAATATTATAATAACAATACTTTTAGTATTTATTTCAATAAACATATGTGCCCAAGATAACAAACTGTATATTTATTGGCCTGATTTTGATAAAGATGAGACTATATGTGGTTATGTAGACTCAAATGGAGAGATTGTCATTCCCGCTGGTAAATATGCGGATATATTTACTGCCGAATTTGATAAAGTGGCAATTGTTAAGATAAAAGGAAAAAAAGAATTTTATGCAATTGACAGAAATGAAAAAGTGTTATTTCAGGTCTTTAACTTTGGAATGGGTCCGGATATAATATCGAATGGTTTATTTCGAATTATAGAGAATGGGAAAATAGGCTTTGCAAACATGAATGGCGAAATAGTTATTAAACCAAGATTTCAGTTCGTTTATCCTTTTCAGGAAAATGGCTTTGCTATATTCTGCGAAAATGGGACTTGGAGTATGTTGGATAAATATATTCCTGTGATAAAAGGAAAATGGGGAGCTATCAATCGACAAGGGGTAATTGTTATTCCTGCCACTTATGACAGTGGTGCAGAAGACTATCTTATAAAAGATGGCAAATCATATAAACTAAATAAACAAGGAAAATTAGAACTTAAGCAGAATTAATATTATAAACAGTAGATGTGGATGGGGAAAGAATAGGATATATAGATATTGGAGATTATATGTGTCCTCTTTCCCTGTCATCTACTTATAAAACTGTATTTTAGTGCTTAAATTAATAGAGGCATACAGCGGATGATTTTGAACTGACATTTCACAATGTTCCGCAAAATGCTTTATTGCTATTAAAGAATCGAAGTAGAGGAAAAGACGAACGAATCTTCTTATATCGAGATTCTAAGCAAATATGGTATTGATAGATTATGGAAAAAATGACATATATATGGACAATAATCCTCATTTCGAAATAGTCTGCTATGTTTTTTGTATTCGTTGTTCCTTTTGGTTAGTTTTGCTTGTATAAATCTTAAAAAAAACTATGAAAAGATGTATCTTTGTAACCAGCAATCAAAATAACCCCAACCATTATATGAAATATAAATTATTATGCCTTTTCGTTTTGTTTAGTTTTTCTATATCGGATATGTATGCCGATATTGAACTTAGTTCCAAACAAATGAGAACCAGTGATGGGCTACCTAGTAATTCTGTACGATGCATGTTTCAGGACAGTAAAGGATTCTTGTGGCTGGGCACTTTAGACGGATTGACTCGTTATGATGGTAATTCTTTCCTCACCTATCAGTTGGAAAGTGGAAAACACGATCAGATTTCTTTAGCAGATAACAGAATAAAACATATAGCGGAGGATAAGAATGGTTTCCTATGGATAAAGACTGTACCGGAATTATTCAGCTGTTATGACCTACAGAAAGCTTGTTTTGTAGATTTTACCGGTACCGGAAGTGATGGAGAGAACTATTCGGAAATATTTATGTCCTCTGATGGAGATGTGTGGCTTTGGCATAGAAGGAACGGTGTGCGCCAAATTGTTTGTGAGGACGATCGGACTATGACCTCTGTGAAGTTTAGAACGAAATTTGGAAACCTGCCCGATGACCGGATTAAGTTTATAAATGAAGATTCTAGTGGCAGGATCTGGATTGGTACCATGCAAGGACTTGCGTCTGTTTATAAAGGGAAAGTTGAATTTATCGATAGGAAATTGAATTTTTCTTCTTCTTTTCCTCATGGAGAGGATATGTATTTTCTGACAAAGAATGGAGATGTGTATCGTTGTGTAAATGGATCGAAAAAAATAGACTGTTTAGCGTCACTGTCTGCTATTGCCGGTAATACATCCGTCAGTACACATTCATTGATAAAAGATAAAAGGGTTATATTTACTTCCAGCGAAGGGGTATATGAATTTGATTTTAAAAACTTTCAAATAACTCCTTGCCGAGAACTGAAAATAAACAATGGAAAAGTGATTCATGACAATTACGGAGATTGTTGGGCTTACAATAACACTGGACGAATTTATTATATAAACTCGAAGAGCGGAGAAATAAAGGATTTTCAACTGATTCCTGAAGAGAAGATGAAATATATAGATTATGAGCGCTATCATGTGGTGCGTGATGACCGGGGGATTGTGTGGATTTCAACTTATGGAAACGGACTTTTCACCTACGATATTCAGGAGGACCGGTTGGAACACTTTGTTTCGGAAGGAAAGAATGTGGGACCTATCGGTTCAGATTTCCTGCTATGCTTGATGAAAGACAGAACGGGAGGGATATGGGTAAGCTCCGAATATTCCGGATTATCTCATATTTCCATTTCAAATAAAGGCATTACACATGTCTATCCGGAATCACCGGATGTCTTTGACCGTTCGAATACAATCCGGTTACTGACTAAAATGTCGAATGGAGATATATGGGCAGGAACCCGTAGAGGAGGATTGTATAATTATGATTCTCATCTGAAAACCAAGATAGATAATCATTATTTGCCCTATAATATTTATGCCATCTCAGAAGATAGTCGAGGGAATATATGGATGGGAACCCGGGGCGACGGACTAAAAATAGGAGATACGTGGTATAAACGGGATCCCTCTAATCTCTTTGCCTTGTCTCATTCTAATATTTATTCCATTCTTCGTGATAAGAAAAATCGTATGTGGGTGGGAACATTTGGAGGAGGACTGGAGCTGGCAGAACCAACGGAAAAAGGGCAATACAAGTTCCGCCATTTCTTTCAAGGAAAGAAGTACGGCTTACAGATAGTCAGAGTAATGACGGAAGATGAGAAAGGGATGATATGGATGGGTACAAGTGAAGGTATCTGTATTTTCCACCCTGACTCATTGATCGCTAATGAAGATAATTATCATTTGTTCAGCTACACAGATGGCAATTTTTGCAGTAATGAGATTCGTTGCCTGTTTCGTGATAGCAAAGGGCGTATGTGGGTAGGTACTTCGGGTGCCGGGCTGAATCTATGCGAACTGTCAGACGACTGTCAGTCTTTGAAATATACACATTATGGAATGGCTGAAGGACTGGTTAATAATATGGTGCAATCTATTTTGGAAGATTATTCGGGACAATTATGGATTGCTACGGAATATGGAATTTCAAGGTTCAATCCCAACAACCATTCTTTCGAGAATTATTTCTTCTCATCTTATACATTAGGAAATGTGTATAGCGAGAACAGTGCGTGTATGGGGGCAGACGGTAAACTGATTTTTGGAACAAACTACGGATTGACGATTATTGACCCGAAGAAGATTCCAACAGAGAGATTGCTTTCTCCTATTGTTATCACAGGATTGTCCGTTAATGGAATTCAGGTGAAGCCTAATATGCCGGGTTCTCCTTTGCAAGAATCTTTAGCTTATTCGGATAAAATTACATTGAAATATTTCCAGAATTCTTTTATGCTTGATTTTTCTACTCTCGATTATTCGGATAATGGACAAATCAAGTATATGTATTGGCTGGAAAACTATGACAAGGGATGGAATGTTCCGTCTTCGTTAAGTTTTGCTACTTATAAATATCTGGAGCCGGGCACTTACGTTTTCCATGTGAAATATTGTGATGGTGCCGGTATTTGGAATGATACCGAAACAACCTTGGAGATTGTTATCGTGCCTCCGTTTTGGAAAACGAATTGGGCTATGCTCGGATATTTCATCCTGATGTTGATAGCTTTGTACTTTACATATCGTATCATTCTTAATTTCAATAGGTTGCGCAACCGCATCAATGTTGAAAAACAACTGACAGAGTATAAACTGGTATTTTTCACAAATATCTCTCATGAATTCCGTACTCCGCTTACATTGATCCAAGGAGCATTGGAAAAAATGTACCGGACGGATGATATTCCGCAAACTTTATTGCATCCGTTGAAAGTCATGGATAAAAGTACACAACGTATGTTGAGGCTGATAAATCAGTTGCTGGAGTTCAGAAAAATGCAGAATAATAAGTTGGCTCTTTCTCTACAGGAAACTGATGTGGTTGCTTTCCTGTACGAAATATATTTAAGTTTCAGTGACGTAGCAGAACAGAAGAAGATGGATTTCCGCTTTTTGCCGTCTGTACCATCCTATAAAATGTTTATTGATAAAGGAAATCTGGATAAGGTGGTGTATAATTTACTTTCAAATGCTTTTAAGTATACTCCTTCGGGTGGGACAATTCTGCTTTCTGTGAATGTGGATGAGGTGAAGAAGTGTTTATACATTCAGGTAGCGGATACCGGAGTAGGTATTCCTAAAGAAAAGCAAGGAGAATTGTTTAAACGTTTCATGCAAAGTAGCTTCTCCGGGGATAGCATTGGAGTAGGGTTGCATTTGAGCCATGAATTGGTGCAGGTGCATAAGGGAACGATTGAATATAAAGATAATGAAGGGGGAGGTTCCGTATTTACGGTATGTATTCCGACTGATAAAACTGTGTATTCGGAAAAAGACTTCCTGATTCCCGGCAATGTCCTGCTGGAAGAAGCGAATATGCAAACTCACCATTTGCAGGAGCTTTCTGAAGAATGTCAGGAACATGAAAAGGCGGTAACTGCGTCTAAAAAGCATAAAATATTAGTCATCGAAGATGATAATGATATTCGTGGGTTCTTGCAGGAGGAGCTTAGTGCTTATTTTGAAGTGGAAGTGGCTGCGGATGGAATATCCGGATTTGAAAAGGCATGCAACTATGACGCAGACTTGATTATTTGCGATGTATTGATGCCCGGAATGACCGGTTTCGAAGTGACAAAGAAACTGAAAACTGAATTTGCGACAAGTCATATTCCTATTATTCTGCTGACTGCCTTGACTTCACCGGATAAGCACCTGGAAGGACTTGAAGCGGGAGCGGATGTTTATGTTGCGAAGCCATTTAGTTTTAAGCTTTTGCTTGCGCAGGTGTTCCGGCTGATAGAGCAATGCGAAAAGTTGCGGAAGAAATTTTCCAGTGAACCGGGGGTAGTACGCCCTGCTTTATGTAACACGGACAGGGATAAGGAGTTCGCGGATCAGTTGGTGGCTGTGGTGGAAAAGATTTATTCTCAATACAACATTTCTATTGATGAATTTGCGCAGATGATGGGGATGGGACGAACTGTATTTTATAAGAAATTACGAGGAGTGACCGGATACTCACCGAATGAATATTTGCGTGTTGTACGAATGAAGAAGGCTGCCGAACTGCTTTTGACCGAAAGGAATCTGACTGTTGCCGAAGTTTCTTATAAAGTGGGTATTAACGATCCTCTTTATTTCAGTAAATGTTTTAAAGCGCAGTTTGGAGTATCTCCTTCGGCTTACCAGAAAGGGGAGAGAAGTAAAACGTAGTATATACTTACCTTGAATCCGGTTTGTGAAGGATAGACCGGATTCAAGATAAGTATGTTTATCAGTTACATATTGAGGTCTAATTTATAGATTTCACTTCCGGCAAGAAGGAAACATCCTGTTCCGAAATCCTCAAAATCAGGAACTTTTTTGTACGTGACAGGTTGACTGTCTTTCGGTTCTTTGCCGGTTCCCTGTACATAACCAAGAAAACCATTCGGGTGGACTGCATCCTTTACCATAGCATTCCATGCTTTTATGATTACAGGCAGATAGGTCTTTTTATCTAATAGACCGTTGCGTACGCCCCAAGCCATACCATATACGAAAAGAGCTGTGCCGGAAGTCTCTTTGCCTCCGAAGTTTGACGGATCGTGGAGGCTGACATTCCAAAAGCCATCTTCACGTTGGCATTGTTTCAGTGCTTTGCTCATGGTTAGAAAATCATTGATGTAATCTTGGCGATGTTTTTCATCGGATGGAATTTCATTCATTACTCGTACTAAAGCGGCATATACCCATCCGTTACCGCGGCTCCAATAACAGTTTTTACCATTCGGCTCTTTGTATGGAGGATCGAAATTATGGTCTCTCCACCACAAACCTTCTTTGACATTGAACATTCCGTTCTCTCCGTGTTTATTACGGGTATATTCGTACATATCCCACATCTTGTCGAAATACTTCTGTTCGCCTGTAAGTTTTCCCATTTTGGCAAATATAGGCATCCCCATCTGGATGGCATCTATCCACCACCAGTCGTTTACTTGTGGAGTGTTGACCAGCATATCCATATTGGCTTTCGTTTTCCGTATTTTCTCAGGATCGGGGCAAATGTTGTATAAATCGAGATAGATTTGGCTGGCGCAGTAATTATCAGCATTACGGGTGGTTGTCCCACGGTGGAAGCCCCACTGGTGGTAATCCGCCCATTCTTTGGCATAGCGATAATATTCGTCTGCGGGATAGATGGAGTAGAGTGCCATTAGGCCTTCGTAATATACACTTCGTGTCCAGATATTACTGGGGCGAACTACTTTTTTCACAAAAGAAGGAGTGCGATAATCGGCATATTTTTTCATGAAATAGTCGTTCACCTGAAGGGTTACTTTGAGAATTTCTTTTTTATCGGGAGCTGTTTGTGCTTTTATATTCCCGTAACTCAATATTACTCCTGCAAAAAATAGTATAAGATGCTTTTTCATTTTATAATAAATTAGATTACTATTGTTCTTGGATTGAGGCACACAAAGGTGAGCCTTTCTTTACCTGTTGCAAAGAAAATGCATTGTAAGGAAAGTGATATTGAAATTTGTACGGAAAATATGTAATATTAGATTTTATTCTTTATTTATATTAGTCATGGATAAGAACTAAACATGAATTATTAGCAAGAGCGATTTTCTTGTAGGTCATATTGTTATATTGATATTTATTGTATATTTGTAGAAGAGTAAAGGGAGACGAATATGAAAAGTCATGCAAATAAAATATTAGAGTCTATTAAGCAGGCATTGACAGAGCATTTACCAAAAGGTGGCAAGGCTTTGTTGTTTGGTTCTCAAGCGCGTGGGGATGCACGGATTGATTCTGATTGGGATATTTTGATTATCTTAGATAAAGAAAAATTGGAGCCTGAAGATTATGATAAGGTAAGCTTTCCCTTAACTATGTTGGGATGGGACTTGGGAGCGCGGATTAATCCGATTATGTATACGATGAAAGAATGGGCTGCAAGTTGTATTACGCCATTTTATAAAAATGTAGAGCAGGAAGGAATTGAATTAGTATGAAATTGACAGATGAAGAACGTAATTCTTTGGTGATATTACAGCTGGAGAAAGCTAAAGTATTTTTGAAACAAGCAGATGAAATGTTTGATATGAAGTATTGGGATATTGCTTCCAATGGATATTATTATGCTTGTTTTCATGCTGTTCAGGCTTTATTAATACAAAATGGATTATCATGTAAAACCCATGATGGGTTGATAGCTTGCTTTGGCTTGAATTTTATAAAAACAGGCAAAATTAGTGCACGTTTGGGAAGCTTTTTGGCGCGTATGGAACAATTACGGCAAAAAGGGGATTATAATTGCATTTATTCAATATCAGAGGATGAAATCAGCACGATAAAAGCTCCGGCAAGAGAACTTATTGAGACTATTGAAGTTTTACTTGCCGAATCATAATTATTCTTATAAGAATATCATCATTAAAGAACCATTTTTTTTATTTCTTCGGCAGTATCTGTTATATATGCCGGGTTAAATTCCTCCAGTTCCGTACGTGGACGGAATCCCCATGTCACTCCGCAGGCAGTTACACCGGCATTGGCTGCTGTTTGCATATCTACACCGGAATCGCCTACATAAAGAACATCTTCTTTTTGTACATTGGCAAGTTTTAATATATCAAAAACGATTGTTGGATCAGGCTTGACATTGACTCCTTCCCGTTGACCGAAAACGGCAGTGAAATGAATTTCCGGAAAGTAGTGGGCTATGAGCTTTTCGGTAGCGGCCTGATATTTGTTGGAAGCTACGGCAATCTGAATACCTGCGGATTGCAGATAAGATAATAACGCTGGAATGCCCGGATAAGGTCGGCTATCATCTGCATTGTGAATATTGTAATAAGGAACGAACTCATTGCGTACACGAAGTACATTTTCTTCTGTCTTTTCACCTTCGGGTAATGCGCGTTCAAAGAGTTTATTGATGCCATTGCCTACCATGAAGTTGTACTTTTCTACTTCATGAGTGGGGTATCCTAATTTATTTAAAGCATAATTGGTGCTGTGGGCAAGGTCGGCGATGGTATTCAGCAATGTTCCATCCAGGTCAAATATAACTAGTTTCTTCATTCTTACTCTATCTGATTGTTCTCCTTTAATCTCTTTTACCGATACAAAAATAGGTAAAAAAGATAAGATAAAGAAATCCTTTCCTACTTGCCGGATTTTATCTTCTCCTTTGGAAAGAATTGTTTCTTGCCACGGAACTTTTAGTTTCTCGGTGTGAAACAATTAGTTCCACACCGAGAAACCAATGGTTTCACCGCATGGAACTAACAGTTTCAAGACATGAAACACTTTGTTTCAGGGCATGAAACTAGAAGTTTCAAACTAGGGAACTAAATTTGAAACTATTTCTTGGTAATCCGGAACCAGTCTACATCTGCCCATCCTCCGTCGTTAGTAACGATAGCGGGACGTGTGCAGAACATACCGACCTTAGCACCGATCCATTGTCCTTCTCTTGCCTGGAAAGGATTGCCTAGTGGATGATACTTCTTTCCGTCGAGGCTGTAGCTGAAGTTGCACATCACAATGAGATCATGTCCGCCTTCGCTACCCTTGATTTTCTTGCCATCACAACTGAAACGAACTTTCAGGTAAACCGTATTTTGAGAAAGATCGACAGAAGCATTTGCTTGTTCCGGTTTTCCTTTATCCGCTCTTTTACATTCAACTTGAGATAGCACTAGTCCTTTATCTGTATTTTCCAGCATAATTCCGGCATAATCTCTGCCCATAACAATAAGTCCGGTGCGTTCACCTTTAAGTTTAGGATTAGGGCTGAACGTAAGTTTCATTGTTGCGGTGAAATTATCAGAAGGAGTTTTTTGCAAGAGCAGGTTGGCTACATCCCACAAATTCTTATATTCTTTTAAAACCGGATAAGAATATAATCTCACATAACTCTTGTCGCCTGCGTAATAGGCCCATTTCTCATTGATGTTAGCGTGCCATTGCCATTGTGGAGAAAGTGTATATCCGTCGAATTCGTCACTTTCCTGCGGAGTGCAGATAGGATATGTCTGACCTACATTCGGCTTCTTGTAAGTCAAGACAGGTTCGCCGCAGCCGTCACCGTCTTTATCGATACCGATTACAGGCCAGTCGTTTACCCATTTCATAGGCTGAAGATGCATAATACGTCCGTAAGCGCCGACATCCTGAAAGTGGAGGAACCAGTCTTCTCCGGTAGGAGTATCTACCCATGCACCCTGATGAGGACCGTTGACTGGAGAGTTACCTTGCGCAAGTACTGTTTTCCATTCGTAAGGACCGTAGATGTTTTTAGAACGTAGAACGACCTGCCAGCCTGTCGGTACGCCGCCTGCCGGATGGAAGATATAATAATAGTCGTTTCTCTTATACATTTTAGGACCTTCGCAAGTTTGATGCGCTTCGTGACCGTCAAAGATAATACGAGAAGGAGTGATCGCTGCATTTGCTTCCGCATTCAGTTCGCAGATAGCGATTACACTTTTCAGTCCGGCACGGCTTCCTGCGTATGCGTGTACCATATATACTTTCCCGTCTTCATCCCAAAACGGACAAGTGTCAATGATACCTTTTCCCGCTTTCACCAAGACCGGTTCGCTCCACGGACCTTTCGGATCTTTGGCTTTCACCATAAAAGCACCCTGATCGGGATCTCCCCAAAAGATATAGAACTCACCGTTGTGATGACGGATAGCCGGAGCCCAGACACGATTTCCGTGTTCCGGTCGTTCCGGAGTTTCGATAGGAGGGAGGGCATTGGGAACTGCGGCACCGATGATTGTCCAGTTGACTAAATCTTTGGAATGAAGGATTTGCAATCCCGGCAAGCAGTTGAAACTGGATGAAGTCATATAGAAGTCATCCCCTACGCGACAAGCGTCCGGATCGGAGTAGTCGGCATAAAGCACCGGATTTTTGTATTTACCGTTTCCGAGGTCGGAAACCCATACTTCAGATACATAGTTCTTCTGTGCTACTGCGGTAAAAACCGTTAATAAGCAAAAGGCTAAAGTCTGTGTCAATCGTTTCATGTTATAGATAGATTATTTATAGATATGATTCGTTGGTTTTATCTGCTGGCAAAGGTAAATAAAAAGACTCTGCACAAGGAGGAATATTTGTGCAGAGTCATAGAAAAATTGGTAGAAACCTCGTAATTTTTGTTTAGTTGTATTTGTTTCTATCCTATTTATTGGTGCGGTTATCTTTTATTTTCACTGTCACCGGATGAGCCAGCTCTTCTTTCCATTCGCGGAGATGAGCAAACCAGGCTTCCGGTGTTTTATATCCGAATGTCTCTTTCATCGAAGTGAAAGTCGTGTGATACTGGAAATATTTATTTCCTGGGGCGGTAATGGTATAAAGGAAATTGGCTTTATCCTTTTCTTCCGATTTCACATAGCGTTGAGGGATACAAGTGCCCAGCCCTACAGTTTCTTTGGCATATTTCACGGTGTCGTTGACCGGCCAGTCTGTTCCCCAACTTCCTACGAGCCCTTTATGATCGGAGAAAGACTTGGAAGTGCCTACGATGTTTTGCACACCTGTGCAGAAAACTTCTTTATTGAGCGGTTCGTCAAAGAATGTTTCGATATGAAGATCGCGATGTCCGGCATAAAGCGTGTAGCGTGTCATCATATCCAGTTCTTGATCCTGATATTTCCATCCGGTCACTTCAATTTCTGCAATCACCCGCACCGGTCCATAAGAGATGATACGTTCTGTGCGAGTGTCTACCGGAGTGATATGCGTCGCTTTTTGTCCGTCCCAACCTTTCAGTGCGCCCGGTCCGCAGCTGTCGAACACACGAAGTACGTCATCTCCGAATCCTTTAGCTAACTGTTCATCCGTCGGGTAGAACTGCGATTCTTTGATCTCCAGTCCTTTGTTGAACTTGCCGTAAATATCCGGTGTCTGTTTCTCATTGAAATAAAGACGATAGCCCACCAACTCCGATTCCAGAACCGGACCATGCGGACGTACCATGCTGTATATATTGCTGGTGCCGGGAACGGTGATAGCCTGTACTCGTTGATGTTTACCTTTCCGGTGGTCTACTATAAACATATCGGCATAAACCCGTTCCGGATAAGCTTTCGTGCTTTTCTCCGAAGAGAGTGTAACCTGGAATGTTTTTCTACCGTGAGCAGGGAGGTCGGTCACAAAGACCAGTTCGTCCATCTTGCGGTCTCTGTTCAAATCGTCTAGTTGCGATGGTATTTCCTTTGTTCCTTCCATGACAACAGCGGATTTTACTTTGAAGCCAGCGTGCAACTCATGCAGGTTGATAACAACCGGAGCATCCGCTTTGGCCTGATTCCAGTTGTTCTGTACTTCAACTGTGATGGTTTTCTCCTGTTTCTGCGCCTGGGCAGACAAACTGAAAACTCCTAAAAGGAAAGTAAAAATAAAAAGATTCTTCTTCATGATTTTCTAAGGCTGAAATTATACGTCGTATTTCTCCTTGCAAAAGTAACAGAAAAAAATAGCAGACTGTCTATCTTTTGAAAAGATTATAGTCTGCTATTTGAGCTTTTTACTCTATATAATGATATTGTGGTTTTCTTTTTGCAGTGAACTTTATTTGAGGCTTAAAATTTCTTCTTTCGCTCCCAATTCTTCATAAACCTTTCCGTCTACGGTCAGATTCTTAGCATTTTTGGCTTTTAATATATGGTTACCTTTGGAAGACTCTACATATACATTCTCTAAAGTAACTCCGTCAACTTGGCTGATAACAACACCGTCCGTAGCTTTTGTTATCACGACATTCTTAACGGTAATATTGCTGATCGGCATTTCTGGCAAACCATTGAAGAACATGGCACGTCCCGAACCTCTGCAAACAATATTAGAGATATGAATATTGCGGAAAGCGGGGGTTTCTTCCGTTACCGGAGGAATACTTGTCTTCATGCGGTTCAGCAAATCCTCTTCCGATTCTTCGCCGGCACCTTTTCCACCGTAGAACAGGTCGAACAACAACGGTTCGTTCGGAATGTTAATCATGTTGATATTATTGATGTAGATGTTTTCTACCACACCGCCACGTCCGCGAGTGCTCTTGAAGCGCAAACCTACGTCTGTGCCCATAAATGTACAGTCTTCTACATAGATGTTCTTCACACCACCCGACATTTCACTACCTACTACGAATCCACCGTGTCCGTGCAGTACCGTATTATTTTTAACGATAACGTTCTGGCAAGGTTCACCGCGACGACGGCCGTCTTCATCTTTACCGGATTTGATACAGATAGCATCATCTCCCGCATCGAATATACTATTAATAATGAGCGCGTTCTTGCAAGATTCCAGGTCGATAGCGTCACCATTCTGGGAATACCACGGATTGATGACCATGATATTGTTGACTGTAAAATCCTCGCAGGACAATGGGTGCAGACACCAGCTTGGTGAGTTTTTGAAAGTAACACCTTCCAACAGTACTTTCTTGCTTTTGACGATGCTTAACAACACCGGGCGCAACCACGGACGGATTTCAGCCCATTCTTCGTCTGTATTGATACCTTCGGGTACATTGAAATCTTTACAAGCCATTGCACCTTTCAGTGAACCGGCTGTGGGGTACCATATCTCTTGTTTTTCATCAAGAACCCCTCCTGAGTTTACCAGTTTTTTCCATTGTGAAGCAGTCAGTTTACCTTTTTTTACCGGACGCCAGCAGTCGCCGTTTCCGTCAAATGTGCCATATCCTGTGATAGCGATGTTCTCTGCATTGCGTGCGGAAATAGGCGATTGGCAACGACGGGTTTCCAACCCTTCAAAAGAAGTGGCAATGATAGGATATGCCTCAAAATCACTGGTGAAGAGCACCAAAGCATTTTGTTCTGTATATAAATTCACGTTGCTCAACAGTTCGATAGGTCCTGTCAACCAGATGCCTTCCGGGATAATCACTTTACCCCCTCCGCGTTGATTCACCTCTTTAATAGCATCGTTGATTGCTTGGGTATTTAGAAACAGACCATCGCCTTTGGCTCCGAATTTCTCAATGCTTACCTCATAAGCAGGAAAAACCGGTTGCTGTACTTTGGGCATTTCAAAAGGTAGATTCTGGTAGAGAGCGTCACTGATGGAGCTCTCTTTTACGGCAATCTTGCTTTGTTTACATCCCGATGAGATAAACGGTAAACAGGATATGACCATCCAGAAGAGTCTTTTTGTCAATGTGTTCATTTAGTAACTTATTTCTATAGGGTTATACATCTATTGTTTTTCTTGGTAGTTGGGTGATGATTAATGAGGGCGATTTCATAATTCTTATGTCCTTCCGCAGGCGATCTGTCGCAGGCAGCCTGCAGGAGAGGAATAAGACCAATTCATGTTAACCTAATTCTAACCTTAAATAAATATTATGAAAAAACCTCTTAATTATCGATCGCAAAGATAGGTGGCAAACCCCAAGAGGATGTGGACTAATTGATAGAATACGTGTATTTTTTGTCATTTCTGTCTATTATTTGCACACTTCTCGTGTTTTTATGCAGAAAGTTCCTATCTTTGCACAAAATTTAACTATTAAAAGATATGAGTTATAACTTGTTGAAAGGAAAAAGAGGTATTATCTTCGGTGCTTTGAACGATCAGTCTATTGCCTGGAAAGTGGCAGAGCGTGCCGTAGAAGAAGGTGCAACTATTACATTATCAAATACTCCGATGGCCATCCGTATGGGAGAAGTCGACGCTTTGGCACAGAAATTAAATTGCCAGGTGATTCCGGCAGATGCCACCAGCGTAGAAGATTTGCAAAATGTCTTCAAAACCTCCATGGATATATTGGGTGGACAAATTGATTTTGTACTCCACTCTATCGGTATGTCTCCTAACGTACGCAAGAAACGTACTTATGATGATCTTGACTATGGAATGTTGGATAAGACATTGGATATTTCAGCTGTTTCATTCCACAAAATGATTCAGTCCGCCAAGAAATTGAATGCTATTGCTGATTACGGTTCTATCGTTGCTTTGAGCTACGTGGCTGCGCAGCGTACTTTCTACGGTTACAATGATATGGCAGATGCAAAGGCATTGCTGGAATCCATTGCACGTAGCTTTGGTTACATCTACGGACGTGAACATAGCGTACGCGTGAACACTATCTCGCAGTCTCCTACATTTACTACTGCCGGTTCGGGTGTGAAAGGTATGGATAAACTGTTTGATTTCTCCAACCGTATGTCTCCGCTCGGGAATGCTACAGCTGACGAATGTGCTGATTATTGCATCGTGATGTTCTCCGATCTTACCCGTAAGGTGACTATGCAGAACTTATTCCATGACGGTGGATTCTCCAGCGTAGGTATGAGTCTTCGTGCCATGGCTACTTATGAGAAGGGGCTCGAAGAGTATATGGACGAAAATGGTAACATCATTTACGGATAAAAGATTATGAAACTACGGATCTCTCTTCTTAATTTATTAATTGGTATGCTTTTCGCCTCCTGTGGGATAAGCACAGGAAAAGGTACGGAGCAGAAGGAAGAAGGGATTTCTGTTCTAAGATATGATAAGCTGTTGAGCGAATACGTTCGCTCCAACAGCTTTTCTGCTATGCAGAAGTTGACGATGGACTACCGTATGCCGACAAAAATCCTGATTGAGGATGTGTTGTCTATCGGCACGGTAAAAGATGATACTATTTCACAACGTCTGCAGAAATTCTATTCGGATACGACTTTAGTCCGTTTGCTTAGCGACGTAGAAGCAAAGTACCCTAATCTGGATGAGGTGGAAAAAGGACTTAACAAAGGATTCCGGAAACTGAAGAAGGAAGTGCCTGATACGAAGGTGCCGTTTATCTATTCGCAAGTGTCTGCCTTCAACGAATCTATTATTTTGGTGGATTCTTTATTAGGGATCAGTCTTGATAAATATATGGGGGAAGATTATCCTCTCTATAAGCGTTTCTATTACGATTATCAATGTCGCTCGATGCGTCCGGAACGGATTGTGCCGGATTGTTTTGCTTTTTATCTTTTGAGCCGTTACGGAATGGATTATCATGAGGGTACTTGTCTGATTGACTTGATGATGCACTCCGGAAAAATCAATTACGTCGTGCAGAACCTGTTAGGATATAGTGATATCGGTGAAGCGATGGGATATTCCAAGGGGGAAAGCGACTGGTGTAAGGAGAATGAAAAGGAGATATGGAATTATATCTGTACCAACGATCATCTGCATGCACGTGACCCGATGGTGATCCGCTATTATATGAAACCTGCTCCGGCTGTCGATATGTTGGGTGTTCAAGCTCCGGCATTGATCGGAACATGGGTGGGTGCAAGAATTATCGCTTCTTATATGAAAAAGCATAAGGACATGAAACTGAAAGATCTCCTGGAATTTACAGATTATCAAGAGATGTTAAGTGAATCCAATTATTTGGCTTCCTAAACTGTTACATTTCTCAATTTTTAATTAGCTTTGCTCAAAACCTTATTTGATTTTTAATATTAAAGTATAGTCTTAATTCTCAATTTAAAAAGTGGAAACTGCCCTCTATTTGTTGCCCGTAACGTTAGGTGATACGTCTATTGAAAAGGTATTGCCTTCTTATAATAAGGAGATTATCTCCGGTATCCGATATTTTATAGTCGAAGATGTTCGTTCTGCCCGGCGTTTCCTGAAAAAGGTGGACCGGGAGATTGATATTGATGCATTGACATTTTACCCGTTGAACAAGCATACTTCTCCTGATGATATTTCCGGTTATCTGCAACCTTTAGTAGGTGGTGCTTCAATGGGGGTGATCTCCGAAGCAGGCTGTCCGGCAGTAGCTGATCCGGGAGCTGATGTAGTTGCTATCGCACAGCGTAAAAAGTTGAAGGTGGTTCCTTTGGTCGGACCTTCTTCCATCATTCTTTCCGTGATGGCTTCCGGCTTTAACGGGCAGAGTTTTGCGTTTCATGGCTATCTGCCGATTGAACCGGGAGAGCGTGCCAAAAAACTAAAAGCACTGGAACAGCGTGTGTACGCTGAAAATCAAACGCAACTTTTCATTGAGACGCCTTACCGGAATCATAAGATGATAGAGGATATTTTGTTGAATTGCCGTCCTCAAACAAAGCTTTGTATCGCTGCCAATATTACTTGTGAAGGAGAGTATATACAGACACGTACAGTGAAGGAGTGGAAAGGACACGTGCCCGATTTATCTAAGATTCCCTGTATTTTTCTCTTATATAAATAACGCCTTTCAGGTGTTCATATTCATCTTCGAAGCAGCTGCTGAAGAAGCCTTTTCCTAAGTTTTCCTCTATCTGTTTGAAACTCCACAGTTTACTGTTTTTAAAGCGGGGGGTACAAAGGATGGAATCATCTTTGATATCAACAATGAATAGATAGACAAGACGATTGGTCACTTCATTCTCGAAGTGATAAACGATGTTGAATTCAGGTTTGATACCTTTTTCATGAGGGAAAGCATGGTTGATTAAACGAGTGGCGCCTGCTTCCAAAGATTCTCCGAAGCGGAGATAGCATTCCATGGGAATATCTACTTTTCCTCTATCCAGAATGGCGGTTGATGACCTGTCGCAAAGGAATAGCATCCCGTGAGTGGATATGGCAATTCTTATCACTGGATTGATATATGCATTTTTGTAATTAGCAGCTTCTATCGCAGGTGTTTTTCCGATTACATCTCCTTTGGTGTTTACAATAGGAACGTATTCCGTGTGAGACATTAAGTGATTGAAGAAACGGATGGCAATCTGATTGAATAGAATGCTCATTAGAAAGACGGTAGGGGGCAACACCTTATAGAGTACAAAGACACTTGTTTTGCTCAACGTATCTTGAAAAACGATGGTAATGCTAATTATAATAAAGTGCAATATACCGAAGAGCAAAGCGATACGTGCGGATACAACGGCTGCTTCTGCACCTTGCACATATAAACGTTTGTTGCAAGAGCCTGTCCGTTTTAAAAAATGGTTGATAAACCTTTTATTATGCATATAAAGGCTCAACATCGGAATGAGAATACTGACTTCAAGCGTAAGTGGAAGTGCGCCGGGAGGAACATAATCGCCGGGAATAAGGGCTGCCAAGGATAATAGTGCCAGCACTCCGGTTGCTATATAGAGGATAAAATTAGGAATTAACATTCCCTTGCGTCGATAAGAAAGGTATATACTTACAATACCTATGCTTGTACCGATGTAAATAGCCGTGTCTTGCGTTATAAGTTCACACAACAAAATGGAAATAATAACGGGGATAAAACCCAGCGACATGTTAAATGCGGAAGAAAGTGTTCCTTTATGAGCCATCTCTATACTTATGTTTATTTGTCGGTTCTATCAACAAAACAAATAGGGGATATGTTTTGTTTGCTAACGAATATGTTTCTCTGCGTGGTAGGAAGAACGAACAAGGGGAGCACTCTCTACGATGTTGAATCCTTTCTCTAAACCTACAATTTTATATTTCGCAAATTGTTGCGGAGTGATGTATGCTGCAACAGGATAATGTCGGTGACTCGGTTGAAGATATTGACCTATGGTAAGAATCTGGCAACCGGCTGCTAATAGATCATCCATCAATGTTTCAACTTCTTCTGGGGTCTCGCCCAGCCCGACCATAATACCGCTTTTAGACTTGACTCCCTTCTCAGAAATGTGTCTGATAACTTGTAGGCTTGTATTATAATTTGCCGCACTGCGCACTAGCGGACTAATGCGGCGTACGGTTTCCATATTGTGTGAAATAATGTCGGGACGGGCTTCGATTACCCAATCTACCAACTCCATCCTGCCTTGGAAATCAGGAATGAGCACTTCGATTGTTGTTTGTGGATTCAGCCGTTTTATTTCCTGAATGGTATGTGCCCAATGTGCTGCTCCCAAATCCGGTAGATCATCCCTGTCTACGGAAGTGATGACAGCGTGATCCAGTTTCATCAGTGCGATGGATTCTGCTACATGGGTAGGTTCGTTTGCATCTAGCGGGTGCGGGCGCCCGGTTTGTGTGTTGCAGAATTTGCAACTGCGCGTGCAGATGTCACCGCCAATCATAAAGGTAGCAGTTCCTTTTCCCCAACATTCTCCCATATTAGGGCAACGCCCACTGCTGCATATAGTATGCAAACAGTGGGAGTCGACAATCCGTTTGGTTTCGGTGTATCGTTCGTTGGCACCGATATTAATTTTGAGCCATTCTGGCTTACGTACTCTGTCCGTCATTATAAGTTATTCAAGAAAAAGTTGGTCAACCGTGTGTATAGGTGTTGGCGGGTATTGCCACCATATATTCCATGATTACGGTTTGTATACACTTGCATATCAAATTGTTTTCCAAGTTGAACCAATTGTTCAGCATATTCCGCACAATTTTGGAAGTGCACATTATCGTCTGCCATACCATGCACCAACAACAAGTTTCCATGTAGTTTGTTAGCGCGGGTGAAAGCTGATGATTCCTTATAGCCTTCTGCGTTCTCTTTCGGAGTACGCATGAATCGTTCTGTGTAGATAGTATCATAGAAACGCCAGTCGGTGGGTGCAGCCACTGCTACTCCTGCTTTGAATACGGGAGTTCCTTCGCTCATACTCATGAGAGTCATGTAGCCGCCGTAGCTCCAGCCCCAGATACCGATGCGATTTTTATCCACGTATGGTTGTTTGCCGAGATACAAGGCTGTCTCTACTTGATCTTTGGCTTCTTTGACTCCGATTTTAAGATAAGTACATTTCTCGAAAGCCTCTCCACGACCTCCTGTGCCGCGACCATCTACACATACCACGATATAACCGAGGCTTGCCATGTATGTCTCCCAACTGATTTCCCAAGTATCCAATACCTGTTGAGAGCCCGGACCGCTATATTGATACATCAGTACCGGATATTTTTGGGATGCGGAGAAATTAACCGGTTTCATCATCCAACCGTTCAACTTCACGCCATCTGTGGTTTGGAAAGTAAAAAACTCTTTTTGTGGCATTGCATATCCGGACAATGTTTGTTTCAATTTGTCATTGGTAATAAGTGTTTTGAGTATTTTGCCCGAATTATCATTCAGTGTAACCGTCATCGGAGTATTCAAGTTGGAGAACTTGTTCATGTAATACTTCATCGATTTGCTGAAGAGCGGTGTATTGGTTCCTACCTGTTGGGATAGTTTAATCTTTTTGCCCTTCTTGTCTGTTTTATAGACAGCTTTGCGCAGAGGGCTTTCTTCATTGCTGGTGTAATAGAAAGAACCGTCTTCTTCATCATATCCCAGAAAATCTTTCACCTCAAATTTACCGTTAGTAACCTTTTTAATCAGATTACCTCCCATACTGTACCAATAGAGGTGGCTGTAACCGTCACGTTCGCTAAGCAGGCTGAAATATTCCGGATAGAACTGGATATTATCGAAAATCTTCTCTTTGATGTAATAAGGAGACTCATCGCGAAGTATTAGTTTGCAAAGTGTGGAACGAGGATCGGCAAAGTAAAGATCAAAACGGTCTTGATGGCGGTTCAATGTCATGATAGCCAATTTGTTGGCATCCTTTGTGAAGCGTATACGCGGAATGTATCCGTCTGCATCCAACGGAAGTTTCATTGTACGGGTGACATGTGATTTGATGTCATAAGTACGTACCTCTACTTTCGAATTCGGATATCCGGCTTTCGGATACTTGTATGTATATTCGCCCGGATAATCTTTTAAAGCATCAATGTGGGGTGCTTGTCCGGCAAATACTGGGAAAGAGTAGGAGGGAACTTCCGATTCGTCAAAACGGATAAAAGCAATCAGTGTATTGTCGGCGCTGAATTCCAAAGCACGGTTAAAGCCGAATTCTTCTTCATACACCCAGTCAGGAATACCATTGATTACAGCATTTTGCTTGCCATCTTCTGTGACCTGGCTTTCGCTGTTGCCATAAAGCAGTTTAACAAGAAATATGTTATTGTTGCGAACAAATGCAATCATGGTACCGTCCGGAGAAAAGACGGGGACCTGTTGAGGTCCACCGTCGGACAGCCGTTCAATAATGTTGTTTGTCGTAACACCCTTATCATTTCGTTTCAAAGGGTAAATGTAATGTACAGCTGTGTATGAGTGCCTGTAAATAGGTGTTGTTTTAGTAGCAATCAACAATTTCTGACCGTCGGGCGAGAACTGATAACTGTCGAAGTTCTTGAAATCACATTCGCGTGTGGTATTTACATCGAAAATTACTTCTACTTTCTCGCCTGTCTTGAAAGAGTATTTAATGATTTGCGTGCCGTCAGCGTTCATCTGTGTGTAGTGTTCGCCATCAGGCATAGGGATTACTCCCTGAATATTTTCCGGGCGGAAACGTCCGGAGGTAATATCTTTTAAATCGAGTGCCTTTTGTCCTTGTGCCATTCCGGTCAGACAGAAAAGGCAGAGTAATAAAGTGATGCTGATCTTTTTCATCTGCGTTTATAATCGGTTTTGGTTTTAATTCGTACTTGCAAAAGTAACAATAAACTTAGATTCAACAAAGCTTGACCGATTTTTATATAGATTTGATAAGGATTATTGAGCGAGATTCAATATCTTTGTGAAAAGGACTTTAAACATTATCTTAATTATAATTGTAAAGATTGACGGAGGTACGCTAGTATCTCCGTTTCTTGTTCCGGGTGGAACCATTTTATTTCTTCATCTCTTTTGAACCAGGTCATCTGTTTACGCGAATAAATGCGGGAGTTTTGCTTGATTTTGTCTATAGCAAAGGAGAGTTCCCATTCTCCGTCCAGATATTTGAACAGTTCTTTATAACCTACTGTATTGAGTGAATTGAGGTGACGATAGGGAAGTACGGAGCGTACTTCTTCCAATAATCCTTCCTCTATCATCTGGTCTACCCGATGGTTGATACGGTCATAAAGTTCTTCCCGATCACGCGTCAGGCCGATTTTCAGAATATGGAAAGGACGCTGTTTTTTTTGTTGGGTGCGAAAGGAAGTATAAGTGCGTCCGGTCATATAGCAAATCTCCAACGCATGAATCACCCGCTTGGGATTCTTCAGATCTACAATCCGGTAATATTCCGGATCTAACAGGCGAAGTTCTGCGCAGAGTTGTTCAAGGCCTTCCTCTTCATACTTTTGTAGCATGAGTTGACGGGTTTCCGCATCAACGGTAGGAATATCGTCAATTCCCTTACAGATAGCGTCTACGTACATCATTGAGCCACCAGTGAGAATCACGACTTCGTGTTGCGTGAATAATTTCTCCAGGATCTCCAGTGCTTCTGTTTCGTATTGGGCAGCGCTGTAATAGTCTGTGAGGTGGAGCGTGCCGACCAGTTGATGGGGGACACGTTTGAGTTGGTCGGGAGTAGGAGCTGCCGTGCCTATTTTTAATTCGGCATAAAGCTGCCTCGAATCGGCAGATACAATGCTTGTCTGAAATGTTTCTGCCAAGCGCAGGCTCAACTCCGTTTTCCCCACACCTGTAGGACCTATAAGAACAATGAGAGTAGGCATAGATTTTTAAGTATTAAGTATGGAAGTTTTAAGTATTAAAGCGTACGGGACTAAAAAATATTAGGTATTAACTGCCTGACACTACATAGCAATTAATACCTAATACTTGATACTTAATACTTAATATTTTTCTTCTTCGTATGGGTTGCTAGTGCCACCACCTATGTCAAATCCTTCCTGATCGAAGTCTTCCATGTCGAAGTCCTGATCCCCATAGAAGTTTTCATCCAGATCAAGAGAACTTCCGCTAGCAGCCATTTCCTCAAAGTCTACGGTTTGTTTGGGAGCCTCTCCTGATTTTTTGGTACATTTGGCACCATTCATATCTTTTCCGGTGATAATTTCTGATAGTTCGATGAAGAAACAACGTTCTGTCATGTAATCGAATACATACAACAGTTTTTGTTTTTCATCTTCTACCAGTTCGCTGATAGTAGTTTCTTTCATAACCCAGCTATCCATTTCCGGATTGTCGTCCATTTCTTCCAAGGTTACTTCTTTTTCTTTTTCCCAATCATCATCGCAAATAAAGAAAGAAGTCATCTGGTCGTTTGCGTACTCTGCTGATTTCAGTATTGCTTCATGGAAGTCATAAAAAGTAGCTTCCGGATCAATTTGTATTTCTCTGACAAAATCGTCAACTTCATCAGATATGATAGTAAATCTGTATATCATAATATGACTATTTTGAACTGTTTATTTAATAATACCACGTTCTGAATTACGGATAAAATTGACTATATAGTCAATTTCCGGACTCTTTTCGAATTCATCTTCTATTTTCTTCAATGCTTCTGTCGTGTTCAAACCACTTTGGTAGATGATACGATATGCATTGTGAATATTTTCGATCACTTCATTGGAGAAGCCACGACGGCGCAAGCCGATGATGTTGATTCCGCTGAAAGCAATCGGTTCGCGCCCTGCAATAATGTAAGGAGGAATATCTTTACTGAAACGGCATCCCCCCTGAATCATTACATGACTGCCTACATGACAGAATTGGTGCATTAATACATTGGCACTGACAATCGCGTTATCATCAATGACAATCTCACCTGCCATTTTGGTAGAGTTGCCGATGATACATCCGTTACCAACCAATGCGTCGTGTGCTACGTGTACACCTTCCATCAATAAATTGTTATTTCCCACAATCGTGCGCCCTTTAGCTGCCGTACCACGGTTGATTGTTACATTTTCACGGATCAGATTATTATCTCCGATTTCGGCTGTCGATTCTTCACCGCGAAACTTAAGGTCTTGCGGAATGGCTCCGATAACGGCACCCGGAAAAATCGTGTTTCCGTTACCGATACGTGAACCGTATAAAATATTGGCATTAGCCATAATTTTATTGTTGTCGCCGATAACTACGTTCTTATCTATAAATACAAAAGGCGCAATTTCTACATTTTCCCCAATCTTAGCTTCGGGATGGATATACGCTAAAGGACTTATCATGCTTTTAAATATCAATTATTACTTATTTTTTACTATTTGTGCCATGAATTCTGCTTCGCAAACAACTTTCTCGCCGACAAACGCATATCCTTTCATGGTAGAAATACCGCGGCGGATAGGCGCCAGCAGTTCTACACGGAAGATGATTGTATCTCCCGGCACTACTTTCTGGCGGAATTTCACTCCGTCTATTTTCATGAAATAGGTAGAATAACGTTCTGGATCATCGACAGAATTCAAGACGAGCAAGCCTCCGACTTGTGCCATTGCTTCCACTTGAAGTACTCCCGGCATAACGGGCTCCTGTGGAAAATGTCCCTGAAAGAAAGGTTCGTTGGCTGTGATGTTTTTAATACCTACAATGTAGTTGGCACCAATTTCAATCACTTTGTCCACCAGTTGGAAAGGATAGCGGTGCGGTAACAATTCGCGGATACGGTTTACATCCATTATTGGTTCACGGTTACAGTCGTAACTTGGTGCCTGTATTTCGTGCAGACGGATTTCTTTCCGCATCTGACGGGCAAATTTATTGTTGATGGTGTGTCCCGGACGGGTAGCGATGATACGACCTTTAATCGGTTTTCCAATTAGAGCGAGGTCACCGATGACATCAAGCAGTTTGTGGCGGGCACATTCGTTGGGCCAAACTAACGGTTTGTGATTGATATAGCCTAACTGATCGGCATCCATGTGAGGTACTCCCATCACATCTGCCAACTTGTCGAAGCTTTCTTGTGACATTTTACGTTCGTAGATTACGATTGCATTGTCCAGATCACCACCTTTAATCAATCCGGCAGAGAGCAACGGTTCTATTTCGCGAACAAAGACGAAAGTACGGCTGGCAGCCACTTCGTCTTTGAAATTATGCATATCTTCAAGAGTAGCAAACTGATTCGGGATAATAGTCGAATCGTAAGAAACCAGTACATTCAGACTGAAATTCTCGTCAGGTAGTACAATGATAGAAGAGCCAGTCGTTTCATCCCGGAACTCAATTTTAGACTTGATAATATAAAAGTCTTTGACGGCATTTTGTTCTACTGTTCCTACACGTTCTATTTCTTGTACGTAATATTGTGCACTACCATCTAAAATAGGAAATTCCGGTCCGTTAACTTGGATCAGGCAGTTATCAATGCCCAATGCGTAAAGGGCTGCCATACCATGTTCAATGGTGCTTACTTTGACTCCATTTTTCGACAATACAGTACCACGGGTGGTTTCTGTTACATTGTCGGCTACTGCGTCGATAGTTGGTTGTCCTTCTACGTCAATGCGTTGGATTTTATATCCGTGATTGTCCGGAGCTGGATTGAATGTTACAGTGAGATCAAGTCCAGTGTGAAGACCTTTCCCGCTCAGTGAAAAGCTATCTTTCAGCGTTTTTTGTTTCAGCATTGGTTACTTATTTAATAGTTGTTTTAATTCTTCTACTTCTTTGCGCAGGTTACGCAATTCTTTCTGCATATCCGGCAGGTTTCTTTGTACAATGGATGATTTGAAATATTGTTTCAGTTCCATAGGAGGGGTTCCGATAAGTTGGCTACCGGACTTGATGTTTCCCGGCACACCTGATTGTGCGCCTAAACTTACTTTGTCTCCTATTTTAGAATGTCCAGCAATACCTACCTGGCCACCGATCATACACCATTCACCCACTTTGGTAGAACCGGCAATTCCGGCTTGCGCAGCCATAACGGTATGTGAACCTATTTCATCATTGTGTGCTATTTGTATCAGGTTGTCCAACTTGACACCGCTGTGTACTACCGTAGCTCCCATTGTTGCACGGTCTACACACGTATTAGCACCTATATCTACTTTATCTTCCAGAACAACAATTCCGATTTGCGGAATCTTATCGTATCCGTTCGGAGTGGGAGCAAAACCAAATCCGTCAGCTCCGATCACTGCACCCGAATGAAGGATACATTCATTACCTATGCGGCAATCATGATAAACATTAACATTGGAGTAAAGCAGGCAATTGTTGCCTATCTTCACGCCGTCTCCAACGAAAGTGTGCGGGTAAATTTGAGTATTATCTCCGATCACGGTATTTTCACCGATATAAGCAAAAGCACCGATGTATACGTTTTCGCCAATTTTGGCGCTGGGAGCAACGAAAGCTAATGAATCTATCCCTTGTTTCTTGGGCTTGCTCATCTCATAAAGATTGAGCAGTTTAGCCAGACTTTCGTATGCATTGTCTACTTTGATAAGAGTCGTTTTGATTTCGTGTTCGGGAATGAAGTCTTTATTAACCAAGACAATGCTTGATTGTGTCTCGTAGATATAAGGTGTATATTTGGGATTTGACAGGAAAGAAATTGCTCCGGGCATTCCCTCTTCAATTTTAGCGAATGTGTGTACCGTAGCGTTTTCGTCTCCAATGATTTCCCCTTGGATAAATGCTGCAATTTGCTTAGCCGAGAACTCCATGTCTTTTATTTAAAATTTAATTAGTTCACAAATAACGGATTTTTTTTTCAGATTTCCGTGTTATTGCATGAATATTTTATACTTATCTGTGTAATCTTTGATAGCAGAGATAGTATTTCTTTACCTTTTTGGACAATAATGAGATGTTCAGCATGTCCGATGCTTCGGCAATATTTTTAATAGTGCCGTCTTTGTAGATAATATCAATACTGTCATCTGCCGGGTCATACATATTCTTTTCGATGCTGGGGGTAGAGACAAAATAGTTCGCTTCGGAAAGGGTTATGCCTAGTTGCTGGCTGATGTGCAAAGTTAATTCTTTTTTTCTGTCCTCACTAATAGGTTCCGACGAAATTTCCACTTTAAAGATATTTCGGTTTATCATTCCCGTGCTTAAAGTGGAAAGTACCTTATCTGTGTGGGTGCTCCACACTTTCAAGGCTGTCCATATATCATTGTCGTCCAGTTGGATAAAATTCTCCAGACAGTCGGGGTTGTTATAGAATTCCGTTGGATTGATATCATTGTAAAGGAAAAAGCGCAATGCGGGTGATGCAAACAGTTCCACTCCTTGTGAAGCCAGTTCTTTGGCACGCAATAGGGTACTAATCAGCATCTTTTCGTATGCCACGGATGTCTTATGCAGGTATACTTGCCAGTACATCAGGCGACGTGCCGTGAGGAAATTCTCGATAGAATAGATTCCTTTGGATTCGACTACCAGTCGGTCATCCGCTACATCAAGCATTTTGATAATTCGGGCGGAGCCGATGTTACCTTCCGTTACGCCTGTATAAAAGCTGTCGCGGCGAAGATAATCAAGCCGGTCCATATCCAACTGACCGCTTACGAGTTGATGCAGAAAGCGTTTCGGGTATTCGTCCTTGAAGATTTGGATGGCAAGACTCAGCTGGCCGTTCATCTCTTTGTTCATCCGTTCCATCAGCATAAGAGAAATCTCTTCGTGTGAGACTCCTTTTACAATCGTGTCTTCCAGTACATGCGAGAAAGGACCGTGTCCTATATCATGCAACAGGATGGCAGCCTGCACGGCTTCCGCTTCACTATCAAAGATAAAATTGCCTTTGGAAGCCAGTTGGGTGATAGCTTCACTCATCAGGTGAAAAGCACCTAAGGAGTGTTGGAAGCGGGTGTGTTGTGCACCGGGGTACACAACAGATGACAATCCTACTTGCTTGATGCGGGTAAGACGCTGCAAAAGGGGATGCCGTACTATATCGTACAGTAACCCCTTTGGAATATTGATGAACCCGAATACGGGGTCGTTAATTATCTTTCTTTCGTAAGGCATTCGTTTTCTTTAGAGATCCTTTTTTCCCTTTTCAGAGAATTGCTTTGAGTTGTTCAGCCATTTGAGCCTGCACTTCTTGTGCGGCGGTGCGGGCAGCTTCTGCAAATTTCTCTGTTTTATCGACGTAGATAATACCACGTGACGAATTAACAATTAATCCGCATGTACTGTTCATACCATATTTGCAAACTTCTTCGAGTGAACCGCCTTGTGCTCCCACACCTGGTACGAGAAGGAAATGGTTCGGGACAATCTTGCGGATGTCCTCAAAAGCACGTCCTTGAGTAGCACCTACTACATACATCATGCGGTCGTCGCCGGCCCATTCCTGTGATTTGCGTAATACTTTCTCGAACAGACGTTCGCCGTTTACATCTTCTGTCAATTGGAAGTCATGAGATCCTTTGTTGGAAGTCAATGCCAGCAGGATCACCCATTTACCTTCGTAAGTAAGGAATGGAGTAACGCTGTCTTCACCCATGTACGGGGCTACTGTTACAGAGTCGATATCCAGTTCTTCAAAAAATGTGCGGGCATACATTGCAGAAGTATTTCCGATGTCACCACGCTTTGCGTCAGCGATGATGAATTGATCCGGATAGTTATCTTTGATATATTTTACTGTCTTTTCAAATGCGATCCATCCTTTTACACCCATGCTTTCATAAAAAGCCAGATTAGGTTTGTAGGCGATACACAAATCAGCTGTCGCGTCAATGATTGCTTTGTTGAACGCGAAGATCGGATCTTCTTCTTTCAACAGATGTTCCGGGATTTTCTTGATATCAGTATCAAGTCCTACACAAAGGAATGATTTTTTGCGCTTTATGTTTTCAAATAATTGTTGCTTATCCATCTTGTTATTTACTGTTTTGCAATTTACTATTTACTATTTTAAGAAACTAGTCTTAGCAATCAACAAACTTTTTATTTCTCTAAAGCTCGCTTTCTTTCAGGCGTTCTGCATTTTCCGCTACGATCAGATGGTCGATACAATCCTGGATATCTCCGTCCATGAAGGCTGCCAGATTATAAATTGTATAGTTGATGCGATGGTCGGTGATACGTCCCTGAGGATAATTGTAAGTCCGTATTTTTGCCGAACGGTCTCCGGTAGATACCATTGTCTTACGTTTAGAGGCAATGTCATCGATATATTTCTGATGTTCTTTGTCGTAGATAAACGTACGGAGACGGGCCAAGGCGCGCTCTTTGTTTTTCGGCTGGTCGCGTGTCTCGGTACATTCGATAAGGATTTCTTCAGCAATGCCTGTGTTCGGGTTCTTCCAGATATAGCGTAGACGTACTCCGGATTCTACCTTGTTTACATTCTGTCCGCCGGCACCACCGCTTCGGAAAGTGTCCCATTTGATTTCTCCTTCGTTGATGACTACATCGAATTCTTCTGCTTCAGGAAGCACAGCCACTGATGCGGCTGAAGTGTGAACACGTCCTTGTGTTTCCGTAGCAGGAACACGCTGTACGCGGTGTACTCCCGATTCGTATTTTAAAATTCCGTATACATTATCGCCTGTCACACTACAAACAATTTCTTTGAATCCACCAGCTGTTCCTTCGTTTGCATTGGAGACTTCCATTTTCCAACCTTTGGTTTCACAGAATTTGGCATACATACGGAAGAGGTCGCCGGCAAAGATAGCTGCTTCATCGCCTCCTGCACCTCCGCGGATTTCGAGAATAGCGTTCTTGCTGTCTTGCGGGTCGGCAGGAACAAGCATCAGTTTGATTTCTTCTTCCAACACCGGGAGTCGCTCTTGGCTATTGTCCATTTCTTCTTTCGCCATTTCGCGCATTTCAGCATCCGATTCATTGGCAAGGATATTTTTAGCTTCTTCAATATTACCCAGTAATTGGACATATTCTTTCCTTGCTTTCATCAAGTCGTCTAATTCCTTATATTCTTTAGTCAACTTGACATAACGTTTCTGATCGGCAATCACTGCCGGGTCTGTGATAAGGGTAGATATTTCTTCAAAACGGGCTACGAGTCCGTCTAATTTTTCTAGTATGGTACTATTGTCTGCCATTCTTTAATATCTAAATTCTCCGAATTCGCTCTTAATGATTAATTCTGTTTGTTCACATGCTTCAACACGTCCTACAATCTGTGCCGGGATACCGAATGATTCGGAGATAGCTATCACTTCTTCCGCATGTTCTGGTGACAGGTAGACTTCGAGGCGATGTCCCATATTGAATACCTTGTACATTTCTGCCCAGTCCGTACCGCTTTGTTCCTGGATCGTTTTGAATAAAGGAGGAACAGGGAAAAGATTATCTTTTACTACACGTACGTTCTCTACAAAATGCAGAACTTTAGTTTGTGCACCACCGGAGCAGTGTACCATTCCGTGGATTTCCGGGCGCAATGCATCAAGCAATTTTTTGACTACCGGTGCGTATGTACGGGTAGGAGAGAGTACTAACTTTCCAGCATCAACCGGAGAATCTTCCACGCTGTCTGTTAGTTTTAACTTACCGGAATAAACCAATTCTTCAGGAACTGCAGCATCATAGCTTTCCGGATATTTTTCAGCAAGATATTTGCTGAATACGTCGTGGCGGGCACTCGTCAAACCGTTGCTGCCCATACCGCCATTGTATTCTTTTTCGTAAGTAGCTTGTCCGTAAGAAGCCAGACCAACGATCACGTCACCCGGACGGATATTGGCATTGTCGATAACGTCTGAACGTTTCATGCGGCAAGTTACGGTAGAGTCAACGATGATGGTACGTACCAAATCGCCGACATCAGCAGTTTCACCACCGGTTGCATATACGCCTACACCCATTTCACGGAGTTCGGCCAGCAATTCGTCTGTTCCGTTGATGATGGCGGAGATTACTTCTCCCGGAACCAACAGTTTGTTACGTCCAATAGTAGATGAAACAAGGATATTGTCTACGGCACCTACACAAAGCAGGTCGTCGATATTCATAATCAATGCATCCTGTGCAATACCTTTCCAAACGGATAAGTCACCCGTTTCTTTCCAGTACATATAAGCAAGAGATGATTTGGTTCCGGCACCATCGGCATGCATAATGTTGCAATATTCCGGGTCACCTCCCAATATATCGGGAATAATTTTACAGAATGCTTTCGGGAAGATTCCTTTGTCGATGTTCTTGATGGCGTTGTGCACATCTTCTTTCGATGCGCTTACTCCACGCATCATGTATCGTTGATTACTCATGAGTTATAGAATTATTTTGTATACGGCTACAAAAGTACAGCTTTTTTTTGGTACAGCCAACTAGGTGCTAGTAAATGTTAATCATTAACTTTTGTACTTTGGGATATTCTATTGAAAAGGAGAAGAATAATAGAAAATTAAGAGTTAAATTCATAATAATGAAAACTATGAATTTAACTCTTAATATAGAATTGTTTTATCTAATGAAAAAATGCCGAGATAAATATCTCAGATGATATCAGATCTCTCTTTCTTTGGGTAAATCAAATCTTTTTTAGAATTCTACCTTCGGAGCCTTCTCGCTTCCTTCTTCTGCTTCAAAGTATGCCTTCTTGTCGAAGCCGAACATTCCTGCAAAGATATTCTTCGGGAAACGGCGGATATTGGTGTTATAAGCTTGTGCAGCATCATTGAAGTTTTTGCGTGCTACATTGATACGGTTTTCCGTTCCTTCCAGTTGAGCTTGAAGTTCCAGGAAGTTCTGGTTAGCTTTCAGGTCCGGATAATTCTCGGTGATGGCTAATAACTTGCCCAATGCTGATGTTACAGCACCTTGTGCTTTTTGATATTGCGCCAGCTTTTCCGGTGTCAGGTCGGCAGCGTCTACTTTGATTTGAGTAGCCTGGCTACGTGCGGCGACAACTCCTTCCAAGGTTTCCTTTTCATGCGTTGCATATCCTTTCACTGTGTTTACCAAGTTGGGAATCAAGTCGACACGACGTTGGTATTGAGTTTCTACATTTGCCCATTGGCCACTTACATTCTCCTCCATGGTAACTAGACCGTTATATACACTTACTGCCCATATTGCAAGGATAGCCACAACGGCTAAGATGATAATAATTGACTTCTTCATGTTTCTTGTTTTTATTGAATTTGATAATTTGTTTTTTTACTTGTTTTCTTTAGAAACGAGAGCCAGCACCACCGCCTCCGCCCATTCCTCCGCCGAAGCTGCCCCCACCGAAACCGCCTCCGAAACTACCTCCGCCAAAGCCCCCGATAAAAGGACCGCCTCCGCCACCTCTCCGGTGATGGTAGTCATTATCATAACTTTGTTGGCGGCGTATGATAGTATGTCCGCAGTTTCTACATGTATAGGTGACATCTTCTGTCTTCACTCCATGAATCCGGGATACGACTCTGCTTCCGCTTCTCTGCAATTGATGTTTACCACAATTCGGACAGCGACTTTGTTTGCGTGCCGAAAAGAAAGCAAGACCTCCGCCAATGGCGATAAAACAAAGAATAGCAAGAACAAAATCAAAAGAACCACCGCTGTTAGAATCGGAGAGAGCATCATTTTCCATAGAACCGTCGAGCCGCTGGCAAGTCGCTTTTAGACCAGCCACCATTCCGGCGTCCCAATTCCCGTTTTTCAGGTAAGGAAGCATATATCTTGTTTGAATCCTTTTGCAGATAGCATCGGGAAGTACTCCTTCCAGACCATAACCGGTATAGAACTGTATACAGCGTTGATCGGTGACTAATAAAATGACCAATCCATTGTTTTTGCCTTTTTTTCCTACACCCCATTGGTTAAGAAGTTGGTGACAGAAGTCGAAACAATCTTCTTCTCCGATTGAGGGAACTACGGCAACTACTGTTTCAATTCCAGTTTGTTGTTCCAAAGCATAAAGCATGGAGTCTATACTGTCACAAGCAGCCTGTGAAAGTATTCCGGCTGGGTTGCAAACATATTGCATTTTGTTTTGCAGGTGAACTTTCGGAAGGTTGTCTACCGTATATACTTTCTCTTGAGCTTGTAGTGGGAACAGAAGAAAAGTAGCTAATATAAAAGTAAATATTGATTTCATAACGATTATTTTACGTGTACAAATATAGAGACTTTTTCTGTTATGAATCTTAAACTCCTTGTTATAATAGGTTTAATGAATATATCGTCCGACGAATGTACGAACTCGGTCGGTATATTCCTGTTTATTCTCTTGGTACGAAACGGCATGAGCGGCTCCAGGCACAATCCACAGCTCCTTGGGATCCGGTTTGGCTTCGTAGAGCGGGTATACCATCCAGGTAGGCACATACGTGTCCTTATCTCCGTGAATAAATAACATTGGAAGTTGTGATTTGGCTACTTGTTTCAGTGAAGAAGCTTCTTTGAAATTCCATCCATATTTCTTTTCGCAAAGCCAGCTTGTGGTGTACATAAGTGGAAAAGGAGGAAGATGGAAACTGGCTTTAAGTTCGTGAGAGAATTCGTCCCATACGCTGGTATAGCCACAATCCTCTACAAAGCATTTGACAAATGGCTTTTGTTCCTCACCAGATACCATCATGGTGGTGGCACCTCCCATTGAAATTCCGTGTACAACCATTTGCGTGCTGTCTCCAAAGATTTCATTGGCGATGTTCATCCATTGCAATACATCTAGACGGTCTTTCCAGCCCATTTGAATGGCTGGGCCTTCACTTTCTCCCTGATGTTGCAGGTCGGGGAGTAATATATTATATCCTAAATCACGATTATACAGATAACCGATCATAAACATGCGGATAGCATTATCCGTATATCCGTGTACAATGACTGCGGTCTTGCTGGTAGGTTGGGGAGCAGCCACATAATACGCATGTAGTTGTATGCCGTGTGGGTTTATGATAAAAGTGTCTTTCAGTGCATCCGCTTGTTTCAGACTATCCACCCATGGACGCAAAAAAGGGTAGTTTTTATACATGAAAGGATAAGAGTCCGCATCTTTAGACAGAATTTTGCCATTCGGAGTCAATGAGAAGTTTAACATATAAAAACTTCCTCCGATAGTGCAGCCGGTCAATGCCAGCATGATAATAATGATGCTATATACTACTTTTTTCCTCATAAAAACTTCTTTTAACCCTTATTTATGCCATATCTCCCAGGCGGCAAATGCCTGAAGCAGGAGCATTTCCAGACCGTTTTTTACAACAGCCCCTTGCGCTTCTCCTTTTTTCATGAACAGCGTAACGTTCGGATTATATAACAAATCGTAGAGCAAATGGTTTGGTGTCAGAAGTTCATAAGGAATATTAGGGCAGAAATCTACCTTAGGAAACATTCCTACGGGGGTACTATTGACAATGACTGTGTATTCTGCCATAATTTCGGGAGTCAGTTCTTCATAAGTCAGGATACCATCGGCTTTGTGGGTGCGCGATACGAAGATGCTTTCGATACCTAGATTTTTCAGACCGTGATAGACTGCTTTGGAAGCTCCGCCGGTACCCAAAATCAGTGCTTTCTTGTGATGAGGCTGCAACAAAGGTTGGATGGATTGAGTGAATCCAATGATATCCGAGTTATACCCCACCAGTTTGACTTTTCCTTTGGGCTGGCGGATGATTTTAATCACATTGACTGCGCCTATCTTTGCAGTGTCACGATCAAGCTCGTCTAGAAAAGGAATCACTTGTTCTTTGTAAGGGATGGTGACATTGAGCCCGCATAGGTTGGGATTCTCTTCGATCACTTCCATGAAGTTATTGATACTGGGAATCTCGAAATTCACATACTCTGCGTTGATCCCTTCGGATTTGAACTTCTCATTAAAGTACCCGATAGAAAATGAATGTCGCAGAGGATAGCCGATTAAACCATATTTTTCCATAATATAATAAGGGGTAAATTAATTATTCACAATGAATTACTATTTTGTTGCAGTATAAAGTGTGCAGATGCCAAAGGTCAGCCGTTTGAAGTTGACTTCGCTAAATCCGGCTCGGGCGATGACTCCTTTCATCACTTCCCCTTGAGGAAATACTTTGATGGTGTCCGGTAGATAGCGGTAGGCACTCTTATCTTTGGAGAGCAGTTTGCCTAATAATGGAATGACGACTTTTGAGTAGATGGAAAATAACTGTTTCATCGGGAAGCGGTCCGGAGTGGTAAGTTCCAGAATCACAAGATGACCTCCCGGTTTCAATACACGGCACATTTCGGAGAGTCCTTTGTCGAGGTCTTCGAAGTTGCGGATTCCGAAAGCCACGGTGATGGCGTCAAAATCATTGTCGGCAAAAGAGAGTGAAGTACAGTCCTCCCGGGCAAAAGAAATCTTGTCCGACAGTCCTTCCTTTTTTACTTTTTCACGTCCCACATTCATCATACCTTCCGAGATGTCCGTGCCGATCAGTTCGGCAGGCTGTAGTTTGCGGCAGGCGAGGATAGCAAAATCTCCTGTGCCGGTTGCTACATCCATCATACGCTGCGGTTGGAAAGGGCGTAACCAGGCAATCGCTTTTTTGCGCCAGCTGCGGTCGATACCTAAAGATAAGGTATGGTTCAGCTTATCGTATGTATGCGCGATGTTGTCGAACATTCGTTCCACTTGCTCGGTCTTTTTTCCTTCTTCGTCGTAAGGTTTGATATGTTGTTGTGGGTAGTCCATTCTTTTTAATTGAAAGTTGATAAATGATAGTTGGAAGATGATAGTTGATAAATGATAGTTGGCGGATAATTAAGGTAAGGTTGAAGTTATATGCGACGAATTGCATACGAACTGTTATTTATTATCTGTCAACTATCATTTATTATCTGTCATTTGTTGACTATCAACGATTCAAGAAAGTTTCAACGTTTTTGAATATGCGTTCAGCGATGTTGGTAGTATCTTCTTTCACAAATTTCTCACCGGTGATGTTTTCGAACAATTCGATGTAACGGTCACTGATGCTTTGTACGATAGCCGGAGTCATTTCAGGCACTTCCTGACCTTCTTTGCCCTGGAAACCGTTTTCCATCAACCATTCGCGAACGAACTCTTTAGAAAGTTGTTTCTGTGGTTCGCCTTTTTCGAAACGTTCCTGATAACCTTCGGTGTAGAAATAACGGCTTGAATCCGGAGTGTGGATTTCGTCCATCAGGTAGATAGTACCGTTGTGCTTGCCGAATTCGTATTTTGTATCTACGAGAATCAGCCCGCGTTCTGCTGCTATTTCAGTACCGCGTTTGAAAAGGGCTAATGTATATTTTTCGAGGATTTCATACTCTTCCGGAGTCGCCAATCCCTGTTTCAGGATTTCTTCTTTAGAGATGTCTTCGTCGTGCAATCCCATTTCTGCTTTCGTAGTCGGAGTGACGATCGGTTCGGGGAATTTTTGGTTTTCGCGCATTCCGTCCGGCAATTTCACGCCGCAAATCTCGCGTACACCGCTTTTATAGGCCCGCCATGCGCTACCGCACAGGTAACCACGCACAATCATTTCCACCGGAAAACCTTCACACAACACACCCACTGTTACCATTGGGTCCGGAGTAGCCAGTTTCCAGTTCGGACAGATGTCAGTAGTGGCATCAAGGAATTTTGCTGCAATTTGGTTCAGCATTTGTCCTTTGTAAGGAATACCTTCAGGCAGTACTACGTCAAAGGCCGAAATACGGTCGGTTGCTACCATGACGAGTTTTTCGCCGTTGATGTTGTACACATCGCGCACTTTTCCGTGGTACACACTTTTCTGTCCCGGAAAGTTGAAATCTGTTTTTGTTAATGCTTTCATAATGATATATATATATTAAAATTTCGCTTCTTTATCGAACTTTTCGTAAGCATCCACGATACGTTCCACCAGTTTATGGCGTACGATATCTTTCTTATTCAGTTCAACAAAACTGATCCCTTTCACTCCCTTCAAGATGCGGAGGGCTTGCACCAATCCTGACGTTTGTGAGGCGGGAAGGTCAATCTGTGTCATATCTCCCGTCACAATCATCTTGGTGTTCATACCCATGCGGGTGAGGAACATTTTGATTTGTTGTGCGGTAGTATTCTGGGCTTCGTCCAATATGACGACTGCGTCATTCAGCGTACGTCCGCGCATGAAGGCTAACGGGGCAATCTGGATAATGTTCAATTCCATGTATTCCTTTAACTTGGCGGCAGGTATCATATCTTGCAGGGCGTCGTATAAAGGTTGCAGGTATGGATCGATCTTATCTTTCATGTCGCCGGGCAGGAAACCGAGTTTTTCTCCGGCTTCTACGGCGGGGCGGCTAAGAATGATTTTTTTGATTTCTTTGTTTTTCAATGCACGCACGGCAAGGGCAATAGCAGTGTATGTTTTTCCCGAACCTGCCGGACCGATGGCGAATACCATATCATTCTTGGCGAATCCTTCTACCAGTTTCAACTGGTTTTCGCTTCGGGGGATGATAGGCTTGCCCGTGACGCTGAACACAATCACGTTTCCTGTCTGTTCCGCTTGCGGAGCATTTCCTTTTATAATATCAATGATAACTTCTTCTTTCAGTGAATTATATTCGGCGCAGTACTTTTCAAGTTTGGTGATATTTTCCTCGAAGGCACACATTTCTTCCTCGTCGCCCAGCACTTTGATGACATTGCCTCGGGCAACTATGCGCAGCTTTGGATATAAAGCTTTAATTAACTGTATGTTGGCGTTGTTTACACCATAAAAAATAACCGGATCAATGTCCTCAAGAACAATCAGCTTCTCTATCATTAAGTTGTATTAAAGAAAAATTTCTGCAAATTTAATCAAACGTTTTGGATTCTCTGATTGTTTGGAGGTGATTTTTATTGCAAATCTTCTACTATCCACTTTTCGATGTTTCTTGTTTCATTACTGAAATTGATGCCTATTTTAAATATTTGTCGCTTGTCGGCAGTAAACGCTTGTGCATAATGTTTATCATTGATTTGTTGCAGAGCCTCTTCGGCAGTTCCTTCCAGTTTGAATTCCATCACATAGATGAAATGATCGGTTTGCAGGACGAGGTCAATGCGCCCTTGTGAGGTATGGTATTCTGCTTTTACATAGAATCCAATGAGTTTAAATACGATGAAGAGTACATTTTGATAATGTAGTTCCAAATCGCGTATCAATTCGTAAGGTGTATCGGCAAAGAAGCTTTGCAGGCGGCGGAAAAAGGCATTATAATCACCGCTTCGTATTTCGGCTACGAATTTACGAATTTGGAATGGCGACTCGATAGCATCTATGTTGGTGTAGAATGGAAGAAGATATTTAACAAAACCTTCTTCTACTTCCCGATTGGGAAATCCCAGTCGATAAGTTTCAAACTCTTTGTTAAATCCTTTGATCGTTAGATATCCGCTTTGATAGATAACCGGAATAGGATTTTTGGACGTCGAATCAATGCTGTTCAGTACATCTGCATCCGTTTCTTCATGCGTGATACGTTGGAGATTATAATTGGATTTCTTTAGTAATTCTACCAGATAAGTCGGGGTGCCGGTCTCAAACCAGTAACTACCGAATTTCATCTTATAGAATGTGTTGAGCAAACTGAATGGATTGTATATTCCTATGGAGTTTTCTACGAAATGATAACCATCATAACATTCCTTTAGTTCGGAGCATACCTCTTCATAAGTCATTTTTTGCTTATCAGCCAAGATATGCAAGTCTTCTTCCATATTGTCATGGATTTCTTTCTCTGTGATACCGCAGAGCTCCACGTACTGTTCATCCATTGAAATATCAATCAGATTGTTCAGATCGCTGAATACACTGACTTTTCCGAATTTGGTGACACCTGTAAGGAATCCGAGTTTGATGCATCCGTCTTTACTCTTTAATGCTCCATAGAAAGGCTTTAGTGTGTTTCGGTAATATTTTTGCAGTTCTTCGTTTCCGATAGCTTGCAGCATCGGTTTGTCATATTCGTCTACAAGGATAACGACACGTTGCCCGGTCTGTTCGTAAGCCCGCTGTATGATGCCTGCAAAGCGTAAAGAAAAGGAAACTTCCGACGGGCGTGTACCGTACAGGCTTTCCCAATGTTCCAGATTGTCATTGAGTATTTGGTCCAGACTTTCGGGAGTATCATATTTCTCGATATTTAAATCAAGGTGTAATATCGGATGTTTGATCCAGTCTTTTTCCAGTTGTTCGATAGCCAATCCTTCGAATAGTTCTTTCTTTCCCTGATAGTATGCTTCAAGAGTAGATATTAGCAGACTTTTCCCAAAGCGGCGGGGGCGGCTAAGAAAATAGTAACGACCGGTTTTTACTAATTGGTAAATGAGTCTGGTTTTATCTACATAAAGATAACCATCGTTACGGAGACTTTCAAAATTCTGTATGCCGATAGGATATAGCTTGCTCATAATCTGATTCTTTTAGCGTTGGATTCATACAAAGATAGCTGTTTTTCATCTTAACGCAAAATTTACCTTGAAGGTTTTATGATATGCTGGTCAAAGATTTTGAAAAAAGGTATTTATCTGGCGGTGATGTGGAAACATCCTTGCTTCAATTCATATTTAATATAGCATTTTTCCGCTTTCCGCAAGTCCCTTAATACCTCAGACAGAACGAGTTTCAGAGTATCTGAGCTTACGTCCTGTAAGGGGCGTCCGTCTTTGTCTTCTACCTTTTTGAAGCGTTTCCAACTGACGTCGAAAGTGGCTCCGAAGCAATGTGCCGAGTTTGCCGAAGCATTTCGGTTGCGACGGCGGAGGCGTTTCACATCGTTTTCGGTACGCAACACCGAAGTAACGATTACCTGATTCGGATTCAAGCCTTTGGCAGTCAATGAATCGAGGAAATTGGAACCGATCGTATCGAGTAGCGCGCTGGCACAAGGAACGAGATAGGGGATAGAGTGTGTCAGTGAATCTACTACATAAAACTCATTGTCGGTAATATGAGTTAGCTTTTCTTTCATATCTTCTGCTGCTTCCCGGTCTGCCAATGGGCGAATCCCTATCTTTTTGGCTGCTTCCAGATGTGCATCGTTCAAATCAGGGAAAGAACGTTTGTAGCTGACTACGCCACGAACATTGCGCGGCTCGTTCAGTTTCAGCGACATGTCTTTCTTTTTGCAGCCCGAAGTAAGCGTTGTAAGCCCGATAACTAGTAAAGATATCGGTATTATGCGAAGCTTATAAATAGTCATTTTATATTTTTTGCTCGCAAATATACGCTATTTTTTCATACGTTCCATGCTTTGCATTATTTTCAATTCCATACTTTTGAGGTTATTCCAAAATATTCTCTGGTATTTCAGGATAGGTATTTAATATACCTATTATGGTATAATCTGTATTGTCAATTGTTGTTTTTAGTGTGGGTACTATTGTATGTTCACTTCTGGTAAGAGCTTTTTCTACAAGTTCTTTCCAATCTACACCTAGAAATCTTGATATAAGATTTAGGACAGCATTTGCACTCGTAACCCCATCGTATAGCTCAAATCTTAATTTGTGAGGGGTGGGGGGAACTGATGCATCCGTGAAATTTTCTTGTTCGTCAGATGCATAATTTAATGTTAAATAAGGTGTGGCGTGTATAGGAGACGAGTTGCCGGAACCGCTTTCTAACTTGGTGAAAAAGTCGTATGTTCCTTTTGCTATTGGAGTGTGAGATAGTTCGTCTCTAAACTCAATATAACGGAAAAAATAGCAATCTTTAGCTTCATTGTTAATAAGATAAACTACAGTGCCATTAGAAAGTGCCGGATGATTACTTTTTTTTATAGCGTATGTCAAATAGCTGTCTGTAATTTTAATTCTTAAATCGACTATTTCGTTGGTGATGTTATCTTTTATTTTCACCTTTGTTTCTCCTTTCTTTTTTGGGGTGACCCTTAAGCTTCCCATTCCTATCGAACTGGATAAATCTACATCTATATTTAAAATGTCAGTTTTTTCTACGGTTACGGTATAGTCTCTGTTTCCACCTCTGATGGTGATATTAGTTGTTCCTAATAAAGGTCGTTCGTAATACTCTTTTTCGAAGGATAAAGAATATATCTTTTTTTCATCGTTATTTCCACAGCTGAAAAAGATAATTGTATAGAGAAATGACAGTAGTGCTCCAAGTAAATGTTTGGTCTTCATGATTATTCTGTTTTATAGTTTTGCAGGAGAGATATAGTCTTATAAGTTCCTGCGTTGATGTTGAAGGCAAATATAAAGATTTTATCAATATATTGAAGTAAATAGTGTATTTATTTCTTGTCCTCCAGCTATTTTTCATACATTTGTAGCGGTTTATAAAAATAGACCACTTTCCCACTAAACATAATACACATGAAAACTGATTTCGATTACAATTCTATGCCCGTTAGCTTCGCTCATTGCTTGAACGGACATTGTTTGCGTGCGGACAAATGTCTGCGACGACAAGTATCTCTCCGAATGCCGAAAGAGCGGGCTACTGTAATGGTTATTAATCCCGAACATTTCGCTTCCGATGGTGGGGACTGTACTTACTTTATTGATGAAAAGCCGATGCTCTTTGCACGGGGCATGAAACATTTGCTGGACCAGGTGCCGCTTGCTGATGCCACCGTTATCAAACGACAGATGATGGCCTACTTCGGCAAAACGATCTATTACCGTTGTTGCAACAAGGAACGGCTGATTAAACCGAAGGAGCAGGAATACATACAGGGACTTTTCCGCAGGCGGGGAATTACCGAAATGCCTCAATTTGACGAATATGTAGAATACTATGATCTTGGGTAAGTATATCCGTTAGTTCCATTAGTCCCATATATTGTGGGAAAGTATTCCCTCATATTATGGGAATTTGTTCCCACAAAATGAGGGAATAAATTCCCACCAGCTAGGGAATCTTTTCCCACAATATGTGGGACTATCTGATTCTGTAATCCCCTGATAATAGTTGACTACCTTTTTCCCTTATCTTCGGGTTGGGTTGACATTGATTAGATAGGTATTATATAGCAGTCCCGGTATGAGAAATGCATGATGAAGGTATGAGAAATGCCTGCTTTTTATGGCATTTCAGGCAAAATACTATGAGAAACACCTTTTTTGGAAAGTATTTCTCATAGTGTTAATATTTTGAATTATAGGTGATTATCCTGTAAAGTATGAGAATATGAGAAATGATTTCGAAAAATCATTTCTAGTGCCTAAGCGGAGCTGACCGAAATAGGTGACATTCCAGGATTATTGTAACTGTATACAAAGAATGAGCGATATGGCTTCATGACTTATTACATATTTTATGTAACACAAAGAACGTAATAAATCTGGAATATTCAAAGATTTATTTGAATTATATAAAAAAACAAACGCTGATGAGAACAAGCGATCATTCTTTTCTCATCAGCGTATATTATGTCGGATTACAATTATTTCTTATCTTTTTTCTCCGTCAGCTTTTGTTGCAGACTTTTCCTCCGTTTTGCTTTCCGGATTGATAATACCTTTCACTGTTTCACCGATAGGAAGTTTGTCTAATACGCCAAGGCTCGGAGCTACTGTCTTTACTAATGTATTCAGGAAATTACTTGTACTGCCGTTTCCTCCGTCGAATACGGTGATATTTCCTAAGTTCATGTGTTCGAACGCCTTCACCTGTTCGCCGGCGATTTCCTTCCATTGGTCTACCATCTTATATTGGATAGCGATAGCCGGATTCGATTCGGCTGCTCTTACCATTGCTTCGAAACCTTCCGCTTCAGCAAGCAATGACCGTTTCTTACCTTCCGCTTCTGCTTCCAGTTTCATTTGGATAGCTTTTGCTTCCGCTTCGGCTTGTGCTAAAGTAGCCTTTGCGCGTGCTTCTGCTTCGCGGGTAATCTTTTCAGCGATGGCATTTGCTTGCAGGATAGCTTCCTGTCTGGCGATTTCTGCCGGAACAATCTTTTCAGCCTTCAATGAAGATTCCACTTTCCGTGCTTTAGCTTCTTCCACTTCCTTTTGCGCAATTTCGCGTGCCGTTTGTACGGCAGCTTCCGATTTTGCGGCAGCTTCACCTGCTTGCTTATCGGCATTGGCTTGTGTTACCGCTAGTTCTGCATTGGAAAGTGCTACCTCTTTCTGTGCGTCATTTCGTCCGATGGCAGCTTTCTTGGCAGCTTCCGCCTGTTTGATTTCCATATCCGAGTTTAATTCGGCAACGCGGCTTTCTTTTTCTGTATTTGCCTGCTCGATACGGATGCTCTTTTCTGCCTCAGCCTTTGCTACTTGTGATTCTTTTTCTGCATTGGCAATGGCTACTTGTGAGATTCTGTCTTTATCTGCATTTGCAACGGAAATTTCCTGTAGTTTTTTGGTTTCCGCAATAGCAATATCCTGGTCTTTGCGGGTTTCTGCTACTTTCGTTTCGCGTTCCTTTATCTGGTTGGCAATTTTGATAGCACCCAGCTTTTCCTGTTCTTCGATGTTAGCCTGTGCTTCGTTCAGTGCTTTACTTTCAGCTTCCTTACCTAAGTTGACAATGTAGTTGGCAGCGTCGCGAATGTCACTGATGTTGATGTTCATCAGATACAAACCGAATTTGCGAAGTTCGGTATCGATGTTGTCTTTCACTTTAGCCAGAAACTTATCTCGGTCTGAATTTAATTCTTCGATAGTCATATCGGCGATCACCATACGCATCTGACCATATACAACATCAGTAATTAAGTTCTGCTTGTCATCCATTGTTAATCCCAGCATACGTTCAGCAGCGTTTTGCATCACTTCAGGATCGGTGCTGATAGCTACAGTGATGGTAGTCGGCACATCTACACGAATGTTTTGAGCGGATAGTGCACCGGTCAGTTTACATTCGATCTGCATTGGTTTCATGGACAGGAATTCGTATCCCTGAATAATCGGCCATACAAAAGCCGCACCACCATGATATAGCTTTGCCGACTTTTTATCTCCTCCTGTTTTACCATATACAACGAGGACTTCATCACTCTTACATTTGCGGTAGCGCGAAAGGATACCAATAAAAGTAAGTAGGATGACTGCCACTAATATAGCAGCCATGATTAACATTTCTTGTGTCATAAAATAGTGTATTTGAATAGTTATTGAATGAATAGTGTTCCGTCTTTGTAGCTGGTGATCATTGTTCTGTCGCCAGTCTGGTATGCTTTTCCGGATTCGGAGATGACGTCTACTTCGCGCATGGCTCCGTCCCGGGTGGTCTGTACGGTATATTTGCTGTCACTTTGTTTGAAATAGATTACACATTCCCGTCCCACAAGCTGGTCGGTTTGCTCGGTGTGGTTTACTTGTTGCAGTTGATAAGCTTTTTTATAAAGGAACCACACGGCAAAAACAAAGAAAAGGCCTACTAGAATGCCGATAACGTAACTTTGGATTTCCGTGTTTCCCGCCAGATACATGTACCAGCCAAATCCGATTCCGAAATGGGTAAGTCCTTTAAAAGAAACTACGCTACTAATATCAGCATCCACGTCCATATCTGCATCTACATCTCCGAAAAAGATGGATAATACGAATTGGATAATAAAGATTCCTGTCGTGACGAGGGCGATGGTGAGGAAAATGCTACTACTCATAATTGTAAAGTATTAGTAAATCATGATTATTTTGTCCTGTAAATATACAGGTTTATGCGAATTATACAAAGATAAATGAGATAAAATGATTAATTTTGCGCGCGAAAACCCTAAAAAGAGGAATTAGCGTGCAAAGGTATTTTATTTATTTGGCTTACGACGGGACCAACTATCATGGTTGGCAAATTCAACCGAATGGGATTAGTGTGCAGGAATGCCTGATGAAAGCATTGTCTACCTTTCTGCGTCGCGAAATAGAAATAATAGGAGCGGGCCGTACGGACGCCGGAGTGCATGCTTCTCTGATGGTCGCTCATTTTGACTTCGATGAGCTGTTGGATGAAATATCAGTTGCCGACAAATTAAACCGTCTGTTGCCTCCCGATATTTTCATTTATCGTGTTTGCCGGGTCCGGCCGGATGCGCATGCCCGCTTTGATGCGACTGCGCGAACTTACAAGTATTATGTAACGACATCAAAATATCCTTTTAACCGGCAATATCGTTGGCGAGTTTATAATCAGTTGGATTATGCGCTCATGAATGAAGCTGCACGTACCCTTTTCGAGTACACTGACTTTACGAGCTTCAGCAAACTTCATACAGATGTAAAAACCAATATCTGCCATATCACTCATGCCGAATGGACGCAAGAAGATGATGCTACCTGGGTATTTACCATCCGTGCCGACCGTTTCCTGCGAAATATGGTGCGAGCCATTGTAGGTACGCTGATTGAAGTGGGACGGGGGAAACTTACTATCGAAGGGTTCCGTAAGGTCATTGAACAACAAGACCGTGGCAAAGCGGGTACTTCTGCACCAGGAAATGCTCTTTTCCTGGTAAATGTAGAATACCCCGAAAGTATATTTGAAAGTAGTAAATAGTAAATCTTAAAAATAGTAAATATCCTCATGTGGTTATTATTAGCATTTCTCTCGGCTACTTTGCTGGGCTTTTATGATGTATTCAAGAAGAAATCGTTGAAGGATAATGCGGTACTTCCCGTTTTGTTTCTAAATACATTTTTTTCCAGTCTCATCTTTCTGCCGTTTATCCTGATATCCGTATATAAACCGGACCTGTTGGGAGGAACGATATTTAATGTTCCCGTTGTTGGCTGGGAACAACATAAATATATCATCATCAAGTCGTTCATCGTACTGGCTTCGTGGATATTCGGATATTTCGGAATGAAACATCTGCCTTTAACCATAGTAGGACCTATCAACGCCACCCGTCCGGTGATGGTGCTCGTGGGGGCGATGCTGGTATTTGGCGAACGGTTGAATCTCTATCAATGGATCGGGGTAATGCTGGCCATTGTCACATTCTTTATGTTAAGTCGTTCGGGGAAGAAAGAAGGAATTGATTTTAAGCATAACAAATGGATATTCTTTATCGTGCTGGCTGCTATTGCAGGTGCTATCAGCGGATTGTATGACAAGTATCTGATGAAGTCTCTGAATCCGATGTTGGTACAATCCTGGTATAATGTTTATCAGGTCTTTATTATGTGTCCGATCCTGTTATTGCTTTGGTGGCCTAAAAGAAAGTCTACCACCCCGTTTCGCTGGGACTGGACGATTATCCTGATTTCTATCTTCCTTTCGGCTGCCGATTTCGTTTACTTTTATGCATTGAGTTATGACGATTCTATGATTTCCATTGTTTCGATGGTCCGTCGGGGAAGTGTAGTAGTCTCTTTCACTTTCGGTGCGCTTATCTTCCGTGAAAAGAATTTAAAAAGCAAAGCGATTGATCTGATACTGGTGTTAATCGGAATGATATTCTTATATTTGGGGTCTAAAAGTTAAAACAGTTACATAAAATCTGTTTGTCACAGGTTAAATAAGATAGATATGAAAATAAATAAATTTGTAATCACTATATTCTTTTCTGCTGTCGGGCTCTTTGCTTCGAACGCTCTTTGGGCACAAGAAGCCAAAACGCTGTTTGTGAATATGCCGGATTCTCTAAGCCCGTTACTAACCAAAGTGAACCGGGAAGATTGTATTGACTTTCTGGAAAGTAAGATGAAAGCGCAAGTAGAGAATCGTTTCGGCAAGAAGTCGGAGATGACTGATCTAAGTAAAGATTATATCCGTATGCAAATGTCTTCTCAATCTACCTGGCAGATGAAAGTATTGGCTTTGAATGACTCTACGAACGTGATCTGTACAGTCTCTACAGCTTGTGCACCTGCCTGCGACAGCAGTATCCGTTTCTATACAGATGACTGGAAACCGCTTACGGCATCTCTCTTTATTACCCTGCCTGTGATGGGCGACTTTCTGAATACGCCGGATTCAGCAGGCGTTTATGAGTTTGACGAAGCACGCCGTTCGGCAGATATGCTATTGATGAAAGCCGATTTTAATAAGGAAAATACAGAATTGACTGTTACATTAACCACTCCTGACTATATGTCAAAGGAGGCAGCAGAGAAACTGAAACCATTTCTCCGTCGTCCTATTGTCTATCATTGGAAGAATGGGGCATTTGTTAAATTGAAAACAGAGGATTAAAAATTGAGAAATAGGGATGATTCAATAATATCCCTGATTAAAGATTTCAAAAAAAAGGCTGGCTAACAAGTCTCTCATTAATAATTTCACCCGCGCTACAGATAGTTATAGCGCGGGTGATTTTCAATATTTAAAGCTTGCTAGACAGCTCCTTATATTTTAAATTCTGAGAATCTCTCAAAATAGCTGCACCATAGCGTAGCTTATTTTTTAATTTAACAAGCAATCGTTGATGAATGCGATCATTTCCGGTGTGTTTGCTTCCACACTTTGAAGTAATTTGAATTGTGCTTTAGTACGAACCAAATTATGTTCCGGATATTTGATTTTATAATAAGTGTCTCCATTGATATAGTCTGCCAAGAATCGTACACACTGCATGTATGGGAATAAAGCGGCTGCATAAGGGAGATTCTCAATCTCAATTGGAGTCAGGAATGATTTGGCTCCTTTCAGATAACCTTTAGTAAACGCTTTGAATATTTCCATATTGAAGTTTACGCGATCAAGGTCTTTATCGTCTTCATCACCCGTGTTGGCGCCTGTACGAAGGAAATCGCCATAATCGGAGAAGATAAAGCTGGGCATTACCGTATCCAGGTCGATAACGCAAAGCACTTTACCATTTTCGTCGAACATCATGTTATTCACTTTCGTATCGCAGTGGCAAACACGTTTGGGGAGTTTTCCTTCGCGATATAAACGTTCTGCTTTGCACATTTCATCTGCACGTTTCTCTATTTCATCCAGATAGTATTTCATTTCTGCTACTCGTCCGGCAGCATCTTTTGCAACAGCTTCGCGTAGTTGTTTGAGGCGGAACTCCATGTTGTGGAAGTCAGGTATGGTTTCACCCAATGTTTCCGGGATATCTGCCAGCATGGCCTGGAAGTTACCAAATGCTTCTCCAGCATAATTTGAATATTCGGGATTCACCGTTTCATACGTTTTGGCACGTGGGATGAATACCATCACACGCCAATAGTTATCACCGTCGAACCAGTATGTCTTACCCTCTTCTGTTTCAAGGAAGCTCAACACTTTGCGTTCTATATCCGATTCTCCTGCTTCCGCCAGTTTTTTGCGAATATGATTGGTGACAGCAGTAATATTGGATTGAAGCATTTCTACGTTTTGAAAAATGGCATGATTGATGCGTTGTAAAACGTAGTCGGGAGCATCTGCTTCTTTGGTGTTTACTTTGTAAGTGTCGTTGATTAGTCCTGCACCCAAAGGTTTGATTTCTTCTACTGTACCTTGGACTTTAAATTTAGCTACAATGCTAGATAAATCTTTCATGGGTTTTTTCTTTAAAAATTTATACTAAGGTTATCGATAATCGTATTTAGCCGCTTCATTAGCTTGACTAACCGAGCGAACAGGTACTAATGTGAATCCCCAATGATAATCACGGTTAGCCGGGATTTGGTGGAAAGGTTCCGGGCGTGCACCCCAACTGTCATATCCGCCTACTCCCTGTTGTTTCATGTCTACACAAACTTCTACGAAATCTCTTGGAACGATGTCGTTTACATGATGCATTCTCCGTAATACATTACGTGCGGCATTCTCATCATGATTGGCAACTTCTTTCGGGCTAAAGTTATTCCATTGGTAAGGGTGGGGCAGAGCTTCTTCAGAGTCAAAATCTTCGATAGAGTTGCGCAAGGCATTGAAACCGATCGTGCTGTCGGCTACCAAAACCAGACCGTTTCCTTTGGCTGGAGATAAAGCAACCCAACGGGTATCTGTGTGATGTCCGTTTTCCTGTGGACGTACATAGTTGAAGTACATTTTATCTGCTGTTGTCTTATATACGCCAACGAGTGTTCCATGATTGCGGTCGATATAATTCTCTTCCGGACCACGACCAAAGTATTGTACATGGTTCATCTGTGCCGGCAAGCGGAAACGAACGCCGATGCGGGGAACTTCCAGTTTGGAAGCGGCTTTACGGGCAGCGTCACTTCCGGGAGTAAACGTAGCCATGCGGGTAGCTTCGGAAACTTCCGTTTCTGTTGCCTGCATATCTGTTGACGTGAATTTGGCATTTACATTGACTACTCCGTTCGGATAGATTTTGTATGTGACAACATACAAGTTGCCAGCAGCCAATAAGTAGCTCACATGTAAGGAAACTATCTTATTCTCTGTTGTCATGGTTGCATCCGTTACGTGGAAGTTTTTGCTTGCTTGCTTCCATACTTGTAAACGTTTAGGAGCACCATTACCATAATCATTATCATTAGGAGCACGCCAGAAGTTAGGCTGAATACCAAATCCATCTTTGAAATATTCTGTGCCGTTCACTTTATACGAAGTAACTAATCCGCTATTCTTGTTGAATACAAAGTTCACTTTGGAAGAAGAAACGATTAGCTCATCTCCTTGAGTCGTTGTTTTCAGTGCCGGACCGTTTGCTTTATAAATAGCTTTCTCTGCCTGGATAGGAAGTTGGAACTGGTCGTATGCTATTTCATATCCTGTTGGAATCAGCGGTTCAGGTTCTGTGGTTGTCACGCTGAAGTTTACAAAATATTCCACTCCCGGTTGGGCTTTCAAGCTGTTTACCGGTACGGTGAATTCTTTGGATGCCTGCGGAGCAATATCCAAAGATACTTTTCCACCTTTTATAGTCTTTCCGTTAGCGAGTACGCTATAGTGGATCTGATACTTTTTCAGATTGGTGAAATAGAAACGGTTGGTGATTTTGAATATACCGGCAGCGGCATCTACTGCCTCAAAGCCTACATTCTGATGTACATATTTCACTTCAGCCATTGCCGGATGCGGACCGCGATCCGGATTGACAAGACCGTTGCAGAGGAAGTTGCCATCGCTCGGCGCGTCTACACCGAAGTCACCTCCGTAAGCCCAGTATTCTCTTCCATTCTCATCTTTCTGGAGAAGACCTTGGTCTACCCAGTCCCAGATATATCCACCTTGGAGGTTCGGGTATTTATAAATCGCCTGCCATTGTCCCCACAGGTTTCCGGTGGAGTTTCCCATGGCATGTGCATATTCGGAAGGAGCTACAGGGCGGTCGCTGCCGTTCTTTCCTGTATTTTCCAACCAGTTGGCACCCGGATATTGGGGTACATACATATCGGAGTTCCATTCCCATTGAGCACGTTCATAGTTGACCGGACGATCCATCAGGTCTTTGTCAGCTTCTTTCAGCCACAAGTAAGTCTGATAGAAATTATATCCGTTTCCGGCTTCATTTCCCAACGACCAGAAGGTGACGCTTGGATAGTTCTTGTTACGTTCGAACATATTGATGGTACGGTCCATGTGCGGTTTCAGCCATTCGGGATTGTTACCCAACGAACCGCCTTTTTGGAGATCGTAATACATTCCGTGGCTTTCCACATTGGCTTCGTCATATACATAAAGACCGTATTCATCGCAAAGCTCGTAGAAACGGCGGTCTTGCGGATAGTGGCAAAGGCGTACGCTGTTCAGGTTATGTTGCTTCATAAGCTCGAAGTCACGACGCATCAACTCTTCTGTTACATAATGACCTGTTGACGGGTTGTGTTCATGGATATTTACCCCTTTCAGTTTCAGTGGCTGACCATTGATGAACAGGCAAACGTATGGTTTTCCGTTAGCAGCTTTTTGTTCGATAGGTTTGATTTCAATACGGCGGAATCCTACATTAAAAGGAATGATTTCATTTACTTTGCCATTCTCTTTGACGGTCATCAGCAGTTTGTACAGATTCGGATGTTCGGATGTCCATGTATTGACATCTGCCAGCTTCTTATCGAAAGAAAGTGTACGTACTTCGTTCGATGGGATATAGGCGGTCTTCTCTTCAGTAGAGATTACTTTTCCTTGTGCATCCAATAGCTCATAAACTAATGTAAGATTAGTTGCTGCCTTCTCGTGATTTCTCAAATCGACATTCAAGCTGAAGATTCCATTCTTGTAGCTGTCATCCAGGGTAGACTTCACCCGGAAATCTTTGAGGGCTGCTTTAGGTTGTGAATACAGATAAACATCACGTTCAATACCGCTCATGCGCCAGAAGTCCTGACATTCCAGATAGGAACCGGTGCTCCAACGGAAGATTTTAACGGTAAGCACGTTCTTGCCGGGCTTCACATAGTTGTTAATAAGAAACTCTGCCGGGTTTTTGGAGTCTTCGCTATATCCAACTTCTTGCCCGTTGATATATACATATACGCCGGACTTGGCTCCTGCCAAATGCAGGTAGATATCCCGTCCGTTCCAGTCTGCCGGAATATCGATATCCCGGCGGTAAACTCCCACCGGATTCGCTTCGGGAAGAGTCGGAGGTTGCGGATTGCGCGGTTTGAATTCATAACCATGATTGGTGTAGATGGCTATTCCGTGTCCTTGTACTTCCCAGTTGCCGGGTACCTGAATATCATTCCACGAATCTGTATTGGTATTCGGGTCAGTAATGTTATCGGGAAGCTTTTTGTAAGAGTCTACGAAGTAGAATTTCCAGGTTCCGTTCAGCAAGCGGTAATACTTGCTCCGTTCGAACTTGCCACTCAAGGCATCAGCGCGATTGCTGTATGTCATAAAAGAAGTACGTGGATACTCTTTGTTGACTTCTACTACCTGCACATCCTGCCAATAGGGTTTCACGGCTTTTTCAGCCATTGCATTAAATGTTGTCAGGGAAAATATTCCCATGAAAATGCCTGTTAATAAATGGGGGGTTGGTCGAAATTTCATGTTTCTCAATATTAAATTTTTATTTTACTTTGATATGGTCGAATCCTTCTCCATAAACTCCGATGACAGCACTTTGTGATACAAATGCATTCGGATCTATATCTTTTATCAACCGGAAGATGATAGGTGATTCCCTCTTCTTTGCTAATACGAACAGCATCTTTACTTCTCGTCCTGTATAAAAGCCGGTTGCATTGATAATCGTAACTCCTCGGTGTGGATATTCGTTGATATGCCGTCCTATATCTTCATATTTATTGGATATGATAAAGAACTGTACGGATTGGCGGGCGCTATTCACTACCTGATCAAGAACGAAACTACAAATATAAAGAGTTACAAACCCATATACCACTTTTTCCCAGTCTTTTAAGACAAAATAACTGGAAGAAATAATAATCATGTCGCAGATAAGTACCACTCTTCCTAAAGTGATGTCCCGGTATTTGTTGATGATAGCGGCGATAATATCCGTGCCTCCTGTACTTCCATTAGCCGAAAAAGCAATTCCTATACCACCTCCACAGAACGATGCTCCGATGACACATGCCATAAAGGGCTGGTCGTCAAGAAGACCGAACCCTACTGTCAGCTTTTGGATGACAGACAGAAAGAAGGTAAGGGTAAATACTCCAAAAATAGTTTTAATGCAAAACTTCATCCCTAGCAATTTGAGGGCTAGTAGCAATAAAAAGAAGTTGATGCTGAAGTACGTATACTGTACGGGGAAACCCGTAGCCCAATATAGAATAGAAGCAATACCCGGTACTCCCCCGGTCGTGATATCGTTCGGAAGTAGAAAAACGGTCCAACCGATACCATACAAAATCATGCCGATGGCAATCATTACATAATCTCTGGCTTCACGGATAATGCTTTGCTTGGAAGGCTTTGGAATAGCTGTTTTCATAAAAGTGATTATGATGATCTATAAAATGTTCAAACACGACCTTGTGAATAATCCGACTTTGGGGGAGAAGCCGGATTGGTTCATTATGCTCGTATTAAAAGGATGTATTTAGTTTTATTTCACAAAAGCGTGACGATAGCCTTGCACTTTATTCCATCCACCGCGAGTGAAATCGGGGACTTCTACCGGAGCAGAATTGTTTTCGATAGAAAGTCTGGTAAGTTCGGCCATGCAACACCATTCTGCCAAGTCATAAACGTCCATGTCTAATGGTAATCCATTCTGCAAGCAGTATGCTAGACGGTAGTCCATAATAAAGTCCATACCACCGTGGCCGCCTACTTTCTTGGCAGTTTCTTCCAACTCTATGTGAATCGGATCTTTATATTTATCCATCAAGGCTTTCTTTACATTTTCAGGTACGGAACCATGTGCATTCAGATTTTCATGATTGGGCACATTTTTAGAATCAACTTGTGAAGGTCTCAGGCAATATTCTTCAATCGGATATTTGCTTGCATAACCATCGGCTCCCACTATTTGATACATGCGGCTGTATGGACGGGGTGTCATTACATTGTGCTGGATCAGCATCGTTTTGCCATTTTCCGTGCGAATCAAGGTCGAAGTCTGGTCACCGTTTTGGAAGTCGGTCACTTCTTTTCCTGTTTGTTTCTTAATGTAAGCCGGTCCGTTGACAGCTTTCGTATCCATAGATACCAATGTCTTCATACGGTCGCCACGGTGGATGTTAAGTACCTGACAAGCGGGACCCATACCGTGAGTCGCATATACGTCACCGCGATGCAGGTGGTTATAATCCATTCGCCAGTTGTTCCAGTATTCAGGCCAGAAGTCTTCCAGATTGTGGATATATGAACCTTCTACATGAAGCACTTCTCCGAATACACCCTGTTGTGCCATATTTAAAGACGTTAGTTCAAAGAAATCATATACACAGTTTTCGAGCTGCATACAATGTTTTCGAGTTTTTTCAGAAGTGTTGATTAACTGCCAGATTTCATCCAATGTCATAGCGGCAGGAACTTCGATGGCTACATGCTTGCCGTGTTCCATGGCATAGACACCCATTGCAGCATGATGTTTCCAGTCTGTAGCTATGTATACAAGATCAATATCATCTCGTTCGCAAAGCTTTTTCCATGCATCTTCCTCTCCGCTGTAAGAAGCAGCAGCAGGGAGTCCGGCATTCTTCAAAATTTCTTGTGATTTTTCAACACGTTCGGGAAGCAGGTCGCATAACGCTACAATCTTAGTTCCCGGAATATGAGTCCAGCGTGCTACGGCGCCGGGGCCACGCATTCCTAAGCCGATGAAACCGACGCGTACGGTATCAATTTTAGGAGTAACGAGTTGGATGACATCTTCTTGTCCGGCAGGGCGGACAGGAGTTTCTACTTTGATAGGAGTAAAGGCTTCCGGTGTCTTTGGCTGTTGAGTACAACTGGTGTGCCAGGTTAACAAAGTCAGGCCGATGGCAGTGGCTGTGAGTAGTTTTTTCATCATCTTTTAAGTTTTTAATAGGGGTTATTTGCTGTTTTTCATTTACGTGTCAAAAATAGCAAATAATTAGTCAATTATTTATATTTATAACTGATATTTTCATCATGAGCTGCCGTAATCCCAATGTAGGCTCAGTTGTAATTCTTGGGGGATTAATATTTGTTAATTCCATTTATGCATAT
>CAPYSS010000005.1:0-133540 GCA_948742525.1 Bacteroides caecimuris | reverse complement strand
GCCTGTCACGCATGGGGTCACGGGTTCGAGTCCCGTACGCACCGCTTCTCAAGAATGCAACATTAGAAAAAGCTCTAATTCCCAACGGAATTAGAGCTTTTTTATTTGAGGTGAAGCAGAATATAACGTTTCTGAGAAGTATGCCAGGTGCAAATTCAGTTGCTTTTTTATCCGGTGTTTAGCAAATATGCCAGTTATTGCGACAACGTGGTTCAAAAGTAACGTTAGAGATACTCACCTGCTCGCGCGAAACCGGATTTTCTTGTGCCATAACATGGAGTGTAAAAATACTAAATACTGAAAATAAAAGAATCTTATTCATAATCATTTCGTTTATTGAATGAAGTTATTAATGCGGCTTGCCGGGTTAAGCGGTATTTGGTCAGAAAGCACGAGAGTCTTGACCATGTGCAGCGTTCCTTGTTTGTACTTTTGAAAATGCTCCGATGCAATATGAGATTTATAAGCCTCCTGATTCGCGTAAGTTTCAAGAATAGTTATCCTGCTAGGATTCTCTTTTTCGCTGACGGCATACATAGTCAGCACTCCCGGTTCGGTACGCAAGGAGACTTCACCCACTTCGGTCGCATATTTCATATATTCTTCAAGATACTCCGGATAAACATCGATTTTCGATAGCCGCACAATGCCATCAGCCGCCATAGGTAATTTGGCACACATACCAGACTGTTGTTTTATATCCTTTTTCCCTGTCATACTGCATGATAACATAACGAATAAAGACAAAATACTTAGAATTGTTTTTATCATCATCTTCTATCTTTTCATTGTCAAACTTCTGATTGCAAATTTACTGGGATAAAATGGATGGGATTGTATATCAATTACGGATTTTGGTACCCAAATCCCTGATTTTGTAATAAAGTCGAATAAAAATCAGGTATCAATGTAAAGCTTCATTCCAGTCGCTTTACAACTTCCGGAAGCGGAAGAAAGCAGCCAATCGGTCCGGATTCAGCGTGTAGCGGGCACGTTCTTTTAAAAGTGGTTCGGCGTTCATCACTGCACAAGAATGAGAAACTACTGACATCATCTCCCAATCCTTCAGTGAATTTCCGACAACCAGCACTTGGTCAAGGGGAAAAGCTAAAGCCTTGCATATATGAAGCACTCCTTTCCGTTTGTCAACTTCCTTATGGATAACAGTAATAAGGGGTGGTTTATAAAACACCTGATAAGGTTTCTCTTTTAAGCGAGAAAGAATCGTCTTTCTCTGCTCCTTATCATAAACCAGCATGCTGTACTTATAAACTTGACCGTTATAGCTATGCGCCGTTATCTTTGCGGATTCTTCGTTTATGCCCAGTAGCAAATCAACCGGCATACACCGGCTCTTCCCAGCATATACCAGTAATCCACCGTCGGCAAATACCCCTCCTTCAAACAGGCTGAAAAGAGCCTTGCCTAACTTTCTCCGCGCCTGTTCCATAGATAAAGAAGTAGCAAGATATAAAGGAACAAATTGCGCTATGTACCGCAAAGCATGGGCATAACTTTCCGAAACTCTTCCTTGTGCATCGGTAAGAGTTCCATCCACATCAAAAAACACGGAAGTAATGAAAGGCTTATCCGGGATCCGCCAAAACGCACCCTCTCCCATTATCCGATGTAAAGGATGATTAGTCAAATTACTGAAAGCAATGTAACAGTCGCAGACCTTCCGCCGACAAGGAAGCAAGGGGTCTAAGATTTGATTCTGATAAAGATTTCCTATCTTCACCCGACTTCGAGGACAGCCAAAGATATCTCCTTTCCAATCAATAAAGCAACTGCTTCTTCCTCCCGAACAGATATCCCATTGAGCCGAAGCGTTTTTTAAATCATATTCAAAAAGGTTATCCAGTTGCGTAAAAAAACGAATATCTTCTACGCTCAACGGAGACTTCAAACCTTGCATAGCATTAATAAACAAATAAATATCCGGCAAAAGAGCATTTCGCAAATCGCTAAGTACACTTTTTGCCACCGGATTGCCTACTGCTCCGGCACAGACCTGTATTCCTGCATTATAAAGTGTATGAAGTCGCTGGACAAAGCTTTCTACTGAAGTCATTTCCGGATGAAAGCTGGCCCAAATCTTTATCTTACTCATCAATGTCGGTGTAGCCGGAAATTCGTCCAGCCACTTATCCGCCGAAAAAGAAAGATTAGTCTGACAGGAAATTCCAGCCACATGTGGCAACGCCGCCAAATGAATGATCCCTTTCCGATAATAACGATGTATCAATGCTTCACCGTAAGGAATGATAAATAACCGCAACGGTTCCCCTTTCCATTGTTCAATAGCCGTAATAAAACGGTTCCACGCCTGTTCATCCTGCGTAGTGGCTGTCGGATGTGACTTTTTGCCGAAAGGACAATAAGAGCAGGTATAATTGCAGCTATTCAATTTGCCGCGATAATAGATACGTTTGATGGAAAGTAAAGCCCCCTCGTTTTTCATTTCTATTTCGTTCAATAAGAATAAGTTTCCATCAGCCCTCTTATTTCAGGAGCAATGAACAACTGACCAATATAATCAGAATATCCCATTCCTTCGGAAGTCAGACAAATGCGGCTATCGGTATTTTCTATCCATTGCCGTTCTGCCAGTTGTCGGAACAATGGAATATCATCCGGTGATTCGCCAAAACGATGCTCATATTCGGCTTTATCAAGCCCCATATAATACATCAGATTTTTAATGATGAAACGTTGCCTCCGTTCTTCTTGAGAGAGAATAAATCCATTGCGAGCTACTGTAAAATCAGTAGTGCCCATATAGTCATCTATCTCTTCGGCAATACAGTGTTGAGAAACAGTATACCGGGTGGCATAATGCAAATTCCCCAAGTAACTACGTCCTCCGGAACCACACGAAAGCATCACTTCATCTCCACAGGAAATTTCCGCATCAGTAGACGGATGATGGATAAAACGCCGCATCGAAGTTTGTAGAAAGCCTCTGTCTTTCAACAGATCACGGGCGGCAAAATACATCCGGAAACAGACATCATCAGATTCCCGCTCCGTGATAGCTGTTCCCTTTCGCACATATAACGGATAGATAAAGAGTTCGTTAGGCTGAAACAGAAGAGCTTGTTCCAACGAATAGAGAAAACTATCCACTGTTTGTCCTTTGATTCCGTAAATCAAGTCGATATTAAAAAAAGGAAATTCCATCTTCCGGATAGTTTCCAACGCCTGATTGATCGTGTCTTGCCGGGGACGTCTTTTCAAAGCGGTTAACTCTTCGTTGAGAAAACTTTGTATACCGATACTTATACGAGCCACTCCCGCTTGTTTCAACCATGTCAAACGGGCAGGATCAGCATACTCCGGTGATGTTTCTATGGAAGTAAAAGCATGTGAGGGATGCACTCCGAACAGGGCAGCCGTCTCCAATAAGTATTCCAGTTGGGAAACGGTAAGAAGTAACGGCGTACCTCCTCCAATGGCGAAACTGTCAAAGATCAGTCCGGTGGTGAGAGGTGACAATTGTTGCGCTTGCTTATGAAGGGTTTCCAAATAAGTTGCGATATAATCCGCACGATTGGTTTGTAGAGAAAACAGGTTACAATATCCACATTTATGACTACAAAAAGGAATATGGAAATAGAGGGATGCCTTCTGCCCTTCCACCTGTTCCAGGTAAGGAAGCAGCGAAACCGGAGATGGAAAAGAACGATATGCCGTTTTATGTGGATAGCTATACATATAGTCTACATATCGTGGTAGCGGTTGATTCATTTTTTCGTTAAAATAAAGTGTTTGTAAGGGACTGTATAAACCGTTTCATGAGATATGCAATGATATTCATACCCATCTTCACCATAACAAGTGCCATGATCGGAAAGGGCAATCACCAGCGTATTGCTCCGCTTCTGAAAAGCCTGAAACAAACGTGGTAACTGACTGTCAATATATTGCAGGGCAGCCGCATGTGATTCTTTATCATCTCTCATTTTACCCTCCACATAATGACAGTTCGGATAATGGATAGCAGAAAAATTGATATACATAAAGATCCGTTTGTCGTCCGGATAATTTTCTAGTTTTTTCAATGCAAAATCAATCTGTTTTTCAGCACTATCGGGCGCTGTGCATCCAAAGGTAGGCAGCCAATAACTTTTAGTAAAGTAACCGGGGAATACACGCCCCAGCTCATTACGCTTGCTAAAAAAGTTTACGCCACCTATACAAATCGTTTCATAGCCTGTATGGGCAAGGCTCTGCACAAAGGTTGCTTCTGTAAATGGATAACTTCCTTTAGGCGGAATACGTCCTGTACCCGCCTGCACGGGGAAAAACAACCATTTACGGCTACGCAACGAATGAGGTTCTGCCGGAGAAGGCAGAAATCCTGCAAAGATGGCAAAATGAGACGGGTAAGTGAAATTTCCCGGTGCATGCCTTTTCTCCCATTCTCCTCCATGACTGTTCAGTACAGGCGTTCTTCCGGCCGCTTCTTCCTCTTTGCTGACATCATAACGCAAAGTGTCAAAGCAAAGCATCAATATATCATGAGTACCCACCACCTGATTCATATCCAGATCCGGATGATGGGTCTGTTCGCCAGCCGGTAGTTCATCTATTTGCATGGTTATATTTCTTTTTTATGTTTTTTATTTGTTGAGTATAAATAGAATTATGAGCAAACATATCCTGATAAACATGGTCTCCTTGTCCGTTGACTTCTATTATATAAGGAATATCCGTCCCTCTTTCTATCAATACATCTACTCCTGCATACTGCAAATCCAAGGATTGCACAGCTTCCTGACATTGAAAATAGATTTGTTGCCGCACCTCTTCGGATAGAGACAATTCATTCCACAAACGCGCCTTGTTGTTCAGGTGTAGATTCGTTATGCTTCCTTTGCTACATCTCACTACGATATAATCTATTTCAGATTCGCGGCACACTACCCGAAGGTCGTAATTTTCTCCTTGCAATTGTTCTTTAGGAATCCACTCCTCCAGGATAGCTTCTGTTTGTATCACAGCTTCTGCCAACGGGATAATCTCTTTTTCTACACTCAAACGATTGATTCGTTTGGTATTATGAATCACTCCGTTCACTTGCCGCAGCGTTGTATAGACTACCCACTTATTCCGATTGGGCTGATAACGAATCGCCATAATGCCTCCCGCACCCGACCCATACCGGGGTTTTAAAAAGCATCCCCTCCCACCATCGGCAAGAAGCTGCCGCAACTCATCGAAAGAGTGTGGAGACGGTAACATCGGAGTCACTTTCAGCCCTTTATCCATCAGGATCTCTTTCGTTTCCTTTTTATCAAGAGCACGTAACAAAGCATCAGGAGTATTTAAAAAGCGTACATTATCAGGTAGTCTCATCTCGTTCAAACGTTGCAATGTCTCCTTATATGCCCGATTCAATAGCGCATATTTCAGGAAATCAGTTTCATCACTTACACAGGGTTCCAGTTTGATAACTGCTTGCTGCAATAGCGGCAAGCAGCTAAAAAGTTCCTCATAAGTCATAAAACAAACTTCTGTCTGCAAGTGCTTACCTGCTTCAACAAAGTATTCTATACGTTTGGATAAAGAGTTGCTGACAACGATTATCTGCATCTCCTATTCAGTAATCATCGGGTAATACCACAACTCACCATCATACTCATCCGCCTCTTCGGTTTCGGCAATGTCTATTTTCATAGGAAGCTTCTGCAACTGTTTCTTCATGTCCTTGCTCAAATAATTATAGCGCATATTGATAAACTTCAAGTGAGCGATCTTATCCATATTATCCAATAATAACTGTGCACCTTCATCTTTAAGAGCACCAGCCGAAATATCCATGGTTTCAAGTTGAGGAAGAATGTCCGACTCCAAAAACATTTCTACAATGCTGTCCTGTTCTTCAGAGTTAACAAGCCCTAGATAAGTCAGCTTCGGGAAACGCTCTTTGGAGAAAAGCGGACGGAAGATCTCAATGTCACCTGCAAATCCGTAATCTTCCACACCAACATATAGAATCAGTTTTTCCAGATTGGGAAAGTCAGAAGCAAGAATATCCTCTACCACTTCAGTAGGCAGACCACCACTGATTATTTCCAGCGACCGCAACTCCGGACGTGAGGTTTGTCCCAAACGCAAGTTATTCGTTCCTTTTATCTTCAAGTCTTTCAATTTAGGCATAGCGTCAAGCAGCGGACTGAGATCGGTTTGTTCAATCCATGAGATCTCCTGTTCTTCCTGTTCAATATCCCCCCAGAACAGACCTTCTATCTGTGCAAACTTGTCTTTATTTTCAACGAGCCCTTGTAGCAAAGCCGAGCAGTCTTCACACTCATAATCCCAACAGCCAATCGTTATTTGCTTATATTCAGAGAGATGTTTGTCTTTCAATATCTTATCCAAAAGATTCACATCGTTTTCATACTCATCATAGCTCAATGTATATTTCTTAGCTTCCACTTTCATTTCACGTGCTATTTCTTCAGCAGTTTCCACATAGCCTTTCTTTGTCTTCTCTGCAATCAGTTTGTTGGCAGCCTTTTCGGCTTCTTCAGTAGTTGCAAAGTTTTTCACTTGTGTTTGTCCGTCAGTCCCCAGCTTACCATAATTTACAGTAACATCTGTTCCGACGACCTCTATACTCCAGAATTTCTGCGATTTAAAATCTTGAAAAACGAATACTCTCTTCATAATACAATTTTTAATGGTTGAAATTTGCACACTCAACACAGAACGCGCATAAACAATACTTGCAAAAATAGCTATTTTATATAATGTACAAAGAAATCTGTTTACTAATCTTTCAGGATATTCAAAAATTGGCCGCTGATTTATAAAACCTGTACATACCAACAAAGGCTGCCTTTCGGGCAGCCTCTATGATTCTATATTATGTAATCTATCTGTTTAATCTTCAATCGTACATATACTTACACGGTTCCAATCCGGTTCGGTAAACATGTCACCTACGCCCTGACCTTCAGCAGTGATGCGGGATGCATTAATCTTGTATTTATTAACAAGGATAGTTTTTACAGCCTCTGCACGTGCAGCAGCGATTCTTGCGTTAACCTCCACACTACCTTCCGGAGAAGCGTATCCTTTAATAACTACTTTTGAATCAGGATATTTCTTCATATATGAAGCTACACGTTCCACATTAGGAAGTTGCGAAGCGTCAACGGATGATTTACCTTGTCTGAAAGTAATGATAGATTCAGGAATACGAGCAGTTTTTACTACTGTCTCTACCGGGACAACCTTCGTACGGCAGGATTCAAGTTCTTCCTGCAATCCGTTGATCCGTTGGTTGGCGTTGCTGATTTCACCATCTTTGTTGTTCACCTCTGAACGAAGCGCATTGATGGAAGAATTCAATCCGTCAATTTCAGCTTGGTTGTACACTCTCACTTTTGCAAAATGATGCGTTCCGTTACTTGTCTTAAAGTGATATGTCAATCCGGCTGTCAATTCGAAACCTGCGTTATTGGCATTGAAACGGCTCTTTGTTTCGGGGTAAGTGCCTTGCATATCATATACAATAGCAGGCTTAATACCCAATGTCCATGCTTTACTTTCACCCAAGTTGAAGTTGAAATTCAATCCCAAACGGGTAGACCAAGTGTTCTGATCTCCATCACCATTCACATAGTAATGTAACCAGCCCATTCCGGCAACAGCTTCCACTTCAAACAAACGGGGTTCGCCAGTGTAACTTGCAAATAGATTCATCAAATTGACTTTACCCAATACGCTGACATCCGAAGCATCGAAAGCCGTTTTACTAGGAGTAGTATTGATATATCCCATTCCCTGGAATCCCAGACCGAAGATAGGAGTTAATTGCTTGGAGATTCCCACTCCAAAAGCGGGACGCATACTTTTAAAGAAAGCACTGTGAGTAAGGGGAGTGATTGCGCCGGCATTTACTCCGACAGACCAATTATCCGTAAATTTGGTACCTTCCACAACTGACTGGGCATTTACTGCTGTAAAGCCGCCCAATACAAAAGCTAATAAAATAATAGATTTTTTCATAATCAAATGTTTTTAAACTGTGATGTTTTGCTCTCTAAATCATTAGAAATGTCTTTATGTGTTCCATGTCTAACTTTTTAGCTCATAATCAAACTCGTTATTTACATTAAACAACATATCATATAAAAAATTAGTTCACACACCCGGCATCTAATTAACAACTATTCACTCAACCAGCCTGCAATCCTATTCCTTGCATAGAAATAATAGAAAAATAGTCCTATCCAACTGGTAAGAAGAATCAATACAATAGCCAACAACTTCTTTTCCCAAGGTGCATAAAGGCGTCCTATTTCCAAAGCCGCCTTAATAGTCAGTACCAAGCCGACTACCCAAATTATAAATCCAACCATAACAGTACAATTTTATTAATAATTAGTTTGAGTATCACATTTCAATATATAAACAACCAAAACAGAGGTTGGTTTCTTGACACTGGACTTTTAATAAAAAATTACGATTCTCGGAGCAAAAGAGGTGAATTTCTGCGTTTTGAACTGATCCATAACGCATTTAAACAGAAAACCTCGAAAATAGTAACAATGGCAATTTAGCAAAGAAAAAAACGGTATTATCCCGATTATGGGGCAAGTGGCAATTAACGGTTCTGAACTTTACAAGGCGACTATTCTCCTCGGAGCATAACCGATGGTTTGCTACAGATAATACCCCTATACAGATTCTGCGAGATAACGACCAGCGGCTTACTTTAACTGCAAATCGAATACCTCTTTGCCAATGGTTTAGCGAGCAATACGACAAACTCCAACAATCAATCCGACAGCCTATCCCCCCCAAAAAACAGAGGTGCGAAACTGTAACAATAATGGCGACCGGCAATCTAGTGGTCGCCATTACTATTAAATAACTAAGAGTGTTTGCGTAATGTAAAATCGAATCTTAATCCACCGCTTGAGCGATTGGCGACTAAAATTGTCCCTCCATGGAACTGTACGGCATGTTTCACAATGGCAAGGCCAAGCCCTGTGCCACCTTTTTGACGGGAGCGTCCCTTATCTACTCGATAAAATCGCTCAAACAGGTGTGGTAATTGGTCTGAACGAACACCTTTACCGTCATCCTCAAAGCGTATGTGGCACTGTTCATCAGTATTCTCAAGGAGTATGATATATATGTTTTTACCTTCGGAATAGGCAATAGCATTCTCTGTAAGGTTGCTAAAAATGGAACCTATCAATGATGTATTACCCTCTATTGCAACCTCATCACAAAAGTCTGTGTGTAGTGTTAGGCGTTCCTCCTCAGGCATAACTTCCAACTCTTCGGCTATCTCTTTTATGATGTTGTTTATAACAACCCGCTCTCTGTTAATCAACCCGCTACCATCCTCCATACGAGTAATAAGCGACACATCACTGAGCAGACGGCGCAAACGCTCATTGTGTGTATAACAACGCTCTATCAGTTCCTGACGTTTCTTCTCGCTCAAACTAATCCCCGATAATAGCGTTTCAAGGCATACCTGGATGGAGGCAACAGGAGTTTTTAGTTCGTGATTGATATTGTTTGTGAGTTGGCGTTTTAGGCGATTCTTTTCTTGCTCAGCCTCGTAGCGATTCACTCGCTCAATATCCTTACCGAGTTTCCGTGTAGTGAAGTATGCCATAACACTCATTACAAAACTAATGGATACCATAACCACAAGAAACGACCAGTCGGCTTCAAGCAGACCGTTCAATGTGCCGGAATATGGAATCGCAGTACGGACAATGACCCGCTCACCTCGTGTGGCAGAATAAAAATATTCTCGTCCATCACTTGCTGATTGTCGGCTGATGTTATACCCCTCACCCGTTGCTAAGGCACTTGCTACCTCAGGGCGACCTCGGTGGTTGTCGAGCGAATCAAGCGATATGGTGTTATCATAAACTACAGCTCCTGGAAGAGCAATGATAGAGATTCGCAACTCATCAAAAGGCTTATCGTAGGTAACAATATAATCCTCATATGGAAGCCCCTCTTCAACAGTTTCGAGCAGATGGCGGTTGTATTGTTGAAGTTGGGCATTTAGGAACTCAGATTTATACTCCTTTTCACGCAGATATTGAAATCCGATAAAGCAAAGTACAATTGCCCACGAAAAGGCGAGCAACATCAAGAATAGCCGTTTGTGGAATGATATTTTAATCTCGGAAGCCATAGCCAAAACCTGAGCGAGTTACAATGTATGAACTGTATGCCCCAATTTTTGAGCGCAAACGAGTTATATTTACATCAATTGTGCGGTCTAATACGACAACTTCGTCGCTCCACACACGGCTGAGTATCTGTTCACGAGAGCAAATTTTACCACGATGCTTCACTAAATACACCAATAGTTCAAACTCCTTTCTAGCGAGTTTTACCTCCTCGCCATCCACCGTACAACGCTTGAACTCAAGGTCGAGTTTCAGCCCTTCCACCTGCAAGACATTTATTTTCTCGGTGAGGGCAGTCGCTATTTTATGTGTTGTAGTACGACGTAAAATACTCTTTACACGAGCAATTACATTACGAACGGTATAGGGTTTCATAATATAGTCATCTGCACCGAGATTCAGCCCCATTATCATATCATCTTCGGTGTCGCGAGCCGTACAGAATATAATAGGAATGTCAGTAGTAGCGACATCGGCTTTTAATATCTTTGCCATCTTAATACCGCTAATTTCCCCCATCATAATATCAAGCAATATTAACGAATACTCTTTCAGATTGTAGCCAAGAGCCTGTTCTGCACTAAAGGCAATATCCACATCATAACCCTCATTTTCAAGATTTAGTTTCAAAACCTCGCATAGAGTCTCCTCATCATCCACTATCAATATACGATCTGTAGCCATATACCTTATTTAATCATTTGAGTACAAAATTACAGAGATTTGACGAACTGAGAAACACACTAAACAAGATTTAATGAAAATGTAATATTTTGCTCAATGTCTGCATTTCACGAAAGCCTAATTTTTTTGAAACATTTATGAAATGTAATCCCGATACTTTTGCAGTGTTAAATTAAAAAGACAAAAGAAAATGAAAACAAAAGTAATCTTGGCAGCTCTTTTAGCCTGCATCGGCATCACTGCCCAAGCGCAGGATATCAAAACAGAGGAGCCTAAGGGCAAAGCGATTGTACAGGTGTTCGGAAATTTCCACACAGGTTTTGGTGCAGAGAATGATGACCGAGGCTTTGAATTGGATCGCAGTTATTTCGGCTATGAATACAACTTCGGGAATGGGCTTTCGGCAAAGGCTGTAATGGACATTGGTAAATCGAGCGATGTTTCGGACTATCAGCGTATCGCATACATCAAACATGCGATGGTATCTTGGAAGAAAGGTGGTTTGACATTGAACGGAGGTCTTATCTCAACAACTCAATTTAATTTCCAAGAGAAGTTCTGGGGCTACCGCTACATTATGAAGTCATTTCAGGATGAATATAAATTCGGTAGCAGTGCCGATTTGGGTATCTCGGTAGCCTACAAGTTTGCCGATTGGGTATCTGCCGATGCTATCATCGTAAATGGAGAGGGATATAAGAAGATTCAGAAGAATGATGGTCTTAATTATGGTTTGGGTGTAACACTAACCCCTGTCAAGGGCTTTCAGATCCGTCTGTATGGTGGATTAAACGAAAGCGGGGAAGACAACAAGAAGGACATTACAAACCTTGCGGTATTTGTTGGTTATAAGCACGATAAGTTCACAATTGGAGCAGAATACAATCAAATGTGGAATGCTTCGCACACAGACAGCAATGACCAATTCGGATATTCTGCATTTGCCTCAGTAAAGGTCGTAAAATTCGCCGATGTCTACACAAGATTTGATGACCTGTATTCAAAAAACGATTGGAATATCAATAAAGATGAAGCAGCAACCATACTTGGTGCTCAATTCAAACTTGGTAAGTATGTAAAGATAGCTCCTAACTTTAGAATGAGTATGCCAAAAGCTGATGGTGTAAAGAACGCTTACTCGGCATACCTTAACTACTACTTCGGTTTCTAATAACAATAGGTCAAATTTATTAAAACATAGAAATATATGAGAAAGTTTTTTTTGTCAGTAATGACATTGGCTATTGCCCTTGCAATGGTTGCTTGTGGAGGTAACACAAACAATGGAGGTCGTAAGGCACAGGAACTTTCGGGTGCAGGTGCTACATTCCCTCTTCCTTTTTACAATGTAGTTTTTGAGCAGTTTGCCGAGGTAAATGGTGATGCAGTGGCATACGGTGGTATCGGTTCAGGTGGTGGCGTTCGTAACCTGCGTGATAAGATTGTAGATTTTGCAGGTAGCGATGCATTCCTCTCGGATAAGGAAATGGAAGAGATGGCACCTGTTGTTCACATCCCAACTTGTATGGGTGCTGTAGTTGTAGCCTACAACCTTGATGGTGTAAATGAGTTGAAGCTCACAGGAGAACTCATTGCAGATATTTTTGCAGGAGAGGTGAAAATGTGGAATGACACCCATTTGGCAGAATTAAACCCTGATGTAAAACTTCCCAATGAGCCTATAATCCCTGTTTATCGTTCAGATGGCTCGGGTACCACTTTCGTGTTCACCGATTATCTTACAAAGGTTAGTCCTATGTGGAAAGAGAAGTATGGTGCAGGTAAGTCGGTAAACTTCCCTTCGGGACAGGCTGCAAAGGGTAATCCTGGTGTTGCTGGTATAATCAAGCAGACAAAGAATACTATTGGTTATGTTAGCTCTGAGTATGCCTTTGCTCAGAAGATACCTTACGCACGCATTCAGAATCAGCAAGGTGAGTTTGTATTGCCTTCATCTGCTACAATCTCAGCAGCAGCTTCAGGCGAAATACCTGCCGATACGCGTTGCTCAATCACTAACTCAGATGCAGCAGGTGCTTATCCTATCTCGACATTCACTTGGATGATTATCTACAAGGAGCAGAACTACTCTGACCGCATGAAGGAACAGGCTGTTGCAATGCTCGACCTTGTGCAGTACATCCTCTCTGATAATGCACAGAATATCACTTCGGAGGTGCATTATGCACCACTGCCAGCAAAAGCAAAAGAGTTGAGTATGACTTATTTGAAGACCGTTACTTACGACGGGGTAGCAATATTGCAATAATAAATATTCCTATGAACGATAAACTATACAAAGTCCTATTGTTCGTAGCAGCATTAGTAATGCCGTTAGTGTGTGGGGGGGTAATTTACGCCCTCGTCAGTGACGCTTACGAAGCTTTTGAACATTTCGGATTTTTCAATTTTCTGACCTCTAAAGAGTGGAACTATACCGAGGGAGCCGAACAGTATGGAGCGTTGCCATTCATTACGGGCACGCTGATGACAACCCTGTTGGCTCTAATTTTCTGTATTCCGTTCTCTCTGCCTGTTGCGCTGTTTGTTGGAGAATATTTCAAGGGAACAAAGATAGCATCTGTACTGAGTACCGTAACCGACCTTTTGGCGGGTATTCCCTCCATTATCTATGGTCTATGGGGATTCTACACTCTGCGACCTCTGATTATGGCTCTTGATATCTCGCCACAAGGCTCGGGTATCCTCACAGCATCGTTAGTCTTGTCAATTATGATTGTACCATACGCAGTATCATTAAGTGCCGAGTTTATCAAGATGGTTCCCAATGACCTGAAAGAGGGAGCATACAGCTTGGGGGCGACTCGTGCCGAGGTAATCCGCAAGGTAGTGTTTCCCGTTGCTGGTTCGGGTATATTTTCCTCTTACATCTTGGCGATTGGGCGTGCTTTGGGTGAGACGATGACCGTAACAATGCTTATTGGCAACACCAACAATATTCCCGATTCTATTGCATCAACAGGAAATTCAATGGCATCCATTATTGCCAACCAATTTGGAGAAGCCTCTGATTTGCGTTTCTCTTCTTTGATTGCCATAGGTCTTGTATTGTTCCTGATTACGGCAATAATCAATATGATAGGTAAAATGATGATTAAACGTGCAAGAATATCTTAGACTATGACTACAATGAAAATAAAGAATCGTTTGGCAAAGGACAAAGCAATGTTGTGGGTTGTATGTCTGTTTGCGGTACTCACAGCAGTACCTTTATTCGCCATTTTGGGCGAGGTGCTGCTCCGTGGTTACGACCAGCTTTTGTGGTCATTCTTCACCGAACCCACACCAACCGCCTATAAAGCGATGAAAGCCATTGAGGCGGGCGAACCCATCCCCGGCGGCATTGCAAACGGTATTATCGGTACAATGATTATGCTCGGTATGGCTGCTATAGTAGCTGTTCCAACAGGTATCCTGTGTGGTGCATTCCTTGCTGAGAATCCTAAAAACAAATTTGCTCAGATTGTAAGTTATCTCACCGACCTGTTGCAGGGAACACCCTCGGTGATTATCGGTATCGTAACCTATGTATGGGTAGTTGTCCCGATGAAGGGCTATTCGGCAATTGCAGGTAGTGTCGCACTCTTTATTATGATGCTACCTCTCATCATACGCTCCACAGAAGAGACTCTGAAGATTCTTCCCGCATCACTCAAAGAGGCAGGCTTGGCACTTGGTGGCAATCGTGCCCGTGTGATGCTGAAAGTACAACTCCCTGCCGCATTTAGCGGTATCTTTACAGGTATGCTTCTTGCAATATCACGAGTGATTGGCGAGACGGCTCCGCTGATGTTTACAGCTCTCGGATGTTCGTTCATTCGCTTTACGATTGATAAACCCATATCGGCAGTACCACTGCTCATCTGGGAGTTCTTCAACGACCCTAATCTTCAAGAATTGATTTGGGGTGCATCGCTCTTCTTGTTACTATTTGTTCTTACATTAAATCTTACAGCTAAATATCTTGCAAAGAAATGGAATCAGTAAAACCTATACTTGAGTTTAATAAGACTTGTGTGTCATATACCAAGCAGACGATGGCGGTAAAATATGTGTCGGCAGCCATTGACAGGAATACCATCACCGCCATTATGGGACCTTCGGGTTGTGGTAAATCTACACTATTGCGTGCAGTGAACCTTATGCACAACCTTTATCTCAACATCCGAGTGAATGGCAAAATTTTGTTAAATGGAGATAATATCCTCTCGATGGAACCTATCGATGTGCGTCGTCGTGTGGGCATGGTATTTCAGCGTCCTGCACCATTCCCGACGATGAGTATATATGACAATGTGCTTTCGGGATATGCGCTCAATGGTATTAAACTATCAAAAAATGAGAAAGATGAAACGGTTGAACGATGCTTGAAAAGTGTATCTTTATGGAATGAAGTCAAGGATGTACTGAATAAGAAAGGTACATTTCTTTCAGGTGGACAGCAACAGCGATTATGTATAGCCCGAGCATTGGCTATGAAACCTGATGTACTACTGATGGATGAGCCCACCTCGGCACTCGACCCGATAGCGACCGCACATATCGAGGAACTTATGCAGGAACTTCAGAAAGAGGTAACCATCTTGATTGTTACCCATAATATGGGACAAGCAATGCGTATCTCTTCAAAATCGATGTTCATGTATTTAGGTGAACTTATTGAGTATGGAGATACCGAAACGATGTTCTCAAACCCTGCTGACGAGCGTACCAAAGCTTACCTTACCGGTAAGATAGGCTAAAGTATTAACCGTTTTTCTGCGGACTTTATAATCTCATCATCGCTGATGGCTCACGCAGACTACAAGCCGGTAATTAAGGACTATATATGTAGAGAGAACCGTGAAATAATCGGTCATACTAAACTTGATATAATATTCTTCTATGCCTGATTGTTGTTTTTATACATTGTCTATATACTCCAATACGGGCTAAACTTATTCTTGCTTAGGCAATACTCAAAAACGATGCAGACGAAAGAAAATCATCATTATTCCCTTTTCGTCTGCAATTCTTTTTATACCTTTGTAGCATCAGAGTTATAGCATTGAAGCATAACAATGAAGAACTCAGAAATATGAACGGTTGCTATCTCGTTACCCAATTTTCAAGCAATCCGAATAACCGTTTAGTTCTAAGATAATTGCAAATTCTGCGATTTTTTCTATAAAAAACTAGTATATAAACCCGATTGAAAGATTTTCTATATAATACCCGAACAAATAAATTATCATGTTCGTTAGAATAAAGAAAAAACAATGAAAATCTTAACTCAAAGCAAAAAAAAATTATCTGTATCTATTAAAATAATAAAAGATACTTTTCAAGGATTTATTGATGACAACGTCATGAGATTGAGCGCGTCACTGGCTTACGCAACCCTGTTCTCAATCATTCCCCTGCTCTCACTCCTTATTACGATCGGAGTATTACTCAATATAGATTTCACCAATCAGTTATATGCCCAACTGGAACCCATTGTCGGCGCCAAAGTAATTGATGCGCTTCAATCAATTATGGAGAATGCAGAGAAAACTGAATCCTTTTCATTCGCCACTATCATCAGCATAGGTGTCACGATATTCGGTGCAACGACAGTTTTCGCAGAAATACAAAGTTCACTAAACACCATTTGGGGAATAAAAGCTGTTCCTAAGAAAAGTTGGCTTAAATATATCAAAAACCGATTGCTATCCTTCTCTGTTATCCTTGCTTTCGCTTTCATCCTGCTAATCACTTTTACCATTACCAATCTCATCACAGAAATAAGCAACACATTCATCACTAATAATCCGGATGTAGCAGAATCTTTAGTGAAGATCATAGGAATGGGCATTAATATAGGTGTAACCACTGTTATATTCACTCTTATCTTCAAAATATTGCCGGACGCGAAAATTAAAAGCAAAGATGTATTTATAGGAGCACTTGTCACTACCATTTTATTATTAATCGGACAATGGGGAATATCCTTTTATATAGGATTTGCCAATATTGAAACCGTATATGGAGCAGCAGCATTTATGGCAATTTTCATCACATGGATTTATTATTCAGCCATTATCATATATACAGGAGCGGAATTTACGAAAGCATGGGCAAATGAATTAGGCGGAAAGATTTTCCCGGACGAATATGCCGTGGCAACCAAAATTATTGAAATACGTAAAGAAAACAAACCCGTCAATTAACTGCAAGCACCAGTTTCAATAGCATTTATTATCTATCTGAAACTGGTGACAAGCAAATAAACAGTTATCGTCTCGCCTTAGCCGAAAGTGTATAAATCTCGCCCTTATTCTCACTTTCTCTTATTTGATTTCTCATACGTACCATTTTTCTCAATTTTTCTGTCTTCCGACCTGATGAGAAATGATATACAATTGCACCTATAGCTGAACCGACTGTCAACCGAAGCCATAAATTGAAATTATTAGCTTTCATAATCAAATTGTTTTAATGGTTAATCATTCAAAATCTTTTTAGTTGTCATCGTAACTGTTTTCTTATTAGTTAATAGTAAAAGGGGAGAATAGCTTCCACTCTCACTATCCTCCCATTACAGAACAACAAAACCCTAACTATTTTTTAGCTTTATCTGCCATAGCATGGACTTTATCTCTTACATCGTCCGCTTTCTCGGCAACATAAAAAGTTCCTTCAGCCACTTTATCAGCTACCTTAATTCCGGCATCCAATACTTTGTCATTTACCGTATCAATCATATTAATGCCGTCTCCTGTTACTTTTTGAAATGCATGATTTACTTTCTCTTTCACACGCTTTCCTTTTGGAGAATGCCAAAAACGATAAACCAATGCACCAATTACCGAACCGACTCCCAGTCCGATAAGAAAATTAGATTTTCCACTTTCCATAATGAAGTTTAAGTTTTAAAAGTTAATAAATCAGAGTTCTTCGCTTCTGGGGTGTTTTCTAAATAAGGACAAAATCCATAATAGCAATACAGCACCCACAACCGAAGTTATAAGACTACCCAGAATACCGCCTGCAGCGATACCTAGTAAACCGAATACCCAGCCGCCTAAAAGACCACCGATAATACCTACAACCAGATTAATCCAAAGGCCGAAACCTCCGCCTCTCATAATCTTCCCTGCCAGAAAACCGGCAACAATTCCAATGATAATGTACCAAATTACACTCATAATTAAAGAATTTAGGTTTATATATAAATTTCAAAAAAGGGTTTACTATTTTTTTCGTTATAATAAGATTTTCATTTTCTTTAAAAACGACTTTCAGTATCATTTAGTTCCATTTTAATCTAATCTTTTAACACATATTTCGCAATTATCAAATTTTAGCAACATTATGAGCAATATTAAGAATGATTAAAAGCTCAATCTAAACCTCTGTATTCTACAATATGTTTTACTAAAAAAAAAACATTAAAAATACCGGAATATGAAAAATTGCGATAATTTATTTCTTACAGGCCAAACCGAGTATGAAGACATACATAAGATGTGTTCGGACGCATACACCCAAGGACGTATGACAGAAAGAACACTGGCTATCGAAGCTTACAGATTACGTTGCAACAATCTATTTGGCAACAGATGTATGACACGCTCCCTTTTCGGAACGTTGACCAAAAAAATATGTGATGGGGATTGCTGGTATCTGAAGCAATACAAATTAGAATTAAATAAACTGGAAACCGATCAATGAAAGGACAGGATAGACACTGTCCTTTCTGAAGGTAAATAATGAAAATACTATGTTTCTGATGTATGAAACATATTTCAACAAAGCTCAATCAAGTGCCTTTTTCACTTCTTTTTTGGCATTATTATAGCCTTCCTTTATTTCTTTCTTTGCTTTATCAGCTCCTTCCTTGACCTGCTCTTTAGTTTCCTTCCAAGCTTCCTTCACACTATCCGCTCCCGCTTCCATTTTATTAGAAGCTTTATCAAGTGCCCTGTCAGTAGATTCCTTCACATTCTCAATCCGGTTATTAACCTTATCCTGCGTTCTTTTATCTCTGCAAGAGGTCATAGACAATGATACAACGCATATCAATGCCAAAGCCGCAAACATAAATTTTCTCATTTCCATATTCTCTCAAATTAGTTAGTTTACAAAATAAAATCAGAAATTCCGGCGAAAGATTTCCAAGCTTCTTTCGCCGGAAATAAAAACATAAACTTGATTTAAGAATCTAAACCATTACTTTTTATCTGACTTCTTACTGGAAGTTGCAGATTTGCTTTCTTTAGCCTGAGTTTCCTTTTTGGCACTCTTTGCTTCCTGTTTTTTTTCAGTTTTCTTATTCATAACACAAAAAATTAAAAGTTAAAAAATAGATTATTTATATGCAGCCGTTTATTTTTTGCTGCCTTTTTCTGATTGCTGATAATTACACCACGTCAGTTCCTTTTCAGGAGTTACGGAGAGCACTTCATTGCTGCGTTCGTCAGACAACTGTTTGTCCATTTGAGCAACCTGTTTTTCAGTACGTTCCGTCCCTTCAGGTTTTCTGTCCACCAGCCCGTTTGTCTTTCTCACTTCTCCCAGCGGATCGTCAATATACTGCCACTCTTCTTTCAATCGTGAGCTCTTACCTTTATTCCACGGACCACGATATTCTTCACCTTTTGACAGATTAAAGTAAAGGTTACTATACTTTGGCGAAGTTTGCAACACTGCAGGTGGGAAATTCGGTTGAATGGTATTCAGGGCTGCCTCAAACTGCTGGAAGTGCGTAATTTCACGAGTCATCAGGAAAACAAGAGTTTCTCTCACCGAAGGATCCTCTGTAAACTTCAGCAGATTTTCATAACCAATCTTGGCACGACATTCGTTCGCCATATTAGTTTGGAGATCTACCGTAAGTTCCGCATTGGCAGATACATAGCTTCCGCACCATGGATTTCCGTTACTGTCTGTCAACATCGGGCTACCAGGAGCTACCACCACACATTGCGGATTTGTAAACGCTTGTTGAATAAGTTCTTCCTTAGCAGACTTACCGTTCATCAGTTTACGAATATCCATCGTCTCTACAGCATCCTTCATCTCACCGTTTACCGGTCCGAGAAGCATCTGAATAGTAGCTCCCACTATTTCGAGATGTGCCAACTCTTCTGTAGCAATATCCATAAGCATGTCATACTTGTCCGGGAACGGATTATGACAACTGAAAGCTTGTACAAAATATTGCATGGCTGAAGTTAGTTCTCCATTAGCACCACCGAATGCCTCCAGCAATATGCGTGCGAAACGCGGGTCCGGTCTGGAAACACGGGCATTGAATTGCAAATCTTTTACATGATAAAACATAATCGATTTTTTTTAAGTTAGTAATTCAGGTTGATTAAGATGTACATCTATATTTATAACATGTTGTTTTATATATTCACGCATTCTCTCAATGCGACATCGTCAGAAAAATATGCCGGATAGCATAAATACCGTCCGGCATACAATTAAGAATCAGAATTTATAACCATAACCTAACATGATAACGACATTGTCATCCTCGGCAAACATAAATTTCGCTTCTGCGTTTAAAAAACTACGTTCTGACAAAGGTAAAGTAATACCGCCTCCAAGATTAAAAGCAAATTTAGTTGAGTTACTTCTATCCACTTGAGTGGTCACACCATTCACCTCGATATCCTGCTTTCCATAAAAGTTGTTCTGCATACCAATTCCCGCAAGAGGATAAACGGAAAATCCTTGTCCATCCTTACTGAAATTGAACACATAATGGAAGTTTACATTCACATCCAGTCCCGTTGCTTTGTCTTTCGGGAAAAAGAATGTAAGGTCAGGAGCTATCCTAAGATTATTGGCAATCGCATAGCGTCCCTGCGCTTGCAAGCCGAATCTCTCGTAATTAGTCTGGTAACCAAGGCTTCCCATTAAAGAGCCCTCACCTTTTCTAGTTTGAGCATTCACTCCGAAAGCAGTCATTGCTACTAAAATCAATAATAAAAACTTTTTCATAATCAAGGCATTTAGTTAATAATATATTTCATCTAAAACAAAACTCTCATTCCTTATTATTCTTCAATAGTACAGATACTTACACGATTCCAATCCGGTTCGGTAAACATATCGCCCACTCCCTGTCCTTCGGCAGTAACGCGGTCTGCTGCTACTCTGTATCTCTTAACCAAAATTGTCTTGACAGCTTCTGCACGTGCTGCAGCCAGTCTAGCATTGAGTTCGGCACTACCTTCCGGAGAAGCATATCCTTTTATTACAACTTTTGTTTCCGGATGCTTATTCATATAAGAAGCTACACGTTCCACATTTGGAAGTTGCGAAGCATCAACGGAGGATTTACCTTGTCTGAAAGTAATGATTGATTCCGGAATACGGGCTGTCTTGACCACTGTTTCTGCCGGAACTACTTTTGTACGACAGTCATTCAACTCCTGTTGTAGTCCGTTGATTCTTTGATTAGCAGTATTCAACTCACTATCTCTGGTATTCACTTGTCCGCGAAGCGCATTTATAGAAGAGTTCAACTCGTCAATTTCAGCCTGATCGTAGACTTTCACTTTATTGAAGTAATGGGTACCATTGCTTGTTGCAAAGTGGTATGTCAATCCTGCAGTAATTTCGAAAGCAGCATTGTTGGCATTGAAACGGCTTTTTGCCCGATTATAATCCCCTTGCATATCATACACGATAGCAGGCTTAATACCAATCGTCCATGCTTTGGATTCGCCCATATTGAAATTAAAATTCATTCCGAAACGGGTAGACCATGAATTTTCGTCACCGTCACCGCTTGCATAATAGTGCAGCCACCCTACGCCGGCCACAGCTTCAATTTCAAATACACGCGGAGAACCAAGATAAGTGCCGAATAGATTCATCAGATTCACCTTACCTAATACACTAACATCAGAAGCATCAAAAGCAGTTTTACTTTGGGTTGTATTCACATACCCCATTCCTTGAAATCCCAAACCGAAATTAGGAGTCAATTGTTTCGAAAATCCCACTCCAAAAGCAGGACGCATACTTTTAAAGAAAGCACTGTGAGTAAGCGGAGTCACTGCGCCAGCATTAATTCCCACTGACCAATTATCTGTAAATTTAGTACTTTCAATAACTGTTTGGGCCTTCGCTGAAAATGCACCCAACACACAAGCTAATAAAATAATAGACTTTTTCATAATTGAATATAATTTAATGTGACGTTTTGTTTATCATCTACACGAAAACAACATATCCTAAAAAAAATTAGTTCGTAATATGTATTTCACATTAACATATATTTGATTTTTTAAAATCGAAAGAATACACCATTTATTGAAAAGCCAAACAAACATGCATATTTATTAGATAAGTCTATAAAAATAAATCAAGTTCAAATAAAGAAAGGAGAATATTATTAGTTACTAAGTAATACATGGCAAATATTATCTACTATAAGAAATAGCCATACTCAATTTCATAGTAAAATGATTTAAAAGCAATTACCTGCTCAATTTATACCTCGTAAAGAAACAGTTCACCCTTAAACAAAGCCATTCTTTTACGAATAATCCGACTGTATAAATAATCAATATACAAGCACAGAAAAGGCATATTTATAAATACGAATTAATAAATATGCCTTTTTCGAAGGCAAAACAACGATTATACTAATATAAGCAAATATTAAAAATAGAACAATATTAAAATATGCAAATCACTAAAAATAACATTTTTCAATTCGCATTTAGTATACTAATCTCGCTAAACCTATTATTTTTCCGGAATCATCTCATTCAGACAGGCTATGGCATTGAGTGTACGCGGATAGCCGATATAGGGCAATAGCTGTGTGACGACGGCCAGCAACGTATCTTTGTTATTCCCCACATTGACATTTCCCTGTATGTGTCCTTTTACTTGTGACTCACAACCACCTAAGGAAACTAAAATTGAAAACGTAACCAGTTCGCGTGTCTTCACATTCAGTCCGCTACGTGTCTGGTAGTCTCCGAAACAGTTGGCAGAAAGATAACGCTGGATATGCTTCTGATTCTCGGGAGCATTCTTATGCATCTGCTCTATCCGTTCACCGAAAATGGATTTCTGTAACTCCAGCCCTTTGTCGAAACGGGTTTCGGATGATACAACTGATTGTCCCGCTAAGGGAAGGTGTGCGCCACGGACAAGCAATATACCATTAGTAAGACCGATAAAATCTCTCACCTTAGCCATGCCTGCATAAGCTACTGCCTGATAAAGGATTTCCTTCACTTCTATGGGGGTAATGCCTTCATTAAGGGCATTTTCGAGTGTGATGCGGTATTCGGTCTGTGATTGCGAAGCTATATTGGACGCCAAAGTTACCATAAGACGGGTCTTAGTATCCAAGTCACCATATTCCTGCATTTCTTTTGTAAAATTACTAAATATTCCGTCCAACTCGGGGTCGGTAGCTTTTAGTCCGGTTGCCACGCTGTCTTTTGTAGCTTCGGCATATTGTTGGTCGCTCACACGTTCCAGCCATGTATTCTTGTTGGTCTGCGGATTACATTCGATAGCCAGATGCGAGAACCAGCTATCGGGGGCGGCACCGTGCCAATGTTCGATGTCTGGAGCGATTTCAACCACATCACCGGGAAGCAAGCGGCGTGATGCCTTACCACGTTCCTGATAATATCCCACACCACCGACGGCAATCAGGATTTGTCCGCCCGTATGGCTGTGCCAGTTATTGCGGCAACCGGGTTCAAAAGTTACGTTGGACATGGGGACATTCAAGTCTTTGTTATCAGTCAGCCGCGCCAGCCAAGATTCTCCTGTGAAATATTGTTTGAATCCTACATTCTCCTCTCCTATCGGAAATGCGCTGATGTTTTGAGGTACTTCTTCTTTTTTCATATTTTGTGCATTTAATGAATTATATCCGAAAAACGTAACTAATGCAACTACTAAAGCAACTACTAATTTCTTCATGTTCATAGTCTATTATTTCTTTTTATTCGTACTCACGGAGAGTTCACAAGAACTCTCAATAAATTGACAATTATTATTTCAAAACTCGCCTCAATCTGTTTAGCCCTTCTATCAACTGCTGTCGCGGACAGGCGATGTTGATACGGATAAATCCTTCACCAGTCTCTCCGTACAAACTGCCCTTGTTCACCCAAAGTTTTTCTTTCTCCAACAAGGTTTTTACTATCTCATCCGATGACTGATTCAACACTGAACAGTCCACCCAAACCAGATAAGTGCCTTCCAATATTGACACAGGAAATTCAGGAAGATATTCAGCAAAGTATGCCCTCAAATAACTGTAATTGGCGAACAGGTATTGTTTCAGCTCTTCCAGCCATTCCTCACTGTCGTTATAGGCTGCCATTAACGCTTCTACTCCGAATGGGTTCACATCACAAACCTCATTGACATTGATTGCTTTATCTATTTTCATTCGCATATCCGTATCGGCAGAAATGATATTGGCAATCTGAAGCCCTGCCAAGTTAAAGGCCTTGCTTGGCGAGGTGCAAGTGACGGAGTGCATCAGGAATTCATGTGAGATAGAAGCAAAAGGGATATAGGTGTGTCCCGGAAAGACAAGTTCACAATGGATTTCGTCTGCTATTACCCACACATTATTTCGGATACAGATGTCACCGATACGGGTAAGTTCCTGCTTTGTCCATACCCTTCCGGCAGGATTATGCGGGTTGCATAACAATAGAACCTTTACATTTGGAGCGGCAGCTTTTTGTTCCAAATCCGCAAAATCTATCTGATAGGTTCCATTTCTATAAATCAGCGGATTGGCAATCATCCCGCATCCGTTATTGCGGATAGAGGAGAAAAAGCAGTTATATACGGGTGTCTGCACCATTACTTTATCTCCGGGAGCCGTCAATGCCTTAATGACAGCAGACAATGCCGGTACTACTCCCGTGGTATAAATAATCCATTCTTTTTCTATCTGCCAGTCATGCCGCCTTGCAAACCAGTTTGTCACCGCTGCGTAGTATGCATCCGGTACACGGACATATCCGAAGATACCATGCTCCACCCGTTTCCTCAACGCTTCCACAACAGGGGGAGCCGTACGGAAATCCATATCGGCTACCCACATCGGCAATATATCTGCATCTCCGGCAGAATCCCATTTATAGGAATTCGTACCTCGGCGTGGAATTATTTCATCGAAGTTGTACTTCATATTTCAATCAAAACAAGTCAGTTCGTCCCAAAGTTTCAATTCACAATTTCCCGGTGCTTTGAGGTTCTTGTCCAAGATGATTGTCCCGAAACTTTCGGCAATAATGCTCCCCGTGCAGGGATTCTTCACGCTGTGAACCGGGCTCTTAATCGTTGCTTTCACACTACTGTGTTCAAAAGCGAGGTCAGCGTCCTCTGCCATTGTACAATTTTCCATGACCAGGTCATGTGCATAGCAAAGTGGTTGAGTGCCCGAAATCCTGCAATTTACCAGACGTAAGTTTTTAGAATGCCAGCCTAGATATTCCCCATTCAGTTCGGAATCATAGACTGTTACATTTTCCGTATTCCAGAATGCATCTTTGGAATTGATAACTGCATTACGGATTTCCACGTTCTTACAGTACTGGAATGAATAGTTTCCGTTTTGAGCGTAGTGCTCTATCTTAATATTCTCGCTATGTATAAAAAGATAATCAGCTTTGTCTATCTGCACGTTCTTTAGCTCTATATTACGGCAATACCAAAACGTTTCCAAAGCATTAGGCAACTGCACGTTTTCGAGTTTTATCCCGTCCATTTCGCGAAACATCTTCGGGGCTTCTACCAAGGTATCTGCCATTTGCAGACTTTGAGAGTACCATAGAGCAGCACGGGCTCCCTCTGTAAAGAGACAGTTTTTCACAATGAATCCGTTGGTATGCCAAAAAGGATATTTTCCTTCAAAGCGACAGTTGATTGCTATAATATTACTACATTCTTTCAATGCAGATTCACCAGCGTGAATTGTTACATCTTCCAGTTGAAGATCGTGGGTCGCGAACAGAGGACGTTCGCCTCCATATTCTTTATTTCTTATTTGTTCCATTAGTTTATTCTTTAATCTGTTATTTCAAAAGTTACATTTACGCCTCCTGTTATCACTATTTCTTCAGATACTCCTTGAAGAAAGATTCCAGCTTGTCAAATGGTATAAGGCTTACACGGTCGTAAAGGTCTACGTGTCCGGCGCCGGGTACTATATACAGTTCTTTAGGTTCGGCAGCCAATCGGTAGGCATCTTCACTAAATTCACGTGAGTGGGCATTTTCACCGGTGATGAAAAGCATAGGGCGGGGTGAAATAGTCTCAATATCTTCGAAAGGATAGAAATTCATAAATTTCACATTGCTTGAAAGTGTAGGATGGGTGGTGGTCATAGGAGTTGCTCCGTCGGGGGTAAATTCTCCTCTTTGTGTACGGTAGAACTCATAGAACTCCCGCTCAATCGGACTAGACTTTTCTGTCAGTTGATGTACAGTACCACCTGTATATTTAGTTTCTCCACCTAAAAATTCAGCATAACGCTGTTCTGCCGCTTCAGCCATTATTTGCTTTCTCTGTTCCAATGTCAATGAGTGTTTTAGCCCGTTACGGCTAGCCGTACCCATATTGTACATACTGATTGTCGTAATGGCTTTAAGGCGAGGGTCTATTTTCGCTGCACTGATAGCAAAACTTCCACTACCGCAAATACCGATTACTCCAATCAGATTCCGGTCAACAAACGGACGGGTGCCTAAAAAATCAACTGCGGCACTAAAGTCTTCCGCATAAACTTCCGGCAGAACGGCATTGCGCGGCTCGCCTTCGCTCCCACCCCAAAAAGAAAGGTCTATGGAGAGTGTGACAAACCCCCGCTCCGCCATTTTAGTTGCATAAAGGTTTGCACTCTGTTCCTTGACTGCTCCCATTGGGTGTCCGACAATGATTGCCGGGTATTGCTCTCCTTCTTTCATGTTCTTAGGCAGAAACATATTTCCGGCTACCTTCATTTTATACTGGTTGGAAAAAGAAACTTTCTCCACACTTACAAAATCACTTTTATAAAAGTTATCTGCATCTGTCTGTGCAGAAGAAAAACTAGTTCCGAGCATCATAATAAATACAGTTGCTAATAATAAAATCCGTTTCATATCTCTTATGTTTTAATAATTAAAGAATTGATTATCTATTTTCTACGTTGCAAAAATAGGGTGAAATAAAGAGACTGTATGTAGATGAATTACTGACATTATTACCCGAATTACAGATTCTATTTTTTATCAATCTGCTATAATATTTATTCTAACCTAATTTAAGGAAATGAGGTAAGTATCAAAACCAGAGAAGCCAAAGCCAAACTTCCTGCTTTTGCGAACACCAAGTTTATTAGGAGAAATAACTAAAGAATCATTAAACAAAATGAGAAAAGCCGAAACTGAAAACCCATATATATTATCTACTATTTTCAGGTTTATCATCAGTCACATTTTCCAAGGTCGGTAATATAGGTAGAATAATCTGTAATCTATATACAAACCGAATCCAAAATCAGCAGTATCTTTGCAGTGTGATAATGTGATAAAGAGAATAGGTATAAACGTAAAAAAACAAATTGATATGTATTTAGAAAATATTTACTCTCCCGCAGACGTAAAGAAGTTATCGTTTAATGAACTCAATGATTTAAGTAATGAAATCCGTGCATCACTCCTTCAAAAGTTGAGTGAACACGGCGGACATTTCGGACCTAATTTCGGAATGGTGGAGGCGACTATCGCTTTACATTATGTATTCAATTCACCGGAAGACAAGATTGTTTTTGATGTATCGCATCAGAGTTATGTGCATAAGATGCTGACCGGACGGAAAGACGCTTTCCTCTACCCTGCTGAGTATGACAACGTATCCGGTTATTCCGAACCACAAGAAAGTAAGCATGATTTCTTTGTTATCGGTCATACATCCACTTCCGTCAGCCTGGCTAGCGGATTGGCGAAAGGACGCGACCTGACCGGTGGCAATGAGAATATCATAGCCGTGATAGGCGACGGTTCCTTAAGTGGCGGCGAAGCATTTGAAGGATTGGACTATGTAGCGGAGCTTGGTACAAACATGATTATTATTGTCAACGACAATCAAATGTCTATTGCCGAGAATCACGGCGGACTATATAAGAACCTGAAAGATTTGCGCGACAGCAACGGTCTGTGCGAATGCAATTTTTTCAAGGCTATGGGATTGGATTATATGTACGTAAACGACGGCAACAATGTGGAAGCATTGGTTGAGGTTTTCTCTAAAGTGAAAGATATTCAGCATCCGATAGTAGTACATATTAATACCCTGAAAGGAAAAGGGTATGAACCTGCAGAACAAGATAAGGAAACTTTTCACTGGCTCACTCCTTTCAATATAGAAACCGGAAAACCAAAGTTTGCCGAGGATGCGGAAGATTATAGCGAAGTAACTGCCCAATATCTGCTGAAAAAGATGAAAGAAGACAAGCGAGTGGTAACAATCACTTCGGGCACTCCTGCCGTTCTCGGATTTACTCCCAACCGTCGCCAAGAAGCTGGCAAGCAGTTTGTAGATGTCGGTATTGCCGAAGAACACGCGGTAGCACTTGCTTCCGGCATCGCAGCTAATGGCGGAAAACCAGTCTATGGAGTATATAGCACATTTATCCAACGTTCATACGATCAACTTTCGCAAGACCTCTGCATCAATAATAATCCGGCTGTTTTGTTGGTCTTCTGGGGAACACTGTCCGGAATGAATGATGTAACCCACCTCTGCTTCTTCGATATTCCGCTCATCAGTAATATTCCTAATATGGTTTATCTGGCACCGACTTGTAAAGAGGAATATCTTGCTATGCTAGAATGGAGCCTCCACCAAAACGAACACCCGGTTGCCATCCGTGTACCGGCAACGGATGTAATTACTTGTGGGGAACCGGTGGAGACTGATTATAGTGTTCTCAATCGCTATAAAGTGACACATCGTGGATCAAAAGTAGCCATTCTTGCTTTAGGTTCGTTCTATGGATTGGGACAGTCGGTTGCATCACTTCTGAAAGAAAAAGCCAACATTGACGCAACACTCATCAATCCGCGTTACATCACCGGCGTAGACAACGAACTGATGGATGAACTGAAAGCAGATCACGAATTAGTGATTACATTGGAAGACGGTGTATTAGATGGTAGTTTCGGTGAAAAGATTGCCCGTTATTATGGTGCTACAAACATGAAAGTTCTGAACTTTGGAGCTAAAAAAGAATTTGTTGACCGATATGATATACAGGAGTTTCTCCGTGCCAATCATCTGACGGATGAACAGATTGTAGAAGATATCACAGCAGTGATCGGTTAAAATCAAACCCATTCACTATATATTCAGGTAGGTTGATGTATACGGTCTTTAAGGACAGCTGCATCAACCTACTTCCATTTTCATTCAAATCAATCATTTTGTTATTTAAATTCATTATATTCCCTATTCAGTTCAGTAATTCCCCATTCAGTTCAGCAATCCTTTCCGTTCAAATCAATAATCCTTTCCGATAATTCAATGGAGTCTGTCCCGCATTTCTTTTGAAGAACTTACAAAAACCGGCTGCATCACTAAAACCCAGTTTAGCAGCAATCTCGCCAACCGTAAATTTGGTGGAACTCAATAAAGTGCGTGCTTCCATTACTAACAATTCATTAATAAGGCTATTGATAGTCTTACCTGTTCCAAGACGTACAATACGTGCCAGATACTGTTCACTAATAGCCAGCTTATCCGCATAAAAGCTCACGAAATGTTCTTCCCTGAAATTACGGGTAACGAGTGCATGAAATTCTTGCAGAACATGATCTTTATGACTGATCTCTTTCTTGATAACGGTCTTTCGGGAAAGAAAATCTGCTATATCCAGAAACAGAGAATTGCACGCTGCCTGTATACGCCGGAAAAGGAAATGATGTTCAATATTCATCAGATGCATCAATACTTCCAGCTCCTTATGGATAATTTGAGCTTCGTACTCCGTCAACTGAATCGTATATTGCTTATTCCGCCTCATGGTTGCCAACAGGATTGCCGTGATTTGTGTCAGATAAGAATCATCCGTCCGCATAGATTCGGAAAGGGCGAGAGTGATAAATTTAATATCCCGACTTGAATAAAGATGTTCCGTGAGATAATTTGCTCCATGAATCAGCAACATATTCGGTTCTATCGCAATAAACTCTCCATTCAGTAGAATCTCCGAACGCCCTTCAAGAACGAATATCATATAAAGCTCCCGATTGAAATAACATTCATTCGCGGGATAGCTTCTGTCTTTATATTCACTCCGGAAACAAACCACCTCCTCTTTATAATGAGGAAGCTCAGGATGCTCCTTCAACAACTGCGTATTGTCAAATATACGAAATTTCACCATTTACACCTTTATTTTATGACGTAAAAATACGATTTGTTTCGGATATGACAAAAACTGTATGGAATTAGATAATCTATTTCAGAGTAAAAAACAGGACCTTTGCATATCCTTTTCAATACATGGAAAGGGAATCAATAGAAAGAAGTTAAAAAGACATGGAAATGAAAGAGATTTTTAAGAGGTATTTAGTGTTTGTTATCGGACTCTATTTTTTAGCGGCAGGTATCGTGTTGATTATACGCTCGGCATTAGGAACTACTCCCATATCGAGCATCAATTATGTATTAAGCCTGAATAGTCCTTTATCGTTGGGTACTTGCACATTTATCATCAACATGGTGCTTATCTTGGGACAATTTTGGTTAATCCGAAAGAATAGAACCCGACAGGATATTATTGAAATTCTTCTTCAACTACCGTTCTCTTTTATCTTTTCGGCATTCATTGATTTTAATATGATGCTGACAAGCGAACTGCATCCTGCCAATTATGGTATGTCGATTGCTTTATTACTTACAGGATGCATAGTGCAGTCTATCGGAGTAGTGCTTGAACTGAAACCAAGAGTAGCCATGATGAGCGCAGAAGCATTTGTGAAATATGCATCCCGCCATTATAACAAGGAATTTGGAAAGTTCAAAGTTTATTTCGATATTACTTTGGTTACATTAGCCGTGATTCTCTCGCTCCTGCTGACTCAAGGTATTCAGGGAGTACGCGAAGGATCACTCATTGCCGCTTGTATAACGGGGTATATCGTCAGCTTCCTGAATCAAAAGATAATGACTAGAAAAAACCTTCATAGATTACTACCGGTCTGGAAGTAAGCCCTATATCTATTTAAAATAAACACCTTATAAAAGGAGTCATATAAAAAGGTCAATATAAGAAAATCGTTATAAAAGAAAGTCACTTCTCTGTTAGAATCTGATTGATTCTTTCAAAGAAGCGACTTTTTATTTTAGATATAATCACACCTGTATTTACTTCTTCTGACTATCTATCTCTTTCAGAAGTTCATCCACAGCCACCTTTAGTTGTGTATCCTCTCCTTTGACTACTGTTTCCGGATTATTGGCAACCTTTACATCCGGTTCCAATTGGGTATTTTCCAAATAACTGCCGTCAGGCAAACGATAACCGATGATAGGAATACCGAAGACCAGTGAAGGATCTTGCAATGTTTCCCAAGATACGCTTGTCATTGTTCCCGGAACAGGCATACCTACCAGCTTACCTATCTTCTGATGTTTGTATACCCACGGAGTTCCGTGTGCATTGGAGTAGTTAGCTTCACACTGCAACATGATAGACGGTTTATTCCAGCGACGGCTCGGCATATCACAAGCTTCACGTCCACGCACTACCTGCGTAAAGTATTTCTGACCGCTGAAAAGTACCTCGATATCTTCGTGCAGACGCCCACCACCGTTGAAACGGGTGTCAATCACAATACCTTCGCAGTTGTTATATTTTCCTAGAATGTCCGAGTATACAGTACGGAAGCTATCATCTCCCATCGACTGAATATGAACATATCCCAAACGTCCTTTCGACCATTTCTCAACATCTGCCGCACGTTGTTTTACCCAACGTTTATATAACAAACCGTTAAGCTTTCCACTAGTAATAGGCATTACCACTTCTTCCCAACGTTCCTTGTTCTGCGGATTATACAATGAAACCAGAGTTTTCTTTCCGGCTTTATTATTCAATACAGCGGTAATATCCTTATCCGGAGCCAGTTCCTCGCCGTTAATCTTTTCAATAATGCAACCAGCTTTTACTTTCGTACGGGAATGGTCGAACGGACCTTTTTCAACTATCTCAGCGATTTTCATTCCTTTTCCCTGATACTCCCAATCGAACAACAAACCCAGATTAGAGGTCATATCTCCTCCACCTCTCGGAGAATAACGTCCTCCGGTATGTGAAACATTCAGCTCACCCAACCACTCACTCAATAATTCTGCAAAGTCATAATTGTTATCAATATGAGGCAGGAACTTACGATAAGCATCAGTCATAGCATCCCAGTTTACCCCGTGCATATTGAGGTTATAGAAACGTTTTTGATGCTGCTTGTACACATGGTCAAACATCGCCTCACGCTCGGCAGCCAAATCCATTTTCATTTCAGCCTGATAACTGATTGATTTCAATGCATCCGACTTCGCATCCATTTTCTGCATAATCCGGCTTCCCAACAAGAAAATATCTCCTTTCTTATCCAACATCAATGATGCCCAACCGGTATTGAGTTTGTGCAGACGCTTCGTGTCTTTTTCACGAAGATTCATTTTCCAAAGGTCATATCCACCTTCGATAGCTGAGAAGTAATAAAGACTCTCTCCGTCTTTTGAGAGTATGGCACTGCCTAAATCGGAAGAGTTGAGAGTCAGACGGACAATACGGTCTTCAATGCCGTTAAGTTCTACAACTATATCTTTCTTGTCTGCCTTATCTTCGGATGACTTATCCTCGTCAGCCTCATCCTTTTTTGACTTATTTCCGTCTTTCTTCTTGTCGCCTTCCTTCTCTTTCGCTTTCTTCTGTTCCTTTTCTAATTCTTTGAGCAGTTCGAAGTCTTCCTTGCTCAAGCGATAGCGGTCATAAGCATCCTGATTCAGGAATACCAGCATCACATCTTGTTGCGAACCCCAGGAAGCATGCGCACGCATACCGTAACGTTCAGTCTGGAAAAGAATAGCGTTTCCGTCCAAGACCCAACGCGGAGCACCACTGATATATCCACTATTTGTCAGATTAGTAATCTCCCCTCCCTGTGCACTGACAATGCCTACATCCGAATAAGGATCGTGACGGTTGCCTATAAATTCGAGGGTAAACCATTTGCCGTCCGGCGACCATTCGTAGTCAAATCCGCCACCGGTATTATACCATGTAGAACCATCCGTCACTTGACGAACTTTCTTCGTTTTTAAGTCAAGTACCATTAAGCGTTTGCGGTCTTCGATAAAAGCCAATTCCTTGCCATCCGGAGAATATTGCGGATAAGCACGTTCCACCGTTTTGGAAGGAAGCAGGACTTCTTCTTCGATAAGAGTTGCATTAGGGAAATTGGCTTCTTCCTTACGGGCTATTTTGGCAGTGTAAAGTTGCCAGTTACCCGTCCGTTCGCTGGCATAGACCAATGTCCGGTTATCCGGTGCAAAGGACACAGCGGCTTCTTTTCCCGGAGTATTCGTGATTTGCTTGGTTGTAGTGTAATCCGTCGAAGTGACAAAGACATCGCCACGCACAATAAAAGCAACCTGTTTGCCGTCCGGGGATACGGAAGCGGAAGTAGCACCTTGGGAGAATTTGAGGGAAGCAATCTCCTTTTCGTCATCCCGGACAAGTTCGACGTTTACTTTCTTCGGACGGGCATTGGCTTCCTGCGTATAAAGTTCTCCGTCATAGGTATAGCACAATGTACCTTTATCGCTGATTGACAGGAAACGTACCGGATGCGTACGGAATGTAGTTACCGCTTTTACCTCTTGCGGAGTATTCAGCGAAAAGTTATATACATTGAATGAACCACCGTTATGCTCGCTAAGAAAATAGACAGAATTGCCATCGGGCGCATACACAGGATTGCAGTCTTCCCCTTCCCGGTTCGTCAGATTGGTATGTTTTCCCGCTTGTGTATCATACAGCCATATATCTCTAGTTATAGAAGAAGTATGGTGTTTTCTCCATTCATCTTCGAAGCCTTTACGGTCTTGATAAAGAAAGTTTTTCCCCGATTTATCAAAGCAAACCCATTCGGCAGGAGTAGCGAGTACTTGCTCGGTACGCCCTCCGCCAACAGGAACTTTATACAATTCCGTCATTGCTCCGGTAGGAAACAAAGCACTGCCAGCAGGGTCTTGAATAGATGCGGAGAAAAGTACATACTTTCCGTCCGGAGTAAAAGCCGAAGGAATCTCCGAAGCCGAATGATAAGTCAGCCTTTGAGCGGTTCCGCCATCGGCAGGCATAATGAAGAGATCAAAATTCCCATTCCGGTCGCTGGCAAATGCAATCTGCTTTCCGTCGGGCGACCAAACGGGGTTAGCTTCATAAGATGCTTGTGTTGTCAACTGAACGGCTGTTCCACCCTGTGCGGGGACTTTGTAAATATCGCCTTTATAACAAAAGACAATCTCCGTTCCATCCGGTGAAATACGTGCGTCACGCATCCACAAAGGAGTAATGGCATAGCCGGACAATGCGGTCAATGCCAATGCTAAAGAAGTTATTAGTTTCTTCATGTCAAATAATTATATATATTTTATTCCTACGCTCCCGTATCGAAGAGCAATCTATGTCCCGATGTCTCCATATAGCGAGCAAGACCGTGTTCTGCCTGCAATTTACGTCCATAGACACCATTCTCTACAAGAGTCGTTATTGTATAGCCCATGATGCTTAGTTATTAAAGGAATCATACAAAATAAAAAGTTCTGCCACAAAATTATAATAATTCTGTGGTAGAACAAGCAATCCAATCAATTAAAATAGACAATTTATAACATAGCGAATGTATATAAATTACAGAGAGATGTACCTTAATTACAGATTACCAGACATTCCTGTGAATCCTATCCCCTACCCGGATTTCTTTCTGCCTACAAATATGTGCATCCTCCGCCGCATATCCGATAGCAAGAAAGCAGGTAAACTCATATCCGTCAGGAGCATTGACGAGATGTTTCACATACTCCGGTTCGTTGCCAATAGGAATACGGAATGCACACGCCAATCCTTCCGCCGTTGCTGCTAACAAAATATTCTCAACGGCTGCCCATGCAGAAGCGAAATAGTTGAGTGAACTTTGATCGGCAGGTTGGCACAGCGGAAAATCCTTTTGCCGGAAAAATGGAAGTACGAGACAATTGCTTTGCATAAGCATACGTTGTTGTTTGGGCAACGCATCGACAAACATGGCGTGTTCATCCTTATCCATCACACCGGCAGCAGCCTCAAGCCCTGCCTGCTGAATGTTCCTTGTATTTTCCGCCACAGGCGATATGAGTCGGGCAATGTTTTCCTGCCCTCTCACGACAATAAACTCAAACTGCCGCAAATGGTCATTAGTCGGAGCTTTGAATGCAGCCGACAATACCTTTTCCAACACTTCGTCCGTCACCTTCTTATTGGAAAAGTCGCGAATAGTTCTTCTTTTCTCTAGTACCTGATAGAAATCCATAACAATACATTTTAATAGTTATACTTATTGTTTCCGGCAGCAAAGTTACCCGGCTTTCTTGTTATATATTTGTGGTATCATATTAGATATTTGTCGTATATTTGCATACAAGTCATTTTAAGCATTACTTTTATGGAAGATACCGCCATTCCTTATGAATTACCCGAAGTGGAGAATCACTCTTTTTTCTTTATAGACCAACGAGTGACAACAAGCATCGAAGCCAAACTGCACCGGCATGATGCATGGGAGTTGTATTATGTTGTCCATGGATATGGCAAACGAATGGCAGGCGACACATTACAACCTTTCGCAGCAGGCGACGTGGCGTTAATACCACCGTCCATGCTACACCGCTGGGAATATTCGCCAGATTCGGCAGACGATGAGGGGTATGTCCGTTATTTAATGGTAGCTTTCAGTCATTCGCTTGTAGAACGGTGTATGGCAGTATTTCCCGAACTGCGTAATCGTCTGACAGGCATTACATTCCCAACGAACGCACTGAAATTCGGTACTGGAAGTTCACAAACCATTCGCCGGATATTGTCACAGATGAACGATATGGACGAGTTGGGACGCCTATGCGAAATGTTTCGTCTACTACCTGTCATATTTACTTCATCCGACCATACCTTTGCCGGAAAGCCCATGAGTATTGAACGTGACGTGAGACGTATGCAGCAAATTTGTACTTATGTAATAGCTCACTATATCCATACTATATCTTTGGATGATATTGCCGCAGAAGTAGGCATGAACCGCTCTGCTTTCTGTTCCTATTTCAAACGCTGCAAAGGAATAACCTTCTCGCAGTATGTAACCCAATACCGCTTAAATACAGCCTGCGAACTTCTGAAACATTCACAGAAACAAGTATCCGAAATTTGTTTTACGGTCGGTTTTAATGATTTACCTCATTTCGTCCGAGTTTTCACAAATACCTTGGGAATGTCTCCGTCCAAATACAGAAAACAATTTCAATAGTCATCTCTTTCTCCAAAGACTGTTTTGCTTCCAAGCTGTTTTTAATGCCATTTCTCCCTTTTCATTCGTTTATTACGGAGATTTTCAGTAATTCTAGAATAGTCACTATCATCTTGTATACGCATCAATATCAGAAGCCACGTCAGGTTGATTGATTCCCAACAACATCAGATAAACTCTATATTTGTTTCTATCCGAATTATACAAACTTTACCATCTTACACTTCCCAGCATTTCCATCCTTTATTGGCGCAAATGTATACTACATACGTACGTACATTATAATATGGAAACTTTCTTTTCGTATCTTCACCATATCTTTTCACCTGCTCCACATGTTCGGGAAGAGGTTCGGTAAGTGCAAGCATCTTTTCCGCTTCTTTTGCACGATAATATTTGAATTCTACGACACGGTCATCTGTATAATAATCCGTACTGGGAATACCTGTCATTTCAAAATCCGAACGTCCTACGGAGTTATTCTGTTCAATAGCAAACGTATAACAGCTACTCAAATACCGTGACACAAGCTCATAGAATGAACATCGGATGAAGTTCTCATTGATTTTATCAAATACCTGTGCCGGGAATTGTCCTAAGTATTGCTCGAAATAGTTTTGTACCAGTGGTTCCAAACTTCGATTGGAATCATACTTCCGATATACAGGAACATAGCGCTGCGCATTACCTTCTATCTTGTTCAACTGATTATAGTAGTCCATGTACACACTACGCATCGTCATATTAGGCAATGTTGTCACGAATTTATCTTTCAACGTTGTCATTCCCAAATAAAACAAGCTAATGGGATAAAACTCCTTATCAAAGAACTTTTTCTTATTGAATTTACTGGCAAGGTCGGCTACATTATAAGGCAGCTCATCATCAATAACCAACGCATCCAACATTGCTTTTGCATTATCCAGTGAAAGGGTGAGCCGACGAATCCAATTAATATCGGTACGCAAGTTTTCATCTACCAATTCATCAGGAATACTGCCGGCATTGGCTGCAAATTTCTTGAAGAAATAAGTAAGGATAGTAGCATTGAACAACCGGTCACCATTAGGACGGAAACGATAACCATCGTAGTTGCTCACAATTAGCTGCCAGATTTCATCAAAACGCTCCTGTCCTGTAGAATATTTATCAAGTACATAACGCAAATATGTTTCTGTCTCTTCGTATGTAAACCCGAGCATATTCAGGAAATTAGGTTCAAGAGTCAATATCTCAGCAATATTATATCCACTGGTCAAATCATCCATTGTGACAGGCAACACACCTGTACAGAAACAAGTACGGACACTCCCCTCACCTATACCAGCTTTTATCACCTTAAAGAAAGTACGCAGGAAACTGTCATTCGTCGTCACTTCTTCATAAAGCGGATCATTATATGCAGTCAGCAGTTGATTCGTGAAATTATCATATTCATCAATTAATATATAGACTTTAGGAAATTCGTGAGAACGGGCAAAACCAAGAACCTCTTCCAACATTTTGGATGCATCTCCCCGATTGAGAAATTGAAAATCACCAAATAAATCCCGATTATGCTCTACCATAATCTCCACAGGAGAGCAATTCAAATCATTAAAGTTCTGCGCTAATCCTTCAATGTTATCCGCCATCACCATTTTTGAAAAATCATAGCGAATAATCATATAACGATTATGTTCCTTTGTCGGATGACTACCAATCCAAGTTCCCCCAAACAATTCTTCAAACCGATGCGCTTTGGTACGGTCATAATAGCAAGCCAAAGTAGAAACCAACAGGCTTTTTCCAAAACGGCGGGGACGAAGAAACACAGGGGCATTATAATCCTCTAACTTCGAAATATAATCTGTTTTATCTACATAATAGAATCCACGTTCACGCAAATCTATGAAATCCGCCACTGCATAAGGAATAGTTATTCTTGCCATAATCTTACTATTTTCTTTATAGACAAACAAAGGTACAAAATTGTTAGCAAAAAGAAGGACAATTACCTATTATAATATTATTCTTCCTGTTTCCATACATAAAACACATCCCTTTCCGTTTCGTTTTCTTGGCTGTTCCTTAATGCTCTAAATCTCCATCATCCCATTCCAACACAATTTCACTCAATAATGAAAACTCTATCAGTTGGATATAGGCATTGTTGATATCTTCTCGAAGGAATTCTTTGATAAAATCATCCCAATTCTCTTTTATCAAAATTGCCAAACTTATCAACAAGGCTAAAGACAACTCAATTACCAGCCATACTCGTGTATCGATCTCATTAGCATTGGCTTTAGGAACTGCGTAAAGCATTATCATTACCTCTATCAGAAGCAATCCTACTACACCGATTATCTGTTGCCACTGTCTCATATTTCAAATTACCTGTGTGTTCTCTTTATTCACAATCCATCGTTTAGTAAAATGCGAAGTAATCAACACGGGAATAATAAGGAGAACCGCCCATCCTGTACAAATGAGACTGACAAGTTCATTATCAGTAATGTATTTGCCTTCATTCACAGGTATGTTCTCTGGTCGCATATTCGCAGTTACAGGATTCCAGTCATATAAGAATATTAATAGTGGAACTATCAACAGCACGGCAGAAAACATATACAAGTATCCAGCAAGTCTCAACCAAGAGTTTCCTTTATACAAAAGCCAAGTTGGGATACCGGATATAGCGAAGTAAAAACATAAGATAGGCAATAGCAATATCAATACGGCTCCATTGCACGATTCAAATTCAGCACCGTTGCATATAAGCACAATAACCACTTGGCAGAGCAACAAGAAACCGCAAAGCAGTGTCATTACCTCAAATTTCCAAAATCGTTTATCGATCAGTTTCATGTCTTTGTCACTTTGGAGGATTAAACAGTAACCGGCTATTATTGGCGAAATCTTTATAAAGGCTATCTACATGATGCAGTTGAGGGTTGATGATATTTCGCTTATTGAGAGCTGACAAGCATTCATCTCAAGAAGTAAACTCAATGACAACAACGATATTACGCTTACACGTTTCATCGCTTACCTCCTTTCCTCCAAAGGCAAATGAACAATGCTATTATTATAAAGAAATCAACGATGGAAAGGAATGTATATAACCAAAAGTGGTGTCTAAAATTAAAGACGCAGTCAAAGAATGACTCTTGTGTGATTTCAGCACACCATGCTCCAGCGACTCCTGACAAGTGGATATAGTCAATCACAGCCCAAGCATTTGCGATTGCCAAGGCTAAAATCACTACAATGCCGACTATTTTCTGCCACCTCTTCATACGCCTAATACTTTTGCCCGTGCCACAAAGTTAATACAATTCTCGCTAAAACCATTACGTTACCATGCGTAATGTGCTTGAACTAAACGGAAAAACTGAAATCTCATCCCTTTTGGGTGGATTCTGCGGTTACGCCCTCATATTGGAATGTTGGCAGTAATATTTAATTCGAATTAATGGTTAGCCAAAAGAAGAACAATTACTTATTATAATCTTATTCTTCCAGCTTCCACACATAAAACACATTCCTTCCCGCCCCTCTCTTACGCAGTTTCCCTTCTCGGATAAAAGTATTCAGGTCATCAACAGCTTTCAGCCGGGATACTCCTGTCAGCCTGCTGTATTCTATGCGGGTGATTCCTCCGTTCTTCTTCAGAAACTCCTGCAACATTTGAAGACGTTGCTCAATAGGTATCTCCGTTTTACTGACAGTCCGTCCCGATTTGGGCACACGTTCAAGTCTCATTTCCCGTCTTACCTTCAATTTAAAATTTTTGGAAGTACGCAGGTGTACATTGTCAAAACAAATAGATTCGGAACGGATTTCTTTTTTAGTCATCACCTTCTGAGTGCATTTCAAAGAGACACTAAGATGTCCCAGCTCTCCAAGCTCCACAATATAGCCACGCGCCAAGAGACTACCAAGTTCATCTATTACAGCCCCCAACACCCCGTCAACCATATTTTGAGGAAAATGTTGATAGTGTGACACACGTTCTATAAACTCTTTTTGGGAATAAGTCCCGCTCGGAACTATCCGTGCATGAAGGGGTTGCTTCTCGCCGGTATTCTGAACGTCCGGTGTCTCATACAAATCATAATACGCACTCATAAGCAGCTATATTTTATTGGGTTATCATTTATCATTTTGTTGCCTGATATTTAATCTCTCTTATACCGATCATTAGTTCTCGATTAGTATATATTTATTCGTCTGACTATAGTGTAACTTGCATCTGACTATAGTTACTCTTTCGTCTGACTATAGTTAGACGAAAAAGCAACTATAGTCAGACGATTAGTTTATTGCATGCAAAGATATACTTTATCGCAATACAACTTATAAATATTAGGAAGAAAAGATTTAGTTAACCGCTAGAAATTAATCACCTAACAGCAACTTAGTCACAGCAGCAGTATTCAAAGCCCATTCACGGGTATATACTTCGTCCGCTTCCGGTGTATCAGCCTACTTCAATCCCTGTGCTTGTGCTTTGATTACCAACAGTTCGCCGACGGTGGTTTTCGCATCCAATTTATCCAGATACTTTTCGATAGATTGTGTATCCAAAGAAAGTATGGTCTGTCCGCCGAAAAGTGTTTCTGCCTGATAGTTACTTTCAACAAATCTTTTTTCATACGTTGTGCTTTTTAAGTAAGGTAATCGGGAGACTGTGAATCAATGGTCTATTCCTACAGTTTTTGAAGTAAGTCTTCCTTGACCTTAGTTTATAAAAAGAGGTAGAACAAAATGGTGAAAACCGTACCGCTTATGGCAGACAGTTATTAAAGAACTTGGAACAAAGAATAAACCAAAAGGCTTTAACGAAAAAACAATCTGTATCAGAGATACAGATTGTTTACTAAACCAAATCCGATTTATTATTTTTTAGTCCTGCGACAAAGATAGGCATTTTTTTATTTTATGGCAAAACGGGCGGTCATTTCATATCTCAGCTTGATGACACGGTACTGTTCGGTAGCTGCCGTCCCCATGCTGACATTGCTCTGTGCCTGGAAAGGAATATAACGGCTTATGTTGTTATCGGCAGGTTCAACGATACGAATGACTTCACCCAATTGCTGTCCCATTGCTTCCACCAGATAGGATGCCTTCTCACGGGCTGCTTTCAGTGCTTCAATCTTTCCCTGCTTCCTGTACATAGGCAAATCCCTATGTTTTAGTTCGCCGATACGCATTGATTCAATTCCCCATGTATTGACAGAACGGATAATGGAATTGATTTGCTCGAAATCCGTAAGACGGATATCCAGTTGCTTGCCTATCAGGAATTCCTTCCCTCTCTGACGCCAATACTCCCCTACTTCCTGCGTACGGATAGCCTCATCCGATATTCCTATTTTACGCAAACTTTTACGCAAATCTTTCTCTATCATAGCCAATGGCACTTTCGTCCGGAAGTCTTCCTCTTTCTTCGATTTACCCGTATATTCTTCTTCCCAATATTCCTTTATCTGAATCAGAAAGTGTATTTCTTCCGGGACGACTTCTATCTCCGAAGAACCGGTCACTTCAACATATCTTTTGTCACTTTCCTGAGCATTGGCAAGGATATTCCATGCGAACAAGGCAAAAGCCAATAAAAATACTTTTTTCATATCTTCGATTATTAGGGTGATATTACTTTTATATGCCATCATTTTACAAAGCTACAAAAAAAATCTATATTACGGACTTTATCCTAAAATATCAAGCAAGCACCTTCTATGTATCAAAATAATATCTCCTTTCTTTACTTTATACTTATAAGGCTGTTTGCCCGAAAAAAGAGAATACTTTCTCAAGTTCTCCAGTTCCGACTTCAGATAGTTGCATTGGGCAGAAATTTAAAGAACAAGCTATCCGAAAAAGCACAAAAATAGTATCTTTGCCTACGATTTATTCACCAAGATGTGATAAAGCTATTTTTAATCATTTAATAATAAAGACCATGATTAGATTGAATGTTTTCGTCCGCGTAAGCGAGACAAACCGCGAAAAAGCGATTGAAGCAGCTAAAGAACTGACTGCTTGCTCTTTGAAGGAAGAAGGATGCATTGCTTATGATACTTTCGAAAGCAGTACCCGTCACGACGTTTTTATGATTTGTGAAACATGGCAGAATGCCGAGGTATTAGCAGCTCACGAAAAGTCTCCGCACTTCGGCAAATATGTAGGTATCATTCAGGAATTAGCTGAAATGAAACTGGAAAAGTTCGAATTCTAAATGAAACACGGAGAATAGATATACTATCTATCCAACTATCATCAGAAAGAGAGAGACATTCTTCTTCGGAAGGAAAGAAACAACGGACTAATGAAAGACTTTGCAGCAATCGACTTTGAAACAGCCAACGGCAAACGTACAAGCGTATGCAGTGTCGGTATTGTCATTGTAAGAGGCGGTAAGATTGTGAATAAAATCTATCGCCTCATCCGTCCTGCTCCCAATTATTACACCCAATGGACAACAGCTATTCACGGACTAACTTACGATGATACGATAGAAGCCGAAGATTTTCCCGATGTATGGGCTGAAATCAAACCGTTGATAGAGGGATTGCCGCTTGTAGCCCACAACAGTCCTTTCGACGAAGGCTGTCTCCGTGCGGTTCACGAATTGTATGATATGACTTATCCTGATTATAAGTTTTATTGTACATGCCGTACTTCGAGGAAAGTGTTCGGAAAAGAACTTCCGAATCATCAGTTGCATACGGTAGCGGAACGATGTGGATATAGCTTGGAGAATCATCACCACGCACTTGCTGATGCCGAAGCCTGCGCCCAAATTGCAATACAAATTATTCCCGAACCAAAGAGAGTGAAACCAGCTAAAAAAGACGATAAAGATACGCACGTCGGAGACTTGTTCGATATATTCATCTCCCAACAAGTGAAAAAGACCAAATAAAAAACACTACAACTATTATTTCAATCAATAATAGCCGTAGTGTTTTTATAATATAATGCTAATCAGGTACTCAGATTAGAGGATAGACTTAGCAATACCCATTTCCAAACCGCGAAGTTCCGCCAATCCGCGAAGGCGTCCCAAGCAGGAATATCCCGGATTTGTCTTCTTCTTCAAGTCGTCAATCATCTGATGTCCGTGGTCGGGACGCATGGCGATAGAGCATTTGCGACGTTGCTGTAGAAGAATAAGAGCTTTCATTACGTTGTACATATCTACATTTCCTTCCAAGTGGTTAGCTTCGTAGAAGTTTCCTTCTTCGTCACGCTGTGTGCTACGTAAATGCACGAAGTTCACACGGTCGCCGAAACGTTCCATCATACCGGCAAGGTCATTATCGGCACGTACACCGAAGGAGCCTGTACACAGGCAAAGACCGTTGGATTCGTTAGGTACGGCTTCAATCAGTTTTTTGAAGTCCTCTTCCGTACTCAAAATACGCGGCAAGCCTAAGATTGTATAAGGAGGGTCGTCCGGGTGAATCACCAGCTTCACTCCTACTTCATCGGCAACGGGAGCAATTTCTTTCAAGAAGAAAATCAGATTGGAACGAAGTTTCTCAGCGTCAATGTCATTGTAACGGTCGAGCGCTTCTTGGAATTGCTCTACCGTGAAACTTTCTTCAGAACCCGGAAGTCCGGCAATCATGTTGCGAACCAAGAGATTCTTATCGTCTTCGTTCATTTGTTCAAAACGAGCTTTCGCTTTGGCTATCTCTTCAGGAGTATAGTCTTTTTCTGCGTTCGGACGTTTCAGGATGAAAAGGTCGAAAGCTACGAAAGCCGCTTTTTCAAAGCGAAGCGCTTTAGAGCCGTCGGGCATTGTATAGGCAAGGTCGGTACGTGTCCAGTCCAATACAGGCATGAAGTTGTAAGTAACTACCATTACACCGCATTTTGCTAGGTTACGGATACTTTCCTTATAGTTTTCGATATATTTCATGAAGTCGCCTGTCTGTGTCTTGATATGTTCGTGCACAGGTACACTTTCTACCACAGACCACGTCAGCCCTACCTCTTCAATCATTTGCTTACGCTTCATGATTTCTTCCACTGTCCATACTTCACCATTCGGAATATGATGAAGCGCATTTACTATACCGGTAGCGCCGGCTTGCTTAATATCCCACAAGCTAACGGGATCGTTAGGACCATACCAGCGCCAAGTTTGTTCACATAAATACATACTATTGTTAAATTAAGAATTGAAAATTGAGAATTAAGAAATAAAAGTTGAGAATTAAAAGTTGAGAGCCTACATGCGGATGCTACGCAGCCAATTCTCAATTTTTAATTCTCAATTCTCCATTTATTAAATAGAGAATGCGTCGAAACCACCATCGATAACAGCTACTGTACCTGTTACGAAGTTAGAAGCATCACTAATCAGATAGTGGATTGTTCCGTAAAGGTCTTCCGGTTCACCGAAACGGTTGAACGGAGTATGAGCAAGGATTGTCTTTGAACGGTCGGTCAAAGAACCGTCAGGATTAGTCAATAATGTACGGTTCTGTTCGGTCAGGAAGAAACCTGGAGCGATTGCATTTACGCGCAAGCCGTTACCGAATTTCAGAGCCAGTTCACCAGCCATATATTTAGTAAAGTTAGCGATAGCCGCTTTTGCTGCACCATAACCAACGACACGAGTCAACGGACGAAGTGCAGATTCGGAGCAGAAGTTTACGATTGAACCTTTCTTCTGTTCTACCATGATTTCAGCAAATACCATTGTAGGCAATACTGTACCAAACAGGTTCAAATCTACCACCTTCTTGAAAGCGTCAATCTGTAAATCGAAGAAAGTCTTGTCCGGTGCAATTGTAGCACCTGCCATGTTACCTCCGGCAGCGTTCAACAATACGTCAATGCGACCATAAGCTTTCATGATTTCTACTTTGTTGCCTTCCAATACTTCTTTATCCATTACGTCAGTGTAAAGGAACATGGCTTCGTTACCCTCAGCTTTGATACTGTCTACCAATGCTTTTCCTGCTTCTTCGCTTCTGTCGAGCACAACTACCTTTGCACCTTCTTTTGCGAGGTATGCAGCAATTCCTTTACCCAAGATTCCGGCTCCACCGGTAATTACAACAACTTTGTCCTTTACGTTAAATAATTCATTCATGGTTTCTAAAAATTTATTATGTTTATAGTTTATTGTTCAGATAATATTTCAGGTTTTCTTTCAGCAGAATATCTATCGGCATAAGATTTACCTTTTCAGAATGTTGCTTGAACAGCAAATGATTACACAATGATTTAACGCCATCATACCCCTGACGCTCAGGACGCTGCGCAATCAATGCGGTTATCACACCTTCGGAAAGTAATTGCGTATTTCTGCCGATAAGGTCATAACCAACTAGTTTGACAGCCTGCATTCCTCTTGCTTTCAGGTAGTTCCCTAAAATATAGCAAGTTGAATTAAAGATAATAGCGCCTTTAATATTCGGATTAGCTTCAAAGATTTCATCCAGTTTCATGAAGTTATACACTGAATCATTTATCTTCAGCTCCACTTCATGCAGATTTCCATTAAACGCTGTTTCAGTGAGATAATGACAGAAACCTTCGCGCCTGTTCCTTCCCTGGTTAGAATCATTCTTCCCACTATGAATAATCCGTGCCATTAATATGTCAGAAGAAGAAGGAAGCCTGTCCATCAATAATCTGGCAGCAATCACTCCGGCATCATAAGATTCCGTTCCAAAATAAGCCAATTGATGCTGCCCTCCAATGTTGGAGTCAACATACACGTATGGTATTTCATTCCTGTCAAGCTCCTGCGAAAGACGGATAACAGAATCTGTAAACAAAGTCGCAATCAATACCCCATCCACTTTCTCATTCAGCAGATTTCGGATGATATCATCAAAAGTCTTGTTATTATATTGATCGAAAAAGAGTTTGGTAATGGTGATATTGTATGATTCCATTTCCGCCGCAGCTTTATCTATACCTTCCGAAATAGCTTCCCAATACTCTCCCTGCACAAAAGAAGGAGTTATTGCAAAGATATGATATTGCTTTTTGGAGGCAGCCAATGAACGTGCCATCAAATTTGGTTGGTAATGTACCATTTCCAGGATAGCCTGTACTTTTTTCCTGTTTTCTTCAGATACTCTTCCACGATTATGGATTACACGGTCTACCGTGCCAACAGAGACACCTGCCATCTTGGCTATGTCTACAATCCGAATATTTGAAAACTCTTTATCCATATATTGATAAGTATCTTGTTTTTCATCGGCAAAAGTAAAATGAATTATTGAATTAAGCAATAGTGTGTGCGCACACACATTACACTAAAACAAACACATACAACTAATAATCAAAGAATTAATCCAAACACACAGGAAACATACATGTTGTTAAACATAAGAAAAAGTAAGGATAGTATAGAGAAAAAGACTCTTTTCAGATGAAAAGTTAGAGAAAAAACAACATCATTTTTTGAAAGAAACGAGAATAATAAAGGAAATTAGCCTAAATGTGTTCGCACACACATTGACACGATGACTAAATAAAGCTAAGGATATAAAGATTAAATATACAAAAAAATAAAACAGGTAACCGGTTATATTTAAATCGATTACCCGTTTTGGGATGCTTACTTTTCCCACTTATCTTTTGCTTTTCCGGCCACTTTATCGGCTTCTGCTGCTACTTTATCAGCAATTTCCGCACCGGTTTCTACAGCTTTAAGTCCAAGATCCATTGCTTTTCTTCCAGCATGAGCAGCTGCTATTTCAGCATCGCGACCAATGCGATGGATAGCATTATAAATTTCGCTTTCCAACTGTTTTGCTTTTGCTGTACGTGAAAGACGATAAGCTACTGCGCCGAGGATTGACCCAATTCCGAGTCCAATCCAGAAATTTCCATGTCTACATTCCATAATTAAGTTCTGTTTTTAGGATTAAAAATAAATTATATAAATATCTATTTAGATTTCGAGAATAAGGAAGCAATCCATAATACAAGGATAGCCCCTACGGTGGAAGTTATCAAACTTCCGATCAATCCTGAAGCTGACAGTCCGAAAAGGGCAAATACCCAACCGCCCAGTACACCTCCAAGAATACCAAGTAATAAATTTATGATAAGACCAAAACCTCCGCCGCGCATTACTTTACCTGCGAGAAATCCAGCCACAATACCAATAATGATATACCATATAAAGCCCATATAATCCTCCTTTTTTTATTTAACAACAGCAGGTACGGAGAATAGTTCGATTGTCAAAACTGAATTAACGACAATTTAGAATCCTTGGTCTTAGAGAAACGGGAAAGTTTGCGTACCTTTGCAGCCAATTTTTCAGGAACACTTCTAAAGCAATAGGTATCATGGTACAAAATCAGGAACAACCCGTAGGAAAAATTACATTTTCCATCTTAATCGCATTAAGTCTTTCGCACTGTCTTAATGACCTTTTACAGTCCGTTGTTTCAGCAGCTTATCCGCTATTCAAAGATGATTTAGGGTTAAGTTTTGCGCAAATCGGCCTTATCACATTGGTTTATCAGCTTTCGGCTTCGGTCTTTCAACCGATTACGGGAATCATTTTTGATAAATATCCCGTTGCATGGTCGCTGCCTATCGGAATGAGTTTTACAATGGTAGGTTTGGTGAACTTGGCATTTTCCGATAATCTCTATTGGATATTGTTATCTGTGTTCTTGATCGGAATCGGTTCTTCGGTACTTCATCCGGAGGCTTCCCGCATCACGTTCCTTGCTTCAGGTGGGAAGCGGGGATTGGCACAGTCACTTTTTCAGGTAGGCGGCAATTTCGGTGGTTCGTTAGGACCTTTATTAGTGGCTTTTCTAGTTGCTCCTTATGGAAGGCAGCATCTTTTAATATTTGCATTTGTAGCGGTTGCAGCTATTGGAGTGATGTATCCGATTTGCAAATGGTATAAATCTTATCTAAACCGGATGAAAGCTCAAACCGTCAGTGTCAGAAAACCTGTTCATCTTCCTTTGCCTATGGATAAGACAGCCCTTTCAATCGCGATATTGCTGATTCTGATTTTCTCGAAATATATCTATATGGCGAGTCTGACCAGCTATTATACATTCTATCTGATTCATAAATTCAATGTTACGGTACAGGATTCGCAACTATATTTATTTATATTCTTAGTTGCTACGGCTATCGGAACGCTGATTGGTGGTCCGGTAGGTGACCGTATTGGTCGGAAGTATGTTATTTGGGCTTCAATTTTGGGAGCTGCCCCATTCAGTTTACTAATGCCACATGCTAATTTGATGTGGACTATTATCCTTAGCTTCTGTGTGGGCTTGATGCTTTCTTCCGCTTTTCCTGCCATATTGCTTTATGCACAGGAATTGCTTCCTACCAAGCTCGGATTAATATCAGGGTTATTCTTTGGATTTTCATTTGGAGTGGCTGGGGTAGCATCTGCCGTACTTGGCAATTTAGCAGATAAAACAAGTATTGAATATGTATATAACATCTGTGCTTATATGCCGCTACTAGGATTGGTCACATTCTTTTTACCGAATTTGAAGAAGAAAAAAATAGAATAAGATTAAATTAACGTCAGTTCGATATAAATGGAGTGTGTCACATTCTACGTTCCTCCTTTCCAAAGAAAACGACCGGTATGCGTCGTCACGACGTATACCGGTCTACAAGTTAAGGTCAAAGTCAAAAAATTAAGAGAGCTATTTATATATTAGGGTTAGCGTTAATTTCTTTCTGTGGAATAGCATACAAATAATAGGTGCTATTTACTGTAAACGGTTTACCGTTCGGGAAGTTGAGGAACCAATGTCCCAGAGGATTTCGTTTTTCAAAGCTACCACCCTCCTGCCAGCAGTCTACTTCTGTCTTTTGCATCTCATCCGATAAAGCTGCACGTTCTACTGCCTTTTGTGTACGAAGTATATCGGTAATACCAAATCCTTCTCCCCAAAGTTCACGACGACGCTCCATCAGTATCTCATTGATTACATCTTCCTGTGATTTTCCTGTCACCTCATAATCCCCTACTCCGCGGGCATTACGCAATGTATTCAATGGAGCTACAGCCTGTGCCAACGCTACGCCATCGCGTACTTTTGCTTCAGCTTCTATCAAATACATTTCAGCAGCACGCATCAAGACCAGATCAGCTGTATCATCTGCACGCATGTGGAATTTCTTATATCCCAAATACCCTTCACGCATCCACTGAAACAAAGGTAAACGAATATCACCCTCGATAAATGTATCTTTCAGATGGGGATCAGCCATAAAGCTACTATATGCTCCTACGTATGTTGCATCCAAATAATAGAAATTATAGCTGGCATCCGATTGGGAAGGAATTTGAGGAAATCCCCATATCCATTCTTTATTGGAAATGTTATTAAAACCTTCGTACTCGGCTGTAGTTGTCATCAACGTATATCCTGCACGTGCTGCTTCGGCGGCTTTCGCAGCTTCTTCCCACTGTCCTGTCAGCAAGTAAGCGCGAGCCAAAAGACCGTCAACCACTGCAACATTTGGTTTGAACTTTTGATTATCACCGCTACGGACATAGTTTTTCAAATAGTCCTTCGCCAAAGTGAGATCGTCGAAAATAAGCTGATAAACCTGTGCCACTGTTGATTTTCCTTTCGGTACAGTGGAACTATTGCTAGGTTCGGTATATATAGGAACACACGGAGCATCTTTATCTTTCAAGTAGGTGAATTGATAATGCTGTACCAAGTGCAAATAACAAAAGGCGCGTAAAGCCAATGCTTGTCCCTGTGCCTGACGGAGTTCTTCCGAATCTCCCTTGATAGAAATGGCAGTGTTACAATTATCTATCGTTTTATATATCAGATACCAGGCAAACTCTGTTCTACCATTTGAGGATTGCGCTATATCATTAAACTGATACGAAGAGTTAAAACCATATTTCGGACGGGAAACAATATCACTTGCCATCATATCATCCAGACACTGAAGTGCCCGATAACCGATATTGGCATAGGTACTTGAATAATCAAACAGATTATACCAGGCACCATTCACAAGTGCCTCCGCATTTTCGGGTACAGATACCTTATCCGAACTTACCGCATCTGTGGGGTCCGTATCCAGAAAACTGCTGCTACAACTCGTTGCCAGGAAAAGTCCGGCAACTGCCGCAAGAATAGATTTAATTTTTATTTTTCTCATAATTTAGTCTGAATTTAGAAAGAAACATTGATACCTCCGGAGATGGTTCGCATAGCCGGATAACGGTAATAAGTGATACCGGTAATTCCCTGTTCAGGGTCTAGTCCCTGATTCCGGTGAATGGTAAACAGGTTATCTCCTTGTACATATACCTGCACACTGCTCAATGATAACTTACTAATCCATTGTTTGGGTAAGTTATAAGAAAGCGTCAGGTTTTTCAATCGCATATACGAATTATTCTGCAAGAAGCGAGTGGAAGCCGAGTTCCAGTTATTAGAGGTAGTGCTCAAAGCAGGAACATCTGTATTACGATTGTCGGGAGTCCATCTTCTTAGAATCTCCGTCGACCAGTCGCGGCCTTCCAAACTTCCATTGTGCAGAATCATTGTAACATCACGATTGTAGATATATCCACCGATACTGTAAGCAAAGATGGCCGAAAGATCGAATCCTTTCCAGGAAAGAGAGGTATTAAATCCGCCATATACTTTCGGGAGAGATGATTTGTTGACATAATAATAGTCAGCCGAACCATAATCATTTGTTGTGACACGTTTTCCAGTCGGATTCTTATTTGCATCCACCTCATCCTTATACCACAGCGGATCTCCATTTTCCGGATCTACTCCTGCCCACTCTATCATATAGAAATCATACACCGAACGACCTACCTGCAACTTGTTCACACCACTTCGCGGCATATCTTTCAATGGGAGATCTGTCACCTTATTCTTATAATGCGTCAAGTTCATACCCAGTTTCCATACCCAACCATTCTGATTGATAATCGTTCCGTTAAGCACCATTTCTATACCTGTATTCTTCAAAGCTCCTACATTTTCGTCAATAGAACCATATCCCAGGGAAGGAGCTATCGGACGTGAATAAAGCAGGTCTTTCGAACGACGTGTAAAGAAATCAAATGAACCGGAAAAACGGTTATTAAACAGGGAGAAGTCGATACCTGCATTAAAGTTGAGGTTTGTTTCCCATTTCAGATTCGGAGTTGCCATACGGTCGGATACTAACGCATTTTCTCCCAAATTGGAAACAATGGTATAAAGTCCTTTACTCGCATAATAAGTACCCAAGTTGTCATTTCCCTGCGCACCATAGCTCATTTTCAGAGTCAAGGCAGAAAGCCAGTCGGAAGTACTTGCCATAAACTCTTCCCTGTCGATACGCCAGGAAGTACCCAACGACCAGAAATTTCCCCAGCGGGTCTCCGGCGCAAAACGTGAAGAACCGTCGCGACGATAGGATGCCGAGAAGAAATATTTATTTTGATAGTCGTATAATGCTTGAGTCAGATAACCCACCAACGCATAGTCGATGCGATACCCCGAACCTCCGGTCAACTGTGAACCGACTACCAGTTCCGGCATATCAGGCTGCGCCATTTTGGAACGTGATGCCGTCAGTTCATCGTAGCGGTAGGAATAGGCCTCCACACCGGCAAGAATATTAAAATGATGTTCACCAATTGTCTTGTCATACGTAGCAATATTATTCCATGTCCAGGAGAAAGTACGGGTATTCATTCGGCTGACACCACCGCCGTTTTCTTTAGCCGGACCCAATTTGGGGTTCGTATAATCCAACGTATTATAATTAATCAAGTCAAAGTTGAAACTCGTCTTGAATTTTAATCCTTCAATAATCGTAGCTTCCAGGAAAGTACGACCGGAAACTTCATCTTTCATTCGTTCTGATTTATCCAAAGGCAAAGTAGCCGGCAGATTCCAGTTTGCCATCGAACCGGAAGGACGATAAGAGCCGAAGTCATAAATGCGGTCTCCATTCTCATCCAATTTGTAACTACCGTCGGTATTCATTTCATAAATCGGATAAAATCCCGGCATGGTACGTCCTGCGGTAATCACATTACTGGTTTTGGAGTCGGAAGAAACCGGATAGTTCTGCATAGAATGTGCAAAACTCAAATTGACTCCTCCCTTCAACCAGGAAGTCATTTCGCTGGTGATATTGGAACGAAGATTGAAACGCTGATAACCGGATTCAAGCGCAATACCTTTATCATTCAGGTAGCCGGCTGAAAAGAAATACTGATTTGCTTTTCCGCCTCCGGAAACACTTAGATTCAACTCTGTGCGAAGTGCCTGTTGTTCCATAGCGTCACTCCAGTCTGAATTCCATAATGGACGGGCACCTGCCACCAATTTTCCATCTGTACCGACCGGTTGCGTATATTGGGGACCGTATGGATTCGGTCCACCTCCCATCAATTTCGTAACCAGGTCTTTGGATGCTTGTGCCGCAGCAGTTGCCGGAGTATAATCTGCACTCTTGGCGTACTGATTGCGAAGTGCTTCCCAATACAATTCAAAGTATTGATCAGTACTGACACGATCATAATCACGCACGGCACGATTGGAACCTCCTAAAGAGGCTTTTACCTTTACGGTCGCTTTGGTATTTTGATCTCCTTGCTTGGTTGTGATAATAATCACCCCATTTGCGCCACGTGAACCGTATAAAGCAGCAGAAGCCGCATCTTTCAATACTGTCATCGAAGATATATCATCAGGATTGATAGAGTTGACGCTACCGTCGAACGGAACACCGTCCACCACATAAAGCGGAGCACTGGATGCATTGATAGATCCGATACCACGAATACGGATTTCCGCATCCGTACCCGGCTGCCCGCTTGCTGCACTAGCCTGCACACCGGATACCGTCCCTTCTAATACGCGCGATACGCTCGAAGTCTGTAGCTTTTCAATCTCACCAGCTTTCATCGTCGAAGCTGCTCCTGTAAAACTATACTTCTTAGCAGTAGCATAAGCTACTACCATTACTTCTTCCAGTTCTTTACTTTCCGATTCCAACGTGACATTAATCACACTGCGGTTATCCACCGGTTGCTCTACCGTTCTCATTCCAACAAAGCGGAACACTAAAGTGCCGGTAGTAGGAACTTCAATTGAATAATTTCCATCAATATCGGTGATGGTGCCGGAAGATGCTCCTTTCAACTGTACGGAGACACCAGGCAAGGGCTCCCCTTCAGAAGTCACCGTACCCGTCACGCGTTTCTCCTGCTGTGCTTCCGCATATACTATATTTCCTGCAAAAAGCAGAAGAGACACGACTAATAAACGTAAATAGACTCTCATAATTTTGTGGCTTAAGATTTATTTGCTTGTTGTAACTAACAGTATATTGAACTTTTTTGTTTAGGAAACGAAACATTTTTTAGAAGATTGCTAGCATAAATCAACGAAAGGTAGTACATTCGTGAAACAAAAAATAGCTAAAACAACAAAGAACCACATGGGGAAACGGTTTATTCTATATCTTTTTCTGTTATTTTCACTGTCCTTACAGGCACAAAGTGAAGAGAAAGCCCTTTCTACAAATGATAGTACAAGAATAGATTCCACAACGGTCACCCAGCCCAGTCCTTTCAAAAGAGCAATCAAGAAATTTATGAATTTCAGTGATTTCGATACGCTCTATATCAGCCCGAACCGTTATAATTATGCGTTGATGGCTACTCATTTCAGCAACTTCGAATATTACTCTGTCACCAGCGAACAGCCTCAACCACAAAAACTTAGTTTCTCTCCCAACCCGCATAATAAAATAGGATTGTATTTCGGCTGGCGATGGATTTTCCTGGGATGGTCCGTAGATGTGGATGATATCTATCGGAAAACCAACCGGAAGAATAGAGGAACAGAGTTTGACCTTAGCTTATATAGTTCCAAACTTGGCGTAGATATATTCTACCGCCGTACCGGAAACAATTACAAGATACATAAGATCAGAGGATTTTCTGAAGATATTCCCTCCAACTATTCCGAGGATTTCAGTGGAATAAAGGTGGATATAAAAGGGCTGAACTTATATTATATCTTCAATAACAGAAAATTCTCTTATCCCGCCGCCTTCAGCCAGTCCACCAACCAACGACGCAACGCGGGAACCTTTATTGCCGGTTTTTCTATTTCAAAGCATCATCTCGATTTCGACTACACAGAACTTCCTGTTTTTCTACAGCAGACAATGAATCCTGGTATGAAAGTCAAGGATATAAAATATACCAATGCCAATATCAGTTTCGGATATGCCTACAACTGGGTCTTTGCCCGCAACTGCCTGGCATGTTTGTCTCTCACCCCTGCCATTGCCTATAAAGCCTCTGATGTAGATGCGGAAACTCACGAAGGAAAAGCATGGTACGGCAAATTTAATCTGGATTTTCTACTCCGTGCAGGGGTTGTTTATAATAACGGAAAATACTTTGTAGGTACTTCTTTCGTTGGGAAAAACTATAATTACCACCGGAATAATTTCTCTGTAGACAATGGCTTCGGCACTCTTCAGATATATGCCGGATTCAATTTCAACTTGCGCAAAGAATACAGGAAGAAGAAATAAAAGTACGGATATCAGAAATCGTAAACTTGCTTGCTTATCCAAAGAATCTTTGTACATTTGCCACGTTCTAACGAACAAAAATAAAAAATAAATGAAGCAACAACGCCACATACAGACCACACGTACCCTTCTTTCCCGCTTCCGTTATTGGGGCAGAAAGAACTATGCCGCTTTTGCGAGCATGGGGCGTGAATTCCAAATTGGTCATCTGCATATCAATGTGGTGGACGTTGCCCTTCGCAAGCAGAATGCTAAAATTACTATCCCTTATCATACATTTATGACACTTCAGGAAATAAAAGACCAAGTGTTGGCAGGCATTGACATATCGCCCGACCAAGCCGCTTGGCTAGCCAACATGGCTGACAGCGAGGCGCTATATGCCGCCGCGCATGAGATTACCGTCGCACGTGCTTCGCACGAATTCGACATGTGTTCCATCATCAACGCCAAGTCCGGCCGATGCCCGGAAAACTGCAAATGGTGTGCACAATCCTCTCACTACAAGACTAAAGCCGAGATTTACGATCTCCTTCCCGCTGAAGAATGTCTCCGACAGGCGAAATACAATGAAGCCCAGGACGTCAACCGTTTCTCTCTCGTTACCAGCGGACGAAAACCATCTCCCAAACAGATCACCCAACTTTGCGATACCGTTCGTCAAATGCGACGTCACTCGTCTATTCAGCTCTGTGCTTCTCTGGGGTTACTTAACGAAGAAGAGCTACGTTCCCTATACGAAGCCGGAATCACCCGTTATCACTGTAACCTGGAAACGGCTCCGTCTTATTTTTCCAAACTCTGCACCACGCATACACAAGAACAAAAACTAGCTACTCTTGATGCAGCCCGTCGTGTAGGCATGGATATCTGCTGCGGAGGTATCATCGGTATGGGAGAAACGATGGAGCAACGGATTGAATTTGCTTTCACTTTAAAAGAACTGAATGTTCAGTCCATACCTATCAACCTGCTTAGTCCGATTCCGGGAACTCCACTGGAAAACGAGCAGCCTTTAAGTGAAGAAGAAATACTTAAAACCATCGCTATCTTTCGTTTTATTCATCCGACAGCTTTTCTAAGATTTGCCGGAGGACGTTCACAACTTTCTTCCGAGGCGATGCACAAAGCATTATATATCGGTATTAACTCAGCTATCGTAGGTGACCTGCTGACAACTCTCGGTTCCAAAGTATCGGAAGACAAAAAGATGATTCAGGAAGAAGGTTATCATTTCGCCGCTTCCCAATTTGACCGCGAACATATCTGGCATCCGTACACTTCGACTACCGATCCGCTTCCTGTCTACAAAGTGAAACGGGCAGACGGAGCAACCATTACCCTCGAAGACGGACGGACACTCATTGACGGAATGTCTTCCTGGTGGTGTGCAGTGCATGGATATAATCATCCGGTATTGAATCAGGCGGCAAAAGAACAATTAGATAAAATGTCTCATGTCATGTTCGGAGGACTGACGCATGATCCGGCCATTGAATTGGGAAAACTATTATTGCCTTTGGTTCCTCCCTCCATGCAGAAAATATTCTATGCAGACTCCGGTTCGGTAGCCGTAGAAGTGGCACTGAAAATGGCTGTACAATATTGGTATGCAGCAGGAAAACCGGAAAAGAATAATTTCGTGACTATCCGTTCCGGCTATCACGGTGATACGTGGAATGCCATGTCTGTATGTGATCCGGTGACGGGTATGCACAGTCTTTTCGGTTCAGCATTGCCTGTACGTTATTTTGTCCCGTCCCCCACCTCCCGGTTCGACGGAGAATGGAATCCGGAAGATATACTACCTCTGCAAGAGATGATTGAAAAACATTCAAAAGAGTTGGCGGCGCTTATCCTGGAACCGGTGGTACAGGGAGCAGGTGGAATGTGGTTTTATCATCCGCAGTATCTTCGTGAAGCAGAAAAGCTTTGCCGGAAGCACGATATTCTTCTAATCTTCGACGAAATAGCAACGGGATTCGGACGTACCGGCAAACTTTTTGCGTGGGAACACGCCGGAGTAGAACCGGATATCATGTGCATCGGCAAAGCACTGACCGGAGGATATATGACACTTTCTGCTGTATTAGCCAGTAACCGGATAGCAGACACCATCTCCAACCATGCACCGGGAGCTTTTATGCACGGGCCTACATTTATGGGTAATCCACTTGCGTGTGCAGTGGCTTGCGCTTCCGTTCGCCTATTACTCGAATCCGGTTGGCAAGAGAATGTGAAGCGAATCGAAACTCAACTGAAAGAAGAACTGACATCTGCACGGGAATTTCCGGAAGTAGCTGATGTACGAATACTCGGAGCTATCGGAGTCATTGAGATGAAACGTCCGGTAAATATGGCATATATGCAAAGACGATTTGTGGAAGAAAGAATCTGGGTACGTCCCTTTGGCAAACTGGTATATCTGATGCCGCCTTTCATCATCACTTCGGAACAATTAAGCAAACTGACTTCCGGATTACTTAAAGTTATTCAAAAAAACAACCTATAATTCATGACATTAGAGTATATAAATCAGGAACTCCAGACCTTGAAAGAGAAAAGGAACTACCGTTCTCTCCCGCCGCTAATCCACGAGGGGCGAGATGTTCTGCTGAACGGACAACGAATGTTGAACCTATCTTCTAATGATTATCTCGGACTGGCCGATGACATCTCATTGAGGGAGGAATTCTTAAGGACGCTCACTCCCGAAACTTTCCTGCCTACCTCCTCTTCTTCCCGGTTATTGACCGGTAATTTTAGTGACTATCAGAAGTTGGAGCAACAGCTAGCCACCATGTTCGGAACCGAAAGTGCACTCATATTCAATAGTGGTTATCATGCCAATACAGGGATTCTTCCTGCCATTTGCAATACTCACACCCTGATTCTTGCTGACAAACTGGTGCATGCAAGCCTGATAGACGGAATTAAATTATCATCAGCTAAATGTATCCGGTATCGTCACAATGATATTTCCCAGTTGCAGCGACTGATTGCTGAAAATCATAACGCTTATGAGCAGATTATTATTGTTACCGAAAGTATCTTCAGCATGGATGGCGATGAAGCTGATCTTCCCGCTCTCATTCAACTCAAAAAGAGCTATTCCAATATTCTTCTTTATATAGATGAGGCTCATGCTTTTGGTGTACGAGGGAAAAAAGGATTAGGATGTGCTGAAGAACAAGAATGTATCAACGATATAGACTTTCTAGTAGGTACATTCGGGAAAGCCATTGCCTCGGCAGGAGCGTATATTGTTTGCCGGCAACTCATTCGGGAATATCTAATCAACAAGATGCGCACATTTATATTCACAACCGCTCTTCCGCCTATTAATATTCAATGGACTTCATGGGTGTTAGAACGTCTTCCAGCTTTACAACAGAAGAGAACTCACCTGCTACAAATCAGTGAAAAGCTAAAGGAAGCCCTTACAAGCAAAGGATACAATTGCCCCTCGGTAAGCCACATTGTCCCTATGATTGTCGGAGCAAGTGAAGATACCATATTGAAAGCAGAAGAACTCCAACGCAAAGGATTTTACGCATTGCCCGTTCGTCCGCCTACCGTACCTGAAGGGACTTCACGCATCCGCTTCTCACTGACAGCGGACATCACAGAACATGAAATTGACCAACTCATCAAACTGATAAACGGATGAAACAGCATTTTATCATAAAGAATAATCAGAAGCATCTATTGCTTTTCTTCGCCGGCTGGGGAATGGATGAAACTCCATTCTTGCAAATTCACCCGACCGATAAGGACTGGATGATTTGCTATGATTATCGTTCATTAGAGTTCGATGCCGACATTTTGCAAGAATATTCCGAAATCACCCTCATTGCCTGGTCAATGGGAGTATGGGCAGCCTCACAGATAATGAAACAATATCCATCCCTGCCCCTTTCCCAAAGTATCGCTATCAATGGGACTCTTTATCCCATACATGAGACGAAAGGGATTACTCCTACCATTTTCGAAGGAACCCTGCAAGGACTGAATGAACAATCCCTGCAAAAGTTTCAAAGAAGAATGTGCGGTTCAGCAGCCGATTACAAGGCTTTTCAGACAGTAGCTCCCCAACGTCCCGTTGAAGAGCTCAAAGAAGAGCTTGCTGCCATACAGAAGCAATACTTATCATTGCCACCGTCGGATTTTGCATGGCAAAGAGCCATCATAGGAAAGAGCGACCGTATCTTCCTGCCGGATAGCCAATGGCTGGCATGGAGCAACAAAGTGGATTCCCTTGAATATGCAGAAGCCGCTCATTATCAACAAGACCTTTTTGATAGTGTAATCATGCAAATCAACTAATGATCGATTTATGGATAAACAACTAATTGCCGAACGTTTCTCTAAAGCCATTGCTACTTATCCTCAGGAAGCAAACGTACAGCGGCAGATAGCAGATAAAATGATTCACCTGCTTACAGAACACATCTCTTTTCCCTGTTCAAAAGTGATTGAGTTCGGATGCGGCACTGGCATTTATTCCCGTATGCTGCTTCAGGCTCTTCGGCCGGAAGAATTATTGCTAAACGACCTTTGCCCGGAAATGAAGTATTGTTGCGAGGATATATTAAGAAAAGAACAGGTTTCCTTTCTTCCGGGAGATGCAGAAACTGTTCCTTTCCCCGCCGAAAGCACATTAATTACTTCCTGCTCGGCTCTGCAATGGTTCGAATCTCCTGAAAACTTTTTCAAAAGGTGCAACGCCCTGCTTCATAACCAAGGCTATTTCGCTTTCAGCACTTTCGGTAAAGAGAATATGAAAGAGATACGAGAGTTAACAGGAAACGGGCTTCCTTATCGTTCACGTGAAGAGCTTGTAACAGCCTTGTCATCCCACTTTGACATACTACATTCGGAAGAAGAACTTATTTCTCTTTCGTTTGATAACCCATTAAAAGTACTTTATCATTTGAAGCAGACAGGAGTAACCGGAATATCCGGCACCTCTTCCCAACAATTGCGGACACGTCGTGACTTGCAGTTATTCAGTGAACGTTACACACAAGAATTTACCCAAGGCACTTCAGTGTCCCTGACCTATCACCCTATTTATATCATCGCAAAAAAGAAAAATGTATGAAACAGAATGTATATTTCGTAAGCGGTATCGACACCGATGCCGGCAAGAGCTACGCCACCGGATTTCTAGCTCGTGAATGGAACAAGAACGGACAGCGTACCATTACTCAAAAGTTAATCCAAACAGGAAATGTCGGGCATTCCGAGGATATTGATTTGCATCGTCGTATCATGGGAATCCCCCTTACAGAAGAAGACAAAGAAGGGCTGACTATGCCTGAAATTTTCTCTTATCCCGCCTCTCCTCATCTAGCTTCCCAACTAGATAACCGCCCCATTGACTTCGACAAGATCAAACGTGCTACGGAAGAGTTGAGCAAACGCTACGACTCTGTTCTGCTTGAAGGCGCAGGCGGACTCATGGTTCCATTAACGACAGAGCTTCTGACAATAGACTACATCGCCCAAGAGAATTATCCGCTTATTTTTGTTACTTCCGGTAAATTGGGAAGCATCAATCATACCTTGCTTAGCCTTGAAGCCATACAAAAGCGTGGTATTATACTAGATACAGTACTTTATAATATGTATCCTACTGTAAAAGATAAAACGATTCAAAATGATACGATGAACTTCATTCAAAACTGGTTGAAGAAGTATTTCCCGGATACGAAATTTATATTGATTCCGGAAATGACAGCAAAGTAGGTAACGAAGCTGCACTTGCCAACTTAAAACAATTACAACAGATTCTTAGCGTGAAGATGAAATAAACAGAAAAATCTTTTTATTCATCCGACCAAAGTGGGACGTTTGTTTGTTATATCAATAATAAACGACGTTCCACTTTTTTAATCTGATAATTATGACCTTGATCCTTGCTATTATTCCGGTGTTACTGTTGATTATATTAATGGCATTCTTTAAAATGCCGGGTGACAAAAGTAGTATCATTTCTCTGATCGTGACGATGCTGATTGCTGTGTTCGGCTTCGCTTTTTCAGTAGACAATCTGTTTTACTCCTTTTTATATGGGGCGTTAAAAGCCGTCTCTCCTATCTTAATCATTATCCTGATGGCCATTTTCAGTTATAACGTATTGCTGAAAACAGAAAAGATGGAGATTATCAAACAGCAATTCGCTTCTATTTCTACCGATAAAAGTATTCAGGTGTTATTACTGACTTGGGGATTCGGCGGACTACTGGAAGCGATGGCAGGCTTCGGGACAGCAGTTGCTATTCCGGCAGCCATTCTTATCAGTCTGGGATTTAAGCCTATCTTTTCGGCAACCGTAAGTCTGATAGCCAACAGTGTAGCCACCGCTTTCGGAGCGATTGGAACTCCGGTATTGGTGCTGGCCAAAGAAACGAATCTGGATGTATTGCATCTTAGCACGAATGTCGTATTGCAGTTATCCGTTTTGATGTTCCTGATTCCGCTGGTTTTGCTTTTCCTTACCGACTCCAAACTTAAATCGCTTCCCAAAAATATATTTCTTGCCTTATTAGTAGGCGGAGTCTCTTTAGTCAGCCAATATCTGGCTGCCAAGTATATGGGTGCCGAATCTCCTGCCATTATCGGCAGTATTCTTTCGATTATCGTGATTGTTCTTTATGGAAAACTGACTGCTTCTAAAGAAGAGAAAGCACGGAAAAGCCATCTGAAAACAAAAGATATACTGAATGCATGGAGCATTTACCTACTTATTCTCTTCCTTATTATTCTCACAAGCCCGCTATTTCCGGGATTGCGACACACATTGGAGAATAACTGGATAACGAGAATCAGCCTGCCTATCAATGCTTCTACCGTAAATTATACGATTTCATGGCTGACTCATGCGGGAGTATTGCTTTTCATCGGAACTTTTATCGGTGGATTGATACAAGGGGCAAAAGTAAAAGACTTGTTCATCGTACTATGGAATACGGTGAAACAGTTGAAAAAGACTTTCATCACGGTTATCTGCCTGGTCGGATTATCCACCATTATGGACACTTCAGGAATGATTGCCGTTATTGCCACGGCACTCGCCACCGCTACAGGAAGTTTATATCCGCTGTTCGCGCCTGTCATCGGTTGCCTGGGAACGTTTATTACCGGAAGCGACACTTCTTCCAATATCCTTTTCGGAAAGTTGCAAGCAAGTGTTGCAGGGCAAATTCATGTCAGCCCGGATTGGCTGTCCGCTGCAAATACAGTAGGTGCTACAGGGGGTAAGATTATCTCTCCGCAAAGTATTGCCATTGCTACTTCTGCGGGAAACCAACAGGGAAAAGAAGGGGAAATACTGAAAGCGGCTATTCCTTATGCGTTAGTGTATGTGGCGATTACCGGAATTGTAGTTTATATTTTCAGTTGATTATCCACAAATATCTCTAATAAGTTTACGATGTTTTTGCCCTCACTCTGTCTCGGTAAGCATCTTGTCATTATTTACTGGAGAATTTCCGGTTGACGACAGCTCCCACTTTGTTTCATTGGTTGAAACAAAGTGTTTCACGTCGGGAAACAAAGTGTTTCGCACCAGGAAACAAAATGTTTCAAGCGTTGAAACACTTTGTTTACCTATATGAACAAGTCATTAACTGCATAGATTCTGCAAGTTACTTATACCGTATGATATATCACTTCATGCGCTTCCGTCAGTTGAGGAACCTCCAGTTTATCCAACATCTTATCCAATACGGATTCGGGAAGTGCATATTCCCTGCTTTTATTTTGTTGACGCCAAATGTGATAAGGTTGTTCCAAATAGACTATCTTCACTTTTGCACCATAATCAACAAACAGATCAATCAGTTGGGCACGCATCTGACGGGTAATGTTTGTTGCATTCCAAACAAAATCCTGTCCTTTGCGAAGATACGTCCTGGCCTCTTCCTTCGCCATTTGCACCACCCGTCCATTCGCCGACTTATCCGTAGGGCTTACTTTGTACTTTCCACGAATGGCATCCAAGCTCACCACCGGCATATCCATGCCGGAAGATTGGATATAATAATCCTTCCCCATTCCCGGAAGTCCTGACAACATCGTCACTTCACATTTAAACTGTTCGTGAGGGATATAATCAATATAACTGTCTTCTGCATGGAAGTAATGAAAGCGTGCATAATCTGTGGCAAACTCTCTCAGTTTGTTCCAACAATCTTGTTCGCGGCAGAAAATCTCAAATAGTTCCACAGCTTCCAATAACTCTTTTTTATCGTCACAGATACGTCCCCTGACATCGGCTTCGGACAGCATCTTCAATAATGCAGTATCTACCCGCAAAGAAGCCTCGCAGAGCTTTTTTACAGAGTCCGGCTTTTCCATCAGCCAAATGGGTAGCCCATGATAACGGACTAAAGACGCAATCTGTTCCCGGATATGAAAGGGGGCGGTACAATCCCGATATAGAATAGTACGGGCAGTGTATTCCCCTTTCCGGGCGTGTCCTTTGGCAGACACTCTCCCCTCTCCCTCATCCACAGAGGTCGAACGTTTCTCCACATCATGCAATAATGCGGCTGCCCATACTATTTCTTTCTCCAAAGCAGAAAGAGACTGATAAACAGTAGATTGCTGCAATGCTTCCAACACCATACGGGTGTGTACCGCTACATTCCCTTCCGCATGATAACGAGTATCCTGCGGAACGGTATTCATTTCGCGCACCCACTCGAACTGTTGTTCGAGTGAGCTCCACGATTTATCTTCTATCAATTTCCAATCCATAACTTATTCCTCCTTTTCATTAGCAAATTCCCAGGTAAGCCGAGCACGTTTCCAGTTACGCGTCCAATGTTCATCTGTCTTGACGTGCCCTTTCCGCACATACTTAAATACATTCTGCGCAAATCCGCTTACCGGATACTCTTCAATATTACGGCTGACTACCCCTTCGCGGGTACAAGCTTCTTTTGTCCACGGGTCACAAGAACCGAAGACCGACGGTTCTTGTGACATACGAATGATTTCCTGTTTCAAAAGTTCCGGCGTCAAACCGGAAACAGGCTCTATCTTCAACTCCGGAACAGTAGGAAAATCAAATAAAGCCGCATAGAACTTCACTTCTTCCCATGACAGCCACTGGTCCATGCAACGAACCGCAAACACATAGAAATGCGTTTCCAACCGCTGATATTCAATAGAATGTATAGCATACAGATTCTCTCCGAAGATTTCTATATCGCCTAAATCATTCTTTATCAGCTCCCAACGTTCACGCAGTTGCCTCGTCCATGGTGAAGTGGTGGGAGCCGCATGCGAACGGGCAAAGACACCCCACTGGCTCAAACAGTTATTCTCTCCGTCCAACTTTTCGGTATGCACCAATGTCTTAATCTGTTGGATGTTCTCCCAATACGTATGATTAATCCGGTCATCACTAGTCGTTCCGGGAGAGAACGGATAGTGATAGGTACGACCATATTTCTCTGATATCATTTTCTTCTTCTTTTTTAATTAATTTGTAAATAGACTTTTTCTTTCATTGCGTCATTCCTTATTCATTCGTACAATGCGAGGCATAAATTTACCCTGCACTTCCACCAGCGTCTCCTGCGTATACATCACTCTGTCAATGTCCTTGTATGCCAACGGCATTTCTTCCACACTCCCACCAATCAAAGCAACTCCTGCTTGCGACAGCAACTTCTTCAAAGCCGATTGCGTAAAACTATCTTTTGCCTTTTGGCGGGACATTGCCCTGCCGGCTCCATGAGAAGCCGAATTCAACGCTTCTTCCACCCCTTTGCCACACACCAGATAACCCGAAGTGGCCATACTTCCGGGAATCAATCCCGCTTGTCCCTTTTGCGCCGGAGTGGCTCCTTTACGATGGACGATTGCCATACGCCCCTGAGCAATTTCTTCTTTCCAAGCGAAGTTATGATGATTATTGACATTAGCGAGAGGCTTCAACCCTAAGGCTTTCGCCAAATTCAAATGAATCCGTTCGTGACAGGCACGGGCATAGTCGCCTGCTAGGTTCATGCTCATCCAATACTCCTGCCCCTCTTCAGTATTCAAATCCAGCCAGGCAAAATGTTGTGCTTCACGGGGAAGCTTGCACACTTCACGTGCCAGCAGACTGTAATGTTTTGCAATAGCAGCCCCCAACCCTCGTGAACCGGAATGTGACAGCAACGCCAAGTAACTTCCTTCCGGAAGATTCAGCACGTTTTTTTCTTGCAAAGTGATCTCACCGAACTCTACAAAATGATTGCCACCACCGGAACTTCCAAGCTGGCGTACCGCCTTTCCATGCAAGTCCCTCAATAAAGACGTCAGACGGAATTCTTCCCTGTCCAACACTTCATGTTCCTGCTCAAAACCCAATCCACCATCCATACCGAAATGGGTGAAGTCTTTCAAGGCTTCTTTCATCTGATAGGCATACCGTTTCAAGAAATCTGCACCGACATCAAATACCGTCAAGCTCATCCGGCAGCCAATATCAACTCCTACGGCATACGGAATCACCACATTGTCCGTGGCAAGCACCCCGCCGATAGGCAATCCGTAACCGGCGTGGGCGTCGGGCATCAGTGCTCCGGCTACCGTCACAGGCAGACGCATCGCCAGGTTCATTTGTTGTTTGGCGAGCGTCTCAATAAATTTTCCCCCATAGGTTTTATACATCAGCGGCTCGTCCAGTAAATCATAAGCTGTAAACTCTTTCGCTATTATAGTCGGCGAAAGGCGTTCGGCAAGCTTATTCCATATTTCATTGTTTTTGTAAGATTCGGGATGCTCAAGTATATCAATCAATGTCATTTCAATCTGTTCTTTGGTGGCATGCTTGCAATGTTTACTTACAATATCCACTACCAGACTGCGGGCAACATTATCCCGGTATCCTATTTTACTTAAATCTTTTAATCGTATTCCCATACTTTTTTCTGTTCGCATACAGCACTCCCTGTCTGCCTCACAGGCAGCAGATAATGTAATACACGATATTACGGATCAGTCCGAAAACCCTGTGGGCATAATATTTTGAAAAAAATCCAATATTGCAATGTAAGAATACAGATTCTTTTAAGGCATTATAAATTAAGTATGTCAGACAACCGCTTGATTGGGTACCAGTATTATAACTCATCGTTTACGATTAATCACCCACAGGGTTTTCGGACTGATCCGATATTACCAATGCTTCGGAAACGGATACAAAACATCCATTCACAGCATTGAAGTGAATTATTCAAGAAATAAAAAATGTGATTGCAGGACTAATCAACCATTACCGCCGTTAGTAGAATGGCGGTCAATGTAAGAACCATCAGTTCAATATAAAAAATAATAAGTTGCAAAGCCTAATCTTCCCGACGAGACAACTTAGTCCTAATTTGAAAATATTATAACTCTAACATAATTAATACCCTTTCCATCAATTTTAAAGGGTGAATACTCATTTTATCGTGGCAAAAATAGTGCTTAATTTTATATCTTCCAAAGATTAATAGACAAATTTTAGTGTTCGATAACTATCCGAGGGAAGTTTTTCCAAGAGTTTCTGTCAGCTACTTGGTGCAAGCCTTGTAAAGTGATGTACCCGATTCTAGAAGAACTTAGCAAAGAATATATACCCCATTCTAAAGGTGACGTGACTTTTATTAAAGTCCTTTGGTAATTACAGGCAGCCCAAATAAGCCCTTTTGCAGAGTCAGAATCTTCGACCGGCCTGTCTTTGTTTTATTATAAGTAGAAGGAGATACATGCAATGTTTCTACATTCCCATTTTCAAAAGTTACCTGCAAATAATATTCTTTACGAACGCCATCCGGTACATAACGGTGTCTGCCGACTCTACGGCTTTTCTTATGTGTTTCTATATATTTATTCTGTACCATGACTTCTTCTTCATGCGCGGAAGCAGAATCGGCGAACCAGTAATTTCCCCCAAGAAACAATACGCAACTGATAGCACCGACACAAACCAAATGGCAACAACAATTAATTACTTTATCATCCATTGTTGTCAGCCAAATCCATCCTTTATAGAAAGGAATTGTTGCTATCACTACTATAAGTACCACTCCAACAGGTATCCACCAGTCAACCAATGTATCTTCATAAACAACGCAACTGATACCACACGAGAAAATAAATATAAAAAGCATCAGTACACGAAGTGTGTTAATAAATATAATTTTCATGATATTGTAGTATAATGGTTGCAAATATACAGAATTGGCCCAATAAATAAGACAACTACACCATTAAATAATAAACAAATCCAGATTATCCTCCATACCAACCATAAATCAAAACAGCTAATTGTTCGTTTCATGCTAACATATCAATCGCAGACCCAGCATTGATAATAGAAAAAGTTTTTTCATATTCTGATATTTTAATTGAATGTGGAACTTCTCTTTTACTGATTAAAAGAGAAGTTCCACAATTAGTTTTTAGTTATTGTATAAATCTTGTATTTCTTCTTCTGACAATATTCTGTTATACAAAATAAAGTCATCCAGATATCCATTCAAGAAGTTCTCAGGTGCAAATTCTCCATTGGTAAATCGATAGTTACAACCAATATAGTATGGCCAATTATCTACCACCTTGTCAACACCCCCTTTCTTTTCAATAACCTTCTGCCCATCGATATACAAATAACTATCTCTTTTTCCATCCACTTTCTGATAAATACATACATAGTGATGCCACTCACCGTCATCCATTCGTTTACCTTCATATTCAGCCCAGTTTCCTGCTTTTCCCTTGTATTCTACACAGAAAACAACAGTTTTACCACTGGTATCAAGTCTAAACCAACTTTGTCTGGGCACAGGATCGGTGTAAGTAGCACCAGGTCCCACACCTTGATGAAAGACTGCATTCTTAGCTGTCATATTTGAAACCTTCACCCAAAATGCAACTGTAAATTCACTATCCGTATAATGATTCTTCAATCCTTCTTCAGGAATAGACAAAATTGAATAATTTTGCTTGTCGCCTTGGAAGTGTGCTGCAAATCGACATTCAGCACTTTCTCCAGAAAAGCGCGCCTGAGAATTATATACACTGGAACCAGCTCCTGCCGTAAGCTCTTCAGGGTTCAATTGATTGGGACCTGCATCTTTATTATCACCATCGAATGGCAAATACAATACTAACTTTTCTGCAGAAACAACATATACATAACCCTCTTTCTCTTTCGTAGAGCTATTTACTGAGTTTTTAGCTTTCAATGTCACTTTGTATTTTCCCGGATTATTATATTGCACTATAGGATTTTGTTCTACAGAACTGGTTGGAGTACCTCCTTCAAATGTCCATTCCCATTCTTCAACCGTTCCTAATGTCTTATCCAAGAAGTTAATATATCCCCCGGCATAAGTATTCCGGCATTGTGCACCAAAATCAGCGGCAATCGCATTTTTATCAATAACAGTAATATAATCCTCTCTTACTTTGTCTGAAGACGTTTTGGGATTCTTAGCTGTCAATTTAACAGTATAGATTCCCGGAGAAAGTGTCATTTGTGGATTTTGTTCTGTTGAAGTGATAATTGCTCCACCTTCTTTAGGTGTGAAACTCCATAACCACTCATTCGGATGTCCTTTGGACAAATCTTTAAAAGAAATAACATCTTCATTTGTAGCAGTAGTTTTATCTGCAGAGAAGTCAACAGTTATCTGCGACGGATAGTTAACAGTAATATATTGTTCCTTCACCATTTCGTTTGCTTCTTCTCCGCGTCCAACAGACAAGGTAACCGAATAAACTCCAGGCTTATTATATACAACATTAGGACTAAATAAGATTGAGGTTTCTGGTTCTCCACCTTCGAACCGCCAATTCCATTTAGAAGGGTCACCAGTAGATATGTCTTTGAAAGTAATACTTTCTCCGATTGTGACTTCCTGAAGATCTGATTCGAAAGCAGCTTGCAGGGACTGCAAATCATCTTCAGAACAAGCCAATAACAATATCACAACAATACACCGTAATAAATATATAGTTTTTCTTTTCATATCAGTAATGTATTAAATTCATTGTATTGATTTTATGCTAACAACTTTAAATGCCAGCCCATCCGTATATCGTTTTTCTCCTCCCTCATAGATAATAGCAATCTGTGAATCAGAGAGCTCAACTATATCAGAGTAACCAGAGTTACCTTCATAAACTGTATATTGTCCCTTCCAATTCTTCCCATTATCCGTACTTTTTTTGATAGTCATATTAATACGTTCCGTAGCGGAAGCAGCATTCGAAAGAAAAACAGCTCCTCCTATTGATAATATACTACCCTGACACTTACAGTCTATTTGATCAATGCTAATTTGAGGTGAAGACCAAGTAAGTCCTCCATCCATGCTAGTACAACTTTTCCGATAAAAGCCTTCATCTGCTCTCATATTCAACATTAATGTTCCCTCTCCTATCTCGGCTACAGAACACTCTCCAACACCACCGACAGGAGTAGGTTCTCCTGGGTTCCATGTTTTTCCGTAATCATCAGAATAAATGATGTGAGAATAACTCGTGACCTTTCCACTCTCCCGAGTTGTAAAATAGTTTGGAGCAACTAATCTTCCTTTATGTATTCCCTTTTGAATCTGAATACCATGGCACGGACCGGTAGCATACCAATCCCATTTTTCTTTTTTTACAGAAGAAGTTATTTCAACTGGTTGCGCCCAAGTAATGCCGTCATCATCAGAATATGTATAGTACGGACGTCGGCTGTCTTCTCCGGTACCATTGGTTATTGCTCCCCATTTATCAGTCTGGAAATTCCAAGTCATAAGCAGATGTATTCTACCTCTGTCGTCAACAATAGGCACGGGATTTCCACAAGTGTTTTGTCCATCATTCCATATCGTAATCTGTTTACTCCATGTTTTTCCATTATCCGACGAACGTTTGACTACAAGATCTATATCTCCGCTATCTCCATTACTTCGAGCTTTTCTAGCTTCAGCAAAAGCTAATAAAGTATTGCTTTTACTTTTAACAATAGCAGGTATTCGATAGAGTTCAAAACCATCCGTCCCTTGATTATAAATATAGTTGAATTCGGACGAAGGCACTTCTTCTTCCGGTGGAACAGGAGTTGGGTTTCCTTGTGTCTCATCATCTTTTTGACAAGCTTGTGTAAACATACTTATAAAAAGAAATATACATGTAATAATCTTATAGGTTTTCATATCCTTGAGTTTGTTTTAAATTAGGATTGATATTTATATCGCTCAATGGGATTGCAAGATATAATGGAATGATAATATTATCATCGACTTTTTTCTTTAAGTTCGGGACCTCCTGATAAACATCAATCGTTCCACCATAATGAAATCTAAGAAGATCGGGCCATCTTTTCCTCTCAAGATATAACTCTCTTGCACGCTCGTTCAGAATTTCTTTCTCCACTGCTATTTTATTGGTACTTCCATTATAAGTTCCAATCTTGGCACGATTTCTGACTCTATTCAGTTCAATAATAGCCTGTGGCGTTTGATTTAACGCCGCATAAGCTTCTGCTTTAAATAAATACATCTCTGCAAGCCGATATATAACTATATCTGAGTCATAGGTACGATCTCCTTCTGTTTTTGTTCCCTTCATCTTATTATCAAAGGTCCCTATTTCATTTCCGTCCGCATCCTTTGCAGTGATATAAGAGTCTTTGGTTCTGATATCTGCCGAATTAGCATTAAAAAGACCTATCAAAAACGGACTTGGTGCATAAGTGCTGCGAGCTCCTCCTTTAGCATAAGGAATTTCATCCTTATTGACCGCCTTTTCTACAAAAACATCTCTTGGCTTCAGACTCTGACTATACTGAGCTTCCTTTTCATAAATTTCGAAATGGATAGTCCATATCACTTCTTTCCCATATTTAGTTCCATAAATATCTGCAAAGTTATCTTCCAGTGAAAGTCCTTTACTTGCCAGATCCGCATAAGTTATGACATCTTTCAAATCTTGTTCCGATCCATTCATCACTTTTGCTTTCCATAGCAAAATATCGGCTTTCAATGCATAGCATGCCGGCTTCGATGCCCTTCCTTTTCCATTTGCATAACTTTCTTCCGGAAAAAGATCGATTGCTGCATTTACATCACTTAGAGCACGTGCCAAAACTTCCTCCGCGGGTTCTCTTGCTAACTTAGGCTTATTTGAACTTTCTGTCGGTTCCAGTTCCAAAGGGGCATCCCCCCATATCCGGGCAATACAGAAATACATATACCCTCTGATACAATACGCCTCTGCCAATAATCTGTTTTTATCAGCCTCTACACCAAAATCTATTCCGGGAGTATACTTCAGTAACATATTACAATGTTGTATTACAGAGTAATAGCTCGACCAGCTATAACCATTTTGCGATGTGAGGTTTTGCGCCCATAAATTAGAAGGGCCACCTTCCAGCCCTGTTGTAAAGGCATCTCCTCTGTCTTCAAAATGAAGAGTAGAATTCGATGTATCGCGCAATTTGGTATAAATACCGATCATATAACTTTCTACATCGCCTTTTGTATTCCAGTATCCATCTCCGGTAATGCTTGAAACAGTATCTACATCCAGTAAGTTACACGAATGTAACAAGAATAAAGAAATGCCTAATAGTATTGATTTAAATTGTTTCATAATTATGAGTCTTATTTAATTAGAAATTAATTTTTACTCCCATGTTATATTGTCTGGGTCTCGGATAAATACCATAGTCAACACCAGTATATATTTCAGGAAACATGCCATCATATTTTTTTATATAACCAATATTATACGCTCCTGCAAAAACTTCCACAGCACTGAGTCTCATCTTTCTAATCCAAGATAATGGCAACATATAACTTAAAGACACTTCCCTGAATGCCAAGTAATCTCCCTTGCTAAAATACAAGCTATTATTAGTACTACCACTTGCAGAGCTCCCGATCTGATTATCCCATCTCATATGATTTCTATATTGATAATCATAGTCGCTCTGAACAGTATATTTAGGATATTTGCTCCCATCATTCGCACTCTGCCAAGAATTGGTCATTGCCTCTTTGATGGCATTATTATTATTACGTGAGCTACCCATTATCTGTCCTTTGAAGCCATTGTCTATTACATGCCCCATAGCCCAGTCCATAACGATTCGTACAGTTAGTCCTTTGTATTTCAATGTATTAATAATTCCTCCGACTTTATCAGGACGAACATATCCCATGAAGATCATGTCTTTAGAGTCCAATTGTCCATCATTATTTACATCTTCAAATATTGCATCTCCCGCATGTTTCTTTCTTCCTTGTGCGTTCGGGTCATTAGGTGCCTTGGCCGCTTCTTCTTCAGTCTGATATGTTCCCAAGTAATGAAAAGCCCATCTTCCGCCAAATCTCTCACCTTCGGCAATACCACCCACTTTTTTTGTTCCTCCAGTTGCAGGATCATAAACAAAGTTTCCTCCTACACGATGCCTTTCTTCTCCATTATCCGGTAAGTCTACTACCACTCCTTTGTTATAAGCAAATGTCAATCCTAAATCCCATGAGAAATCTTTAGTTTGAATAGGAGTAGCATTCAACTCAATCTCTACTCCGGAGTTTCTTACAGATCCATAGTTACTCTTAATGGAACTAAATCCGGTAGAACTCCATAAAGGTTCATCATACAATCTGTCAAATGTCAGTTTGTTGTAATAGTCGATTAACAGTCCTAATCTATTATTGAAAAAGCCCAAATCAACCCCAATGTCATAGGATTCTGTTGTTTCCCAGCGCAACTGCGCATTTTTCAATGTTGTATTTAATATGCCGACAGAGCCCTGATAGTTGGTATCTGTAATCTTATATTCTCCTCTCGAATTAGCCACACTCAAATTGTTGTTACCTGTGCGCCCCCAACTAGCACGCCATTTCCAACGACTAACGATAGCTTCCAATGGTTTATAGAAGTTTTCCCGATGCATATTCCACCCAGCAGATACTCCCGGGAAAAATCCCCATTTATTATCTTCCGCAAATCGCGAAGAACCATCGGCACGCATACTGATAGAGAAAAGATATTTGCCATTATAATCATAATTTACACGTCCGAAATAACTCAAAGTGGCTTCCATTGTTTTAGTCGAACTTGCTCGCTGAGTACTATCTGCCGTTGCATTTAATGTCGGAATTAAATCTATGGAAGAACCACTGCCACTTGCAGAAAGCCTATAACTATAATCATGAGTATAGCTGGCACCTGCTACGACTCCAATATTATGTTCTTTCACTTTCTTATCATACGAAAGCACTAAATCTCCCTGCAAATGCCTGTCAAAATTATGTTTAGCAGAAGCCGGACGAATTGTATTTCCGGTTGTTTCATTATCTGCCTGAAAATAATTTTCTAGACCTTCCGTACCGAAATAGTAGGCTGTAGGTTTTAATACCAAACCAGGCAGAATATTCCAAATTGCACCTAATTGGAAAGTTGTCCTATATACATTGGTATCATCATAGTTAGTCTTATAATAAATTTCATGCAATCTGCTTCTGAAAGACGAAATTCCTTCACCCGGAGCCGGAGTTCCATCTTCATAATACAAGCGATAAGTTGGTGGAGTCAATATGCTTCGTGATATGGTATTAACTGTATTTCCACCTCCTACAGCATCTCTCACCTGCAAACTAGCTTTAGTAGACAGACTCCATGCTTCACTCAATTTATAGTTTCCATTAAACAAAACGCTGTAATTCTTATAATTCGTACCTCGAAGAATACCATCCTGATTCAAATATCTTAATCCTACATAATAGTTAATAGCTTCCGTCCCTCCACTAATGCTCAAATCTATTTCATGCTTCTGCCCAGTTGTAAAGGTGGCTTTCTGAAAGTCATTATCCTGAAAAATAAGTTGTTTACCTGTAACAGGATCTGCCATTGTCTGCCATCCTTCGTTTTCCAACAAGTTACTGACGTAACCTTGACCATACTTTTGAAGATAAACATCCAAAAACTCAAGCGTATTCTTTGAATTTCTAGGATTTCCGGTTGACATACCAAATGAACCGCTCAAAAATTTAGCCTGATCTTCTTTTCCATTATAAGTTAAGTCTGCCTGATTAAATTTAGCAATATTCGAACGAGATAATGTTATATAATCCCGTGCATTCAATAATGGGATTCGCTGAGGTTGTTGTTCCACTCCGTATGTGTATCGCAGACTTACAACAGGTTTCCCTTTCTGACCGGATTTAGTTTTGACAAGAATAATACCATTAGCTGCTCTGGAACCATAGATAGCAGTAGAAGCAGCATCTTTCAAGACCTCTATAGATTCTATATCTGCCGGATTCATATCTGATATATTTCTAAAACCTTGTGATATTATACCATCAATAATTATTAAAGGCGTATCACTTTCCGGCGAAGTTGAACTTCCTCCACGAATAAATAATTGAGGATCAGCTCCAGGCTGCCCACTAGAAATCTGTAAAGACAAACCAGGCACTTTTCCTTGTAACTGTAATAATGGATTCTGTCCAGGTGCCTTCTGGAATTCTTCCTTATTTATCTTAGAAATAGAATTGGTTATTAATGCCCTTGATTGTTTTCCATAACCTATAGCTACAACTTCATCAAGCAATACAGAACTTTCTTTCAAAACAATGACAATATTTCTACGCCCTTTGACTGCAATTTCTTTTGTTTCCATTCCTACAAAAGAAACAATAAGAGTAGCGTCAGGAGAAACCATTATTGAGAATTCACCAGCTATATTAGTAATGGTACCTTTATCCATTCCTTTTACTGAAATTGAAACTCCGGGTAATTCTACCCCATTTTGATCTTGTATTATACCAGAGACTTTAATTTCTTTAGAACTGATATCATCTGCTTGAATATTTAGGGAAATAAATAAAAAAGCAAATAACACCGATAATATTTTATTCGTATGCTTTATTGAGTTTTTCATAAAATATAAAATTAAAATTTGAAAATTAATCCTTCATATCGATGGTCTTAGGTCGCAGACAGGTGACCAAAATGACCAGCATTATCAATACGAATATTGTTAGAAGCGCGAAATCTCGTCCCAAATGTCCGGCATCCGTAGATTCTCCCAGGATACTGGTTATTGCCGCTCCCGCAAATACTCCGCACATATTCATAATACCATAAGCCGTTGCCCTGTAACGGGCTGAAACAAACTGGCAAAGAATCGGCATGTTATTTGCGTCGAACATTCCGAATCCCGCTCCGAACAGAACCGTTCCCATCACCAATGCGAAAATGGAATGACCGAATCCGATGAACAATAAAGAGGGGATAATAAAAGCTAATCCCAAAGCTCCCGTATATACTCTTCCGCGCACATTTTTGAGCACCCATCGGTCGGATATATATCCGCCGGCTAATACTCCGAACAGTGAAGATAAAGCGATGGAGATGGTAGACATCGGTCCTGCCACGGAAATATCAATAGACAGGCTCTCAGAAAAGAGAGTCGGCAACCAGTTTTTCGCCGCCCATCCCGGAGTGCCCGGCACGCAGAAGTAAAACAAGATAATCCAGAAAAAGACGTTGGAGAACAACATTCCCAAGCTTTTCAGAACCGGTATCTTTTTCACTTTCTCTTGTATGGCAGAGACAGTTCCCCTTTCCTTATCCCGTAAGAAAAAAGCCAGAACGACGCCATATCCTATACCAATAATACCAAACCAGTGGAATGTACTATGCCAAGAATACATGGCAGCAAAAGTAGCTCCAAAACCACCTATTGCCTGCCCGACATAAAGTCCCGTCATGTGTATTCCCACTGCCAGCGAACGCGTCTTATCCTGATGAAAATCAGCTATCAGAGACAGGGCGGCGGGTAAATACAATGCTTCGCTTATTCCCATAATTCCACGAAGCCAGTAAAGCTGGTCAAAAGTAGTGGCATATCCCATCAGGAAAGTAACTCCGGACCATACACACAAACTTCCTACGATCAACCATTTGCGGCTCATACGGTCACCGATAATCCCGGAAATGGGACTCATCAGTCCGTATATCCACAGGAAGACCGCCATCAATCTGCCGAAATTGGCTGCCGATTCCAGTTCACGGACATCTGCCATCATAGGAATCCGCATGGTAGAGAGCATCTGCCTATCCATATAGTTGAGTAAAGCAACTCCCCATAACAATCCGACTACCACCCAAGGATATATATTTGGAATTTTACTGTTCATAACCTACCTGTTTAAAATTTCCGCCAAATCAATTTTAATAAAAGCCATATTTGCCTGACTGCTTTCATATAATATCCCTATTGAATTTTCATCTATTGACGTGATGCTGGAATAACCTGCACTACGATATTGGTCAAACAGAATCCAGTATTTCTCAGGCCATGTCATTCCGTCGTCAAAACTTACTTTCAAGGTCAATTTATCCCGTGTCTTATAATCACTGGGATTGGCAAATAATAGTATGCTTTTCTTTTCTCCGTCCACAGTATAATCATGGCGATGTAAACTTGCCATACACGTCGGTTCCACCAATGCTTTTCGTGACGTGAGATGCTCTGTCCATGTCTCGCCCAAGTCTGTTGTCGTACAGATTCTCCGGCCATTCACTTCTTTATTCCCCCGGTTTCTGTTATCGCGCATATTCAGCATTACAGTACCGTCACTTAATTGGGCTGCATTACATTCCGTCACATTCGAATAAGCCGGATTGCTGGTTGTCCATGTCCTTCCGTGGTCTTTACTATATGTAATATTGGAGAATGCTGCTCCTTTATCATCACGTCCTTGTGTAGGAAAGACCAAAGTACCATCCGCCAGTGTTATTCCTTGTCCGGGAGCCGGAGCAAACAACCACCATTCAGGACGTTTGGTTTTACCAGTTATATTATCGGGGAAACTCCATGTCAGTCCGTCATCCGTGCTTTTAGTTATCAGGAACTGACAGGTCTCTTTCAGACCGATTCCGGGTTGTGAGCCCTTCTTTCGCCACTGGTGTATCCAGTAAGTACTGTTTTCATTCAAGCCCTCTATCCACTTGCCATTATCATCCAATGCACCGTGCATCCACAATCCGGCTATAAAAATATCATTTGTGTTTTTATCCACAAGGATGCACGCATCACTCACTCCATTAAACTTTTGCGGAAGTCCTCCCCATTCTCCCATATCCAACACCGTCTGGATGGGTTGCCATGTCAGTCCTTTGTCAAAGCTACGATGAAGAGCGATATCTATGTTTCCCTGCAAATCGCGAGTCAAATCATAACGGGCATCAAATATAGCCAGCAGAGTTCCGTTGTTACTGGTAGCCAATCCCGGAATACGTGAAGAAACGATACCATCCTGTCCTTTCTGTCTTAATGCCACTCCCACTCTTAGGGGAATAGCCTCCTTATTCGAGACTTTCAGTTCTCCCCGACTGGTTTTTATCCGGCTGCAATTCACACTAATGCGGTGTGTCAGTGGAACCGTATCCTTCAATGTCACTGCTATCCAAAAAGACAAGGAATCATCTTTCACTTGTATATTATCTGTAAAAGATATCTTCCGTGCAGCGGGCATCGGTTTACATATCAGACGGGATTCATCTATCAACCCGTTTTTATGAGTTCCATATACCGCAACAGAAAGGATATCAGACAAGTCGGTACTTTCTTGCAAGTCGACATCAATCTGCCGGATAGTGTAAGGACGACTGTTTGTTTGAATCAAAGTTGCCTTAACAGTCGGATTAATCTGCTTTTTGACCAAAACAGGGATGACAGGCCTTTCCAGTTCGAACCTTATATCTTTACCCAAAGATATATCTGGTATCCATAGCAAAATCATCGAAAATATGATAAATATTTTCTTACTCATTTTCATAGTATTTTTATTTTAGGTAATTTTGAACGCATTTAACTAGATTAGGGGGAGATAGACAGGAAGTAAAGTAGCAAACCCCAGCAATATACTTTTACTGTCATCTCCTCTTTTTATGTCTAAAAATCGAAGAAATTTATCGCATCCAAATCACCTTTTAATTTGTCATACTCCTCAACTGAAAATGGTTTAATTGGCAAACGACAACTGCCACAATCAATACCTATTAATTTCATGATAGCTTTACCTCCACGTACGCCTCCGCCATATTTAATGATAACTTCTACCGTACGTATAGATTTCATTTGCCAAGCACGTGCCGTTTCCACATCATTTTGCTTCATTGACTCAAAAATAGCATGGTAAACATTAGGGATATAATTATATGTACTTCCTACGCCTGCCACAGCTCCCATTGATAAACCTGCAATCAGAATCTCATCAAAGCCATGCAGAACTTCAAACTTATGCTGTTCCAAATCGATGCAGGTCCCCATCTCCATCAGATTATTATGAGTAAATTTAGTACCTACCAAGTTTGATATTTTCTTCTTGCCCTCTACCAAAAATCTATCTACCGGCAAATTAACCCCTGTGATCGACGGCATATTATAATAATAGAAAGGCAATCCACTGGCAGCCCCGCAAACCGGAGCAAAAAAATCAATTAACTCATTTACCGTTCCCGGTTTGAAAAAAGACGGAGCTATTGAAGCAATGGCATCGGCTCCTGCTTTTTCTGCATGACATGCCAGTTCCATAGCGCCCCGTTGGCAGTTTGAACCTACATGGGCAATCACTTTGAACCGCTTACCAGCCGAAGCAACCCATTTTTCAAGAATTAATTTACGTTCATCAATCGTCAGCGAAGAGAATTCACCAGTCGTACCACACACAAACACCCCTTTAATAGGAGTCGATGCGATCCAATCAGCATATTTTTCAATAACAGATAAATTTACATCCCCATTTTCATCCATTGGGGTGAAGGTGGCCGCAACCATACCTTCCAGTCTTTCATAATTGTTCATAACGCATTTAATTAGATTTGATATTTCATTTTATTCCTAGAAACTTCCCTTTAGAATAAATGGCGTCCGTATTCCCGGCTGTACCTCACCACTTACAATGAATATCTGATTTCCGACAGAAACAACATTCGTAGTGACCGGAATGCGATAAGGACATTCGAGCGAATCTACCAAAGAATTCGTACTTGTACTGACTACCCGTAACTTACGGCTGAATCCCGGATGCTCGGGAGATGTAGGAAGAATCTCTTCCACTCCCCCAATTAACAGAATCTTATCCTCCCCGTATGATACACCAGTCCCCGCCATTACAGGAAAAGAACCGGTCATTTTACTCCATTTTCCAATGCTTGGCTCAAATACGTACCCCTCCGTATGTTCTACCATCGCCTCATCCGGAGCATAACTTCTTCCACTGAAAAGATAAAATCGTTCTCCTTGCGCCACACCTACTGCATAGGAAAGAGAAGGACCATTCCAATCCGGCATTTCTTGCCATCCTCTTTCTTTATGCATCAAATCCAGCATGTAAAAATGATGAGTCGACTGTTCATTTACCATAGTCTCTTGCCCCCCAGCAATATAAATACAGTTATCACCCATTGCTCCCGTTGCATTCGCCAACGGAACCGGCAAAGATGGATAACTAACCGAGTCTATCACAAATGAATCTTCTTCTTTCTTTATCAGGAAAACGTTATCACTACACTGCGTACGATCACACCCCCCAATACACAACAATCCTTCCGGCAAACTTATTGAAACTCCATAAGCAAGCGGGCGATCGAGAAAATCATCATAAACAGTCCATTTTCCCGTTTGTAAATCATAGCTATATAAAGTAGACCACCAAGTTTTCGCTCCTCCTTCCCAAGGATACTTATCCGGAAAATTAGCTCCACCCAGCACAAGCAACTTTCCTTCCACTATCCCGGAATACGCACCTGCCAACCCAACGTTTTCCGACATGCCGGCACAACCCGGAAGTGACAATGAGTTTTCCCATTGCACCTCTATCTTCTTTTCCTTTTTTCCCAAACAAGATGTATTCATAAACAATATCACTAAGGATAAATATAAAATGATGAAATGCAGCCTTTTCATATCCCTTCTACCTTTTCATTATTTTCTTTTTCCGCCATCAACTCCTGACTCCGATTGACCTTGAAAATCTTATAAACCTCAAAATGTCTTTCGATGGCATCCCGATATCCTTTTTCATCCCCTTTTTTTATAAAATCCAGCAAGTCAGCATGAGTAGCTATTTTACCACTTTTGCTCATTTCTATATTTATAGGTTTCAAGTAATCTTTGAATTTTTCTTTCACATAGACAAGTATAGGATGAATGATTTCCTGAAATTCGGATATTATTTTATTTCCTGTGATCTCATATAGTTTCGTATGAAAAGCCGATTCACTGATCAATGCGTATTCGTTATTCTCAAAAACAATTCCCATTTTCACTATCTCGCTTAACTTTTCAATATCTTTAGGAGTGATCTTACGAAAAATATCACTTGATATTCCTATTTCAAGTGCAATTCTGAAATCTAACAGATCTAAAATAGTTTCTTCACTCAAAACACGAGGATCTATCACTCTTTTCATCCCTCCTAAAATAGAAGGTTCGGTCAGAACCATTCCTTTGCGAGGACGTGCATGAATCAGTCCCATCATTTTCAAACGACTTAATGCTTCTCTGACAACACTCCTTGCAACTCCTAATTCTGCAGCCAAATTATTCTCATTAGGAATTGAATCTCCACGTCTTAAGTCATTCTTTTTAAAGTAAGTAAGCAGACTGTCTTCCACCTGATCAATTAATGTTGTTTGATTAATTTCTATCTTCATATTATTAGAATTTTATTATCCGCATTATTTGTCTGACAAATAATATAAATGCAATATTAAGGGATTTTTTTTAGAATACAACAATATTAGTATACAAAAACACCCACTTATGCTGAAAAACATAATTTTCGGCACAGAACAAGAAACGTTCACTTGTTCAATACATTAGAAGATTATTCCCAAACATCGCATCAATTACTTGTTCGTCTCACATAAAACAAATACCTTTACTGCATAATTTTCATTATCCCATTACAACAAAACAATTGTTTTCTTATAAGAAAACAATTGTTTTGTTATAACAGGACAATAGTCCCCCTATAACAGGACGAGCAAAATTATACTAAGCAGTTTCATAAAAGCTACAGTAAAAAACAATAAAGAATACAGAGAATATATTTAATTATCAGACTAATGGCATATTACGACTTTAAGAAGAAACCGGCTCTCACTACAAAAGAGGGAGAAAAGGATGTGTTGTACCCCAGCATCGTATTTAACGGCACTATCAACACCAAACAACTATTGAAACAACTCGTTGCCCGCACCGGATACAAACCGGGAGTGGTAGAAGGTACACTAATGGAACTTGTAGACCTCGTGGGAGAATACATAGGACAAGGCTACCGGGTAGAAGTAGGTGAGTTTGGTTATTTTTCCGGAAAAATAAAATCCCGACTGGTGAAAGATAAAAAGGATCTGCGTTCACCTTCCATTCAATTCAACGGAGTGAATTTTCTTGCTTCCAAAACATTCAAAAAGAAAGCAACGGGTAAACTGGAACGGGCTCAAAAACTATTTTTTCAAGTTTCAAGCCAACTGGATGACGAAGAACTGAAAAGAATACTACTTGAACACGTCAACCGATATGGATTCATCACGCGCACTACATATACCGAACTGACCGGACGACTGAAAAATAAAGCATTGGAGGATTTAAAGCGGTTTGCCAAAGAAGGGATAATCTGTAAAATGGGACGTGGAAATCAAATGCTTTTTGTGAAAAACCAAGAGGATAGTCAAACAGAGCCGAATAGATAACATAAAAAAAGGCTATCTATCCCAGACAGCCAATCTTTGTTAACCTTAAATCTAATACTATGAAAAACACACTGCAAAGATACGGGCTTTTCAGTTATCTCCAAATTTTCAGGTCAAAGCAGCTTATCTTATAACATGGTTTAATAGAAATATCCAATCCGTTAACATTTAACATAAATCAATTGGATATTAACGAATATCCGTTCAATGAAACTAAACTGTTTTCATATCGTTATCTCACCATCAAACAAACCTTTCCTATACCTTGATTGTTGTTTATATAAACAAATTTCACATGATATGAGCACCAAAGAACAATACTGGAAATATTCCCTCATTGTCATCATCCTATTTATGGGAATCATCATCTTCCGACAAATCTCTCCTTTCCTGGGAGGATTATTGGGAGCACTCACTATTTATATTCTTGTACGCGGACAGATGAGATATCTGGTAGAAAAACGAAAGCTAAAACGTAGCCTAAGTGCTTTACTGATCACTGCAGAAACTATTTTTGTCTTCCTTATTCCCTTGGGACTGACCGTCTGGATGATAGTAAACAAGCTACAAGATATCAATCTGGACCCACAAACGTATATCGCACCAATCCAACAAGTAGCCGAATTTATCAAAGAGAAAACAGGATATGATGTATTAGGAAAAGATACATTGACATTCATTGTCTCCATGCTTCCCCGTATCGGACAAATCATAATGGAGAGTATCAGCAGTCTCGCCATCAACCTGTTCGTCATGATCTTTGTACTTTATTTCATGTTGATCGGAGGACAAAAAATGGAAGCATACGTCAACGACATTCTGCCATTTAACGAGAGCAATACTCAAGAAGTGACCAACGAAATCAATATGATTGTTCGTTCCAATGCCATCGGTATTCCCTTGCTGGCTATCATTCAGGGAGGAGTAGCCATGATCGGTTATTTTCTTTTCAGCGCACCCAACATATTGATGCTGGGATTTCTGACCTGCTTTGCAACCATTATTCCGATGGTAGGCACCGCACTGGTGTGGTTGCCGGTAGCCGCTTATCTTGCCATAAGCGGAGACTGGTTCAATGCTATCGGAATTGCCGCTTACGGAGCTATCGTCGTGTCACAATCAGATAACCTGATCCGGTTTATTCTCCAAAAGAAAATGGCAGATACACATCCGCTTATCACCATTTTCGGAGTAGTCATCGGTCTACCGATATTTGGGTTTATGGGAGTGATCTTCGGTCCGCTATTACTTTCGCTATTCTTCCTTTTTGTGAATATGTTTAAGAAAGAATATCTCGACTTACGAAATAACCTCCCGTCGAGATGACGGAACTACCGAAAAATTGTGTACTTTTGCCGTTGTAAAAACGACACTAAAATTTGATGGAAACATTTACATTCAATACTGCCGAACTGATTGTTTTATCAGCGGCAGGTATTCTTTTTATCATTCAACTTATCTATTATTTTGGCTTGTACAATCGGATACATGCCCATAATAAAGCGGTACGCAAAGAAGAAGTACATTTTTCACGAGAACTGCCTCCGCTATCCGTCATTCTCTGCGTACGCAATGAGGCTGAAAACCTGCGTAAAATCCTACCAACTATTCTAGAACAAGATTATCCGCAGTTTGAGGTAATTGTCGTCAACGATGCTTCCACTGATGAAACCGAGGATATACTGGGTATGATGGAAGAAAAATATCCTCATCTTTACCATAGTTTTACCCCTGAAAGCGCACGTTATATCAGTCATAAAAAACTGGCCCTGACATTAGGCATTAAAGCCAGTAAACATGATTGGCTGGTATTTACAGAGACAAACTGTATGCCGGCAAGTAACCAGTGGTTAAAGTTGATGGCACGCAATTTCACTCCACAAACTCAAATCGTATTGGGGTATAGCGGTTATGACCGTACAAGAGGATGGCTACACAAACGTACCGCATTTGATACTTTATTCCAATCTTTGCGTTATCTGGGATTCGCCTTAGCCGGAAAACCATATATGGGTATCGGACGTAACTTAGCTTACCGAAAGGAATTGTTTTTCCAGCAGAAAGGATTCTCCAAATACCTGAATCTGCAACGTGGAGAGGATGATCTATTCATCAACGAGTTAGCTACTCCTTCAAACACCCGCGTCGAAACAGACATCAACGCCACCACACGGATAAATCCTGTGTATTGCTACAAAGAATGGAAAGAAGAAAAAGTAAGCTATATGGCTACTGCAAAATATTACCAAGGGACGCAACGGTATCTGCTAGGATTTGAGACTTTCTCCCGTCTGTTATTCTACGCTGCTTGTATAATAGGAATTACATTGGGAGTTCTCAATTTACACTGGTTGGCAGCAGGCATTGCACTGTTAATTTGGTTGCTACGCTTCATCCTACAAGCTGTCATCATCAATCAAACAGCTAAAGAAATGGGAGAAGACCGGAAATACTATTTCTCATTACCGGTATTCGACCTTCTCCAACCTATACAGTCGCTGAATTTCAAGCTCTGCCGATTCTTTCGAGGAAAAGGAGATTTCATGAGAAAATAATTAAACCTACAAGAGGATATGAAGTAAATTGGGCGCATATATAGACATATTATTCGCTCCACATCACATAACGGACTAAAATTTCTGCAACAAAAAACGGATAGAAAAAAGAGGATTATTCGTATCTCATAGAGCTCGCCGGATTGATTTTGGTAATCAGGAACGAGGGACCTATCAGCATCAAAACGGCAGCCAGTAATGTACCGATATTAATCAGAAGGAAAAGCAGGATATTGAAAGAAACCGGGACAGTATCTACATAATACGTCTCCGGATCGAGCCTGAAAATACCGAACTGGGCTTGCAGGATACAGAACGCCAGACCGATAGCATTTCCCCAAAGCATGCCTTTGCCTATCAGGAAAACAGCAAACCAGAGGAAGGTCTTGCGAATCGTGAAGTTATTCGCTCCCAAAGCCTTCAGGATACCAATCATATTCGTACGTTCGATAATGATAATCAGCAGCCCGGAAATCATAGTAAAGCCGGCAACGCCTACCATCAGAATCAGAATCACCCACACATTCAAGTCCAACAAATCAAGCCATGCGAATATCTGGGGATTCAACTGTTCGATGTTACGCACATAATACACGCCCCCCAGTTCATCCTGTTGGTTATCAGTATCGACCGCTATTTCATACGTTGTATCTTCGAGCTTATCATAATTCTTCACTTGAAGTTCCACCCCGGTCACCTGCTCCGGTTTCCAGCCGTTCAAGCGGTTCACCAGATTCAAATCAGTCAATAAAAAGAGGTTATCGTATTCGGAGAAATTTGTCTGATAAATTCCGGCAATAGTCAACCGACGCGCACGGACATCGTCTTGTATATAATAAGTATATATCTTATCTCCCAGTTTCAACTTCATCTTCGTAGCCAAAGCCTTGGAGATAAGCACTTGATTGCTGGAAACCGAATCACTGAAAACGGGAATCTCACCTTCCAGCAGATACTCTTGCATGAAACGAGGGTCAAATTCCGGACCGACACCTTTCAGCACCATGCCCTGAAAAGCATCATCCGTCTTAATCATGCCCGGTTTGGTAGAAAAACGCTGCACATGGCTTATTTCAGGATAGGCGGCAAGAGCTGCCATCATGCTATCCCCTACCATAACCGGATGAGTCTCATAAGAACTTGCTGCATCCAGATTGGTAATTTGGATATGCGAGCCGAATCCTATGACTTTATTCCGTACTTCACTTTTAAACCCGATGACCACCGCCACAGCAATAATCATCACAGCCAGCCCGATAGCAATACCCGCCATGGCAATGAGGACCGCAGGACGTGACACCTGCTTTCCGCCATCGCTTTCACGATAGATACGCCGGGCTATGAAAAGTGATAGAGACATTGGGGTAAATATTAAGTATAAAGTATTAAGTATTAAGCATAACGTATTAGGCAATTATACACACAAGCAACCACACAAAAAGCTACGGCTAATACTTAATACTTTAATTTCATTCTGTTCTTCCCGGATACGCTTCCAAAGCCTTCTGCAAGACAAAAAGCGCACGGGTTAAATCTTCTTTCTTCAACACGTAAGCGATACGGACTTCGTTGATACCGGAACCCGGAGTCGTATAGAAACCGGAAGCCGGAGCCATGAATACCGTCTGTCCTTCGTATTCGAAGTCCGAAAGACACCAGGCACAGAACTTGTCCGAATCATCTACCGGAAGTTTTGCCACTGTATAGAAAGCGCCCATCGGAATTGGAGAATAAACACCCGGAATACGGTTCAAGCCGTCAATCAGGCATTTACGACGTTCCACGTACTCATCATACGTCTCGCGCGAATACTCTTCCGGAGCATCCAGTGAAGCCTCAGCAGCAATCTGTCCAATCAAAGGGGGACTCAAACGAGCCTGGCAGAACTTCATAACAGCGTCACGTATCTCTTTGTTCTTGGTAATCAGCGCACCGATACGGATTCCACATTCCGAATAACGTTTCGAAACGGAGTCAATCAGTACCACATTATTCTCGATACCTTCCAAATGGCAGGCAGAGATATAAGGAGAACCTGTATAGATAAATTCACGATATACCTCGTCGGAGAAAAGGAACAAATCATACTTCTTCACCAAGTCACGAATCTGATTCATCTCGCGACGGGTGTACAGATAACCGGTCGGGTTATTCGGATTACAAATCAGTATCGCTTTGGTACGTTCATTTATCAGCTCTTCAAATTTCTCCACTTTCGGAAGTGAGAAACCCTCTTCGATAGTCGTGGCAATAGTGCGAATCTTCGCTCCGGCAGAGATGGCGAATGCCATATAGTTGGCATAAGCCGGTTCCGGGACAATAATCTCGTCCCCCGGATTCAGGCAGGAAAGGAAAGAAAACAATACCGCTTCCGAACCACCCGATGTAATGATTATATCGTCTGCCGTAAGGTTGATATTGAACTTTGCATAATATCCTACAAGTTTCTCGCGATAGCTACGGTAACCTGCGCTGGGGCTGTACTCCAGCACTTTGCGGTCAATGTTGCGTATCGCGTCAATCGCGGCCTGAGGAGTGGGCAGGTCAGGCTGTCCGATGTTCAGGTGAAATACATGGACTCCGCGTTGCTTGGCAGCGTCTGCCAAAGGAGCCAGTTTTCTGATAGGAGATGCAGGCATCTCGGTTCCGCGAATGGATATGGTTGGCATAATTTTAACTACAAATTACTTAATTACTATTTACTTTATCTACTTGGAGCTGCAAATGTACGCAATAATTTGAATACAGAGACATAAAAACTTTAAAAACCTTAGCAAGGTTAAAATCGTTATGATTTTATGAAAAGAAAGCTATACATTTGTAACACAGAAAACTTAAAACAATATCATAATGACCATACACCTTATCTCATTCGCGTCACTACTTCATAAACAGGCCTCGCTACGTAGCTCACACGAAGCTATTTTAAGCGAAATTGAAAAATATTATACCGTAAAGTTTGTTGATTATCAAGATATGGACAAGCTGACGAGTGATGATTTCAAAATCATTTTTATCGCTACTGGTGGGGTGGAAAGACTGGTCATACAACATTTCGAAAACCTCCCCCGCCCTACCATTTTGCTAGCAGATGGCATGCAGAACTCTCTTGCTGCCGCATTGGAAATCTCCACATGGTTGCGAGGACGTGGAATGAAAAGTGAGATTCTACATGGTGAACTACCAGCTATCATCTTGCGTATCCATACACTTTATAATAATTTCCGGGCACAACGTTCCTTATTCGGCAAACGTATCGGAGTCATCGGAACTCCTTCATCCTGGCTGGTTGCCAGTAATGTTGACTATCTGTTGGCAAAACGCCGTTGGGGTATCGAATACATAGACATTCCGTTGGAACGGATTTATGAACATTTTCAACAAATCACGGATGAACAGGTAGGTGCTTCCTGTGCGGCAGTCGCTTCGCAAGCTCTTGCCTGTCGCGAGGGAACTCCCGAAGATATCATCAAAGCGATGCGGCTATACCGAGCTATCAAGAAGGTATGCAAGGAAGAGAAACTGGAAGCACTGACATTGAGCTGCTTCAAACTAATTGAGCAAATCGATACTACCGGCTGTCTGGCATTGTCCTTGCTAAACGACGATGGAATAATGGCGGGCTGCGAAGGTGATCTTCAATCCATATTCACCCTGCTCGCCGTGAAGTCACTGACCGGAAAAGACGGATTCATGGCAAACCCTTCCATGATTAATGCACGTACCAACGAACTTATATTGGCTCACTGTACCATCGGGCTCAAACAAACGGAAAGGTATATTATCCGCAACCATTTCGAAACGGAAAAAGGAATTGCCATCCAGGGATTGCTCCCGACAGGAGACGTGACTATCATAAAGTGCGGCGGCGAATGTTTGGACGAATATTATCTGTCTACGGGAACATTATCCGAAAATACGAATTATATCAATATGTGTCGTACACAAGTACGCATCCGCATGAATACTCCGGCTGAATACTTCCTGAAGAATCCATTGGGCAATCACCATATTCTGGTTCATGGAAACTATGAAGATGCATTGAACGAGTTTTTCCTGGCAAATGCCTGCAAACGAACCGAATAAACTTGTGCCACATTTTTGTATTATTTTTAAGTATTATAGGGGGAAATACAGAAATGTGGCAGAGTTTATAATCAAATAGTTAAACCTAATACCCATATCATACCCTGCAAATTGCTAAATAGCACCTGATTTATTTTGAAAACTCAAATAGCAAGAGTATCTTTGTATCAGATACAATAATATTCGATAATAGTATAAAACGATATTAACAGATACAATAATATGCCTTTGCTTTACAATTTCGAAATAGATACCCCGGAAGAATTGCTGACTATATTAGCGCAAAATCTTCAACAACGCCGATTAGAAAAAGGTCTGTCAAGGGATGCTTTATCCATATTGAGCGGAGTTCCTGTGCCAACAATCGCAAAGTTTGAACAAAAGCATACCATATCTTTGGCTTCGTACGTGGCGCTGGCAAAAGCATTAGGCTATTCTAAAGCCATCAAAGGGCTGCTAGCAGAGCCACTTTATAACACTATGGAAGAGTTGGATACTATTAACCGAAACAAAAACAGAAAGAGAGGGCGTAATGAAATTGATAAATAAGCTAACGGTAACTTACCACGAACAGACCGTGGGAGAGTTAACCATGACTCCCGACAACCGTCTTTGCGCCTTCCAATATGATAAAGAATGGTTGGCAAACGGCTTCTCCATCTCTCCGTTAGAGTTACCTTTAAAGCCCGATTTATTTATTGCTCAACCCGAACCTTTTTGGGGTAATTTCGGCATCTTCGAGGACAGTCTCCCCGATGGATATGGTCGCTATTTACTGAATCGCCTATTAAAAAAGCAAGGAGTGAACGATATGGATTTAACCCCTATTCAGCGGTTAAGCATCATTGGTTGTTCGGGTATGGGAGCATTATGCTATATCCCCGAAACTTACATCGGAGAAGAAAAGTCACTCCCAGACTTAGATGACCTTCAACAAATGGCATTGGACGTATTGTCAGAAAAATCGGATAAAGACGAAGATATACTCTACTTCAACAGTGGCAACTCAGGTGGCTGTCGTCCAAAATGCCTTTTCCATGATACCGAAGGTTCGTGGTTGGTGAAATTCAGGCATACTTACGACCCTAAAGATATGGGGCTAATGGAGTACCGATATAATGAGATAGCACGCCAGTGCGGAATTACCGTACCTGACTTCAAGCTACTGGATGACAAATATTTTGCCACCAAACGTTTTGATATAGAAGCAGGAGAGCGCATCCACATTGCAACTGCCGGAGCACTCTTGAATGAATCTATTCTGCAGCCAAGATTAGATTATAAAACCCTGTTACACCTTACCGGATTCCTCACGCAAGACCCTCTTCAAGTAGACGAAATGTTTCGACGTATGGTCTTCAACATCTTGACAGACAACAAGGACGACCATGCCAAGAATTTCAGTTTCATCTATAAAAGAAACAAATGGCACTTGGCTCCCGCCTACGACCTTACTTTATGTTCCGGATATAACGGCGAACACGCTACGTCCGTCAATAACCACGGAAAACCGACAATTGAAGATATGTTGCTAGTTGGAGAAAGCATCCGTATTCCTAAGAAAAAAGGATTATCAATTATCAGACAAGTAGCAGACCAGTGTGATGAAATCTTATCTAAAGATTATAAAGATGCTATTTCCAATGTAAGAAAACCGTAGAAAAGAAGCATCATGTCGAAATGGATAAACATAAACGAAGCAGCAGTAAAGTATGGATATAACAAAGCAATCATCCAGCTCTGGGCGGAATAGTGCCGTACTCGGGTTATAGGCGAGGGATTGTACCTCAAGTGCAGCCATACACATAATGTATATCTCATGAGCACCAGGTGTAAAAAGAGGATAGCCGCTTCAAGTCATTACTTGAAGCGGCTATCCTCTTTTTGTTATATGTTATTTACAGAATTTTCTTGTCTTCCCACTTTCCGCCATGCCACTCCACTACCGACGTGAAGCCCGCCTTCTTCAAAGCAACCAATGCCTCGGCACGTCCATTATTAATCCGTTCCGGATAATGCGCATCACTGTTCACCTGTACTCTGATACCCAACTCTTTCAAGAAAGAGAAATATCGTTCATTGGGATAGAATGTTCCTAAATCGTAATAAGATTTAGTGTTTATTTCAACGATATAGCCATATTCGGCAATGGCGGTGAAATATTCGCGAACCAATGCATCATACCACGGTTCATCCAATAATCCCGGACGATAACAGGAAGCATTATAATGCATCTTATCAGCATGACCGACAATATCGAATCCTCCCAATTCTACCATACGAAGCAGGTTCTTATAGTAAAGGCGGACTACATAATCCAAGTCACCATCGAAGTGCTTGTCTACCAATTGACGGAAAAGATCTGCCGGAGTATCAATATCTACGATTTTTCCTTCCGGGGAGTACAACATATGTACGGAACCTATCCGGTAGTCAAGTGGTAGTTTCCGAAAACAGGGTAAAGAAGGATTGCTTTCTTCGTTCAGATAATCTATTTCAAGACCAATGGCAAGCTCTATTTTATCTGCATATTTCTTCTTCAGACGGGAAAATTCGGAAAGGTAATCATCCATTCTATCCCACTCCATCGTCCATGCGGTAGAAAACGGCAGTGGAGCATGGGAAGAAATGCCATAGGAAGTAAATCCTTCACTGATAGCAAAACGAATAAAATCTTCCATATTGGCGCGTCCGTCACAATACAGGCAGTGGCTATGATAATTGGTTAGGTTTGTCATACAAGGTTATATGTTGTCTGGAATATATTATCAAAGTTATTATCATTATCAGACTATTCTAGTGATACAATGAATGGCACAAATCAGCCTTCTATTTCACTAAGTTCCAGCCATCGCATTGTTTTCTCATCAATCAGGTCATTGACTTCAGGCAAACGTTTCGATTTCTCTGTCAATTCATCAACAGAAAGAGTACCGCTACATAAGAGTTCTTCAATCTGTGCTTTTTCTGTTTCTAATTCTGCTATCTCCTTTTCCAATTGCTCGAACTCTCGCTTTTCCTTGAAACTCATCTTCCGTTTGTCATTCAGGCGGACACGGGCAGTCTTTTCTTCCTGCGGCTTTTCAGCTTCTTTCTCCTTTTGAGCTTTCGCATCTTTCCAGTCACGATAGTCGCTATAGTTTCCGGGAAAGTCGCGAATATCTCCCTGTCCATTGAATACCATCAAATGGTCTACTACCTTATCCATAAAGTAGCGGTCGTGAGAAACAACAATCACACAACCTTTGAAATTTTGAAGATATCCTTCAAGCACGTTCAGAGTGATAATATCGAGGTCGTTGGTAGGTTCGTCAAGCACCAAGAAATTTGGATTACGCATCAGGATGGTACACAGATAAAGACGACGACGCTCGCCCCCGCTCAACTTATACACATAGCTATGTTGCGTTTCGGGAGTAAACAGAAAATGCTGCAAGAATTGCGAAGCAGTCAGTTTCTTCCCATTACCCAGTTCAATTACTTCGGCAATATCCTGCACTACATCAATAACCTTCATTTGTTCATCAAACTGAAGGCCATCCTGCGAGTAATAGCCGAAACGAACAGTTTCACCAATATCCACCGTTCCACTATCGGGCGCAACCTGCCCCATTAATATCTTGATAAAAGTAGATTTACCTGTTCCGTTGTTTCCTACGATTCCCATCTTCTCATAGCGGGAGAAGATATAAGAGAAGTCTTCCAGGATTTTCAGGTCGCCAAAACTCTTGTACAAGTGGTCGGCTTCGAATATCTTACTACCGATATAGGATGCTTTCACCTCCAGCTTCACATTATCATTGTTGAAACGTTGCTTTGCCACCTTTTCCAATTCATAAAAAGCCTCTTCCCGGTAACGGGCTTTATGCCCGCGTGCCTGCGGCATCCGGCGCATCCAGTCGAGTTCCGTACGGTAAAGGTTGTTGGCACGCTCTATTTCTACACTTTTAGCTTCGATACGTTCCTGACGTTTCTCGAGATAATAACTGTAGTTACCTTTATATTGGTAGATTTGTTGATTGTCTATTTCGATAATCTCCGAACAAACACGATCAAGGAAATAACGGTCGTGAGTCACCATCAGCAGGCTGAGGTTGGTACGGCGCAGGTAGTCTTCGAGCCATTCGGTCATATCAAGATCGAGGTGGTTGGTGGGCTCATCAAGAATCAGGAGTTCCGGTTCGGCAATCAAGGCGTTGGCAAGGGCGACACGCTTCAACTGTCCACCGGACAGTTGCTTCACTTTTTGGTCGAAGTTACGAATTTTGAGTTGCGAAAGAATTTGCTTGGCTTTCTGTTCGTATTCCCAAGCTTTCTCCTGGTCCATACGTGCCAAGAGGTCTTCCAGTCCCGGATGACCTTCAGTCTCCATGCAACGTTCATACTCCTTTATCAGTTCCACGGTACTGTTACCGTGATGGAAACAGGCTTCGAGCACGGTCAGCTCTTCGGGATACTGTGGATCTTGTTCCAGATAATCCACCCGAAGGTCACGCCGGAAAACAATGTTACCGCTATCATAACCCTCTTTTCCGGCGATTATATTCAATAAGGTAGTTTTTCCGCTGCCGTTCTTCGCTATCAATCCTACACGCTGGCCTTCAGCAATGCCAAAAGATATATTTTCAAAAAGAACCAAGTCACCAAAGGACTTGGTCAAGTTATCTATCTGTAAATAAGGTACAGCCACGTAATTTAGTAATTAGTCGGTTAGTAGTTAGTGATTAATAATCACGGATTTATACTCTTCAATGACATCGCAAGGTTCTCCAGCCTTTACTTTGCTCCATGCCAGTTTCATCGGATCGATGGTGCGGTCTTTATATTGTAACACAGGAGCTTCCCGGTTACCGTCAATCAACGTTTTCCATTCCATACCTTCCACTTCATTCGTCAAAATTATACAGACTGTGATGCCGATTGCCAACCATTCTTCTTTCTTTTTCGAGCCAATCTTACCGCTATTAATCACTTGCTGAAGTTTCTCCAGATCTTCTTCTATTCCCTGAAAATCTTTTTTCAATTCCTGCTTCACGGTAGATACTACCCATTCGTACGCTTCATTAATCAAATAGATTTCAGAAAGACGGACCGGGATCAATTCAGCAGGATACTTCTGTCCTTCTTTGCGTACCTCCAAAGTAGCGATTACATCTTCCGCCTCCTTCACAACTCCACCTTTAGGTACGGTGAAGGAACATTCGAAAGCAATATCGTCAACTCCTGTAATCCACAAATGGGAAGTATAATAAGTTCCCTCTTCCTGAAACATTTCCTTGCTATACGCACATTCCCACGTTCCGACTTTCACCAACGAAGCCGAATCGTTCTCTTTCAGTTCCTGCCGGATGACGTCTTTACCATAACCGGCTTTTCCTTTAAATGCGGATATACGAAAATTTCCCGTCCATACATCGGGATTATAGAAAAGAAAAGAGCCTTCGCCATCTTCAAACTCATTCCAGTCTGATGGATAGTTCATAGAAAACCATGCTCCGGGAGAGATAAATTTCTTGCCTTGCATCCTTTTATATTAAAATGATTACTTGGGCAAAAATACGAATTAAAAACGAATATCATTTACCTATCGGCTGTATTTTCCTCCTCACTTCTTTAGAAATCTCCAAAAACATATAATTCAACTTTCCGGAATGGATTCCTTCTTCGTTCTCCTTATACTTCTTATTAGCATATTGTTTCGATTTCTCGAAAGTCAGTAACGACATCTCATTCTGCGATTTGCCTATCATTGTAGAGTCCAATTGTTCATCCGGGAAAAAATCATCCAGATCGACATCACCAATCATTGTTGTCTCCAGGAAGTTTTTATCCGTGTGCGAATTATCCGTATAGTATCCTACAAACATGTGCCCTGGTGTACGTACCAGGATAGGATCAATATTAATGGCGCGAAGCAACGACGCAAACAACACACTCCCATCCACACAATTAACCTGTGAAGATTCCAGTGCATCATCAAACGTACGGACGCGCTGCGAGAAAACAACATTGCTCGAAAGGCTGGTATTGGAAACAGAACTATAACGGAATTTACGTTTCTGCAATATATTCCAAAGGGCATATACCTGCTTGTCTACTGCCCCTTTAGCCTTACTCTGATAACCGAGAAAACGATTAACAATCCGAGTATCCAATGCCTCGCGAAGCAACTGATCGATCATCGGATTCTCTTCATTGACATAAGCCGCAAAGAAAATACCGGTATCATGAAATTTAGTCCCGTTAGCCACATATCCCAACAGACACTCATTGACACTACGCACTGAAAAAGTACGTACCCGTTGTCCAAAATCTTTTCCATTCATCTCCACTGTGATAGCTACACTTACCGGCTCTGCCTGCACCTCATTTTTCAGTGCCTCATAATTCCAGATAATATCAGGATAAATCGTATATTCCGTTCTAGGCTTGTTTAATACAAATTCCGACACCGAGCGGGAGAAAAAAGGCGTTTCGGCTACTTCAATCCGCACACGACTATAAGCTGTCTTTGATTTCAGCCGAACGGCAATACACGACTTCGGATTCCCCAAACACGTTGAATCCGACGGAACAATCACTTGTGCATCGGTGGTGGCAACAGACAGAATCGCCGAAGGAAATATATTCCCTCCCAGATCGTCTACAATCTCAAAACCGGAATTGAATGAAGTATATTTAAACACAGACATACCGCCAAGCAGAATTAACAGTACCACAACCGATCCTATTATTTCCTTCCGATGCCGTTTTAAGTCAATTTTTATCATTATTTGTAGTTTCTATAGTCAAACATTTCTATTATATCTCGCTAACAAAGATAACAAATAGCGAGCGTTTTTTCCTAGAGAAAGGTAGAAAAAGAAAGGATTATTTTGTATAAAAGAAAAAGGAAATTACCTTTGCTTTCAAAGTAAAAAAACAAATTATGAAAATGAACATAAATATTATTCCCGTTTTATGCTTCCTCTTGTTGTGCTCATGCAAAAACGGGAATGCCTCCAGCCAAAGTACAAACGAAACCGTACAAGACACTATTAAATCCATCACCCTGCCTGCCATCCCCGCAATGATGACAGCTCCCGAACAACGAGCAGATTTTCTAGTGAAACACTATTGGGATAACGTCAATTTCGCCGACACCAATTACATCCACCACCCCGAAGTGACCGAACAAGCCTGGGCGGACTATTGCGACATACTAAACCACGTCCCTTTGGAAACCGCACAAGAAGCCATGCGGAAAACAATCGAGCGAACGAACGCAAACAAAAAAGTATTCACCTACATCACCGACCTGGCAGATAAATATCTATATGACCCTAACTCCCCCATGCGTAACGAAGAATTCTACATTCCCGTATTAGACGCCATGTTGGATTCCCCCCTGTTAGAAGAAATAGAGAAAGTACGTCCCAAAGCCCGCCGGGAATTAGCCCAGAAAAACCGTATCAGCACCAAAGCGCTGAATTTTAACTATACATTAGCTTCCGGCGCACAGGGTTCTCTTTATCAACAAAAATCGGACTATACCTTATTATTTATCAATAACCCGGGATGCCATGCCTGCACGGAGACAATCGAAGCATTAAAAAACGCCCCTATCATCAATCAACTTCTGGAACAAAAGAGACTTACTGTCCTCTCCATTTATCCCGACGAAGAGTTGGACGAATGGCGAAAACACCTAAATGAATTCCCAAAAGAATGGGTTAACGGATATGATAAGACCTTTGCTATCAAGGAACAACAACTGTATGACCTGAAAGCAATCCCCACCCTCTACCTTCTAAACAAGGAAAAGACCGTACTCCTAAAAGACGCCACCGCACAAGCCGTTGAAGAATACCTGCTAATAAGAAGCAATAATTAACATACGCAAGAAAAGGCAAAACAAGAACCAACAAATTAAACAAGCCAATAAAAAATAAGCAAAAATCCCTATTAACATACACCATACGAACCAACATAAGGCACTTGATTAACATAAAAAAATAGTGGCGGTACATGCTCAAGATACTAACGGTATCCTTGTCATATACCGTCACTATTTATATCGGATAGCGTCACCATTTCTCCAAAGCCCCACGAACACCTCACACCCACCCCACAAACACCCCGCATGGTCTCCCGGCCTCGTTTTTTCAGCGTCAAGCGCAGGTGTTTTCTTCGGCGTCAAAAAGGGCAGACTGTTTGAGCGTAGCGAGTTTCTGCCCTTTAGCCGAAGGAAGCACCGGAGTAGCTGAAAAAACGCAGCCTTGATCCTTTCTTTTTGGTTCTTTCTCTTTCGTATCAAGACGAAAGAAAAAGAACATCCCTTTGGAAAAAACAAATAAACTCCCTATCTTTGCCGCGCATTGGTTTGCGACTCCCATGCGGGGGAAGCAATTAAAAGGGAATCAGGTGCAAGTCCTGAACAGTCCCGCTGCTGTAAGTTCCATACCAAGTTACAAGCAATTCACTCATTGCCACTGGAAACCAATCCGGGAAGGCGTTTGTAACAGGAACAAGTCAGAAGACCTGCCATGCAAATAAGTTTCACTGCTTTCGAGGAAAAAGCGTTGAGTCTAATGAACCGGACAAGTCGTCTATCATTTCATTCATCACTCTGATTCAGAGAAAGTGTGTTAAAACGGATAAACTCTGCCAAGTTTATTTGAATGCCAATTTGATGGGAATCACGTTGGCATTTTTCGTTTATAACATACTGTTATATTGTATATTACAAAATTTATTCCTATTTTTGCCAATAGTTAAAATCACTCAGTTTAAACCATAAAAGTTTAAACCAACTTTAAACCAAAATAAAATTGAACCCCGAAAAATAGGATTATGAAAGTCAGAAAAGAGTTATTCAAAAGTAAAACATTAACGAATGGAGAACACCCTATCGCCATTAGAATCCACCATAAAAAAGCCAAATTAGTAATGACGGGAGTTTCTACCAAAGCCGAATATTGGAATAAAGAAAAACTTGCTGTTAAGTGTCAAGACAAAAAATATAAAGAGAAAAATAAAATTGTCAATGACGAATATCTACGAATCTTACAAAGAGTGACAGAGTTCGATACAATCAACCGTCCATACGACTTAGACCTTCTCGCATCCCATGAAGAAATTACAGCTATATATAATGAAATTGACGACAACGATACTATTCCAATATACACTAATTTCTTTGATTTACTTGATGCCAAAATACAAACATACGAGGAAGGTAGTGCAAGAAAATATAGACAATTAAAAAATGCTTTGATTAAAATCTATGGAAATGAAATCGCAATCAAATCAATTAATAAAACATGGTTTGCAACTTTAGAGGAAAACTTAAAAGATAAAGGGGTTAAACAAGCCAAAGAATTAATCAAACGATTTATTACAACATATAATTGGGGATTCACAGAGGGGCATATTTTAAGTTATAAACCAATATCTTATAACAAGAGAGCCTACACAAGCATCATTGAAAAAAGGACATTAGACCTTGAAGGATTTACTTTTCTTCAACATCTATATAGTATCGGTACAAACGAACATTTAAATAATTGGCTAAATGAACCGTACACCTTTAATAATAATAGCTATTTTAATGCGATAAATATCTTTTTAATTATGGTTGCATTTGACGGATTAGCCCCCATCGACTTATCACATTTACGAATGAAGGATTTAAAACGTAAACAATACAAAAAAATGCCACTTGATTACACAAGAATTAAAGATTCCCAATACATGAAAGAATACAATAATAAAAATCAAATCATTGAATATTACTCAGTACAATTATTGAGACAAAAGACAAAAAGAGAAGTTAATATTAAATTACCTTGTTATATTATTGATTCCCTATTATATCCCTATTATTATGATGAGGTAGGTTTCAAAAAAAAAGAAGACGATTTCATTTTAAACGTATTCGACAAAAAAACTTACTCTCAATTAAGTAAGAAGCAAATATATAGCAGAATGTCGAACTATTGGAACACCTTAGCCGATGCGCTAAATGATTACATTGCAACCATCCATAATGCACCAACTTCGCTAACAGAAAAAAGGATTACATACTATGCCGCACGACATACGGCTTTAAATGTTTTGAATGATAAAGGAGCAACATTAGAGGAAATTGCAAATATGGCAGGACATGATTTAAAAACATTAGAGAAATCATATTTAGGCGATTTTAATATAAAAAGAAAAGTTGAATCAAACTTAAGAATATGGGAAAATGAACCAATACAAGAAGAAGCGATTGAAGGTTCTTGGGAGAATCAACCAATACAAGAAGAAACGATTGAAGGTTCTTGGGAAAATCAACCATAACAATAAGTACAGATACCACCGTAACCCCTCACTCAGGGAGGAGGAAGTCCTCCCTATGGGGGATATTTTACATGTGGTTTGCTTTGTGGAGTCCCAATTTTTGCTATATTTTTTGTGATTTCACCCAATTGTAGAGACTGCTTTTGCCGATTTTAATGCCCTGATTTTTCAGTGATTCCAAATTCTCTTTAATTGATAAATTCGTATCGTATAATTGTTTAAGCTGTAAGTCCATTAGCATTTTAGCAGCTATGTTTCGGGCTGCTTGTTTGCTTATTCCGTATTTCTCACAATACTTGGGATTAACAACAAACTGTTTTTCTTCTTTCTTTGGATTAATACTTCGTTTGGTATCATTCCAAGCGTCTTTTGTAATCTGATATAGTATCTTGTTGGAAATGACCTTATCTTGGTTATCGACGTAGTATCTGCGCTCACATACAAGACAATACAACAGATGTTCCATTGTAATACTCGGCAGCATAATCTTGCGGAGTAAACAACCATCATATAACAGTTTTCGTCTGTGTCCTGATTTTAATTTAACTGCATGGCTTTTATAGACAATTGTTCCGTCACCTTTGGTTAGTGGCTCTTTATACCAATATCGGGTAATCTTTACATAATTGTCGGGCAGCAATATATAAGGTATGTCCGAATCTGTTTCAGGTAATGGGGTAGCTTCAATAAATGGGTATTTTTCGGCATACTTACGTATGAAAATTTCTTCATTCATTTTATATCCCATACTCCAAAAGTCCTTCATAAATTCAGAATTAGCAATCGGACTTTCCAAGTCAGTTTGTATGTTGTTCTTCCTCTCTTTTTTTAATATACTATCTGAATTGGAAAAATAATTTTCATCAAATCCAAAATCCGTAGGACAAAATATATTATCATTATAATAATATACAATGTTATCATTGCCATTGCCTGCGAATTGCTGAGAACTATTCAAACATGTTTTGTCCTTTAAATCAAAACCTTCAATCTCTTTTTGGATATTATAAACAATAGTATTAGCTATGCCCCTATAATATTCATTGCTTCTTATTGGTTCGTTAAAGACATAAATCAGTCTAAATCTATTATTTATGTTATCAATATTGCTATACGTAGTATAAATGATGGTTGGCTTATGTTCATCTTTTAATGATAAATAGAAGTCGTTCATAGATAGAAACGTATCGTCAATATCCAATACTACGCAGTCTGCAAAGTCAAAATTGGCAATCGTTTTTTCTCTAAGTCCAAATATTTCACTTGTTGTTTTGAAGTTTTGACAAATGCAATGCCCTTTGCAAATAAGGTTTACAAGTTCCTCTATGGTTATTGTATGGCGTTTATAGGTTAATACTTTCCAATTATCAGGTTTGTTCTTGAATTTTTGCACGCTAACGCCAAGCGTGATTTTCTTTTTGTCGTTATTAATCATTTTATATTATTGTGCAGTAGCCTTTTATCTACGCACTACTTAAAAAGGATTCCTCTTCAAGTGTTTTCAATGCAAATATACGACTTGAAATATATCACTGCCACCTTTTTAATAAGAATTGACAAAAAAGTTTTTTTGAGTTAAAGAAAAATATGCAAGTACGGTATATAGAATATGTTTTCTCTTTTTATATTATGTATCTCGTTTATATACCTTATAATAAAGCGGTTATAACTTATTTATATGGACTTAATAGTGTGGATTTATAGGTGTGATAACAGTTAGCTATCTATTTTTACCCCTATTTCCCGATTTTGATAGAAGTATTCCTTTCCTAATGATACATTTGCTATTTTGGTATGAATTTTCATTAGAAAGTCCATAATTTCTTAACGAGCCGTAAGTTATTCCAAGTTCTTCGGGTGAAAAGTATTCAAATACATTGGCGATTGAGCCAAAATAGTGGTGAGTATTATTCTCTTTTATATAAAGATGAATAACTGTTCGTTCTTTTTTCTCTTTTTCAGTCATAATTACAATAGTTTAATTGCAAAAATAGGAATTATATGGCATAAAATGAATAAATGTCATATTTTTAACTATTTCTAGCGAAAATAAATTGCATGTATTAAGTATATGTCATATATTTGCATTGTAATTAAAACGAAGACGATATGAAACGATATAATAAACAACAGGTGATGAAGGATGCACACAGAATTTACAGCAACGATTTTCAACGCAAGGGACGTACATGGGGTGAATGTCTAAAAGCTGCATGGCGTTGGGAAAAAGATGCTGTTAGGGTTCGTGAAGAGAAAGCTGCAAGACTTGATGCCATGATTACTGCGAGTTGGGCAGTGCACAACGCTCGTAAAAATGAGAAACCTAACAAAAAAGAGTTTGAAGGTTTATCACCTGATACAGTTTCTTATGCGATGGGTTATGGTCGTGGCAATGGTTTCTATTGTGGTGATTGATTGTAGAATATTAACCGATAAATAATAAAAATATGCAAGCAATAATTTTAAACGGTATTACAGCGACAAGAGCGAGAGTTGTTACAGTGCGCACAAACGCACGTGAAATAGATGGAATTTCAAAGGCAATTTTGATTGAACAACTGAAAAACAAGTTGAAAAGTGGCAAAATCGTAAAATTCGCCTATTTGAAAAGCAATGGTGAAGTTCGTGTTGCATTTGGCACTACCCATCCCGATTTTGTGAAGGATAAAGTTTGTGGTTGGGGTGAAAGTCGTGAAAGTTATGCCACTACTGCATACTTTGATTTGGAAAAATGTGGTTGGCGTTCGTTCCGTTGGGAGAGCCTAATAGCGGTATTTTAATATTCACTAATGCACAAAGTGAATATTATATTGAATACCAACAACTTAAATAATTTTGCTATTTTGAGGTATTGATATGATATTCACTTTTATTTAAGAACTAACAAAATTGAACATTTATGAGCTTAAAATACAGTCAAACAACAAGTGACTATTTAGAATGGAAAGAAGCAATGAATTTAATTCGCACCCTATATCGGGATGGCAAATTTCAAATGTCTTTGTTCGTTTCAATCGGTTGTTTTTGGGGACTAAGAGTTTCCGATATATTGGCTTTACGTTGGAAGCAGATTTTGCATGTGGATGAATTTTGTATTATTGAGAAGAAAACGGGAAAAAGTAGAACCATACGGATTAACCCACAATTGAAAAGGCATATTTCGGACTGTTACCAACAAATTCACCCCATTGGTGTAGATGCTCCTATACTTGTCAGCCAAAAGGGAAGTGTATTCACTGTGCAGCGTATCAATGTGATTTTAAAGGAGATTAAAACAAAATATGATTTGTCAATTAAAAATTTCAGTTGTCACAGTTTACGTAAAACTTTTGGACGACAAGTTTATAATATGAATGGCGAGAATGCGGAACTTGCCTTAATAAAGTTGATGGAGTTATTCAATCACAGTTCTGTGGCTATTACCAAACGGTATTTGGGGCTTCGTACAGAAGAATTACTCCAAACCTATGATTGTTTGACCTTTTAGTATATATTTGTTCCCCAAACAGTTCACAGAACGTTGCTAAGTTCGCTTTTTATATTTATATTTGCATTGTCATTGCATCGCAATGACAGACATAATAATTTATAGGAAGCGTTTTAGCTTTATTCCACTTTGATGAATCTCGACACCTCATCTTTGTGTAACATGGAATAATAAAGAACGTTCTTCCTTTGGTTTGTTATATATGTTTTTAAACAACATATACAGCCAAAGGTGTGAGCTGTTTTCTTATTACTCAATTTGTTACACGGCAGTCGAGAGCCAATCAAAGGTTGGGAATAAGTCTATTCAGGCTCACACTTCTTTTTTTATAATCCTTCCTTTTTGAGCCTACGGGAAACAGATTCTTGCGAATATTATGGCACAAGAAAAAATTGCTTGCCCCTTTTGTGGTGGATTGGGGGGCGTTGGCTCTATATGTGAATATTGTGGTTCAGTCATACAGTTATCTACTCCAATGCTTGAAAAAGGATTCCCGAAAACGGAAAAGAAAACTATTTCAGGCGAACAATATGCAGAAAAAATATCCAAGTATCAGACTGTTGGTGAGTATCATGGAAAACTTGCTATTGTTTCAATAGGACAAAGATTTGGGCTTATTGATAGGAATGGTGATTTACGAGTTGGGTTGGAATACGACAATATTGTTAGTACAATTAGAATAGAAGGACTATTTGCCATTTGTAGAAAAGGAAAATGGGCTTTACTGAATGATGATTGCAAATTTCTTATTGATTTCCAATTTGATGATATAAGGGATATAGGATATGAAGAGATTGGGCGTGCGGTATACAATCCCAAGGGGTTAATTAAGGTGAAATTGAAGGGAAAATGGGGGATTATAAACTCCAATGGAGTAGAAATACTCCCATGTATTTACGATGAGCGAGGAATTATACCACTATTTTGTAAAGATAAAACTCTACAATATGACAAGTATATAAAAGTTGCTAAAGACGGTAAATATGGAGTATTTGATGTAAGTGGGCATGAAATTTATCCTTGTATTCATTTTTCTATCCGTACATGTGGAAACAGAGAACGGTACATAACTTTTACCAAGATGGATGGAGAGTCGTTTGTATCAGGATTGTATGATATAAAGACCTACCAAGAAGTATTACCACGTATATATTCGTTTGTTTCTGATTTTCTCCCTAATGTAATTGTTAGCAAAGAAGGGAAGAATGGAGTATATAACATAGAGAGTAAAACGGAAATCTTACCATGTGTCTATGATAAAGTTATTATAGAAAGTAATTGGATAAAGGCAGGAATAAAGTTGGGTAATGGAGAGAATTGGGGGTTGTTTAAATTGACGGGGGAAGAAATTGCACCTTGCCGATATGATAGAATAGAATCTAAAGGTACAGGTAAATTTGACCTCTATTATGGGATGGAAGATATAGGTGTAAACCACTTCTTTACAATAAAAATGGATGGTGATAGGATTGTAGAAAAAGGCTCTCCTAAAATATTTAATGGTTGGTCTGTTTTTTGGTCGGTTTTGTGCCTTTTGGGTGCTATCTTTTTTATTAATTCATTTGGCTTTTTCTACAATAAATTTGTTTTGTGTCTTATTCTTTGTTTGTTAGCCGTTCCCGTAGGTTGTATTTGGACTGCATTAGCGATAAGGAGGTATAAAATATGAATCTTTTTGATGTAATTAAGTGTGAGGTAAACGACAAGGAACTTGTGTACAAGTTTTCGTCTGAAAATTTGCGATTAGGTTCGCAATTAGTTGTATATCCAACTCAGACAGCTTTTTTTGTAAAAGGCGGTGTGATTTTGGATGAATTTATTTGTGGTACATACACTTTAAAAACGGAGAACATTCCGTTATTGGGTAAACTGATAAATCTTCCTTTCAATGGGCAGACACCTTTTAAAGCGGAGGTTTGGTTTATCAATCAAATAGCCATTCTTGATTGTAAATGGGGTACAGCAAGCCCGATACAGATTGAAGACCCGAAATATGGGATTATCGTACCAATAAGGGCATTTGGACAGTATGGGTTTAAAATTATCAGCCCACGACAATTCTTGGAAAGTTTGGTAAGCAATATGACTTCGTTCACTGTAGAGAAACTTACCAATTATTTTAGGGGGATTATAATGTCTAAACTGACAAATATTGTTTCAGAAAAATTGTCCCAAGATGGAATATCGGTGATTAATATAAATTCACACATAAGTGACATATCCGAATTTTGCCAACAACGCATTGGCGTTGAATTTGAGAAGTACGGACTTAAACTTGAAAATTTCAATGTAATAGGAATTAATGTTCAAGAGAACGACCCAAGTTTTATCCGTTTGAAAGAAGCTAAAGACTTGGCAGCACGTTTAAAAATAACGGGAAAGGATGTGTACCAAATGGAGCGTAGTTTCAATGTTTTGGAGAATGCGGCTTCCAATGAAGGAGGTGGGCTTGTCAGCTCAGGCGTTGGAATTGGAATGGGACTAAATATAGGTAATCAAGTCGGTAGTATGGCGATGAACACATTAAATGTTAATCCCCCATCATTAACAGTGCCTCCCCCATTGCCCGTCCAAGAATATTATATTGCGGTCAATGGGCAGCAACAAGGGGCTTTTGACTTCAATACTATTAAAGTGAATATTGAAAACGGGACAATTCAGGGAAATACTTTAATTTGGAAAAAGGGGATGGCTAATTGGGGATTTATATCCCAACTTCCTGAATTTTCGTCTTTCTTCAATGAGTTACCTCCCAAGTTACCAACCATGTAATTTTATCGGCTATGAAACAGATTATAATAGTAATAGGAATAATCCTTTTAGTTGCCAATCTACTGTTTGGCTTGATACTTCCATCTTATGAAGTGTTCAACTTGTTTGTCAGTAGTTTGGTTATAGTCGCTACTACTGCGTTATTATTTTGTTTGAATGTGGTGACATTGAAAGATGGTTTTAAAATATCGTTACATGTACTGTTTTCCATATTGGGAGCTATAGAGTTTGTATTATCATTGTTTTCTTCCAAAACTTTTGAAAACAATTGGTTTCTATTGGTAATAGTATTGTCTCTTGCAGTACAAAGTATCATTCTGTTAATTACTAACAAGGTCTCAACTAAAATTAAATAGGAAGTGGAATACATTACATGTAAAAAGTGTGGTTGCCAAATGTCTGCCATGTCGGAAGCGTGTCCCATGTGTGGCACACCGACTAACGAGAATGTACAGACGGCAAATACTTCATCCAAGAATGAAACAGAGAAATGCGAGCAAACATCCAATGTTTCAATTTTAAAAAGTGGCAAAAGAGTATATTGGGGTGTTGCTGCGGTTCTTACTATCCTATTTATTGTGTATGTTGGATATAAGGTTGGTAATCGTCAGAATGAAAATAAAGAAAACGTCACGGGCATACAACAGACCAATAACGAACAACGTGATACGTTTAAACGGGAAATCCCCATTAAGAATACAGAAACGATAAAAAAACTGACAGAAACGGATATAAAAGAAGCATTTCTGCGACATTGGAAACACTACAAAGGTGATAGAGAGCTTATTCCGTTAGAAAAGTGCAGTGAAGGGTATAATATCTTTATTGGGGATTTGGATGGTGACGGTATAGATGATGCGGTAGTTAATGCGTACGTTACTCCGAGTGCGAAAGAAATATCCGACAATGATTATGAAGACAAGTCCTATATATTTTGTTTTCTGAATAATGGTAAATCTTACAAACTTGCTGTTGCAACAAAATTATATACTATGTTCTTTGTTGAAAATATAAACAATGGAGAAATACATGCCTATCGCATTGAATATATGAAGAGAATGAATGACGGAAAAAGAATTGCTGTGAAAGATAACCATGTCTTCAAATATGACGGTGATAAATTAGTGGATTTGGGTGGGACTAAAAGGACTGTTGATGAAGAGGAAAATCCCCCAATAGAGCGAAGAAGCGAAAATGCAAGATTGTTGGAAGGATATTTTTATCGCTATGAGGGCGATATGAAAGGTTTTCCTATAAAGGTGGATTTTGGCGTTTTGTCAAATGGCATGATAAATGGTGAATATCAAAATATAAAGTATGGTACGGTATTAGATTTGGTAGGACAATTAATTTCTGAGAAATCATTACAGTTAGTTGGCGAGAATCAAAATGAGAAAATTGTCTTTGAACTTTCTTTTTCTTCTCCCGAACATTTAAAAGGATATGGGAAGGTTGGTGATAATTCTCTGTTTGTCAATTTGAAACAGATTTCAAATGAAATAATAAACGATAGTCATTAACGAGCACTTAAAAATACAGAAGTATGAAAAATATTTTAGTAATAATCATTTTAACAAGTGTCAGTGTATGCGTATTCGCTCAGAAAACGAATAACAAAGGTGAGTATATGGTGAAAAGCATACATTGGGTTAATGCTTTTACTCAAAAAGAGGTTGGCAACAAAGGGGATAAGTGGTATCATTTCAAGTATAACGATGATGGAAACCTGATTGAAGTACGGAAAGAGTATTATCAGAATTTCAAGAACAAGACAGTTGAAATTTTTACCCTTTCCAATAATCGGTATCAATTCATTTCTTATGTGAATGGCAAACAAGACCCCTATACCAAATGTGAATTTACTTTTAATGAACAAGGATATATAGACAAACTATATGATTATTCTACAAAAGGTGTAGAAGCAGGAACTCTTTTTACATTAATATATTACGATAATGGAGATTTAAAAAGCATTGATGATTTATTTGAGGAGAAAGGGGGTAATCGGTATAAAATCCATAACTACGAGGAATATACTTGGGAAAATGGCAATGTGGTAGGTTTTCGCTATACTAATGATGATGGTTATACACAAGATTTTAAAACCCATTATACTGATAAAAAAGATAATACCAACATTAATTTGGTATCACTAACAAAACATACTGCCCACCCATATAATGCGCATATATTGTTTGCGACTGAGTGGTGTGGTAAGAAGCCTAAAAACTTGGTTTTAAAAGAAAGTGGTGACAATTCTTTCGATTACATTTATGAAGGTAATCTATTGAAGAGAATCAATAAAAAGAATAGTTCTTACTCCAAAGGATATTACTTGATTGAATATGTGTATTAACCAAACAATGATTATGAAGTATATTACATTAGTGATACTAAGTCTTTTTTATTTAAGCATAAAAGCTCAAACAACTAATGCCCACGGGCAATATATGGTAAAAACCGCTGTATGGAAAGTATATGGAGGCTATAGTTCATTTAAAATGGATTTAGAATATTATCCAAATGGGAATTTAAAAGTAGTTACAAAAAGTTATGTGCTTAGTGGTAAGAAATACAAAGAAATATATTCTATCTCTTATAATTCCAAAGGAGAAAAAACACTGAATTTCATTCGATATGTAAATGAAAAACAGAATTTCAGTGCGATTTGTAAATACAATTTTAATGAAGATAATTTAATTTCTTATATTAATTGGTATGCACCATCTCAAAATAAATTAGTACAAGCGTTTCAATTGTTTTACAACGAGAATAGGGAACTTGTAAAGCTGACACAAACGACAAGTGAGAATATGGATAAAGATTGGAGTAGTAAAACAGTTACAACAATCAATTGGGAAAATGGAAATATAATTTCAGATAAAGTAATTCGTAATGATGATAATGAATTTCCTGGAAAAGCAAATTTTGTCTATTATCCTGAATCAGAAGTAATAAACAATACAAATTTGAACCTTAATTTTCTCATATTTTATTGTTATGGCAGGGATTATACAATGGATGTTGTATTTGGTACAGAATGGTGCGGAAAGAACACCAATCTTATATTAAAAGGTGACGAAGATAGTTTGAAAAGATATAAACATCTTCAACCTGAGTTTCGTGAACATTATGAATATGAAAAGAATGGGGATTTGATTACAAAACTTAGGTATATTGCTCCAAGAGTGGGAGAAAAGCATAACTATGTTTATGGAACACTTACATTGGAATATGTATATTGACAAAATGTAATACAAGATGTGGTACAAAATGTACCTACAACAATAGATAATATAAACAGTATAGATAATATATAACTTTTAAATTAATATTATATGATTAAGAAACTGCTTTTTACATTGCTTTTTGGAATGCTTGTGCTTCCATTGGCAAATGCACAAACTTCGTCCATGAAGATTGAAACGTACAAGATTGATAATGTCAACACAAGAGGATTAAACCCGAATACAAAAGGGGATGAAGAATTTGACCTTGGTAATGGACCTGGATGGGGAAGTGCAATGATTATGATGGGTGAAAAATATCCTCATGAATCACTTCAATATAAAGTGCAAACTTGGTATAACCCAAGTGAAGGTTATTGGGATGAATATGGTATTGAACCAAATTATGAAGATTATAAGAAAACAATTAATATGCTTATTTATGGTGATTGGCAGAATCCCGAAGATGGAACTTGGCATCATACATACCTGACAGCAGAGGACTTCAAATTCATGCGTGACAGCCTTCCAAACTTGTATGAAGTTAGAATGTGTGGTGATATTGAAATTCGTGGTTATAAGGGCGAAAATGGTACTCTAAACGGCTATCATGAATATCCTGATGGGGAGATACCACCTTATGCCTTTGATAAAAGTTATAACAACAAGAAATTGAATAAAAAGCCACAATATAAGTCAATCATCTTACCGAAGAATATAACTTCAATTGGTGAGTATGCTCTTGCGAACATCATTGACCTTTACTTGGATTCAGAAGAACAATGGGATGATTCGTCTCACAATGATAGTGGAAATCCTGATAAACCAAACGCAAAACGTTTTTGGAACGACTTATTCGATGGTTATATCTACCTCTCCAACTTGAAGAACCTTAAAACGATTAAGGATAATGCGTTTGTCAACACCATATCAACAAGAATTTATCTTCCTGAAAATCTTGAATCCATTGGTGAGAATGCTTTCAATTCTGACATTATCAAGGATAGAGCAATAAATACCAATCTTGACAGCATCATTGTAACCTCTGCAACGCAACCAAAGATTGCGGAAAATTCATTTGGCATGAAGTTTAAGGATGCAAAGATTGTCGCACCAAGCAAGAAATATTATTTGAATTATAAGTATGACAAACAGTGGGGCTTATCCAAGAACTTGACATACTTTGGTTATGTGTCACCCAATCCCATTGACATTCGTTTGGATAAGGGAAAGTTAATCATCAATATAAAGGATGATGCAACAGAAACGGGAGTTGTTTCATGCTTCCAAGACGGAAGAAAGGTCAGTGACATAGAACTGAATACGGGAAACAACATTGTGAACCTGAATCCCAAGATGGAATATAAGATTTCAGTGGAAGCGGAAGAGTTTAATTTGAAACCATATAAAGTAAATACTAAAAGATAGAATATTATTATGAAGAAGATACTTTTACTGACTACATTGTTTGCAACGCTTTTTACGGCTTGTAGCGAAGAGGAAAATACACCTGAAATACCTGAATACATTATACCTGAAAATGATATAAATTCAGTGAAAGAACGCATTAGCTTGGAAGATAATCAGGAGTTGGTTACTTATAGCATAATAAGTAAGGATAGCATTTGGGGGTTATCAAAAGATATAACTATAAATTAGTATGAACTTTATAGAAGAAATATGTGGGATTTCCACTAATAATAAACAACCGTTGGTTTTACTTGACGAAATGATAGTTAAGAATCTATGGAGCTGTTTACAGCATGGATTTGTACTGATAGGAGTTAATGATATTGATTGCGTAGAGAAAGGAGTAATAAAAGAACTACAAACAGATATTATAGAAAAGGATTTCCGTTATATTCCAATATTCGGTTACTGTATGAATAAGGGTTATTTGCTTACCTTTGCTGTCGTCAATTTTAATAAGCGTAAAGAACAGTGCGATTTTACTACTTTAAAAAGTTTTGTATCAGAAATGTCGGTTAAATACCAACAGAAGGTGTCTATTTGCGAAGTATCTTCATGTACTTCTGTAATCTCTTTAATTGATGCTTTCTTTGAAGATTGCTTAAAGGAAAATGGTTTGCCTCACGTATGTAGGGGTTATTATCTCAATCCTTCACCGATGTCTTATTCGGAAAGATATATGCGTGATATGAAAATGAATGAGATATTTATTGATATATGACATGAGTAAGATTTGCTTATTCAAAGTTATATATACTGATTCTTTAAGTATTAAGAGGTATAACGATACTTCATTTTATTCATCATTTTTTAAGAGTAGTCCGTTGGGGTTACTCTTTTTTTTATGCCTTTGCTACATCAACTTAAGAATCAAATGATTTATAAGTTACCTTTCAGGTCTATTTTATTGATATATAATATCAACCAAAATGTATCCTATATTTGTGGGTAAAATGTAAATCGCTGTAAATTAATAGTTTGTTTTGGTTGAGGTGAAATAAAAAAGCTACCGTTATATTCGGATATTTGGTTGTTACATCAATGGTGACTACTTACGATAATTTATGAGCAAAAAAATTAAGAATAATTATAGCGAATAATTAGGACTATTGTTTATGATGCCTTATATTTGCATAATAAACATCCATAGTGTTTTAGCGTGCACTAACAGAGTTTTATAGTAACTTATGTTGGTAAAATAATAGGAGTTTTAAGCGGTGCTTATAAAAAAAACAATATGGATAAAAATTTCATGTATGGGAACTGCCCTACTTCTACTCAAACTCTTCTTTTCAATGAAATAATATTGGGACGTACAGAGGTGTATGATACGACAAAACATAATTGTTGGGCGTTTTGTAAATCTACAGATATACGTAACGGAATAACTCTCAGTTTGGGTAATTTGTGTGGTGGCTATCCTTTTCCATTTTGTGGTCATATCTTCCGAAGTAGTGAATGTGCATATCTCTGTGGGGAGTTTTCTTTGGATGCACCTTTGAACAAAGTTATTCAGCAGAATTTGATGGATGAACCAAACGCTTTTGTTCAGAAAAAAGTTATCAAGAAGGCTAATATGGAACATGTACGTCAAGATTGGGCAGAAATTCGTTTGCAATGGATGCTCTATGTGGTTTGGTGCAAGTGCATTGGTAATTCAGAATTTAGGGAATTGCTGTTGTCTGTACCAAGCGATGCTGTGATTATTGAAGACAGCACGAACAATCACGGTGCAACTGCCACATTATGGGGTGCTAAAAATAAGGAATTGAAGCGATGCCGTTGGGAGAAGAAGAAAGAAGTATGTGCGCAATATCAAGGTATGAAAAAGAACGCTTTAAAGTTGCTTATTTCTGAGGAGTGTGGCAAAATTAATAATGTGGGCTGTTTTGTTGGTGAGAATAATTTGGGTAAGATATTGAAAATGTGCCAAATCGCTCTTATACATCACGTATCTCCACCGATTGATTATGCCCTTTTGAAAGAAACGAAAATTTATTTACTTGGTAAATTACTGACTTTTAATGAGTAATATCTCCGTTTCGGTATGGATTTGCATTATAAAAGTGTGATTTTGAATGAAACATGCGTAATATAAAGAGAAATGGGATATTTATAAATAAGATGATTCTTTAAGTAGAGGTATGGTGATACCTCATTTTGTTCCTTTTTAGGAGTAACTTTGTTTTAGGGTTACTCCTTTTTTTGTATTTTAGTACCCATCAAATTAAAAATCACAACTATGATAACAGATAAGATGTCCGATATGGAAATATTTAAAGAGGTATGGAGTGAACGGGGGGCAGTTCATGGTTATATGGAGAGACTTATACCCAAGTATAGGCGACCTATCATTAAATCAAATAAATTCCCAATGTATTTTACTCCAATTGAGTTTGTATCTCGCAAAAACAATAGGTATTTGATTTTCTTTGAAGCACGTAATAAAAAGGATTGGGAAAGAGGTATATTATATACAATTATTTGCTTATATGAAAAGCAAGGTGGAACTAATGTAATGATGTTCTCTACTGTCTCTAAAGGTATTCATATATACTCTCCACATTTCTTTTCCCGATATAGAAGCCGTTTCCTTAAGGATGATAGTATATCTCCTTTAGATGTGATAAAACGTTTCTTCAAAATAAATCCCACAGCTACGATTTCTGTGGTAGAAGATAGTGATGAATTTTATGGCACTTGTAATGAAGGAGCTGTTTTTGGAAAGATAACAGCCGACAATGTTATTGTTCTTAAAACATTTGTAAGTTTTGAAATGTTACATGATTCGCAAGAACACATAAAAACCGATATTTATGACAATTTGATTAAATACAGAGCAGAAATTCAGTAAGAAAGGTGAAGTATTGTATCAATTATACACAGAAATAGCCACATAGAGGAATATGCCTATATCTCAATGTGGCTTTTCTTTTGATTTATACAAACAGATTAGTTACCTTCATCATCTAATCTTATAATGGAATTACCATCTTCATCACTATCAACAATACATTCTTCACCAATAATACCTCCCAATTCTTCTGCGATTTCCTGCACCATTCGTTCCCATAAATATTCTCGTAATTCTGAATACTCTGCGTCCTTCCCTTCTAATTCATCTTCAAAGTCAAAAGCATAATACATATCTTGGTACTTGATAATCCAATATGGCTCAAAGAGGAATGCAGATGAAAACATCCATTCGTCAATATTCATTATTCTTTCGTCTTCTTCTCCCAAAACATCAATCTTTTGAGGAAGATATTCAGCTATGATATGGGCTGTATAAAGTTCCCATATTTCCAAATCATCAAAAACACTATTGGGTTCATACTTCTTTTGAAGTTCTTCCAAATTAGCAGACTTATGGGCTACCTTCTCAAATAATGAAATGTATTCTTCTAAAACTTCTTTTTCCATGATATTTTATTTTAAGGGTTAATAATCGCTCCCAATATAGGAAAAATCAAAGAAAAAATATCTAAAAAAGATACTCTTTTTTGTTGTTAGTGCGCAAATTTAAATACGTAAATATAGTTACGTAAAAAGTGCGTATTGATTAGATTTTCATTTTTCCAAGTTACAACTTATGGAATTGCAATATTTATTCATATCTTTGCGGCACATTGGTTTGCAACTCTCGTACGAGAGGAGTAATTAAAAGGGAATCAGGTGTAAATCCTGAACAGTCCCGCTGCTGTAAGTTTCATATAAAAAGTTATAAACAACACTTTCGCCAATGGGAAATCCCGTGAAGGCAGTTTATAAACGAAACAAGTCAGAAGACCTGCCATGTAGTTTTTGCATCATTGCTTTCGAGGAAAGAGCATTGAATTTAATGATTATATTCATTCTATTCAGTTTCAGATTTGAGGGTTATTCTTGTTTCAAAATATTACTTTTGCAATATTTAACGCTATCGGACATCAAAACAAGAAAATAAAATGGCGCTAAAAACTTTAAACCAAAAGTTTAAACCAATACAGAGTTTTTAAATAATATATTTGATTTTCAATACATTATTAAATTTTAAAGTAAACTCTGCCAAGTTTATTTATGCGTGTCCGGTCGAAGGGATTTCGCCCGGACACTTTTAACCAACAACAGACTGAAAAAGAAATAAATGAAAAAAAGAACATTTTATAAAGTGATCTTTGCAGTATTTAGCTGCCAACTCTTATCCATACCACTTTTTGCACAACAGCAAAAGGTAGATACGACACATACATATTCTATTCCCGAAATAACAGTATCAGATATCTACCAGACCCGCGAAATACGCTCAACCGCTCCCCTGCAAGTCTTCTCCAAAGATGCCCTGAAAAACCTGCACGCCCTGCAAGTTTCCGACGCGGTGAAACATTTTGCCGGAGTGACCGTAAAAGATTACGGAGGTATCGGCGGACTGAAAACAGTATCCATACGAAGCCTGGGAGCCCAACATACTGCCGTCGGCTATGACGGAATCACCCTGACGGACTGCCAAACCGGACAAATAGATATCGGGCGTTTCTCGCTCGATAACGTAGACCGCCTTTCTCTAAACAACGGACAAAGCGATAACATCTTCCAACCTGCCCGCTTCTTCGCGTCAGCAGGCATATTGAATATACAGACACTCACGCCGCTATTCACCAAAGGCAAAAAGACCAACATAGCCGGAGCTTTCAAAACCGGTTCCTGGGGATTAGTCAATCCCTCCCTGCTACTGGAACAACAATTCAATAAAACATGGAGCATGTCAGCCAATGGCGAATGGATGTCCTCCGACGGACATTATCCGTACACATTACATTATGGAAATGCGGCAGAAGACCTGTCCTCACGTGAAAAACGAAAGAATACAGACGTACAGACATTCCGTGCCGAAGCCGGACTTTACGGCAACTTCTCCGATAAAGAACAATGGCGGTTGAAAGCCTACTACTTTCAGTCCTCCCGGGGACTACCCAAAGCTACAACCTTCTATAACGACCATTCCACACAACACTTGTGGGATAAAAATACATTCATACAAAGTCAATACAAAAAAGAATTCAGCCAGCAATGGGTGTTCCAAACCTCTGCCAAGTGGAATTGGAGCTATCAACGTTATCTGGACCCCGATACCAAGAACTCTTTTAAGAAAACGGAAAACAGCTATTACCAGCAGGAATATTATCTTTCCGCTTCTGTATTATACAGACTGTTGAGCAACCTCTCTTTCTCACTTTCCACAGACGGAAGCATCAACACCATGAACGCCGATCTCGCCAACTTTGTACACCCCACGCGTTACTCATGGCTAACAGCATTCGCCGGAAAATACGTAAATGACTGGTTAACAATCTCCGCATCCGCATTGGCTACTGTTATCAATGAAGATGTGAAGAAAGGCGGTAGTGCCGGCAATCACCGTAAGCTAACCCCTTATGTAAGTGCCGCATTCAAACCTTTCCGGCATGAAGAATTTCGTGTCCGCTTCTTCTATAAAGACATTTTCCGTCTGGCAAGTTTCAACGACTTATATTACGAAGAAGTAGGCAACACCCAGCTAAAGCCGGAAAAGGCCAAACAATACAACATCGGACTGACATACAATAAAAATGTATGCCCGTTCCTACCCTATCTGTCAGCAACCATTGACGCTTATTATAACAAGGTGACAAATAAAATCATCGCCTACCCTACCAAGAACCTTGCCGTATGGAGCATGAAGAACTTGGGTGAAGTTGATATCAAAGGTATTGATGCCACAGGAAGCCTGTCCCTCCAACCTTGGGATAAAATACGCATCAACCTCTCGGGTAACTACACATACCAACGAGCATTAGATGTCACCCCGCCCGATCCGAACACGTATGAATCGACGTACAAACATCAAATAGCCTACACTCCCCGCGTCTCCGCTTCGGGACAGGCAGGCGTCGAAACACCGTGGATCAATCTGTCTTATTCATTCCTTTTTTCCGGAAAACGCTATGCTTTAGGACAAAACATTGCCGAAAACCGATTGGATAGTTATAGCGACCATAGCATTTCGGCAAGTCGTGACTTGCTAATCAGAAAAATCACGACCTCTTTCAGCGTGGAAGTATTGAACCTGCTGGATAAGAATTACGAGATTGTGAAATATTTCCCAATGCCCGGACGATCTGTAAGGGCGACAATAAAAATAAGATATTAACTATTACAAAGTAAGATATTGACGTGAAAAAGGAACTAATATATATATTCTCGTGCTGGCTGTCATTGATAATCTTATTCGCGGCATGTGATGATATGGAGGACAAGCCCTTCACATCAGGCATTATAGGCGACCCGACAGAAACGGGTACCGCCGAATTATATGTATTATGCGAAGGACTGTTCAATCAGAACAATAGCTCGCTGGCACGTTTTTCTTTCGGCAACCAGCAAATGGTTCGTGACTATTTCAAAGCAGTCAACCGCCGGGGATTAGGAGACACAGCCAATGACATGGCTATCTACGGAAACAAGATATATGTGATAGTCAATATCTCCAGTACGGTAGAAGTGATAGACTTTCGTACGGGAAGCTCATTGAAACAGATTCAGATGTTGGCAGAAAACGGAAGTTCCCGTCAACCACGCTACATCGCTTTTCACAAAGAAAAGGCATACGTATGTTCATACGATGGAACCGTTGCACGTATAGACACAACCTCCCTATCCATAGAAGCTATCACATCAGTGGGACGTAACCCCGACGGTATTTGTGTACAAAACGAAAAGTTATATATTTCCAATTCCGGCGGGTTGGACTATTCATCAGGACTGGGAGTAGACAACACAGTATCTGTTGTCGATATTGCCACATTTAAAGAAATTAGTAAACTAACAGTAGGTCCGAATCCCGGTAAAATAGTAGCTGGACCGGACGAAACCGTTTATGTTGCCACCCGTGGCGAAGATGTAGAAGCCGGCAATTATAACTTCGTCAAGATAGACTGCCGGACAAACAAAGTTACTCAATCTAACGAGAAAGTACAAAACTTTGCCATCGATGGAGAGATTGCCTATCTATACAATTACAATTATATCACACAGAACTCTTCTATCAAGATGTTCAATCTGAAAACAGCAGAGACAATCCGTGAGAATTTCATCACTGACGGAACAGTGATTAAGACGCCATACGGCATCAACATCAATCCTTACAGCAACAATGTATATATCACTGAAGCCCGTGATTACACCACCTATGGAGACTTACTTTGTTTCAACCAACAAGGACAACTCCAGTTCCGTCTGAACAACATCGGGCTTAACCCGAATACAATTGCATTCAGCGACAAAGCCTCACTAAGCGATGTTGACGGCAACGATGAGGATAAGGAGAATCCTCTGGCTTTCGCCAATAAAGTATGGGAATATCGCCCTGCCCCCGGACAGTTTATCAATACTACCACTTCAGCATATAAGGAAGGCTTTACTTATGATGATATACTGGAAGAAGCAACCCGTAGAATCCAGCAAAAATCACTCCTTACATTGGGAGGATTCGGCGGTTACATTGTTTTAGGATTCCCACAACCCATTCCGAATGTAACAGGAGAGTATGACTTCAAGATAAAAGGCAATGCTTACTACAACTCCAAAACCGGAACAGGAGCATTGGGCGGAAGTGCAGAACCGGGCATCGTATTTGTATCCAAAGATGTAAATGGCAATGGAATGCCTGACGATGAGTGGTATGAATTGAAAGGAAGCGAATACGGGCAAGACACTGAAACACGCGGATATGAAATAACCTATCACCGCCCTACCTCCGCTAACCAAAACGTATTATGGAAAGACAATCAAGGCAACGAAGGATATATCTTCCGCAACAGCTTCCATAACCAGGAATCATATTATCCACTTTGGATAGAAAGCGACGAAATCACATTCCAAGGAACACGTCTAAAAGATAATGCCGTTTTAGAGAACGGTTTATGGGTAGGATACTGCTATCCGTGGGGATATGCAGACAACCATCCTAACAACAAGGAAGGAAGCAATTTCAAGATAGATTGGGCTGTGGATAGTAATGGCAGTCCGGTGGACTTGGATCAAATCGACTTCGTAAAGATTATGACCGCAGTCAATCAGGATGCAGGACAAATGGGCGAAATATCAACCGAAGTCACCACCATTGAAAACTTACATTTTAAGAAATAATTAATTAATAACTAAAATCAGAAAAGAACATGAAGAAATTATCTTTATTATTACTGTTATCAGTATTTGTATTTTGTGGGTGTAGCGATGATGACGATGATGTAAAAAACGAAGTGGTAATTAATTTCGAAAATCAATTACCTCAAAGTGAATCCGAATTAAAGACTGAAGAAGGAGTGAAAGAGACCCCTGCTGACTATTATTACAAATGGAACTTTAAAGACCCGAATAATTTAGTTGAGTTTGCTCATTACTACGCAGAATGGGGATTTGGAGGTGGATTTACTTATACAAACAAGACAGACGTCACCACTCCCGGGTACACCAATATCAGTGCTATCACCGCAAAAGGAAAGAATGGAAAAGTTTATTTTACTTCCCACTCCAGCAGCTTCACTCCAGCCCAAATCACCAACCTCCATCCTGACAAATATGAATTTAAGGGTGCATGGATTACAAATACAACTTATGCCTACCTAGCTATCAAAGACGGTAATGATGGCAGTAACCCTTCAAGAGTAAAACAATTCAGCAATGGAGACTGGTTTAAAATTACAGCAGTAGGCTACCAAACAAACGGGACAGAAATAGGTAGAGTAGATTTTTATCTTGCCGACTTCAGAGATGGAAAAACTAAAATCGTGAATACTTGGGAGTGGTTTGACTGGAGTTTCATTAAAGATGCTTCCTACATTCAATTCGAACTAAGTTCCACTGATAATTCAGAAGATGAAAATGAAATGAACACACCTTCTTATTTCTGCCTTGACGGTATTACACTTATCGAAGACTAAACAACCAACTGTTTAATTAATTGAGATTGAGCTTAACAGCAATCGACCTCATCATTTTAAAGAGGCTGTCTGAAAAGTCGTTAGTAACTCTAACTCCCCTCCTTCTCTGAAGGAGGAGAATGAGGATAGAACCGACTTTTTAGACAGCCTCTTCTGCACCAGAATGAATCTATTTTGTTAGAGATGTGATCGCCCTGAATCAAATCCCCAAGAATGACAACTGAACCAAAAACAGGTAGAGGTACTCTATCTCTCCCTCCATTCAACTCAATGTCCGCGTCAACTCAATGTTCGCGTCAGTTCAATGTCCATGTCAACACAAAGTCCGGACAAATACGATAACCGACAGAGTAAAGTTCCTGTTGCTCCGTCGCCAACTCTTGAATCTGAAAGGTTCCTTGCTCTTGAGGAATAAAATGCGTCAAACGAAGTTTACGAAGGTCAGCGTCTGCGTTTTCCATCCGTTTAAAAACAGCCTCCTTTGCCGACCAATGCAATAACAGTCCCCAAGTCATATCTCCCTGATAAGGTTCCACTTGTTCGTCAGAACGGATATACCGATCGGATACCTTATGAACCCGTTGGGCATATTGCTCAATATCAATGCCCGCCGGAATGAAAGAAGCAAGCATCACCGCCACATAACCTTTCGTATGAGAAATACTGATGAAAAAAGAATGATCCGTCAGATACGGTTTTCCTTCGGGAGAATAACCGATTTCCTTATCCTCCTGCAACATGGAATACAACAAAACACGAACGGACAACCATTCCATCTTACGACGTTCGGAAACAAAACGATGCAATTCCTGCTCACAGAAAGCTCTGCGCACATCCGGCAAAAGAGCCAACAGAACTTCCAACGACTCTTCCATTTTCCAGACAGCCCATTGCATATCATCCGTCTTATGTTGCAGAAATAACGCCACCTTACGCTTGCTTGATTATGCTTTCAAAATTATGATTCCAAGATTATTCTTTCTCTTCCGAGTCTTCCGTGTCCTTCGGCAGAATTGTAAACTTCACTTTCAGGATACGACGACTATCCATTTCGAGCACTTCAAACTCATAATGATGATAAGTTACCTTCTCATGCAATGCTGGAAATTCTCCTTTAATTTCAAGCAACATACCCGCCAATGTATCCGCATCTCCCACCACCTTTTCAAACTCGTCTTCGTCTACTTTCGTAATCTTATAGAAATCCGTCAACTGCGTCTTCGCTTCAAATATCCAGGTATGGTCATTCAAGACAACGTATGTACGCTCTTCATCATCGTATTCATCGTGAATCTCACCCACAATCTCTTCGATAATGTCCTCCATCGTCACCAATCCGGAAGTTCCTCCAAACTCATCCACAACAATGGCAATATGAATCTTATTCGCCTGAAAATCACGTAACAAGTCATCAATCATTTTTGTCTCCGGCACAAAATAAGCCGGACGGATCAATGACTGCCAACGGAAATTATCCCCTTTGCTGACATGAGGCAACAGGTCTTTAATATACAATACCCCCTTGATATTATCCCGCGAACCGGAATAGATAGGAATACGCGAATAAGCATTGTCAATGATACATTGCATCACCTCCTTGAAAGAGGCACGGATATCCAAATCGACCATATCCAAACGTGATGTCATCACTTCTTTCACTGTTTCACCGCCGAAACGGATAATGCCCTCCAAAATATTATTCTCTTCAGAAAGCTCCGCTTTATCTGTCAGTTCCAATGCATGCGACAATTCATCGACAGAAATATTGTGGCTCTTCTTTACAAAATGCTTATTTAAAAAAGTAGTTGAACGTACAAGCACAGTAGCCACCGGACGGAACAGCTTTTCCAAAAAGTAAATCCCCGGTGCCGAAAAACGGCAAAAAGCCAACGTCTTCTGTGCCGAATAGATTTTCGGCATGATTTCGCCAAACAACAACAATAGGAAAGTCAGGATGACGGTCAGTATCAAGAACTCTGCCAATGGAGAATGAAAGACAAATACATTCATAAAGAAGAAGTTGCAGAGAATGATAATGGTTACATTCACAAAGTTGTTTGTAATCAATATCGTTGCCAGAAGGCGTTCTGAATCCCCCAACAAGGCACTTATTTTTTCGTCGGAAGGATGATTCTGTTCATCAATATCATTCCGGTCGGAAGGAGTAAGTGAGAAAAAAGCTATTTCGGAAGCCGAAGCAAAGCCGGAAGCAAGCAGGAGTACACCTGCCAATACTATGGCAATAATAGCAGAGATAGAAGGAGTGTTTACGGTAATACCGTTGAAAATGTCAGCCAATTGGCTTAAATAACCATCTGAGTCCAAAGAATCTAAATTTTAATTAAACAAAAGACAATGTGCCAAGAAGCTCGCGAAAACCTATTGGCACACTATCACATTATCCTAGAACGGCAAATCATCTGCCGGATTATCTTGTATAGGTTGCGCCTGCTGCGCTTGTTGCGGCTGACCGGCAACCGGTTGCTGCTGTTGTTGTGGCTGACCGATGCCGCCGGGTTGTTGCGCAGAAGCAGAAGTCCCCGGATTCATTCCTTTCGGAGACAGCATTTCCATATTATCTACATAAATCTCGGTGATATAGCGCATAGCTCCCGACTGGTCACTATAAGAACGTGTTCTAATCTTTCCTTCCAGGTACAATTTGTCACCTTTGTGCACATATTTATCTACAATCTCAGCCAGACGATTGGATGCAACGATATTATGCCACTCCGTTCTTTCAGGAATTTGGGTTCCATTTTGCAACGTATAGCCACGGTCTGTCGTAGCTAATGGGAAAGTTGCCACAGCCGAGCCTGTATCGAAATATTTCACCCGCGGATCTTGCCCCACGTTCCCAATCAATATCACTTTATTTACTGACATACTGTATCAAGTTTATGATTCTTAAATCAAATCTGTCGCCAAAATTAAACAGAATAACAATAGGATGCAAGAATTTTAAGTATAAAATCAAGTATTAAGTTTTAAGTATTAGGTATCAAGTATTAACCATGCGGTTCATGGCGCATCCTAATACTTAATACTTAACACCCATCCTTTGCCTGTAACAGGGTTTGCACCAATTTAGAAATAGCATATTGTTCCAGGTCTTCCACTCTTATTTTCAGGAAACCACTGAAAGAAGTCAAATTCTCAGCTAATGTTACTTCATATAGATTAGCATAGATAACCCGGTGAGACAACACATGCTTTACTTCTCTGCAAACCGTACGTACCACCGGTACTTCCCCCGGTGCAAAGAGTGCACGAAATTCCGGCAAAGTCAAAAAATCTTCTTCCGAAAGAGCCGTCGGAGTTTCTATCAATGGCAGTTCAAACAGATTTTTCCAAATATCATTGCCCGTCCGTTTATTTATAAAGGTATACGCGCCCGCACGTACATAAATATAATTAAAGTAACGGTTCGTTGTCTTTGTTTTGTGTTGCTTCACCGGAAGTGTTGCCACCAAGCCTTTTGAAAGCGCCGAGCAACTGCCCGCCAACGGACAAAACAAACAATCGGGCGACTGCGGAGTACACTGAATCGCTCCGAAATCCATTATTCCCTGATTATAAACAGCCGGATGCTCCTTATCCAGCATCTCATCCGCCAATGCTGCAAAGAGCTTTTTTCCTTCCGTCGAATCAATCGGAGTATCGATGCCGAAATAACGGGAAAGCACCCGGTACACATTACCGTCCACCACCGCATAAGGCATACCATAAGCAAACGAACAAATTGCTGCCGCTGTATACTCCCCCACTCCTTTCAGAGCCAGCACTTCCTGATACGTTTTCGGGAAAACCCCATTCATGCTTTTGGCAGCAGCATGAAGATTGCGGGCACGTGAGTAATATCCCAGTCCTTGCCAGTATTTCATCACTTCATCCTCCTCCGCAGCGGCTAAAGTCAGCACATCAGGAAAACGTTTGATAAAGCGAAGAAAATAATCATACCCCTGCGCCACCCGAGTCTGTTGAAGAATAATCTCCGAAATCCAAATCAGATACGGATCGGCAGAATCCCTCCAGGGTAGTTCACGTTTGTTCTCTTTATACCACTCTACAATTGTTTTAGTAAACCCGCTCATATCCTCATTCCTAGTGTATTATCTAACATTTATCTTCTCTATTCCACCCAAAAGGCACACAAAAGTAACTCTTTTGGTTCTAAGAAACCCCTATGCCACTATTTTTTTAGAAAAAATGTGCAGAATATATTTTTTTAGGAGCTTAAAAAGCTATATATTTGCAGTCCAAAAAATTAGCAATAACATAATAATAATATTTTTTTTAAGGAAAAATGACTAAAGCAGATATTGTAAACGAGATTACAAAGAAAACTGGGATTGACAAGCAGACAGTTCTTACAACAGTTGAGGCATTTATGGATGCAGTAAAGGATTCACTGTCTAACGATGAGAACGTATACTTACGTGGATTTGGTAGTTTCGTAGTAAAGAAAAGAGCGCAAAAAACTGCTCGTAACATTTCTAAAAATACTACGATCATTATTCCGGAGCACAATATTCCGGCTTTCAAACCGGCTAAGACATTTACAATTTCAGTAAAAAAATAATAAACAAGAGTATTAACCCATAAAATGTGAAGCTATGCCAAGCGGAAAAAAGAAAAAAAGACATAAAATGTCTACGCACAAGCGTAAAAAAAGACTAAGAAAGAACAGACATAAAAGCAAAAAATAATTTTTAAGTCTGGATCACACAGAAATAAAGAACAAACTTGCGAAGCTAATGTCTTTCAAGTTTGTTCTTTGTTTAAGTAGCTAACCCAAAATGAACAATTAGTAAAAAATGTTGTTCACATAAATGAGATTCAATCAATAATAAGGAAACAGAACAGTGACAAGTGAACTAGTAGTTGACGTACAGCCCAAAGAAGTCTCCATCGCCCTTCTCGAAGATAAGAGCTTGGTGGAACTTCAAAGCGAAGGAAGAAATATTTCTTTCTCTGTGGGCAATATGTATTTGGGGCGTATCAAGAAATTGATGCCCGGACTGAATGCATGCTTTGTAGACGTCGGTTACGAGAAAGACGCTTTCCTTCATTATCTGGACTTGGGTCCTCAATTTAACTCACTCGAAAAGTTTGTAAAGCAGACTTTAAGCGACAAAAAGAAGCTGACCTCCATCAGCAAAGCAACCCTGCTTCCCGATCTTGACAAGGATGGAACAGTAGCCAATACCCTCAAGGTAGGACAAGAAGTAGTGGTGCAAATCGTTAAGGAACCGATCTCCACTAAGGGACCGCGACTGACGTCCGAAATTTCGTTTGCCGGACGCTATCTCGTACTAATCCCTTTTAATGACAAGGTTTCTGTTTCACAAAAAATTAAATCGAGCGAAGAACGCGCCCGCCTGAAACAATTGCTGATGAGCATCAAGCCGAAAAACTTCGGTGTCATCGTCCGCACGGTAGCTGAAGGCAAACGCGTAGCCGAACTCGACGGAGAGCTTAGAGTCCTGATAAAACATTGGGAAGATGCGATGGTAAAAGTACAAAAAGCCACCAAGTATCCGACGTTAATTTATGAAGAAACCAGCCGCGCCGTAGGTTTGTTGCGCGACCTCTTCAACCCTTCTTTTGAGAATATTCACGTCAACGATGAGGCTGTGTACAATGAAATTAAAGACTACGTATCACTGATTGCGCCCGACCGGGCCAATATCGTGAAACTGTACAAAGGTCAACTTCCCATTTACGACAATTTCGGTATCACCAAGCAGATTAAATCATCGTTTGGTAAAACAATCTCTTACAAGAGTGGTGCCTATCTGATTATTGAGCACACTGAGGCGCTTCACGTAGTAGACGTGAACAGCGGTAACCGCACCAAGAATGCCAACGGGCAGGAAGGTAACGCACTCGAAGTAAACCTGGGAGCCGCCGATGAGTTGGCGCGCCAATTGCGATTAAGAGATATGGGTGGTATCATCGTCGTGGACTTCATCGATATGAATGAAGCCGAGAACCGTCAGAAGCTTTATGAACGAATGTGTGCCAATATGCAGAAAGACAGGGCACGGCATAATATTCTGCCACTTAGCAAATTCGGGCTAATGCAGATTACACGCCAACGTGTGCGTCCGGCAATGGATGTCAACACAACCGAAACCTGCCCTACTTGCTTCGGCAAAGGCACTATCAAGTCGTCCATTCTTTTTACGGACACTTTGGAGAGTAAAATTGATTACCTGGTCAATAAACTGAAGGTTAAGAAATTCTCGTTACACGTCCATCCGTATGTCGCCGCTTACATCAATCAGGGGATCGTTTCCCTGAAACGGAAGTGGCAGATGAAATACGGATTCGGTATCAAGATTATTCCAAGTCAAAAACTCGCATTTCTGCAATATGTGTTCTATGATACACATGGAGAGGAAATCGATATGAAGGAAGAATTCGAAATCAAATAGACAGAAAAGGCGGCTGGTCAAAACCAGCCGCCTTTTTGTTTAAACAACAACATATATCATCGTCAAGCTTCGCGCTTTGTAGACACAAAGCACTTGCGAAACACTACTGTATCTGCCAAAAAATAATTAAGCAATCCGGAGATAAGCAACGCCGCAAAGTTGCACCATATCACCCCCCACCCGAACATCTTCTCAAAAATCAGCAAGAACAGCATTTTCACTAGAAAAGCTACTATAGAAGAGAGATTGAACACAAAGAAACGAATCCAAAAATCGCGCATACACCTACCACTTATGCGGTTTTTCCATATCCAGCAATAGGAGCAGATAAAATTGCTCATCACTGCAAATTCGAACGAAATCACGGGAGAAACAATATATACTCCCCAATATCCCTCAAACAAATAATGGGAACATATCCACAATACAAACGTATCGACTCCCGTGCCGAACAAACGGCTCACTACAAATTCCAAATAAGTACGCAAAATTATCAATCCTCCTTTTTTCCGGGGTTATAGGGTTTCAACGGATCGCGTTCGGAAAGGATACGGCGATCTATAAGAAATTGGCTGAGCCATGCTCCGAAAAGGAAAAGGGCTATCAGCAAGCCGATAATATCAAATATACCCAATGTCTGTCCGGCAATAGTATAGCTAATTGATGACAAAGGAGTATACATAAACACGGTATTGATGAGTATGACTACCAGCCGGAATTCCGTAGGTCCGAAGCTACCATAAGTGAGCCGGAACTCATCTTTGATAATTGTGGAAATATATGTATAAATGGAAAGCACCAAGTATCCCGCCAACACCAACATGGCTACATCAAGCCTGAACATGGGAGAAATGCCAGCACCGATACACATGATGCAAATAGTCACCGCATCCAACGTATGATCGATAAAGAATCCGTAAACGGGACGCTGCGTGTGACGTACGCGTGCCAACGTTCCATCAAGGCTGTCGCCATACCAATTGATAACCAGCCCCAATGATGAAATCCATAAATAATTTTTATCTATATGAGCCAAAGCGAAACCCAGCCCACAAATAACGGCACCCAACAATCCAATGTATGTCAACGTATCCGAAGTCATCCACAACGGCTGTCTTTCTGCCATCCAAATCAATGCTTTCTTCTCCATTGCATTGAGCAATGAAGTCTGTATCCTGTTTGATGTTTCTTTTCCCATTCGTAATTTTTTATGCAAAAGTAAATCCTATTACCACTAATGTGGACATATTACAACTTCTTTTTGAGGCTATTTAACACTTTGAAGTGCCATCAAGGAAAAATAATCCGAAATTTGGTCCATCCATCGACGTATGTACGGAGGGAGAATGTACATCCGTGGCGCATCAGCACTTCGCGGATAAAGACAAGTCCAATGCCTTGCCCGTCGGGCTTGGTCGAAAAGAAAGGGCTGAACAGTTTTGCCTGCGTTTCTTGGTCGATGCCTTTGCCGTTGTCCATTATTTCGATAGTGGCGGGCGAAAGAGTGCGGAGGACGATTTCACCATCCGTTTCAATGCTTTCGGCTGCATTTTTTATGATGTTGACAAGCACTTGTTCGAATAAAGCGACATCCAACATCACTTTTGCCAAGGATTCATCCAGTTCCATGCGAATCCGGATATGGCGGTCGGCACATATACCCTCCATGAAGCGTGTGCAGGTGAGCAACAGACTGTTCAGACAGACAGGAGAAAGAGTAGGTTCGGGTATCTTCACCACATCGGCAAAACGGGTAATAAAACGACTCATCGAGAAGCAACGGTCGGTACATACGCGCATCACGTTGCAGATGTCTTCCATTCCTTCTTCGCTGGAAAGAGCTTGTTCTACCGTATCCAGCGTGGAAGTAATGCCGGCAGTCGTATTGTTCACTTCGTGGGCAATCATGCGGATCACTTTCTCGTATGCTTTCTTTTCCGCTTTCATCACTTCGTCGGTAAGGGTTTCTACCAAATAGAAGGGATGCTGAAATCCACGATCAATGAAAGAAGAATGAGTACACCGATAGATATTCGAGTCGTTTAGACGGACGGTCACCGTCTCTCCTTTCGGGAGGTTGGCTAATTCCACCGCTAACGGAGAATCGATCTCTTTCATCTTCTTGCCTTGTACGTCTTCCAAACGAACTCCGAGCATCTTCAACGCCATCGGATTCAATTCTGATAGGTCTTCATCAAGGGAAGTTATAATTACCCCCATCGGAGAAGCTTTAATCAGCAAATCGAGAAAATGATTTTGTTCACGCAGGCGGAGACGTTCATTCTTGAGCTGTTCCATCATGCGGTTGAAGATATTCACTACACGATCGGCCTCATATTGGCCTACAGGACTAAGACGACTACTGAAATTCTGCTCACGCAACAACTCCATACCGCTTCCGATTGTATTCAACGGCTTCACAATCTTACGATAGAAAAAGATCAGATAAATGAAGATGAAAAGTATCAGCCCCTCCCCTATGTAGAAAAAGATTGTATCCAGTTGACTGGAAAGGAACAGCAAGACACCACCTAATGCCAGCAGCAGAAAGACTAGTATGTAAAAAAATCCTTGTATACGCACGTTATCTATGGCTAACGATTAATCTTATATGATTAGGCACGTACGTACCTAAATCTATCACATTGTTATATTATATTTCTCGAGACGACGGTAGAGTGCAGCACGGCTGATACCCAATGCTGTAGCTACCTGACTCAAATTTCCTTTGTAACGGTCCAACGCCTGGAGAATGGTTTGGCGTTCTATTTCATCCAAAGTCATACCGGCCAGAGCTGCGCCTTCGGTCACTCTTGCGTCATCGTGGCGAATATACTGTGCATCAAAGTCGGAAGCATCAAGTAGCGGTTTACCACTTACCAAAATGGTACGTTCTACCAAGTTCTTCAATTCACGAATATTCCCCGGATAGGGCAAACGGCTCAAGAATTGCAGGGCATCGGCAGAGAACTCCGTACGGGGCAATCCGTTAGTTACCGCCTGACGGTCAGCAAAATGACGTGCCAGCAAGGGAATATCTTCGCGACGTTCGCGCAGGGCAGGCAGTTTCACTGTTATCAGATTGATACGATAGAAAAGGTCTTCACGAAACGTACGCTCGCCCACCATCTTGCGCAAATCGGCATTGGTGGCTGATACTACCCGGATATCTGTCTTTCGCGGACGGCTGTCGCCAAGCACTTCAAATGTCTGATCCTGCAATACACGCAGTAACTTCACCTGGCACGAAGGATCGAGATCACCTATTTCGTCTAGAAAAATCGTTCCTTTATTTGCCATTTCGAAACGTCCGATACGATCTGTAGAAGCATCGGTAAAAGCCCCTTTCTTGTGCCCGAACATTTCACTTTCGAACAGGCTTTGAGAGATACCGCCAAGATTCACTTTCACAAAGGGGTGTTTGGCTCGCTGACTGTTGATATGAATGGCCTCGGCTATCAATTCTTTGCCTGTTCCGCTTTCCCCTGTAATCAGGACAGAAGCATTGGTCTTTGCTATACGGGCAATGGTGTTCAACACGTCCGTCAATCCCTGGCTACGCCCGATGATGTGACTGCGATCGAAAGCATCATTCTGTTCTTGTGTTGGTTCCTGTGGAGTGCCCGAAAGTTGAAGTGCCGTTTCGATGCGTTGCAACAAGGCGGCATTATTCCAGGGTTTCGTAATGAAATCAAAAGCTCCTGCCTGCATTCCTTGCACAGCAAGTTGGATACTTCCCCAAGCAGTCATCAATATCACCGGTGTCTCGGGACGGAATATTTTTACTTGCTTGAGCAGGGTCAAACCCTCCTCACCCGTTGTAGAAAGAGTGAAGTTCATATCCATCAGGATTAAATCCGGAGCTATGGAACGTACTACTTCCATAGCTTCCCGTGGACCGGGAACGGTCTGTGCTTCATATCCTGCCCGCTTCAACATGAAACCAAGCGAAGAACGCACTGCGCTGTCGTCATCAATTATCAGAATCATAGTTAAAATTGCAAGATTCCTCTACCAAGAAAACTTCTTCTGTTTTTTCAATCTTCCAAGAAGAAGTATTTCTTTTTTTATTTCTTTATTTATAATGGGGGATGAATTTTTCTGTATATTTTACGTATTTTTCATTTCCCGAGTGTTAAAATCGAGTTTCAAAGATACTATAAATAGTTCGTAATACCAAATGAATCAGGCATAAATACGCAATAGTCTGTTTGCAGACTTGAAAAACTTTTCCCATAATCTCCAGCAAGTTCCTCCATAAGATTCAAAAGCTTTTTCCTACCCTTTCTATTGCCGGATAATTTCATCAAAATCAGCTTCAAGTTCGGTATTGGTACGAAAATCCCATAGCGTCAGACTGCGAATCTGATAATAGTAATACCAATAATAATAAAGTTCGGAAATATGTTTCTGCCTCGCAGCATCTTTAGAGTTCTGCGCATCATTCAAATCCAAGGTATTGATTTTACCTATCAGGAAAGTTTCAATACTTGTTTTATATCGTTGCTGGGCTATCGCATCAGCTTCTTTGGCTATGTCCAATTGTTGTGCCTGATTATTGAAATGCTCCACCAACAGAAAAATATCCTGATTGAAGTTTATCTGTTCTTGACGAATCTTTGAAAGCACTACATCCCGGTTACTCTTGGCTACCCGGACTTTCCCACGGCGTTTTCCCCAATCGAGAATCGGAATCTTAACACCTACCTGAACAATCTGATTATCCTGCAAGTTCCTGTAAACGGCTGGAAAATTCCGGTTCTCACCCGTATATCCTACGCTTGCAAACAAATCGACACTACGCAAATTTCCGCGTGCGGTAGCTACTTCATAATCGGCTTCCAACTGGCGGCGACGGATATTCTGTGCAAATGAATTACGTTCCAGTGCTTTATTTAACACCTGATTGTACTCCATCCTCGGACCTTCTACAGCTTCGGGAAGAACAGGACTGAGTACTTCATCCTCCCCTACTCCCAGAAAGGCACGAAGTTGGAACATCTTGGCATTAAGATCACTCTCTGTTTCCGTCAATGCTGCTTTTGCATTTAAGGCAGAAAGTTTCAACTGCAAGAGTTCATTCTCGGAAATCTGCCCCATTTTGCGTTTGGCAAGGGCTACTTCATAAAGGTGGTCGGCGTTTGTCTGATTCTGTTTCGCCGTACCAAGATTTTCTTTTGCCAACAAAAGATTAAAATAATAGGTGATGGTACGCATTGTCACTTCTTCGGTAGCAGTGATAAAAGCAGCTTTTGCTTCGGCATAACGAACCGGTTCGATACGTCTGTTCCACTTGATATTATTGACTCCAAAGATGGGTTGTATAAGTTGCAATGTGACAGGAACCGACATAAAATGACGGTTTCCTCCGGCTCCCAATTGCTTGATATAGTCGAGAGAGGAGGTCAGCGAAAGCTTACCACCGGTAAGCCAGATGTTTTGGTCAATGGAAAGATCACCGGTAAGCCCCAATGTGTTATTGCGGACGAAACCGTAAGAACCATCCGAATTTTGATAGGAACTATATGATTTGTTATAATTGGGAAGGGTTCCGGTCAGGTTGACTTCCGGCAGAAGATCGGCACGAAAGGTGCGAAACTCCCAATAGGCGGTTTTCAATTCATTCAAGGCTACAGCAGCGTCAACAGATTGAGCACGCGCCATAGCAATAGCTTCATTCAAGGTTATTTCCCTTTCCTTCTGCGCCGACAATGCCAACGGCAGGCAAACGGCAGCAAGAGCGAACAATATATTTTTCTTTTTCATTATGTACATTTATTCTTCGCGCAGCGCTTCGGCAGGCTGTATGCGGATTACCTGACGGGCAGGAAACCAAATACCAATAAGAACCATTAAAGACATCAGGAAGTAGGTTATGACAAATGTAATAAGAAAACGCACTACTCCCCACTCCATATACCCTTCAGTCAACTCCAGATGGCCGATATTATAACAGATGGCGGCGGCAGGCAAAGCAGCCAGAGTCAATAATAGCAATCCTTCTTTATTTAAACGTTGCCAAAGCTGCATCCGGCTGGACCCGACTGCTATACGAAGTGCAGACTCGGCACGACGGTGCTGCGTACGAAACCAAAATGTGCCGACAATACCCAGCAGAATATTGAGCAATAAAAAGCCCATCATCCAAAGATGTATCTGTACCTGATTATAACTCCCTTGCTGGAAGCCATCCCGCAGATCTTCATAATCATGCACTTTCAGGATGAATAAGTTACCGACACTCAACTGGTTGGCAGACAATTTCATCAAACGTTCCGCAAAGTCTTTAGAAGTCCCCGGTTTCACACGCAGGCAAACTTCTACATCTGAAGGATAAAGTTCACTATCAAGTTTGGCCATTATCTTTTCAGAAAGAGCAATGGCTACATACCGGTCACTGTAGTTAGACCAGAAGTCATTGTAACGCACTTTCTTCGATACTCCTCCTATCTTGTATACTCTCGTAGAATCATCCACATCGACCATTTCTTTACCCAACAGTGTACGATCGCCTTTATAATCTTTGGACCAGCAATTTTCACCAACAACCACATTGCCATTCCTCAAAGCTTGTACCAACGGCTGATAACCACGTCCATCAGCACTTTGATAACGGAAGACCTGAAAAAAGTCAGGGGTTACCGAACGTCGTAGCGGATGAATAACCAATGTATCGATACGCAAAATACTACCGGAATTATTCCCGATATAGGGACGCGCATTCCTGGATATTGAAACGACCTCCACTTCCGGCAATCTCCGGAGACGATTGGTCAATTCAACAATGTCTTGTCCTAAAGATGTACTCTTTTGCTCTTTCGAAAGATAGGAATTACTCTTTTCGTTTTTCAGGCTTAGTTCCAAATAATACGTATCGGTAATATCAAATCCTACCGGTTCGTAATAAGTACGCGCTGTCACATACGTCCGGTCGACCACATACCACAGGACCACAAAAACAATTAACAGTTCTGACCATAACCATCCGTTTGACCGACGCTCGTTCCATATTTGTTTTAATAGTTGCATTTTCTTTAGAATTTAGATGAGTTGAAGAATTATCTTTCGTTGATGGCATCCACAATATTGGTGCGGGTTACTCTCCATGCCGGAATGGCGGCACTTAGCAAATTGAGTAGGAAGCAAGCCAGAAATGCCAGCAGGAATACGGTAGGGTCGAACAGTAAGTCGACACACATGGTCCGCAAATCTTCCACCCCATTAGATACAAAGTCTACGGAGAAAAGCATTCCTCCCAAAAGGAAAGCGGCGACATAACTTAATAGCAGTCCGAGAATTCCTCCGAACAGGGAATAAAGCATATTTTCGGATAGTACCTGCATCATAAGCTCCCGTCTGGATGCACCAAAGGCTTTTCGCACTCCTATTTCGGAGATACGCTTACGCATGCGTGACAAAGTAAGTCCGGACAAGTTGACGGCAGGAACAATCAACAAGACAAGTAATGTCAGTATGTATTGCCGTATTGCTTCTTTCACAGCCGGAGGATTGTTGGAGGAATAGCGTTGCGCAGCTACGAAATAAGTATCAGGCTGTCCGCGATAGAGTAAATCGAAATTGGGATGCCCTGCCATAAAGATAGCCCGTAAGCGGTCCGCTTCCTGCCGAATAGCCGGAAAATCGTCTTTCGATTTAGCCAGTATATAGACGGCAGTCATACCCATGATATTGTCATCGCCCCAAGTGGCTGTGAAGGCATTTGTAGAACTCAAAGGAATCCAAACTTGCGCATAGGCGTACTTCGCCAGTTTAGAGACCGGACGTACCACTCCGCAAACAATATAAGCCGAATGATTCAGAAGGAATGTTTTTCCAACCACTTCTGACGTTCCGAACAAGCGGCGGGCCATATCTTCGGAAATCACCGCTTTGTCTGCTCCAGCATCAAAATCGGCATTATCATACGGTTTACCGGATAGAAACTTAAATTCAAATATTTTCCAGAAAGCATCGTCTGTTTGCAACACACTACAACTTTCCATCTCACCTGCCGGTTTAGCAGCCAGCATGGTTTCCTGCCAGATATTGGTTATGGAAACAGCTTCGGGAATTGTCATTGCTTTGAAACAAGCCTTTGCCGTATTGTATCCGACAGCGCCATTGCTTTGCCAATTCACGTTAGACTTATTTTGAAGGCCTGCGAAACGGAAAATGAGCATCCGGTCACGATGGGTTTCCGGCGCAAAGGGAGCAATAGTCGCACGTAAAGTAATCACGATCACCATTATCATAGCAATAGCCAAAGCTGTACCAATAATGGAAATAGAAGAAAGCAGTTTATTTTCTCCCAACAGATGGAATGCTTGTTTAAAATAGAGTTTTATCATGATCGTTATCAGTATAAAGTTCAGTATATTTCTTACTCATCTTTTTTATTCTTTTTTCGAT
>CAPYSS010000004.1:0-144978 GCA_948742525.1 Bacteroides caecimuris | reverse complement strand
AGTATTATAACTCATCGTTTACGATTAATCACCCACATGGTTTTCGGACTGACCCCTTTTTTCTCTCATTGGCTATAATGAAAAAACAATATCATTATAGCTAATAGACATATCATTATAGCAAAAGAAAATATGCTAATAGATTATTTTTTTCTTCCCTATGTTTGAAAAAAACATCACAGTGTTTTAAGAAAAGATGCCGGTCTTTTCGGGAAAACACCGGCATCTTTTTCTTAAATCTATCCCCCCCTTTTCACAAACTACATTTCAGGCCCTGTGAAGGAGGGGTAAAAGATTGCCCTTCACCCACTATCCCCGATGAACAAGGAGATGTGAAAGGTGAAGGGGATACATGCTATTTCTACAAATAAAACGAATAGACCTCTTATTGGCTCTCAAAAGCATAGGTTTAGTCAGTCTAAAGCTATGCTTTTCATTCCATAAAGCTATGCTTTAGTCAGATAAAACAAGCTCCCGTAAACTACAGAAACAAATTATATAATAAGGACAGAGATAATCTGATAGAAATAAATACATTAGTATAGTTCCAGTCCGAACACATCTTTCAGTTGCATCAACGCCTGATTCTTTTGAGCCATCATCTGGAATTTCTCGACACGTCCCACAGGGCGTATTGTTTCCGTTGCCTCACTTACCCGCACTGTCATCACCACTTTGCTGTTTTTCAGCCTACCGCGAAGATAACTCTGCAATTCAGGAATCAAAGCTGTAAAATCCTTTGCAGCAAACTCATTATCAACTACCACTTCAAAAGTCGTTGAGTTATTAAGCAATACCGGACGGAGCATCTGCATACGTTTAGTAAGAGCATCCTGTTCTTTCGGCAACTGACCGGCATATTCCTGCCAGTAATAATTCAAATCCCGGTCATTGAATATAAAATCTTCTTCCGGTTGCTGCACCTTAGGAACATGAGTGGCAGCTGTATTCTGCGTTGTCTGATCGCGCTGCGGATTCTTGATAGACACACCTAAACTAGACATCTTCATCACCGGAATTTTCCGCTCTTCCTTAACAGTCGGGGCAACTTTTGCTCCTTGCGACGGAGCAGACGAAGCCGAACCAGAAGAAGCCAATGCTCCCGGTTGCGCTGTCGCAGATGCTTGCGGATGCCGGGCAGTAGTGCCATTAGCAGCCTGTGTTGTTACTGAAGACGGAGACGAATGAAGGGAAGCCAGCTGAACCTGGGGTGCAGAAGCGACCTGCGGCTGCTGAACTGCGGCAGGCTGTGTGAATATGGGTTTTATGGTCTTCGCAGGGCCACGCCCACCACTCACGTCATCCCCCTCGATGGTAAGCTGTGCAACCTGTATCAAGGTCAGTTCTACCAGCAAACGCTTGTTTTTGCTGATGCGGTAATTCAAATCGCACTCATTACAAAGCTTCATGGCACGATACAAGAAAGATAACGGACATTTCTGCGCCTGTTCCTGATAGCGTTGACGTATACTCGCTCCCACTTCCAGTAAAGGCAGTGTCACCGGGTCTTTCCCCACCAACAGATCACGGAAATGAGACGACAATCCGGTAATAAAATGACTTCCGTCAAAGCCTTTATTCAATATATCATTGAAAAGCAACAAAGCATCACTTACCTTGTTTTCGAGGAAACAATCCGTCAGGCGGAAATAATATTCGTAATCAAGGACGTTCAGATTATCAATCACACTCTTATAGGTGATATTTCCTCCGGTGAAACTTACCACCTGATCGAAGATAGACAAAGCATCACGCATACCACCGTCTGCCTTCATAGCTATCACGTTCAGTGCTTCCGGCTCCGCCGTGATTCCTTCTTTCGAAGCCACATACGACAGATGATTCACCGTATCTTCCACACTTATCCGGTTAAAGTCATAAATCTGACAACGGGAAAGAATGGTAGGGAGAATCTTATGTTTCTCCGTCGTAGCCAGGATAAAGATAGCATGACGGGGAGGTTCTTCCAGCGTTTTCAGGAACGCATTGAAAGCAGATGCCGAAAGCATGTGCACCTCGTCGATGATATATACCTTATACTTACCAATCTGCGGCGGGATGCGTACTTGCTCCACCAATTGGCGAATGTCATCTACCGAGTTGTTGGAAGCAGCATCGAGTTCGTGAATATTGTATGACCGCTGTTCGTTGAAAGCTACACATGACTCACACTGATTGCAAGCCTCTCCATCGGCAGTAGGCGTCATGCAATTGATGGTTTTGGCAAAGATACGCGCACAAGTGGTCTTTCCTACTCCACGCGGTCCGCAAAATAAATAAGCATGAGCCAGTTTCTGGGTAGCAATTGCATTTTTCAGCGTAGTAGTCAATGCCCGCTGTCCTACCACCGATTCAAACGTGGACGGACGATACTTACGGGCTGAAACAATATAGTTTTCCATATCCGAGATTCCCTCTGTTTTTTTTGATTTTTTGCTTACTTTGCAAATGTACACAAAAAAAGTGAGATGTAATAAGGGATAAAGAGAGAAGTTTTGAAGCCGAAGCGATAAGTTTTTAAGTTATTAGTTTTATCTTTGCGGATATTAAAAAGGAGAAATTATGGGTAAACTAATCAATATCTGGAGTTTCATACGCAGACGGAAGTATCTCATTACGGTCGTCGCGTTTGCTGTTATCATTGTTTTTCTGGACGAGAACAGCCTGATTCGTCGTCTTGGATATGAACGGGAGATCAGCCAGCTGAAAGAAGAGATAGAAAAATATCAGGCAGATTACGAAGAGAACACCAAGCGTCTCAACGAAATAACGACTAATCCGGACGCCATCGAACAGATCGCCCGCGAAAAGTATCTGATGAAGAAACCCAACGAAGATATTTACGTTTTTGAAGATTAAAGAATGAAACAATTAGTACCCGCCCTTTTTGTCGTAGGTGCCATCATGGCTCTCACCGGAGCAGCAGTATTTATCACCGGATGGTTCTATGCTCCTTACATATATACTATCGGAGCCGGACTTTTCGCATTGGCACAAGTGAATACACCTGTCAAAGGAAAAGGCAAAACACTGAAACGCCTACGCGTTCAGCAGATATTCGGAGCATTGGCGCTGATCCTGACTGGAGCCTTTATGTTTACCACCCGAGGCAATGAATGGATTGCCTGCCTCACGATTGCCGCTATCCTCGAACTTTACACCGCTTTCCGTATTCCGCAGGAAGAAGAAAAAGAAAAGTCATAAAAAAAGCCTGTTCATAGCTTTGCAGTCTTGAACAGGCAGAAATCAAAAAATTATTGGGTTACATTCCGTCCTTTTATCAGGAAACGGAACGTTTATTTTTTATCCTTCACTATTATTTCTTCACAGGTGAATATCTTGCATTCAATCCGTCAACAATTTCTTTTGTGATATTAAAAGCGCTGTCAGCATAAAGCAGGTTATCAAACCCTGTGTTGCTGAAAATCAAGCTATATCCGTGAGTTTTATTATATTCTTTCAGGAAAGCGTTGATAGAATCGCGGAACTGCAAGCTATTCTTGTTGTTCTCTTCCATCAAACCATTCTGAAGTTTGTTGCTCAACTCTTGCAAGTCTTGTTCCAACTTCACCAGACGGTTATATTCTTGCTGTGCTCTATCTTGTGACAGGAAAGCATTGTTTTCTACTTTCTTCTGGAAGTCTTGTTTTTCCTTGTTCAAAGAAGTAGCCTTCTGATTCAATGTCATACGAACGTTTTCGCTCTTCTTTACCATCGCCTCATTCAAGTCAATACAGAAATTGTATTTGGCAAGCAGCGTATCTATTTCAACATAGGCAATTTTCATTCCTGACAGTTCGGCATTAGCCTGCGCCGGAGTACTTGTAGTTTGATTGTCAGTTTTGCCAGCACATTGTGAAAATAAAACGATAAATGCAAGAGCAGCCAAACCGTTCATGAGGTAGTTCATTCTATTCATAATTAATAAGTATTATTTTTAATAAATTTAATTCATACTATCGTTCAAGGCTTTTTCCAACTCATCAATAGAAAAACGCGGTTTCTTTTGTGCTTCACGATCCTGCGACTGTGCGCATCCGATACCTTTCTGACGCAACGTTTTATTCCCGCTCACATGACCATTCGGGAATTTTCCACCCTTCGTAAAGAATACTTTCACCCCTAATAATACCAGGGAAATAGCAACTATTAACAAAGTTATCAGTATAGTCTCAACCATTTCTATTAATTTTGTGAGTGCAAAGATAGGCTTTAATGAGATATGAGTTCAGATAAGTCAATCAAATTAACCATATTTAGCAATAGAAGAAGCGAAAACAGCCCTTCTATTCCTATTATAAAACAAAAACAGCATGGAAAAAAAAGACTTAAAGCCGGCTGGCGTATTCAAGTATTTCGAAGAAATCTGCCAAGTGCCACGCCCTTCGAAGAAGGAAGAGAAAATGATTGCCTACCTAAAGGCATTCGGAGCAAAACATAACCTGGAAACCAAGGTGGACGAAGCCGGCAACGTATTGATTAAAAAACCCGCTACTCCGGGAAAGGAAAATCTTCAAACCGTCGTATTGCAATCACATATCGACATGGTGTGCGAAAAGAACAATGACGTTCAACATGACTTCCTCACCGATCCCATCGAAACGGAAATTGACGGTGAATGGCTGAAAGCCAAAGGCACTACCCTTGGAGCCGACAACGGTATCGGTGTAGCTACCGAACTGGCTATTCTGGCTGACGACAGCATTGAACATGGTCCGCTGGAATGTCTGTTTACCGTAGACGAAGAAACCGGACTTACTGGAGCTTTTGCCCTGCAAGAAGGTTTTATGAGCGGTGATATTCTTCTGAACCTCGATTCGGAAGATGAAGGGGAAATCTTTATCGGCTGTGCCGGAGGTATTGACTCCGTTGCAGAATTTACTTATAAGGAAGTGGAAGTTCCTGCCGGATATTTCTTCTTCAAGGTGGAAGTGAAAGGTTTGAAAGGCGGTCACTCCGGTGGTGATATTCATTTGGGACGGGGAAATGCCAACAAAATACTGAACCGTTTCCTTTCACGCATGGCTGCCAGACACGATCTGTACCTTTGTGAAATCAACGGTGGTAACCTGCGTAACGCTATTCCCCGCGAAGCATACGCGATCTGTGCAGTTCCTGAAGATGCCAAACATGATGTCCGCACCGAACTAAATATCTTCACCAGCGAAATGGAAGACGAATTATCCGTTGTAGAGCCCGACTTAAAGCTGGTTCTCGAATCGGAAGCTCCCCGCAAAATGGCTATCGATCAGGATACCACTACCCGTTTATTAAAAGCTCTGTATGCAGCTCCTCACGGTGTATACGCCATGAGCCAGGATATTCCCGGACTGGTAGAAACTTCTACTAATCTGGCATCTGTCAAAATGAAGCCGAATCATGTCATCCGCATTGAAACCAGTCAGCGAAGCTCGATACTATCCGCACGCAACGATATGGCGAACACGGTTCGTGCCGTATTCCAACTGGCGGGAGCCAATGTTACGTTTGGCGAAGGTTATCCGGGATGGAAACCGAATCCCCACTCGGCTATCCTCGAAGTGGCAGTTGAATCTTACAAGCGCCTGTTTGGTGTAGACGCGAAAGTTAAAGCCATTCATGCAGGATTGGAATGTGGCCTGTTCCTTGATAAATACCCAACGCTGGATATGATCTCCTTCGGACCGACACTGACAGGTGTTCACTCGCCCGACGAACGGATGCTTATTCCTACTGTAGAAAAGTTCTGGATACATCTATTGGACATTCTGTCACATGTTCCTGCCAAGAAGTAAAAGACAGATAAATCAACAAGAAGAGTATGGTAACAGTCGAAAAAGAACAACTGTTGCCATGCTCTTTTTTACAATGAATTTAATAGCCGTAAGTTTCTTAGCTCCTTCTTATGTGATCGCACAAGATTCTCACGAAAGACAAAGTTATCACGCCACACAAGCCTCCTTTCAACAAGAAAAAATCCCTTTCCGCGTTGTAAGTTGGAACATAGAAAACCTGTTTGACACACACCACGACAGTCTGAAGAACGATCATGAATTTCTTCCCGACGCGATGCGTCATTGGAATTATAGCAGATATAAGAAAAAGCTGGTTGACGTTGCCCGTGTAATTACGGCTATTGGCGAATGGAGTCCGCCTGCATTGGTCGGACTATGTGAAGTAGAAAATGATACAGTACTTCGTGACCTGACCCGCCGTTCTCCTTTAAAAGAGCTTAGTTATCGTTATGTGATGACCAACTCCCCTGATTTAAGAGGAATTGACGTAGCCTTGCTTTATCAACGGGATTTATTCAAACTATTATCCTCTCGTTCCATTTCCATCCCTCCGTTGAAGCAATACCACCCGACAAGGGATTTGCTACATGTCAGCGGACTTCTACTGACAGGAGATACGCTCGACGTATTTGTCTGCCACCTCCCCAGCCGATCGGGTGGAGCCAAAGAATCGGAACCATATCGCTTATATGCAGCTCACATTCTGCGCATGGAAGTTGATAGTATTATGAATATTCGTTCTCTTCCGCAAGTCATTATTATGGGGGATTTCAACGATTACCCGACCAATCAATCCATTCGGAAAATACTAAAAGCCGAAGCGCCTCCTGTTACTGCCAATAACCTAGCCTCAACAACCAACCCCGCCAACAACTCAACAGTTGCCCCCTCCTCATTAAAACTATATCATCTACTCGCCCGGAAAGCAAAATCAAAAGACTTCGGTTCTTACAAATACCGTGGCGAATGGGGATTGCTCGACCACTTGATTGTTTCAGGCGCTTTATTAAATCAATCAAGTCACTTTTTCACCAGCGAAGAAAAAGCAAATGTGTGCCTTCTCCCCTTTTTACTGAAAGATGACGAAAAATATGGCGATAAAGAACCTTTCCGCACTTATAAAGGAATGAAATATCAAGGAGGCATCAGTGACCATCTTCCTATCTATACAGACTTTGAACTGATTCTATATTAACGTGAATTCGATATAAACATTTAGACTATCAATTTGAATATTAGGAACATAGTGATAAAAGTATTAAATTTATAGTTAACCATTATCAGGGAAGTACAAACGCCGTTACAACATGCTCTAACAAGGGAGAATTCTCACCGCTATGAGAATAGTTGAGAAAATACAATGCCTCATCAACGCCCATTAATCAATGTATTCAAAAGAAGGGATTTGATATTTTATTATTTTGTATTTTTCTATGAAGTTCATAATTCAACTTTTGTCATGCGACGGAAATTTCCTCCCAGTCTTCTACTGTCCGTGTGACGGATGAGAAGTTCACTCCGATACCAATCACTTTTCGCTTGTCTGCCAGATAAGGCTTGGCGTAGCCGGTCTTTTCTATTTGTTCCAACGCTTCCTGTGCCGTTCCGTCCATTTTGAATTCAAAGATATAGACGTAATCCTCCATCTCCAGTGTACAATCCACCCGTCCGTAGCTTTGGCGGTCTTCGCAATGGATAGCGATGCAATATACGCCTATCAGTCGAAGCAATAGATAAAAAGTATATTGAAAATGCTTTTCTGTTATATCTATATCTTTCAACGAGCCGTGGGAGTCATAAGGAATACTTGCCAAAAAAGAGATGAGGGAACGGCGGAACGCGTCTGTATCACCTCGTTCAAGATCCATTACTGCATCTGTTATCCAACTCGTCACTTCCTTACTCTTCGGCTTCATATAATTGGCTGCCAACACGGAAAGGAATCCCTTCCGTACTTCGTTGTTTGGGAAATCGAGCAGATAAGTTCCCATTTTTTTATTATATTCCTTGATTGTGAGGTATCCGCTTTGAAAAATCATTGGTAGGGGCTGTTCCACATCCGCTTTATAGTCTATAAACATAGTTGGGTCGTAGAATTTTCCTGTTAGTTCGTTCATCTGTTCGCTACTGTGTTGTAGCAGACGTATCAAATAAGTCGGAGTACCGGTGGCAAACCAATAGTCACGGATTTCATTCATATCAAAGGCATTAAGTATGCTAAACGGATTATAGATGGCGGCCATGTTCGTACTAAAATGATAGCCATCGTACTGCCGTTTCAACCAGTTCTTCATTTCCTCCACCGTACATTCGTATTTAGTTGCCAATCGCGAGATGGGTTCTGCGAAGTATTTCTCCAATTCTTCTTGAGTGATTCCGCATAGTGATTCGTAGCGTTCATCCATACTAATGTCTTTTGGTTGGTTGAAGCCACTGAACACACTTACTTGTGAAAATTTCGTAACTCCTGTCAACAGAACGAATTTCAAGTATTCGTCAGCTCCTTTGAAGGTGGAATAAAAAGATTTCAGAATTTCCCTGTGATGGTCTTCAAGCAAAAGTTTCTCTCCTACATGGTTGCAGGTGTAAGTTCCGGTATCCAACACATCGAGAATGGGTTTGTCATATTCATCAATCAGTACTACCGCACGCTGTCCTGTCCGTTCATAAGCACGGCGGAGCAGTTCCTTGAAGCGGTCACCTATAGTAGTGTAGTTCAGATTTTTGCCATAGATGTCTTCCCAATTGCCTAAATACCCTTCAATAGTTGCTTCGAGCACTCCCGGTTGGGTGTATGGCCCACCGTTAAAGTCAATACGGAAAATAGGATATTGTAACCAGTCTTTTTCAAGGTCGGCAATTGCCAGTCCGTCGAAAAGTTCTTTCCGCCCCTGAAAATAACAGGCAAGTGTACTCACCAACAGACTCTTCCCAAAACGACGGGGACGACTCAAGAAATAGATTGAACCCGTTTGCACAAGGCTATAAACTAAGGCAGTCTTGTCTACATAAACAAAACCGTCTTCACGAAGGCGGTCAAAGCTCTGTATTCCAATAGGATATTTCATCTTTTTATCGGCTTTTTATGAATCACTAGACGAAGATACGTGAAAACAGGCATAAATACAAACGATTCCGGACATTATAAAACGAATTTTGTTATATTACTTAACATTTAATCCGAATACTGATAAACCTTCAAGTCAAACTTGGGAACCATTGCCAGCAAATGGTCGAAGATGTCCGACTGAATACGCTCGTATTCTTTCCACACCTTATTGCGGGAGAAGAAATAAACCTGAATAGGTACTCCGTACATCGTAGCTTCTTTCTGACTGATAATCAAATCCAACTCCTGATTGACCACAGGCAGGCTACACAAATAGCGTTCGATATATACCCTGTACACTTGGGAATTGGTAGGAACGACTCCTTCTTCCGGCTGATAATCCGCCATTAATGGGATCTCCTTCCGGTAACGGTCCAGCATTTCCGAGGTACAGAATTGAAGTGTAGTCAAATCCAATGTTATATTCTTCATCACCCGCCGTCCTCCCGACTGTGTCATTCCCCGCCAATTCTGAAAAGGACTGCTCACTAATGTATAAGGAGGAACGGTGGAAATGGTATTATCAAAATTCTGAATCTTTACTGTATTCAGCGTTATCTCCTGTACAATACCGTTTGCGTCACCGGAAGGGAGCGTCACCCAGTCCCCCGGACGAACCATATCGTTGGCAGAAAGCTGGATACCCGCCACAAAACCTAGTATGGAATCTTTGAATACTAGCATTAAAATAGCCGCCGAAGCACCCAATCCCGCAAACAAAGTAGTCGGAGACTTATTCACGATAATAGCGATAATTACAATTCCGCCTACAAAGAAAAGAAGCACCTGCAACACCTGAATAAAGCCTTTCATCGGACGGTCTTTCATCGATTCTCTTCCGTCATAGATATCCATTATCATCAACAGAATTCCATTAATAGCCAATAGTAAAGAGAAAATTATATAAATGACACACGCTTTCTGGGAAATCAGCAACAACTCTTTTCCACGGATTAAAGCCATTGGCAACAACAAATAAACCAGAAAAGCCGGGATCGTATGAATCAAATGATGAAATACCTTGCGTTTCATTAACAACGTGTTCCATTGATGAGGTCTCCGCCTCGTATACTGTTTCATACCTCCGATAAGAATCGCTTGGCAGAGGTAATTCAGAACGATAGCAACCACTATCATCAGCAAAGCCATAATAGTCTCATCAAAACGATCAGCAACTACCGGATTTATTCCCCAGTTGATGAGGATTTCATTCATCCATTTTCCTAAATCTACTACTAACATAACTGCTGTCTTTTTCAATTAATAACAGCAAAATATTCATTTGGTTTAGACAGCCTCTCAGTATCTTTATTTCACCTTTTGATATAAGAAGTCTGTTGCTTTCGCTAATGTTTCCGGTTTGCCAATATCAATCAGGTGCAACTTTTCTGTCAAGCAACCACTATAGTTTACTTGCCGGCATGTGGCAAGATAAAAATCCATAATAGAGAATTTACCCTCCCAGCGGGAAGAGGTCATCCATTGAAAGATAGCGGGCGAAAGAACATGGATTCCACTGAATGCATATTCTTGATAAAGAGAAGGATCATACTGAAAACCTTCCGGTTTCACCTGTTCCGTATCCTTGTTTATCCATCCGCAAAGTCTCTTGTCTGTATCAAAAAGAAGATAACGGGAGGTTTTACGTTGGCTGGCAAGCAAAGTGGCAACAGCACCGCTTTGTAGATGGTAGTCATATAAATCTTTCAGATTCACGTCTGAAAGAATATCTACATTGTGTATCAGGAAAGGTTCATCGGAATTTTCAAAGAAAGAACGGGCTTTCTTAACTCCCCCACCGGTGTCGAGCAACAGGTCGCGTTCGTCGGAAATATGTATGATAAGTCCAAAATTCTCATTGGCTTTCAAGAAGTCAAGTATCTGTTCGCCAAAATGATGGATGTTAATCACTATTTCTGTGAATCCGGCAGCTTTCAGTTTTAAAATCACATGTTCCAACATCGGACGTCCGGCTATGGGAACCAAAGCCTTCGGCATGGTATCGGTGAGCGGCTTCAGCCGGCTACCCAAACCGGCTGCAAATATCATTGCTTTCATTCTTTCGGTCACTTTCTTCTTTATATTTACTCTTCTTAGATTGTTGCCTCAAACGTATGCTCTATGTTCTGTTCCCGATGCACCAGTTCGACTTTCACACCAAACTTCTGATTCAGGTGCTCTGCCAGGTGCTGGGCTGAATAAACAGAACGATGCTGTCCGCCGGTGCAACCGAAGCAGACGGACAAATTGCTGAATCCGCGTTCCATATAACGTTTCACGGAGGCATCTACCAAAGCATAGACATGATCGAGGAAACGGAGTATTTCGCCATCTTCTTCCAAGAAAGTGATTACAGGTTCATCCAGTCCGGTGAACGGTTTGTAACGCTCATACTTGCCGGGATTATTCACGGCGCGGCAGTCGAATACATAACCTCCTCCATTGCCGGTAGAGTCATCAGGAATTCCTTTCTTATAGGCAAAGCTCATTACTTTGACGGTTAGCTGCCGCTTTTTCAGGTCGTCCGTGAATTGTTTCAGTCCGGTAAGCTCCCGCAAAACGTTACAGAGATACGGATATTCCGGATATTCTTCTTTCAACAATTCACGCAGGTTTTCGATGGCATAAGGAACGCTTTGGATAAAATGCGGTTTCTTTTCAAAGTAACCGCGGAAACCGTATGCTCCCAGCACTTGCAGCGTACGAAAAAGGACAAAGTGGCGAAGTTGGCTATAAAAATAAGATTCGTCAATCGGTTGGTATTTACGAAGAGCTTCCATATATTCTTGCAGCAGTTCTTTACGGAGGCTATCGGGATATTTCGCTTTCGCCTGCCACAGGAAAGAGGCTATGTCATAATAGAACGGACCTTTGCGTCCGCCCTGAAAGTCAATAAACCACGGTTCCCCGTCTTTTATCATCACATTACGGCTTTGAAAATCACGATACATGAAAGTGGCGGAAGAACTGCGGAGCAAGACACTGCTCATTTTCTGAAAATCATCTTCCAGTTTGTCTTCCTGAAACTCCATACCGGTAGCTTTCAGGAAGCAATATTTGAAGTAATTCAAATCCCACAGAATGGAGCGTTGGTTGAACTCCGGTTGAGGATAACAACGGGAAAAATCAAATCCATCCGCCCCGGCAAACTGAATAGCAGGAAGCAGACGAATCGTTTTGCGAAGCAACTCTTTTTCCTCTTCGGAAAAGACACTGGTAGCACGTCCTTTCTCTATGGCATGGAACAACAGAGTATCGCCCAAATCTTCCTGCAAATAACAGGTCTTATCTTCTGAGGCAATGCGCACTTCGGGAACAGGCAGTCCACATTTGCGGAAGTGTCCTGCCATATAAAGAAATGCTTCATTCTCATCAATAGAAGCCCCGTAGACTCCAATCAATGTTTCTATACCCGTCAGCCGAAAATAACGGCGGTGGGAACCGGAAGACGGTAATTCTGTTATGTTTTCAGCGGGAACGCCCGTATATGACTGATAAAGTTTCTGTAGTTCTTCGGTAATCATAGTCGTATATTTTCGAGCAAAGATAGAAAATATAGTTAAATATTAGTATAAACCTGCCACACTAAATACAGTACGTTGAAAGGCTTTCCTAATCCTATCAACGATTTAACAGAAAATACATTCATTCTGCAAAAACAAATTTGAAATGATGTTGTTGTTATCGAAATCTATTTTGATTTCCTGTTTAAATTTTGACTATTATGAATGTACGGTTCATGCATTCTTTATATATGGCAGCTTTATTGGGATTTACCAATTCCTGCATCTCCGATGATCTTTCCGATTGTCCCAGCCCTCAATACATAGTGCAGGTATCTGTAAAAGACAAGAATTACAAAAATATTGGAGACTTTCCACAACTTGCATCTAAAGAAGAAAATGCACCGTTCCAACGTTTTGAAGGAACGATCTATTATACTTTAAGCGAATCGGCTACCCGTGCCCGGGTGAAAGAGTCTTCCGTGATGACTGTTTATGGCGAAGACCAGACATACCCTATTATTCTTACCGATATTCCGGAGGGAGAATATATTCTGACTGTATGGGGAAACATGACATCGGAATATCCGGCAGGTATCTTGCACCAAGGCACCAAAGAGCATACGGACATTTATATGACTACCCGTACACTCCGGCTTGACCGTTCTTATCAGACTACCGAACTTTCATTGGAACGAACCAAAGGCCTGTTCCTGTTACTTTGCTCCAACTTTCCGGCTACAGTGACAAGTGTAGGTCAAAGTATCAACCATCTCTATCAGTCAGTAGATGCAAATTTCAATTATATAGGTAATACGAATATAGAAAAACGTGTACCATTGCAACCAACCATATCTACATGGCTTGCCCCCACTTCAGAAGGCCCCTCAAAGGTAAAACTCATTTTTTATACGGATGATACAAGAGCAACTGCTCCCTTTCTGGAACTGCCGGAGATGGACCTTACCATGAAGCGCAACGAAATATCAGCTATCGCTGTAGATTATAAAAAAACAGACGGTGTATATGAAGTCTGGATGTACATCCAAGAACAATGGGTCATGATTCACCGTCTGGATATACAATGATTATTCCCTTATTTTTACTAAAACCCTTACAATTATGAAGAAATGGATGTTTTTTGTAGCAGCAAGCCTGTCCGTATTTGCTGCATGCTCTAATGAAGATGATTTGACTGTTCAGCCCCAACCGGAGGACGGTAGCGTTACTTTTGAACTTTCGGCCGTGAATAAACTTAGTGACGGGATTTCCACCCGCACTCCGGTATATAGCCAGGAAGCTTCCCAACATGTCACTCGGGTTAGCATTTATGCTTTCCAGTTTGCTTCTGCCAGTTCCAGCTATCTGTATTATAAGACTTATACGGTGACAGACTGGAGTGATGGGACCACTTTTAAGCGCTTTGCTGTGCCTGATGGAAACAAGCTTCCCGGAGGAACCTATAAGTTTTTGGCAGTAGGTCGTGATGCATCAGACTTGTTCAGTATAACTACGCCAACATCTACCACGACTTATGGTGATATGCTGGCTACGATTACGAGTACAGGACAGGAATCTGAAATCTTTTCCGGTTCGGCAGAAGCTACGGTCACCGATCAAGGTGCCCGTGTAAGCATTGAAATGACCCGTAAAGTTGCCGGTATCCTCGGATATTTTAAGAATGTGCCACAACAGTTGAATAACAGTACAGTGCGATATTTACGCCTGACGGTGAGCAACTCTAATCAACAAGTGAATCTGACCACCGGAACAGGTATTAATACAACTCCCGTCTCCTATAATATCATAAATCTTGATTTGTCCGGACAGCCTGTGTCCAATGGTGTATTTACAGGGAATGACCTCTCATCGCAGGGAGTCGTAAAAGTTGCCAACTCACAGTTGGGTGGCGCTTTCTATATGCCGGTTAGCGGAGTAACCATGACTCTTGGACTTTATGACACTTCGGGTACGGCCATTAAGGAGTGGACTGTAAAAGATAATATCAGCAATGCCACCACTTTTGATATTCTGGCTAATCACTTCTATTCTTTGGGAACGAAAGGAGCTGCCGGCAGCACGAATGGTGGCACTCCGGGTAACCCAGGTGATGATGACAATCCGATCGATTTATTAGTTGACCAGAATATAGTAATCACAATCAGTCCGGCATGGTCACTGATCCATGACCTTATCATCCAGTAAAAAACTTGAATCGTAGATTTTGAGAATAACAGGTATGAAATTGACAAATCATATAATAGCCTTGTTTACGGGAATAGGAATGATTCTCTTGGAGGGATGCTCCACAGAAGAGAACCGGGACCTGTTCCCTGATGAAAGCACCGTTCCTGTGCATTTGGCTATAAGCGGAAACAGCAACTATACTCGTGCCCCGGGTGATGCTGCCCTTTCAGTGAACAGAATACTAATTTTGCCTTTCCGTAAAACGAATGAAGCATTAACGGATGATCCTGCCAATTTCGTACCTGAATATAGTTCGGCACGCCAACTGAATGTCAGCTCGTTTCCAGCAGTCGCTACCATGCTGAACTTATCCGCCGCATCCACTTATCAGCTGGTTATAATCGGTTATAACCAAAACGATTATGACTTTGCCAATCAGAATAGCGCTACACGGAAGTTCAGTATTGCTTCTACCGTTACACCTGCCACACTGGCAAACTTATATTTACAGCCAACCAATGCACCGATTGTTCCGGAACTATTTTCCTGTACCGGAACCGGTTATTTGAAAAATACGATGGTAGGACAAAGATTCAAACCTTCGCAGGTGGATAATGTACGGGGAACACTTACGCGATTAGTAAGCGCCTTGAGTTTGCAAGTGAATAACGTTCCAGGCTATGTAAACGCTATGACTCTGACAGCCGAACAACTGGTAACGGGCATCAGGATTACAGATGCCGCACCTTTGACATGGCAGACGGTCGACGATAGTGGAACAAAGACATTAGGAACGAAAATGCCTGTTTCGGGTAGTGTGAATTTTAATCTTTATATGCTGCCGACTACTACAGCCAGAAACACGTTACTTTATCTGGATGTAGCGTATGGAACCGGCTTCAAGGAACGATATACAGTGAAGATTCCCGATCAGACAGGAGTCGTGTCAGGAAACCGTATTACATTCGATTCTAATCATTGGGTAAAGATTACAGGAAATTATTCCTCTATTAACTTGGGATTTACCTTATCCGGTAACATCAACCTAGATGATAATGCATGGGATGGTATTCAATAATAATGATAAAAGCCATGAGAACAGCTTGTTTGGTAATAGTAGCTTTATTTTTTTCCTTTCTCTTTGCCAGCTGTGACAAAGAAGAGGACAATCTATCGGAACTGTCTTCCGGGAATCAATCTTCGGAAGAAGTTACATCAGATATACCTGACGGATATTTTGAGGTTATATTTTCGCCAAAGAAATCTCCCGATACACGTGCGGCAGTTTCCGGTTCAGATCTTCGGGTACGTAGTATTCGTTACGTCATCTATAAAGCTACCGGTGAGTTTGTGAAAGAAAAAGTGGTATTAAAACCTACTGATTCCGCACCGGTATGGCCTTTAGCCGCCATGAGAGATACGCTTCCCAAAGGACAATATACTGCTGTGTTCCTTGCTAATATGGATAAAACACAATTTCCGATATCAGGAACGGGAGGAAATACTTATTCGGATCTATTGACTAATTATCAGACTATGCGTGCCAATGCCCGTATCAATCTGCCCGGTTCGGAGTTTTCCGACACTTCTGAATTTTATTTTGCAAATGTGAGTTTTTCGAATACGTCACCACAACCTTCTGTTTTACTACAACGTATCATTACGATGCTCAACCTCCGCCGTGTGTTTGTAGATTCGCAAACAGCATTAAACTCGTTAACAAACAATATCGTAACTCAAATCGGTTATAAGAATATAATAAAAACTACGGTACAAGGAGCTCTTCCGGGCTTGCTGAAAACAGCCATGGATTTGGGGACACTGGGAAATGCAGTATATGCCGTGGTAGGAGGATTGGATGCTGCTGTCAACTTGGTGGTCGGTGTACTGGTTCAACCGGTTACTGATGCATTATATAATCTGTTGTTGCAACAGTTAGTAAATGAAATAGGCCGGACCCTTTCCGGTAACGCCACACAAGATGGCGCTCTGGGAGCTTTAGGGAATTTGTTGAATCCCTGGCGTGGCAGCGATGCCGCCTATGCTTTGGTTACTATAAATAACTTTCCGAAAGCTATGGATTTAGATTTGAACGTAACGGACTCTTATTCCGGCGATCATCGCTTCCGTTATAGCTTTACCCCTACTCCCGGAACCACTAATAGTGAAAAAGATATTCTTATCAGAGGATTCCATGGTGTGTTTAACGTACAGGAGATTCATGTAGCCAAACCCGGGCTTATTTCCGGATTACTGATTGATGAAGTTATAGACGGCAGTCTGTTGCTGAATGGAGCACTGGTGAATATAACCGACCCTATTCAGGCTACAGTAGAGACTAACTATCGTTATCGGTCGGACTACTCTTTCGTCAGCCTGGGATTAAAATCATATACCCAACAAACAGATGGCAATCATTCGTTGACTCTTTCTGTGAAATTGTCCAATATAGCCAATTTGAACGGCATTTTGGAGGGGATTCCACTTTTGGGCCCCGTATTGAATATTACGATTAAAGGGTTAATAGGTAATATTACTGTCAGTGTACCTATCAATCTTCCTTTATTGGGAGCCGATAATTTAAGCTTATCCGGTAGTTGGAAAACGCCACCAGTGAAATATTAAACAGTTATATAGCCTCTTACTTATAAAAGTTTAAAGATAAGTAGAAACAAAACATTCACTTTTTTATAATCTTCCAAGATTTTTTTAATCCCGAATCAGCCAGTTCCTACTTCCACACATTCTATAATATGCTTCGTATTGCGAAACTTGAATTATATTACATATCAGAAAACAATAGTTATCGATTTCTCTTTAAGAAAATACGGTCTGTTATAGTGTTCGGAAGTTCCGATTCATAGTGCGTCACCATGATCATCGTCTTATCCCTACGCTGGCAGAAGGCTTCAATAACCTTCTTTGCCCGACGACGATTATAGGTATCCAGTCCATGAAGCGGCTCATCCAGAATGAGCAGTTCGGGGTCTTTGACGAAAGCTCTTGCCAATAAAGCCAAACGCTGCTCTCCACTGGAAAGTTGCAGAAAAGGTTTATCTTTCAAGTCTGCAATGCCGAATATATCCATCCACCATTCACAGATAGCCATCTGCTCCGGTTGAGGACGTTTATACAGACCGATACTGTCATGCAGACCGCTAGCTACAATTTCAATAGCCGGCAAATTTTTGAGATAAGCACGATGCATCTCCGGACTTACATAGCCGATGTGTTTCTTGATTTCCCAAATACTTTCTCCTGTTCCGCGTTTACGTCCGAAAAGGCTGATGTCGCAAGCATACGATTGCGGATTATCCGCACAGACAAGACTCAACAATGTTGATTTTCCAGCACCGTTTTCGCCACTCAACGCCCACTTTTCGCCACGAGATACTGTCCAGTCCAGTTCTTTCAGAATGGTTCGGTCACCATAACGGATGCTGACTTTATTCAGTTTTACCACTTCATCCGAATCGTAATTGTTGCCATCATAAGGCAAGTTTATAATCCGCTGCTGCAAGTCATCGAAAGAGGTAGTCACATCTCTGCTGCGAAAAGCGTCCAGATAGGCTTCACGTTCCATTTTAGGAAAGACTTCCATCTTGTCCACGGGAATGACATGAGTGATAAATGAGGGTATATCATCCATCATGGAAAGTACCAGAATGATCTGCACAGACGATATTTTCGTCAGGCGTTCGAGCAAAGTGAATAACAATTCGCGTGTAGGAGCATCCAGTCCGATAAATGGATTATCCATTATTAAGACACGGGGAGCTGTTAATAAAGTTTTGGCTAGTTGGAATTTACGCAATTCACCACTAGAAAGAAGAATGATTTTTTTATCAAGTAACGGCTCGATGCGGAAGAGTTCAAACAGTTCATGTTGCAGTTGTTCGTCTTTGATTTCTCCCAACATTTCACGAACATCGGGAGCCTCATCCTGATCGTGAGCATTCCAACGCTGCTGATAGTAGTAATTGACATCAGCCGCTCCATAAGTATCGCGAAAGGCAATGTATTTCACATTATCATAAAGAGTCTGGGTGGCAGAAGGGGAAAAATCATATTGTACAGTTCCTTCACGCAATGGATATTTTCCGATGAGAGTGTCTACAAAAAGACTTTTACCACCACCGTTAGGACCTACAATGGCTATGTGTTCGTTCGCTCCGATAGTTGCCGTGATAGGTTTGGCTAAACGCACAAGCGGGTTGCGTGCTACGCCCCCCGCCATGCAGAATGTATTTTGACTCATATTCTTTTATTCTGTTTCGTTATTGCCCGCAAAGGTAACAATTTTATCATAAAAGCTGCTTATACACAAACACATTCTTATCATTTCTGTTGATTGGATAGCTTTAGTTCATGAAAAAAACAAAACGTCCTTTATTTAGTAAATCCATAAGGAGGACATTCAAAATTGGTTATATCGAGTTGATATTCCATCATGTCTTTCAACTCGTGTACCGGACGTTCAAGTTCATAGGGTATCGGTTGCTTGCAGAATTGCCCGAAGTAAAGCAAACAAGCATCCCGCCACCAGACTGCATCACGTGACTGAATCTTCAAACGATGTTGTACTTCCTGAAAACGTTCGGAATCGATATATGGCTCCATAGTATCCCACACTTTCTGAAAGTTTCTCACTTCTTTTACACCGCGGTCATACGCATGACACATTTCTGCCCAAAGCGTACGTCCACTCTTCATCTGATGGTTCCAAGAAACATGGTGAAACCAGAGAAGTAGGTTTTCCGGGCAAGTATCCACGTTGTCCAATTCTTCACACAGTGGGGAATGATATTGCCCGACAGCATTACTTCCTGTGCTGCTACGGTTGAAACCGATTCCTAAACTGTCAGCACGGTGATAATAGGAAGGCATCCAGTCGGGACGGGCACCGGGAATATCGCACCAGGGTTCCGGTCCGTAATGATGCCCCCAAGCAAAAATATGATGTAAGCCAAGCGGCATCATATAATCTACCACTGCTTCTCTTGACTTTTGAAGAACTTGAGAATTGAGTAGAGAAAGTTGAGAGAATAATTGTTCTTTCTCTTTTTGCGCAACTTTTGTTGTTAAAAGATTGGTCTGTGCATCAATGACCGGAAGAAAAGTCTGCCTCAACCATTCTTCACCAATCTGCTCGGAAGAAAGCGAATGTTTCCATGCCAGACGACCGAAAGCATACCAGTTGGCTTGGGCAAAAGGATGTCCGCACCAATTAGGATCATCACCGATATTGGTAACACCGGCAATAGCAGTCAATGGATGGGGGAACAAGGAACCGTCCGTCACACGGGCAATGGTGGAGCCTTCACCTTGCATATATGTATCGCTATCCAGACATTCTTTCCACATAGGTGCAAGAAAAGCAAGATGGTTAGAAAAGCCGAGATATTCCTGTGTTATCTGGAATTCGGGCATAACCGCTGTTTTCTTCATTGCTCCGAACAACGGACTGAATGGTTCGCGAGGTTGGAAATCAATCGGACCGTTCTTTATCTGTACAATGACATTATCCCGGAATTTTCCGTCCAAAGGCTCAAATTCAAGATAGGCTTGTTTGGCACGGTCGCTGTCGGTAGGCGAGTATACGAAAGCACGCCACATCACGATGCCGTGATAAGGTTTCAATACATCGGCAAGCATATTAGCTCCTTCGGCATGAGTACGCCCGTAGTCACACGGTCCGGGTTGTCCTTCGGAGTTTGCTTTCACCAAAAAGCCTCCGAAATCGGGTATCAGCGAATAAATATCTTTGGCTTTCTTCTTCCACCAGGCAATCACCTCTTTATCCAACGGATCGGAGGTGGATAAACCACCTAAAACTGCCGGAGAAGAGAAGTTGATTGAAAGATATATCTTCAAACCGTAAGGACGGAAGATGTCTGCCAAAACTTTGACTTTCTGCAAATAATCATCAGATAGTATCTCAGGACTTGCATTGACATTGTTTATCACAGTAGCATTAATACCGATGGAAGCATTGGCACGTGCATAAGCTTCATAACGAGGAGAAACAACAGAAGGAAGTTCGTCCCATTTCCAAAGCGAATGTCCGGCATAACCACGTTCGATTGTACCGTCCAGATTGTCCCAATGATTCAAGACACGAATCCGGTAATCCGGTTTTTCGGAGACATTTAAAGACTTCAATGCTGATTCGGATAATTGCCCGGTGGCTTGTAGACGAAGCAGATGATAAGCTCCGTAAAGTATTCCTTGCTCACCGGAAGAAGTGATTGTCAGGTGGTTACCATCTTTAGAAGCGCGGATGATGTATCCGTCATTTCCTAATGCACGCAGTTCCTTATTTTTCTGTATTTCCAGCGTTATGGGGATTCCTCCCTGCCAGAAGTTCCGCAACTCGGAAACGGCGATATTTAATGTGGGAGACTGTTTCTTATTCATTATTATCGCTTTTGCTCCCGTTGGATAACGAAGCCACAAAGCGCTCCCATCTTCCGCATGAATAGAGAAACAGCTAAAAAACAGGACAAATGTCAATATAGATATAATCCTCATAAGTAATAGTTCAAAATTCGTTTCACGAATGGGAATTTATTGACTATTCATCCAGTCCTTCAATCGTGATGATTTTTCCATCAGCATCGTATTGCAGTTCACAGACTTTCAGACTGCGAAGCCACGTTTTCCCTTCGGAAGGTACGCAATCGTGATGGAACAGATACCATTTTCCTTTGAACTCAACAATAGCATGATGAGTAGTCCATCCCACTACCGGAGTCAGGATAACTCCCTGATAAGTAAATGGTCCGTATGGGTTGTCACCTATCGCGTAACAAAGTAGATGGGTATCGCCTGTAGAGTAAGAGAAATAATATTTCCCATTATATTTATGTACCCATGAAGCTTCGAAGAAACGACGTTCTGTATCTCCAGCTGTCAGAGGTTTACCGTTTTCATCCAGAATGACTAACGGACGCGGTTCTTCCGCAAACTCCATCATATCATCACTCAAACGAACAACACGGGATGGTAAGGCCTCTTCCTCTCCTTCGGGTAAAATAGCCGATTCCAATGCTTTATTATTCCGGTAACGTTGAAGCTGTCCACCCCACAGTCCGCCGAAATACATATAATAATTACCATCTCCATCATTCCAAACAGCCGGATCAATGCTGTAACTTCCTTTCATCGGGTTTGCTTCCGGAATAAAAGGTCCGTATGGCTTATCGCTCACAGCTACTCCGATACGGAATATGTCGTTTTGGTCTTTCAATGGAAAATACATATAGTATTTGCCATCTTTAAAAGCAACATCACAGTCCCAAAGCTGACGGCCCGCCCAAGGAATATCTTCCGTAGAAAGTACAACCCCGTGGTCAGTAATCTCTCCATTCATTACATCATCCATAGAATACACATGGTAATCTTTCATGTTGAAATGATCTCCATTATCGTTTTCGGCAATACCACTCTCCCAGTCATGCGAGGGATAAATGTAAAGTTTGCCATCAAACACGTGTACGGCAGGATCAGCCATATAATCGCCGGGAACTAAATATCTTTTTTCTGTTTTCATGGTTTTATTCTTATTACAACAGTTCTAAATTAATTTTATAAATGGGAATTTCTATTTCACCACAGAGGACACGGAGGACACAGAGGTTTACTATCTTTACTCACTATAGAGTAACACAGAGTCTCACGTAATCGTATATTTATCGCTCTGTTTTACTTACGGAAAGAGAGAGAAGAGCTCTGTGTCCTCCGTGTCCTCTGTGGTGAAGTGAACTCCAAATGATCATTTCTGCATAGCCTCTTTTACAATCAAATCAACTACCGGTTTCGGCTGATGATTGCGGTCGAAAAGCAATGGATAATCCGTACGTCCTCTCATCGGCCAGTCGTTACGCCAGGAATCCTGATCGGCTACTCCCCAAACAGTAACTCTTGTTATAATATCCTGATGTTTCAGGAACAGGCGGAAGAAGTCATTCATTCTCTCTGTCCATGCTTTTGATACTTCTTCCGGTAATCCGTCCGAATAAGGATTCATCTCTTTTTTATATTCGAAAGATGCTGAGACTTCCGCCCCAACCTTGGGGTCGGGTGATGGCAATATAGTCAAGTCCAATTCTGTTATCATTACCTTCACTCCCGCTTTGGCAAAGGCAAGCATACTTTCTTCAAACTCGCTGATTTTCGGATAGTCCATGCCGATATGTCCTTGCATACCCACTGCATCAATACGGATACCGCGTTTCTTCAAGTCTTTCACCATCTTTACAACTGCCGCTCTTCTGCCCGGTTGAGCCATTGAATAATCATTGTAATAAAGCTCTGCATCCGGATCGGCCTCGTGCGCATATTGAAAAGCCAATGGGATATATTCTTCACCTAGAATTTCATAAAACTTAGTCTTACGATATGCACCATTATCTTCAATCGCTTCATTCACTACATCCCAACCTTTAATACGGCCTTTGTAGCGCTTCACAATAGTGGTAATATGATCTTTCATCCGTTTCTTCAATACTTCCGGAGACACATTTTTGCCATTCTCATCCACGCAGAACCAAGGAGAAAGCTGCGAATGCCAAATCAACGTATGTCCTGTAATTGCCATATTATTCTTCTCCCCAAAAGCAACAAACTCATCTGCCTGTGCGAAATTATAACGGTTCTCTTTCGGATGTATTTCCTGACTCTTCATACAATTCTCTGCTACAATAGCATTAAATTGTTTCTGGATCACGCGTACTCCTGCCTTATCCCGACCGGACGCTTGTCGTGTATTCACCGCTGTTCCTATCAGGAACTTACCTTTCAAAGCTTCTTTCAAAGTCTTTGTTTCTTGTGCAAAAGCCACCGAAGTACCAGTTATCAGGGCTACCACAGCCAACAAAGAAACTACGGTTGTTCTTGTCAAAGTCTTCATATAGTCTATCTATTAGTTATAGTTATTAATCAATTGTTTTCCAGACGGCGTTTTGCCAGATCGTCTTGAATGTGTTCATTCAACTTTTTAGAAATAGGATAAAAGAACAAAGCAATTACTCCTACAAAGAAAGTGATGGCAGGAATCACGCTGGATGTCAAACGGATACCCAAAATAGCGTTTTCTGTCTGCACTGTGTTAGATACAAAACCGAACGAATCGACAATCGCACCGCAAATAGCTCCCCCTATACCTAGTCCGGCTTTCAGGGCAAAGACTACACCTGCAAATACAAATCCTGTTGCACGACGATGGTTCACCCATTCGGAATGATCGGCAACATCTCCCATCATTGCCCAAAGCAATGGAATAGTGGGTGCGTATGCCAAACTCTTCAAACAGTTAATAATAAAGATCGTACTTATGTTTGTCGAATCTACCACAAAAAACAGGGCTGTAAAAAAGGCTGTCAGTGCCAGGCAGATCAAAAATACATTCCGCTTGCCAAAGATATTGGAAAGAAATCCGGAAAGCAATATTACACCCGCCAAAGTGATAATCTGACCAATCATATTGAACAAGCTGAAACCTACAGCAAACACATTACTATGATCGGGCTGCGCAATCAGTCCGAAAGCATCAAGGAAAGTGTGCCACATTCCATAAGTTTCTCCTTCTATCCGTACTAATCCGAAGTTCTGCAAGAAATCAAAAAGGGCTGTTTTATCTACGAAGTAATTAAAGTAGTAAGACATACTGCTTCCCCACATAGCCAATGTCGTAAACAAAAAGAGGGTTAGGATAAACATTGCTTTCCATGGACGGCTACTTACGATATCTTTAAAATCCTGTTTCACGGAAGTTTTCTGACCTACGGGAGGCGTAATACGCTCTTTGGCAGAGAAGAATGTAATTACTAAAAGAACAACTCCGATGATGGCAAACAGAGTAATCGTCAGAAACCATCCACGTTGGTCGTTGCCTTGCCCGAACTTGGAGACTAATGGCAAAGTAAGCCCCTGCACAACAAAAGTGGCTATTGTAGCTGTCACAAAACGGATGGACGAGATACTGGTACGTTCTTTGATGTCACTTGTCATCACTCCACCCAAAGAGGCATACGGGGTATTATTGAAGGAGTAAATAGACATTAATAAGGTATAAGTGATACCAGCATAAATAATCTTCCCACGTTCACTCAAATCGGGTGTCGTAAATGCCAGAATGAAGAATACGGCAAAAGGAATAGCTGTCCACAACAACCAGGGACGGTATTTACCCCAGCGGGTATTGGTTCTGTCGGACAGGATACCTACCACCGGATCGACAAACGCATCGAAAATGCGTGCGACCAGCAATATCATACCTGCTGCTGTTGCTTTAATTCCAAACACATCTGTATAGAAGAAGAGTTGGAACATCATCATCATTTGGAAAATCAGGTTCGCCGAACCGTCACCTAAACTATAACCGATTTTCTCGGCCATCGACACTTTTTGAGTCTGTGTTTTCATGGTATTAATCTCTTTTTTAATTTATTTGACTCTTTGTTGAAAGACTGCTTGGGAAACGCGTTGTCCCAACGTCTTTTTATCTAATGGATGGATATCATTCCATTCTCCTAAATCACCGTTTTTAATCAAAGTGACATTTTTATTTGTATTGGCTACTTCCGCCTGCACTTTCCGGAACTCCGCCCAAGCAGCACGTCCTCCTTTATCTTCGGGTGAGAGGAAGTCCGCCAATTCAATCACATAGAAAGGCATATCAGGTCGGTTCCAATGCTGTCTCCAATCCGCAATCATCGCAGTCAACAGGTCTTTATACTCATTTCTGCGAGACACATTCGATTCACCCTGATACCAGATAACACCGGATACCGTATAATTTAATAAAGGAGCAATCATGGCGTTATAAAGTCCCACGGGTTTATAATGAAAGGCTGTCTGTCCCGGAGCAGCAGGCATGGGAGCACCGAGGTGATATTTCCAATCACCTTCGAGACTAATCTCCGATTCTCCTTTTTCCGGCTGACCTTTTCCGAAAAGTATCTTATAAGGTTTCTCCTTTACAAAATGAGGAAAACCGCCATAACTGAAAAGACGTATGGTTATCGTGTTTTTTCCGGCTTTCAACAATCCAGCGGGAATGGTATAGATACGTGGTGGATATTGATAAGAAACTGTTCCCACAAATGTTCCGTTTACATAGACGGAGTCTGCATCTACGATGCATCCCAGGCGAAGAGTTGCCTTCTCTCCCGCTTGTTGCCCTGACACTTGAAAATCTTTACGGAACCAATGGGAACCATTGACTGCATTCAATCCGTTAGTAGCCCAACCGGAAGCGAACAAGTCAGTCGGTGTCCAATCACTGTCATCATAGCCGGCAGCATACCAAGGGATTGTTTCATGCATTCCTTTATCTCCCTGATACAGTGCTACATTCCAAGCATGACTTTTCTTGCTCTCTTCTTTTTTCATTGATTCTATCAAGTCATCTGATTCATAGATACGTTTTTCGTTCAGATAATAAGGAAAAGGTTTCAGACCTTCCTCACTGATCCACGCTTCTACCGGTGAACCTCCGACACTGGAGTTTATGATTCCTACCGGAACCTTTGTTTTCTGAAAGTAATCTTTAGCAAAGAAATAAACCAAAGCAGAGAAAAACATCACATTTTCAGGAGTCATAGCCTTCCAGGAGATTCCCGGAATATCAGCCTGCGGAGCATGAAAGTTATACAATAGAGGAGTTTTTATATAACGTACCATCGGATAATCATTGTCCGCAGATATTTCATTCCGAAAACGGTCTGTAACCCGTGAAACAGGTAATTCCATATTCGACTGACCTGAGCATACCCAAACGTCACCCACAAGAATATCCTTCAACTCTATATCATTAATAAGCATCGTGTAAGGACCACCAACTTTTAAGGCTGGCAAAGTCACTTTCCAGTTGCCTTGCGCATCGGCAACGGTCTTATATTTCTTTTTTTGGAAAGTTATATTAACAGTTTCATCAGGATCAGCCGTCCCCCAAATATTGACAGGCTCCCCGCGTTGAAGCACCATTCCGTCGGAAACAAGAGTGGGAAGTTTAACCTTTGCTTCACCCAACAGAGCGAAGCAAAGGAACACAACTACTAACCCAACCTTATAAAACCAATACTTATTCATTATCTATCTTTTCTTTTATGTCTTTATTTCATAGTAATCCGGAAAATGAAATAATCCGTTCTGAATTCCACATTGCAAACTTAGGAAGTTTCTCTCCGCTTACCCAAAAATTTTGATTCAAATCATTACTCGCTTGTTACATCATCGTTTACGTATGTTACAAATACCTGTTGTAATGTTACATCACAATTGATATTGCCGATGAATAGGAGGAAAATAAAGAAAATGCCGGCAACCAACGTCGAGTTGTTATATATGCCATAAATAAAAAATGCCGACTAATCAGCCGACACATGATTTCATTTGTTCCATCAGACTGAAACAGACAGCCAGCCTACTGCATGAAAAAGCTTGAGCATCCCGGAATTGTAGTAATATAGAAAAAACTACTTATACATAATCAACGCAGACTGACCGGGAACAATCACTTCCGGTCCGATTTGCGTACCTAATCCACGCACGTCTATCACTCCGTCTTTACATACTACCGTATATTTACCAACAGGAACTTCCAATCGTGCAGGAGTCGTACGAGAATTAAAGGCTACAATAATATCTTCCCAGCTATCTCCATTCGCATGCTCTTTGAGGCGAAACGCAATCAGGTTTTGCCCTTCAACCGGAAGGAACTCCAGATGCTTCCGGACCATTTCTGCATTTCCCATACGGAAAGCCGGATGAGACTTACGAAGATCAATGAGTCGTTTATAGTACGTAAAAATATCTCCATTCGTCGTTTTGCGTCTCCAGTCAATGGCATTGACGGCATCCGGACTCTTATAACTATTGCCTATCCCTTGTTTATCACGCATCACTTCTTCACCTGCATAGATAAAAGGAATTCCCTGTGAAGTAAAAACTACCGTTTGTGCCAATTTATCAAGTCGAACCAACTGTTCGGGAGTAGCTCCCGGCATACTTGCCTTCAATCGGTCCACCAGACACAAACCATCATGACAGGAAACATAGCTAATCATCTGGGTAGGCTGTTCCGCCCACGGATTCTGACTATAATTTACAGAATCACAGCGTACTTGCGGATGCTTAATAGCTCCAACAATTCCGAATTTTACGCTCATTTCTCCCCCCGGCACTCCGGCAAGGAAAGCTCCTTTATCCTTCTCCCATACAGGACCGCAAAGTCCATCGCGCAATTCATCCGAGAATACAGCAATTCCAGGCATCTGGGAAACATTTCCTTTCATCGCCAGTGAATCTGCCGGATATTGAGGAGCTTCAGCCGCCCAACCTTCTCCATAGATACAAATAGTAGAATCGACTTTGCTGACAGCCTTTCGAATCTCGTTCATTGTTTCAATATCATGCACCCCCATCAAGTCAAAGCGGAAGCCGTCAATATGATATTCTTTTATCCAATAAAGAACGGACTCTATCATGAACTTACGCATCATAGGCCGTTCACTTGCTGTTTCATTGCCACACCCTGAACCATTTGCCAATGTGCCATCCTCTTTCTGACGGTAAAAATAGCCGGGAACGGTACGTTCAAAATTACTTTCAAGTGTATTAAAAGTGTGATTGTAAACCACATCCATTATCACGCGTATTCCAGCTCTATGCAACGCTTGTACCATCTGTTTGAACTCTTTCACGCGAACAGCAGGCTGATAAGGATCGGTTGAATAAGAACCATCCGGTACATTATAATTCGCCGGATCATACCCCCAGTTATAGTGGTTTTCATCTAATTTTGTTTCGTCGATAGAAGCATAATCAGAAGAAGGAAGAAGATGCACGTGTGTCACTCCCAGCTCTACCAAATGATCGATACCTGTTGGTTGATTGCCGGAATTCACCGTCCCATGTTCAGTCAGTGCAAGGTATTTGCCTTTATTCTTTATTCCCGAAGTAGAGTCAACAGAGAAGTCACGATGATGCATTTCATAGATAATCATATCAGCAGGCGATTTCAGAGAAGGACGTCGGTCACTCTCCCACCCCTCCGGATTGGTAGTCTTCCAGTCGATGATAGCTGCACGCTTTCCGTTCACTCCTACAGCGTGAGCATTAATCCCCGGCGTGTCACCCTGCCATTTATCGTTGATTTTTACATTGAAAGCATAGTATTTGCCGAGCAGGTCTTTATCTACAGATGTCGTCCAGGTTCCATTCTCACCGAGTTCCATCTTTACTGTTTCGTAAGCATGTCCGCCTTCTCCTGCATCATAAAGCATCAGGCGTACCTCTTCTGCAGTCGGTGACCAAAGGAAAAATTTGGTTGCCAACGGTGTATATTCCATCTCTGTAAGGCTTCCCATACGAACCGGATATAATTCAAAAGAAGTATATTCCTTCTTCGTTGGAGAACAACTCATCACTGTTGTCACTGTAGTCACACCCAATATCGCTAAACAATTATTTCCTATCTTCATTCTAAACCTCCCCCTATGCTACGCACCATATCTATCCCCATAAAATTAAATGCTTTATTTCACCTTATCCGGATTCTTCGCTATAAAATCCTTCCAACTACTATACCCTTTTTCCATTGCCGGTCGTCCCATTTGCAGGAAATGACAATAAGCCGCTGCCAACCCATCTGTTGCATCCATAAAAGTAGGCATATCATCTTTTGAAAACCGCAGCATCCTTTGCAGCATATCCGCCACTTGTTCTTTTGATGCCTGCCCATTTCCGGTGATAGCCATTTTTATCTTCAAAGGGGCATATTCGGTGATTGGAATATCCCGGCTCAACGCTACTGCCATTGCTACCCCTTGTGCACGACCTAACTTCAACATCGATTGCACATTTTTTCCGAAGAAAGGTGCTTCGATAGCCAACTCATCCGGTAGATAACTTTCAATAATACTCAATACCCGTTCATGGATATGGCGAAGTTTCAGATAGTGATTGGCAAATTTACGTAAGTCGATAATCCCCATCGCAATCATTTCGGGCTTGGTTCCCCTCACCCTTAGAACCCCGTATCCCATGATTGTCGTACCAGGGTCAATCCCCAAGATTATCTTTTCTTTTACCGGTTGAATCACTCTATCACCTCCATCAAAGTCGGAAATCCGATCACTTTATCTTTAAATATTTTTACCAGTTCGTCATTCAATCGTACCCCCTGTTCCAAATGCCAGCGATGTAACACCCCACTGCTTTCTACTTCCCATTGCAAAGAATACGCACTTCCTTCTTCCCTATGACTCAATATCCGGCAAATACGCGGTGCCTTCAACGCACCGTGTTTCTGTACTTCAGGGATATAACTCTCTTTTATCCAAATCATGAAATTGTCGTGAACGTCATCGTCCACTTGAAAAGTTGTATTATAAATCAGCATATCTTAAATTTCAAATTAATTATTTACCGCAAACATAGCAATTATTTCAGAATATTGCATTATATTTGCGACAACAAAAAAGGATTCGTTTACAAACGTTATCATATAAGGCAAAAAAGGGGCGTTAGCTCATCTGGCTAGAGCGTAACACTGGCAGTGTTAAGGTGATCGGTTCGAGTCCGATACGCTCCACTTACACGAGAATAAAATTATTGGCCATCAATAACAAATTCAAGTTCACACTATAACTTTTCTATTTCTTCTTCAGACAATCCAGTAGCTTGTGAAATTACATCAATTGCCACTCCCAGTTTTTTCAGATTACGAGCATTATTCAAATTGGCTTCTCTTGCTCCTTCTTCTTTCCCTTTATTCAATCCTTCCTCAAGACCTTCTGCTCTTCCTCTCTTTTCCGCTGTAGATATAACACTATACCAGTCACGGAAATTTTTCAAACTGTCCCAATACTCGCTCAGTTCAGTCTTGGTAAACTTTGCTATCTCCGCTGTTTCAAAAAGGCGGTCAAAAACTCTGTTCTGCAATGCTCTAGGACGTTCAAGCAGAGAGGCAAGATTACGCAAGACAAACAGCCACTTGTCAAACATGCTCTCCAACTCATCCTCACTCTTGTTGAATTTGGGCATTTCAAGGTAAACAAAGGTAAGCTTGTTATAGAAAACCTTGTGTGTATAAAGGTCTACAAGCTTCACCTCATGATGGAAATACTCCGCATCAGAATTGTCAAAGGAGAAATTCAGGATACCTACCACATAGACAGCCTTCAACTCATAATCCCATTCCCCACGTTTGCCCTGTTCACGAATAGGGAAAGTGGAATAAAAGACACTGCGGTCCTTAAAGAACTGCTGCTCGCCACGCTGCATCTCAACCAGGAACTTCTCACCCTTCTCATTCTCACAATAGACATCAAAGACAGCCCGACGGTCATATTCCTGCGTCCCAAGATGTTCAGCATTAAGATAAGTGACATCCTTGATTACCTCCTCCTTGAATAAGAGTGCATTCAAAAAGCTGATCAACAATTCCTTATTCATTGCCGTACCAAAAAGCAACTTGAATCCGAAATCGGTATATGGATTTACATATTTATCCTGTATTCCTTCCGTTACCATGTCTTTTTCCTTTTTTTATAGTTTGAAATGCTAATCCAGCCCCTTCGTATAACAATAATATGGACCTCCTTTTGAAATGCCTCAATAACTTTCCGGAGCATTATGTACAAAAGTAGCAATAATCAGATAAAATCAAGCAGAAAAAGATTATTTTAACAGAGGGATGAAAATAATCGGGCGAAGATTATTCCTTATTGCAATCTAGCTCTGATCTGATGTACGGAATACAAAGTGAATAAAGGAAAACTATGTAGATTAAGGGTATATACAAAAACTCTCAAGAGGTTCGTTTCCTTATCCGTTGATTTTCAAAGAACTCATTTATTTACTGCCAAAGCTGCTTAGGCTTGGCCATTTTTTAACGAACTATTTCTTCTAAAAAGTAAGAAAATTATTACAAATCCTTTGAGAATTTCCTTCATTTGATATAATAAGAGAATATTACACTTTAATTATATTCCATTTAAACATCATTTCTCTACCAATAAGCCTGATTTTATTCTGTTTAGTCATAAAACACATAATTCCAATTTTTACAGATCAATCTTATTAATTACTTTTGCATCACAGAACATTAATAAGGTGAAACTTTTTTATTTACATATTAATTTATCAAATTAAAATGAAAACATTAAGATTAATCGGGATGGCTATCGTAGCCATTATTATGAGTGTGAATTTTGCAGCTTGTAGCGATGATGATGAAGACATTGACGTAAATCAACTAGAAGGAAATTGGGGATTAGTACTTGACGAGGGCTATGAGTATTATGAAGGTGAAAAAGAAAGTTGGAATGAGAGTTACGACCCTGCAAACCCAACAGAAGATTGTGAAAAAATAACAATCTCAAAAGTGTCAGACAACACCTACTCTGTTACTTTTTATTATTACTACAATAATAAATGGAATCAATCTAGCACTGAAAAATTCACGTTGGATGGCAACAACATACTTCCTGTTGATGAAGAAGATACAGAAGTTAGTTCAATGAAATTGCTTGTTGCTAACTCAAGTCAATTGGTAGTTGAAATAAAAGGAAGAGATGAAGAAGGTGATTTTTACAACAAAATGACGTACAAACGTCTATAATAAACACACAGTAATAAATAAAAAAAGGCGGTATTTGAAGTATCTATCAAGTGTCGCCTTTTTTTATTCATTTCCTTCTCTTCTTAATCTGTTTATGCTTATTCTTCTTAGTGGAATGTGCTCACACATGATACTACCTTGCAAGTATTTATAGGACCTTTACTCAAGGTCCTTTTTTATCACTTCGTCCATTTCTTTTATACGTTTCTCGCGGTCTTTAATAGGACCGTCTTTCTTGTCATTATTGAATACGTCATCGGCACGGTCGACAACCTCGCCGCTCCATTCTTCAAACTGGTCCTTGGTCGGACGACCATTCGGTTCGATATATTCTTCGGCTATCGAATCATGCCTGTTAATCATATCATCCATAAGTTCTTGTTTTAAAAGTTTATGGCTATATGACAATACAAACGAAGAAAAGTTTTCTGTTTTAATGATTTTTGAAGAAATCAATCATGTTATTATATTATCAAAAGCACTCTAATATCATCTGGCTATAGAGTAAAGGTTGTTTCATCAGCAAGAAACTACAGTTCCATCAGCATGAAACTATAGTTTCATCAGTAAGAAACAAAAGTTTCAAGCCGTAGAAACTGTAGTTTCAAGCCGCAAAACAAATAGTTTCAAAGCTTGAAACTATCAGTCACAAGGCAGATCCCGTCCCGTAAGCACAAGGGTAATAAATAGAATAGCTTATCTGCCTGTAGTTAACGTAAGTTCGATATAACTTCGTCCCACGGGGACTCCTCCTTCCCGAAGAAGGAGAATAGGAATAGTACAAGCCTATATCGAACTGACGTTAGTTAATATATTCACCAAATTTGAAGAAGCCCCCCCAAAAAAAAGAGGAGTACTTGCAGATGTACAAAAAGCACATATATCATTATCAATCAACGAATTGAATCAAAAAGGACAAATTCGGATAGTGAGGGCAAACGTCTGCCCTCACCCTACTACCACACTTGCTCTAATAGCGGAAAACACCATGAATAAAGGGATTGAGAGAGAAGTATGAGGGCATGAGGGCAAAAATGAAAAAAACTCTTAGGAGAGAATTGCAAAAGCTGAATTCAATTTATCAATGCGGGTAGCACAGTGGATATATAGTAAATCGCTGAATTCAAGTTGTAAATGCAATATCTCTTTTTTACCAATCGGACCTTAGATGCAAAGTTTGCTTATTTATTCCGATAGAGTTGCGGACGGAAAGGAATATAAAGAGTATAATTACTATCCGCCGGCTTTCCTCCCGCCAATGCAGGGGACCATTTCGGCATCCCTTTGACAATGCGGAGAGCCTCCTCAGCAAATTCCGGATGAGTGGAACGTAGAATATGAGGGCGAAGGATCACCCCTTCCTTATCAATGGTAAACTCACACAAAGCATAACCCGAAACATTCTTCTCTAAAAGTCCTGCCGGATAAACCATTTCATTAGCAATATATTCTTCCGGACTCATCGCAGAGAAATGAGCAGGTTCTTCCACCGGCTTTCCGGAAAGCGTCTTTGCGCGGGGACCTACCGGATAAATTCCAACATACATCGGTTGTTTATAAGCATCCGGTTCTTCCTTGCTACGCTGCTGCAATGCTTTCAATAAAGAGGCAGCCTCTTCCGCCAGTGCCTGTTCCGAAATATTCTCTTCCCGGGATAACATATATGCCGACTGACAAATCAATACAAGACGTTCCATCAACGTTCCTTTTTCCGGCGACCATTTTCGTCCCATCCGTTCTTTGCCTTTTGCATCCGTAGAAGAAAAGTAATAGACAATTCCGTCCAAACCGGCCGTAGAACCATCCAGATCCTGCACCTGCTCTGTCACCAAACGAAAGATAGTCCCTAAAGACTGATACAAGGAAGCACTGATGACAACCGATTTAGTATCCACCGTCACCGTCCCCTTCTCCGCCTGCCAATAGGTACGGGATAGTATATTCGAAATCAGCATATAATGTCCGTTTTTCCTTTCTACCGACATTGCATACTCCGGCGAAAAGGAAGGGATAGCTGCGAAACGCGCGTATGGCTGTTTCTGAAAGCCAGTATTAAGTAAAGAAAACACACTACGATAATATTCGCCCAACTCGCCTGTATAAGAAGAAAAAGGTTTCATCGGCTCCAAATAGTCAATCTGGGCCGCCAGGCGAAAAGAACAAGTTAAAAGCAGAAGACAAAAAACAATCATTTTCATAAGTTGCCGGATTTTCGGTACATATCGGCAACAAAGATACAAATTATTTCGATGGTTCGTGATAAAATTATATCTTTGCACGGTTTTTACTAAGAAACTGAATAACAATACATCGAAAATATGATAGCTAAGATTGAACAACTTCTGAAAGAGGTGGAAGCCTTACACGCCTCCAATGCCGAAGAACTCGAAGCTCTCCGCATCAAATACCTAAGTAAGAAGGGAGCCATTAACGACTTAATGGCAGATTTCCGTAATGTAGCTGCCGATCAGAAAAAAGAAGTCGGCATGAGACTGAATGAACTGAAAACAAAAGCGCAAGACAAAATCAACGCGCTGAAAGAATTGTTTGAAAGTCAGGACAATGATTGTGACGGATTGGATTTGACGCGTTCGGCTTATCCCGTGGAACTTGGTACACGCCACCCGCTCACCATTGTAAAGAACGAAATCATCGATATCTTTGCCCGCCTGGGATTCAGCATCGCCGAGGGTCCGGAAATTGAAGATGACTGGCATGTATTCTCGGCACTGAACTTTGCCGAAGATCATCCGGCACGCGATATGCAGGACACTTTCTTTATTGAAGCTCACCCAGACGTTGTATTGCGTACGCATACTTCTTCCGTACAGACCCGTGTGATGGAAACTTCACAGCCTCCTATCCGCATCATCTGCCCGGGACGTGTGTATCGTAACGAAGCAATCAGCTATCGCGCACACTGTTTCTTCCATCAGGTAGAAGCGTTGTATGTAGACAAAAACGTATCATTCACCGACTTGAAACAAGTATTGTTACTTTTCGCTAAAGAAATGTTCGGCGCTGATACAAAGATTCGTTTGCGTCCGTCTTACTTCCCGTTCACTGAACCTAGTGCGGAAATGGACATCAGCTGTAATATCTGCGGCGGTAAGGGTTGTCCGTTCTGTAAACACACTGGCTGGGTAGAAATCCTCGGTTGCGGTATGGTAGACCCGAACGTACTTGAATCTAACGGTATAGACAGCAAAGTATACAGCGGTTATGCTCTCGGTATGGGTATCGAGCGTATCACAAACCTGAAATATCAGGTGAAAGACCTCCGTATGTTCTCTGAAAATGATACTCGCTTCCTGAAAGAATTCGAGAGCGCTTACTAAATTTAGATTTCACCACAGAGGACGCAGAGGACACAGAGTTTTTATTTCAGCCGTATCAACTACGACTCGTTTTTCATAGAAATTAGAAAGAAAAAACTCCGTGAGACTCTGCGTCCTTTGCGTCCTCTGTGGTGAAATAAATACATTCATTATGGCAAAGGATAGACTCATTACTCCCAGTTATTGTTTCATCTTGGCAGCCAACTTCCTGCTATACTTCGGTTTTTGGTTGTTGATTCCTGTTTTGCCATTCTATTTATCCGAATTCTTCCAAACTGGAAATTCCACTATTGGCATTGTACTTTCCTGCTATACGGTAGCCGCTCTTTGCATCCGTCCGTTTTCCGGTTATTTGCTCGACACGTTTGCCCGCAAGCCTCTTTATCTGTTTGCTTACTTCATCTTTATGATGATGTTCGGCGGATACCTGATAGCCGGCTCCCTTACCTTATTTATTATATTCCGAATCATTCATGGCGTCTCTTTCGGAATGGTTACAGTAGGAGGAAACACGGTAGTGATAGACATTATGCCATCTTCCCGCCGTGGGGAAGGTTTAGGCTATTACGGGCTTACTAACAATACGGCTATGTCCATCGGACCGATGTTCGGACTGTTTCTGCACGATGCAGGAGTCACTTTTGCTACGATCTTCTGTTATGCATTCGGTTCCTGCATTTTAGGTTTTCTATGCGCCAGTCTGGTGAAAACGCCCTATAAACCTCCAGTGAAACGGGAACCGATTTCACTCGACCGCTTTATCTTGATGAAAGGATTGCCAGCCGGATTTAGTCTGTTGTTACTTTCCATCCCTTACGGAATGACAACCAACTATGTCGCCATGTATGCCCGCCAAATCGGACTGAACACGCAAACCGGATTCTTCTTTACCTTTATGGCTGTAGGGATGGCAATCTCCCGCATTTTTTCGGGGAAGCTGGTGGATCGTGGAAAAATAACACAAGTAATAATAGCCGGATTATACCTGGTTGTTTGCAGTTTCTTCCTGCTTTCAGCCTGTGTATATCTGATTCAATGGAATGATACTGTTTGCAACATTCTGTTTTTTGGTATCGCATTGTTGATGGGCGTCGGATTTGGAATCATGTTTCCGGCATTTAATACGTTGTTTGTCAACCTTGCCCCCAATAACCAGCGGGGAACAGCCACTTCCACTTATCTTACCTCTTGGGATGTAGGAATCGGCATCGGTATGCTGACGGGCGGATATATTGCAGAAATAAGTACATTTGACAAGGCCTATCTTTTCGGAGCCTGCCTGACGGTAGTTTCCGCCCTCTATTTCAAACTTAAAGTGACGCCTCATTACCATAAAAACAAGTTACGATGAGAAAGAAAGAACGTTATGAGAAAGTAATCGCCTGGTTTCAGAAGAATGTGCCTGTAGCCGAAACCGAACTGCATTACAACAATCCGTATGAGTTGCTGATCGCTGTTATTCTTTCTGCACAATGTACGGACAAACGGGTGAATATGATCACTCCCCCTTTGTATAAAGACTTTCCGACTCCGGAAACACTGGCAGCCACTACGCCGGAAGTTATTTTCGAATATATACGAAGTGTGTCCTATCCGAACAACAAAGCCAAACATCTGGTCGGTATGGCAAAGATGCTGGTGAATGACTTCAATAGTCAGGTGCCCGACAATCTGGATGATTTGATAAAGTTGCCCGGTGTAGGAAGAAAAACCGCCAATGTCATCCAGTCGGTTGTGTTCAATAAAGCTGCAATGGCAGTAGATACACACGTATTCCGTGTCAGCCACCGCATCGGACTGGTGCCGGGCAGTTGCACCACTCCGTTCAGTGTGGAAAAAGAATTGGTGAAGAATATTCCGGAAAAACTCATACCGATTGCCCACCATTGGCTCATTCTGCACGGTCGTTATGTTTGTCAGGCACGCACTCCCAAATGTGACACCTGTGGTTTGCAAATGACGTGCAAATATTTCTGTAACACCTATAAAGTAACAAAAGAGGAATCAAAAGCCAAGAATAAATAACGATTTAATAGCAAGGAACCGAAATAAATAGTAACTTTGCGGTCGTTCTAAAAGAAGAATTTTAAAAACACTTTTAAATAAAAATAGAGTATTATGCAGACAATTGACAAATTCAATTTTGCCGGTAAAAAGGCATTTGTTCGCGTGGACTTCAATGTACCCCTGGACGAAAACTTCAACATTACAGATGACACTCGTATGCGTGCAGCTCTTCCTACTTTGAAGAAGATCCTGGCAGACGGCGGAAGTATCATCATTGGTTCTCACCTGGGCCGTCCGAAAGGCGTTGCCGATAAATTCTCTTTGAAACATATCATCAAGCATCTGTCTGAATTGCTGGGCGTTGAAGTTCAGTTCGCTAACGACTGCATGGGCGAAGAAGCTGCTGTAAAAGCTGCTGCTCTGCAACCGGGAGAAGTGCTGTTGCTCGAAAACCTTCGCTTCTACGCTGAAGAAGAAGGCAAACCAAGAGGTTTGGCTGAAGATGCAACTGACGAAGAAAAAGCTGCTGCCAAGAAAGCTGTGAAAGAAAGCCAGAAAGAATTTACCAAGAAATTGGCTTCTTACGCTGACTGCTACGTAAACGATGCATTCGGTACTGCTCACCGTGCACACGCTTCTACAGCCTTGATCGCTAAATATTTTGATGTAAACAACAAGATGTTCGGTTACCTGATGGAAAAAGAAGTGAAAGCCGTTGATAAAGTATTGAACGACATCAAACGTCCGTTCACTGCTATCATGGGTGGTTCTAAAGTTTCTTCTAAAATCGAAATCATCGAAAACCTGTTGAACAAGGTAGACAACCTGATCATCGCTGGTGGTATGACTTATACATTTACTAAAGCTATGGGGGGTAACATCGGTATCTCTATCTGTGAAGACGATAAACTTGACCTGGCTTTGGATTTGATGAAGAAAGCAAAAGAAAAAGGTGTAAACCTGGTATTGGCTGTTGACGCTAAGATTGCCGACGCATTCTCTAACGACGCAAATACTAAATTCTGTGCTGTTAACGAAATTCCTGACGGATGGGAAGGCCTTGATATCGGTCCTAAGACGGAAGAAATCTTCGCTAACGTTATCAAAGAATCTAAAACTATTCTTTGGAACGGTCCTACAGGTGTATTCGAATTTGACAACTTCACTCACGGCTCACGTACAGTAGGTGAAGCAATCGTTGAAGCAACTAAGAACGGCGCATTCTCACTTGTGGGTGGTGGCGACTCTGTAGCTTGTGTTAACAAGTTCGGTTTGGCTAACGGTGTATCATACGTTTCAACAGGTGGTGGCGCATTGCTCGAAGCAATCGAAGGAAAAATTCTTCCGGGTATCGCTGCTATTCAAGAATAATAGAACTAGATAATTAATTTCTAAATAGGAATAATAAGAGGGCAGTTCTTTGTGAAAAGAGTTGCCCTTATTTCTAAAAACGAAATCCTTCTCATTTATAAAAACGAGGTATGAAATGAATATGCCGGAAATCCGGTCAGCTTCCTCTCCGACTGCAAATGTTGCAGTACAATCAGATTGACGTCTTTTTCCTACCTGACCCTGCCGTATCCATCGCCCTGAACAGCCAGCATCGTTCATTGGTGAATACAATGGAATTGAGCATTGAATTTACTCGCAGTCGGTTTGTTATCTGGCGGAAGTAGCAGTATTGAAAACAGCAGAATCAAATAATTATAGAATATCAACTTTATAAATAATAGTAACCAAAAAACCATGGAACACAAAATCGCGGAAACCAACGCCCGAATAGACGTGGCCGACGTATTAAGAGGGTTGGCAGTAATGGGAATTATTCTCTTACACAGTATCGAACATTTTAATTTCTACTCTTTCCCGGAAGAAGTACCTTTTGAATGGATGAAGTTTACCGACCAGGCTATCTGGAGAGGGTTATTCTTCACATTCAGCAACAAAGCATACGCTGTATTTGCCCTGCTCTTCGGTTTCAGTTTCTATATCCAAGACAACAACCAACAACGGAGAGGGAAAGATTTCCGCTTGCGCTTTTTATGGAGATTATTCATTCTCTTCCTGATAGGACAGTTCAATGCCGCCTTCTTTACCGGTGAAATATTGACCATGTATGCGATTTTAGGAATTATCCTTCCGATATTCTGCCGGATGAGTGACCGCACAGTTGTCATCTTCGCTACTTTACTAATTTTACAACCTATCGATTGGGGGAAATTAATTTATGCTTTGTGTAATCCTGACTATGTGGCTGGAAAAAGTTTGGCAAGTTATTATTTCAGCATTGCTTTCGACGTACAAAAGAACGGAACTTTCCTCGAAACAGTCCGCATGAATATGTGGGAAGGACAACTGGCCAATATGACCTGGGCACTAGAACATGGACGTATCTTGCAGACACCGGGGTTATTCTTATTCGGAATGCTTGTCGGTCGCCGCAAATATTTCCTGTACAGCGAACAGAACGAACGCCTATGGTTAAAAACATTGGCCGTTTCGCTTCTCTGCTTTTTCCCCATCTACGGATTGAACAATATGCTGCCGGAATTCATCGAACGAAGTGCTGTCCTTGTTCCCCTGCAATTGATTTTAAGCTCACTCAGCAACCTTAGCTTCATGGTGTTGCTGGTTACAGGATTACTGCTGACTTTCTACCGCGTGAAAGACCGCAGTTTCTTTATGCGTTTCACATCTTATGGTAAAATGAGTTTAACAAACTATCTCGGACAATCTATTTTCGGTTCTCTTTTGTTCTATCATTGGGGATTCGAACTCGGACGGTATTTAGGAATTACTTACAGTTTCCTTTTTGGCATCCTTTTTGTTCTATTACAAATGGCATTTTGTTCGTGGTGGCTCCGACACCATAAACACGGTCCTTTTGAGGGTCTCTGGAAACGTTTGACCTGGATTGGAAAAAATAAATAATTAAATAATGATGAACGAAAAAACGATTAACGAACAATACGCATATATACGTACTTTACTCGAAAAGAAAAGACTCAAAGAGGCCTTGATGCAATTGGAATCTTTGCTGTGGCAATGTCCTGACTGGGATTTGCGCGCCCGCCTGGAACAATTGCAGACCTCTTACAAATATATGCTGGAATACATGAAACAGGGAGCAAACGACCCTGACCGGTGGAACCTGTATCAGAAAATGGTAGCAGACACCTGGGGAATTGCCGACCAATCACGTCTGCTCATGTTGGATAATGCTTCATCAAGATACTATCATGAAGTACGCCGTACTCCCGTACCGGCAGAGTTGTCGGACTATAGCCTTAAAACCATACTACACATGCTGGAGTCATTTAATGACGACTTGGCAGTCAGCGGATTACTGTCTGACGAAAAGATGGATGAAGTATTAAAGCGACATGAAGACACGCTCAAGTTTATGTTTATAAGAACATGGGCAAACAGTGCATGGACTCCCGAAGACGAGGAAGACGCAAAAGCTATGCTTGCCTCGGAATTACTTCCGGGGGACGACTTATGTTTATTTGTCAGCGCCCTCACATTGAGCTTGATGGAATGTTTCGACTTACGAAAAATAATGTGGTTGCTTAATGCTTACGAACATCCTAACGTCAACGTCAGCCAGCGGGCATTGGTAGGTACAATGATTATCTTCCACCTCTACAGAAGCCGTCTTTCTTTTTATCCGGAACTCATCAAAAGGGTAGATCTTATGGCGGAAATACCTTCATTCAAAGAAAACGTCGCACGTATTTACCGCCAAATGCTATTATGCCAGGAAACAGAAAAGATTGATAAAAAGATGAGGGAAGAGATTATCCCTGAAATGCTGAAGAATGTTTCCTCCATGAAAAATATGCGGTTCGGTTTTGAAGAAAACGATGAAGAAAACAATGATATGAACCCGGACTGGGAAGATGCGTTCGAGAAGTCCGGTCTGGGGGATAAATTGCGTGAAATGAACGAATTGCAACTAGAGGGAGCAGATGTGTATATGAGCACTTTTGCCGCATTGAAGAATTATCCGTTCTTCCGCGAAGTACATAACTGGTTTTATCCGTTCAGCAAACAACAGTCCAATGTGCTCAAAGCAATGAAGCAAGCGGGGAATCAAGGCAATAGTTTACTGGATTTAATTCTTCAATCCGGCTTTTTCAGCAACAGCGATAAGTACTCGCTCTTTTTCACGATTCATCAATTGCCACAAGCGCAACAAGATATGATGTTGAGTCAGCTGAACGAACAACAGGTGGCAGAATTGGCAGAGAAATCGAATGTTGAAACAATGAAAAAACTCAATGAACGTCCGGGAACGGTCAGTAACCAGTACCTGCACGATTTGTACCGTTTCTTCAAACTTAGTGTGCGCAAGAATGAATTCAGAGATATTTTTAAAGAAAAACTCGATCTTCATCACGTTTCTGCACTTGACAATACATTGTGTTGGAAAGATGTATTGTTCCCCATTGCCGATTTTTATCTGTCAAAAGAACGTTGGGACGAGGCTACCGAAATTTATGATGACCTGGAGTATATCGGAGGATTCCTAGGAGAGAGTGCGGAATGTTATCAGAAATTTGGCTATGCATTGCAGAAAAGAAAAAAATATGCAGAAGCTATTCAGGCTTACCTGAAAGCAGACACACTGAAGCCGGATAATATCTGGAATAATCGCCACCTGGCTATTTGTTACCGGCTAAACAAAAACTACCAAGCTGCACTCACTTATTATAAAAAGGTAGAAGAAGCTGCTCCCAAAGATGCTAATGCGACTTTCTATATCGGTAGTTGCCTGGTTGAATTGAAACAGTATGAGGAAGCTCTGAATTATTTCTTCAAATTGGATTTCATCGAGAACAATTGCATAAAAGCATGGCGCGGCATCGGTTGGTGCTCGTTCATCAACGAAAAGTATGAACAGGCGATGAAATATTATGAAAAGATTATTGAACAAAAGCCGCTGGCTATTGATTATATGAACGCAGGACATGTGGCTTGGGTAATGGGAGATATTCAGAAAGCTGCCGTTTTCTACGGAAAAGCCATTACAGCTAGTGGAAACCGGGAAAGATTCCTGGAAATGTTCTATAAAGATAAGGATTCTCTTATCCTACAAGGGATTCGAGAAGAGGACATTCCTCTGATGCTGGATTTGTTATAGTCTCCTGCATCTTTCAATTCGGGATATTCAGTAAATGTCCCTGCTTAAGAATACAGAAAAGAGGCTGTCTAAAAAGTTGTTAGTAATTCTCATTCCCCTCCTTCCCGAAGGAGGGGTGTCCGAAGGACGGGGTGGTAGGATAAACGAGACCATTTCTATCTTATTGTAGATGATAGACTTATGTATTTACCTACCACCTCCCCCTACGGGTACTCCTCCTTCCTGAAGGAGGAGAATGAAGATAGAACCGACTTTTTAGGCAGCCTTCTCATATTATTGGGTCACGTAGAAATATTCAGATAGATTCAGAATCCTTACTATAACTTTTTCAACTCTCCATACAACTTCTGTATGGGAAGTCCCATAATATTATAAAAGCTACCTGAAATTGATTTTACACCGATATACCCGATCCATTCCTGAACCCCATAGGCTCCTGCCTTATCCATCGGCTGATAGCGGTCGACATAATACAGGATTTCATCTTCTGACAGAACATCAAACAATACTTCGGAAGAAGCAGTAAAGCTTTTTTGCCATTCAGTAGTAGTCAGGCAAACACCTGTAAAAACCTGATGAGACTTTCCCGAAAGAGCACGGAGCATTTCAATGGCTCCTTCCCTACCCTCCGGTTTTCCAAGTACTTTTCCATCCATCCAGACAATAGTATCTGCTGTAATCAATAATTCTCCCGGCTCCATCATGGTGCGATAGGCATCTGCTTTTTCACGAGCAATATATTCGGGTATCTCAGCACCAACCAATGTATCCGGATATGACTCGTCTACATCCGGCAATGTTCTGACTACATAGTCCACTCCCAGCCCTGACATCAATTCTTTCCGACGGGGAGAATTGGAGGCTAGTATAATCTGATATTTCTTTAAATTATCAAGCATGATTTTATTAACAATTTGACGATTTACTATCTACGATTGAAGATACTATTTATTGATGTCACCAGTTGATTTCACCAGCCGAAAGCATCTTCTGCCATCCACAGACCATGAGCTTTCAGTACTTGCTCCACCACATCACGTCCGCAACCACGTCCACCGTCTGCATAAGAGATATATTTTGCTACGGATTTCACTTCCGGCACGGCATCTTTCGGACAACACGGAAGTCCGCATTCACGCATCACTTCAATATCCGGAACATCATCGCCCATATAGAGAATTTCATCATCGGTCAGTCCGTATTTATCACGAAAATCACGATAGTCGTGTATCTTGACAGCGGATCCCATATACAAATCCTTCACGCCCAGTCCCTCAAAACGGATACGCACCGCCTCTGTACGACCACCGGTGATGATGGCTATGTGAAGTCCTTTCTTCACAGCCAACTGGATGGCATACCCATCTTTGATATTCACGGTACGCATCGGCTCTCCGGAAGGATGCAAAGGTATGGTTGTCGAACTCAATACTCCGTCTACGTCAAAAGCTAAAGCCTTGATACGGGATAAATCATAATTGATGGTGCTCATGGATACTTTTGCTCATTAGTTTATATATTTCCTGCAATGCCGGAGAATCTACCAACATGGCAAGATGATTGTTCATCACATTCTCATCGTAACGGACAGCGGGCCCGGTCTGTGCATCACGTGGTGCCAGTTCGTGTACTTTACGTGCCGTTTCATCTATCAGCGGAAGCATGACATCGAAAGGCAAATTATATTTTTCAAGCAAATCAGCCGCTAATGCATACATGTGATTTGTGAAGTTGCAGATAAAAACAGCAGCCAAATGTAGGCTTTTACGTTGCTCGGAAGAAGCTTCGTAAACTTTCTCCGAAAGAGTGGCGGCAACAGCTTTCAAGATCTCTACATCTTCCGGCCGTTTCGCTTCAACAAAGAAAGGAATTTCCTGAAAACTTACCTCACGTTGTTTGCTGAATGTCTGCATCGGGTAGAATACTCCATATCGTTCTGCATGCCCTTCCCAAATACTCATCGGAATACTTCCCGCCGTATGTACCAACAAAGAATTCTGTTTCCCTTCTGTTATCTGCGGCAACAAATCTACTAAAGCGGCATCCTTCAAAGATACGATATACAATTTGGCATCTTTGGAGACTTCTTGTAAATCTGTTGTATATTCAGCTTCCACTTTCTCGGCTAAAGTACGAGCAGATTCCATGGTCCGGCTATATACCTGCACAATACGGAAACCTTTACGATAGAGAGCTTTCGCCAGATTAGTGGCCAGGTTGCCTGCACCGATAAACACAATCGGTGTATCTTCTATACTTCTCTTCATTATTTCTTTACCGTCTTGCAAACCAGAATAAAATGATGCCGACAATGAGCAAAGTCAATGGCAACAGATAGCCGGATAACGAACCCAGCAATGATATTACCAGGCTGATATTCATCACCAGCCAAAGACCAAGCAACACCACACCTATTGATTTGTCGCGTTTAAAAATAAGAAAACAGATCGAAGCATATAATAACATATTGTCCTTATTCATCACCCAGGGTAACCCAATAGTAGAGAAATGAATCAATTTATCAATCAGATAAAGTGCTCCGATAACAATAAAGGTAACAGCAGTAGCCAAATAAGTATCTTTGCTGTTACTCGCTTTAGCAGCTCCCATATTTATTTTCCTCCGAATTTATTTATGTGAATTTTCTCCCATTGAAGATGTTCTTCGTTGAAAGGTTTACGTTCCATCCCTTTATGTCCGATAGCAATAACGGAAAGAATTTGAAGTTGCAGAGGAATACCCAGGATTCCATGGACAAACTCATCGGAAGGCATTCCGGTAGCAGTGAAACGTTCGCGAACCTGCACCCAGCAGCTTCCCAAGCCTAAATCTTCAGCCTGCAACTGTATCATGATGGAAGCGATGGAAGCATCTTCAATCCAAACATCACTCGCCAACGGATCGGCCATTACCACAATTGCCAAAGCTGCGTCGGCAATGAATGAAGAAGCTTGTTCCTTGCAATGAGACAATTCTTTCAATACCTCTTTATCATCAATCACAACAAACTGCCAACTATTACTACGTTTGGAAGAAGGAGACATCAAAGCTGCTTTCAACAACGTAACTACCTGATCTTGTGTCAACTCTTCACCGGTGAACTTCCGCATACTACGACGGTTCTTTATTAATTCACTGAAATTTTCCATATTATTTTCCGGTTTCATTTGATTAATGTATGCAAAGATAATGCAAACCGAGCGTAATAGGAAATAAAAATATCTTTTTCATTTCTTTTGTCAGAAGGGAATCTATGACATGAAAAGAGTGCCAAATACTCCACTAAATCGAAGAATATATTGTATCTTTGCACAGAGAAATAATTTCATTATGAAAAAGCGAATTACACAAGACGATTACATTAAAGCGAATCGTAAAGCCAGCCGTGAGGCGGAAATTGAGATGTACGGGCACCCTATTTGTCACAAACGAGTGCACCAGTCAAAGAAAGTATATAACCGCAGAAAGATAAAGGCAGCCGATAAAAAGCTGCCTTATTTTTTTATCTTCAAAATAGCGTAACTATCCTCCAGACATAGCGACACTATACAATAGGAATGGCGTCATTATCATGATAGGATAGCGTCACTATATCTAGGGGATTAAAAAAGAAGTTTATCTATTTACCTATCTAATTATCTATACAATCCGAGTTAATTCCCCGGTCGTAGAATCAATAATAAACCCGTAGACTGTCACATCTGAAGGAATCAAAGGATGGTGTACAATAAAATCAACCGTTCCTCTCACCGACTTTTCCGTATCTTCGAAACCATCCAGCCACGAATTAAAGTCAACTCCGCAGAAACGCATCATGTCAATATAATCCGGATCAATTCCGCGTGCTTTCATTTTTTCGATCATTTCTTCACTGTGCATGTGGCAAGCTCCACAGTCAGAATGAGCAATCACCATTATTTCCTCTACCCCCAGCTCAAAAATAGCAACGAGCAAACTACGTATCACGCTACCGAAAGGATGGGAAATAACGCCACCTGCATTTTTTATCATTTTCACATCGCCATTCTTAATTCCTAATGCTGCTGGAAGCAAAGCAGTCAGTCGGGTATCCATACAGGAAAGAATAGCTATTTTCTTATCGGGATATTTATTGGTGATATACGATTCGTATCCCTTGTTCTCAACAAATTGCTTGTTGTAAGCTAAAATTTCTTCTACCATAGTTCCGTTTAAATTATAGAGTCCTGTTTGATTAGACAAAGATATAGAAAATATATAAAAAAGGAATATATCATCACGATATATCCCTTCCTAAATTAAAACTTAATCTAAATCTATTTTTTTAAGTTTACACTAGAATATCTTAGAAGTTCGGATTCTGATATTGGCTTCATCAGCCATCGGATTCACTTCTCCCCCGTCTTTACAATATTCATAGTTGATGTTTACTTCAAACATCTCCAACAAAATCTTAGTTTTGTTGTTGGATAAAGAATAAAAAGTGTAAATTTGTACCTAAATGCCACTTAAACTAACAACATATTACCATGGGAAGGACATTCCTGAATTACCGGGAAACAATGCCTTCCATTCCAAAGAGTTATTTCAGATTTATGAAGCGACTCCGGGATATACTCCTTTATTAATAGTGGCAACAGAAGACGGCAGACCTGTGGCACGCCTGCTTGCCGCCATCCGCAAAGCGAAAAAGTGGCTTCCCTCCTCTTTAGTAAAACATTGCGTAGTATATAGCGAAGGTGAATTTTTGGATGAGTCATTTTCGGCCAACAAAGAAAAAGCTGAAGAAGTTTTTGGCGAGATGCTCGAACATCTCACCCAAGAGGCATCGCGTAGCTGTGTCTTGATCGAATTCCGGAACCTCAACAATTCGATGTTCGGTTACCGGGTTTTCCGTGCCAATGATTATTTCCCTGTCAATTGGTTACGGGTACACAATTCGCTGCACAGTATGAAAAATACGGAAGACCGGTTCAGCCCGTCACGCATCCGTCAGATAAAAAAAGGACTCAAGAATGGAGCTAAAGTAGAAGAAGCACATACCGTGGAAGAGATACACGACTTCTCACGGATGCTGCACAAGGTTTATTCTTCCCGCATACGCAGATACTTCCCTGCCAACGACTTTTTCCATCACATGAACAACATATTAATCAAAGGACAACAGGCAAAAATATTCGTAGTAAAATACAAAGAGAAAATCATCGGCGGTTCCGTCTGTATTTATTCGGGAGACGATGCATACCTTTGGTTTTCGGGAGGAATGAAAAAGACATACGCACTTCAGTATCCGGGGGTACTGGCCGTATGGAAAGCCTTGGAAGATGCACGCCAGCGGGGATTCCGCCACATGGAATTTATGGATGTAGGACTTCCGTTCCGGAAACACGGTTATCGTGATTTTGTTCTCCGCTTCGGCGGAAAGCAGAGCAGTACCCGCCGCTGGTTTCGTGTCAATTGGAATTGGCTGAACAAACTCTTAGTCAAATTTTACGTCTAAATGTAATCTCAAGATTACAAAACAACTCTTCATACCCCTTCTCTACCATTCTTTCTGTTCAATAATCCAATAATTAAATGCAGAAATATTTCTTTATTAGGTAAGAAATGTCTTTCTTTGTACTGTTTTATGCCATATAAGCACATGATTAAAACCAAATAAAAAAAGTATAGTTATGAAGATTTCACACATTGAACATCTGGGCATTGCTGTAAAAAGCATCGAAGAAGCCCTTCCCTACTACGAAAACGTATTAGGTCTGAAGTGTTACAACATTGAAACAGTGGAAGATCAGAAAGTAAGAACCGCTTTTTTAAAAGTAGGCGAAACAAAAATTGAATTGTTGGAGCCGACTTGCCCGGAGAGTACTATTGCCAAATTCATTGAAAACAAAGGTGCAGGCGTTCATCACGTTGCATTTGCTGTAGAAGATGGCGTAGCCAATGCTTTGGCAGAAGCAGAAGGCAAAGAAATCCGTCTTATCGACAAAGCTCCCCGCAAGGGTGCTGAAGGTTTGAATATTGCTTTCCTTCACCCGAAATCAACTTTGGGCGTGCTGACAGAACTCTGCGAACATTAATCATAAACTCTAAAAACAACAAGAACTCATGAGTAATCAACTTGAAAAAATTAAAGAGCTTATTGAACGCCGTGCCGTAGCACGTATCGGAGGCGGTGAAAAAGCAATTGCGAAGCAACACGAAAAAGGAAAATATACAGCACGCGAGCGTCTGGCTATGCTGCTTGACGAGGGTAGCTTCGAAGAAATGGACATGTTCGTTGAGCACAGATGCACGAACTTCGGTATGGAGAAAAAACATTATCCGGGAGACGGTGTAGTAACCGGCTGCGGTACAATCGGAGGACGTCTGGTATATGTGTTCGCACAAGACTTCACTGTTTCTGCCGGTTCACTGTCAGAAACAATGTCATTGAAGATTTGTAAAATTATGGATCAGGCCATGAAGATGGGTGCTCCTTGTATCGGTATCAACGACTCGGGTGGTGCACGTATCCAGGAAGGTATCAACGCTTTGGCAGGTTATGCAGAAATCTTCCAACGCAACATCCTTGCTTCGGGTGTTATTCCGCAGATTTCCGGTATCTTCGGTCCTTGTGCCGGTGGTGCTGTTTATTCTCCGGCTCTGACCGACTTCACACTGATGATGGAAGGCACTTCTTATATGTTCCTCACCGGACCGAAAGTGGTGAAGACCGTTACAGGTGAAGACGTTAGCCAGGAAAACCTCGGTGGCGCAAGCGTTCACTCCACTAAATCGGGTGTGACTCATTTCACCGCCCAAACAGAAGAAGAAGGTTTCGAGCTGATTCGCAAACTGTTGAGCTATATTCCTCAAAACAACCTTGAAGAAGCTCCATACGTGGATTGCACAGACCCAATCGACCGCCTGGAAGATTCTTTGAACGATATTATCCCCGACAGCCCTACTAAACCGTATGACATGTACGAAGTGATCGGAGCTATTGTGGACAACGGTGAATTCCTTGAAATCCAGAAAGATTATGCTAAGAATATCATCATCGGTTTCGCCCGTTTCAACGGCCAATCGGTAGGTATCGTTGCTAATCAGCCTAAATATCTGGCTGGCGTGCTCGATAGCAACGCATCTCGTAAAGGTGCACGCTTCGTTCGTTTCTGCGATGCATTCAATATTCCTATCGTATCGTTGGTAGACGTACCGGGATTCCTTCCGGGAACAGGTCAGGAATACAATGGTGTTATCCTTCATGGTGCTAAACTGTTGTATGCTTACGGTGAAGCTACTGTGCCTAAGGTTACTATCACATTGCGTAAATCTTACGGCGGTTCTCACATTGTGATGAGCTGTAAGCAACTTCGTGGTGATATGAACTACGCATGGCCTACTGCCGAAATCGCAGTAATGGGTGGTGCAGGAGCAGTAGAAGTGTTGTACGCACGCGAAGCCAAAGATCAGGAAAACCCGGCTCAATTCCTTGCAGAGAAAGAAGCCGAATACACGAAACTGTTTGCCAATCCTTACAATGCAGCTAAATATGGCTACATCGACGATGTGATTGAACCGCGCAACACACGTTTCCGCGTCATCCGTGCTTTGCAGCAGTTGCAGACTAAGAAATTGAGCAATCCGGCTAAGAAGCATGGTAATATTCCGTTGTAATCCTACTTTTCACATTAAAACAAGAACGATTATGAACAAAACCAAAATCGGAATATTCCTTTCTTTGCTGTTGCTGATTGGTCTGACTTCTTGTGGAGAGCAAAAGTCGAACAGTAAGCTGGTGCTAAACGAAATCCTGATAAACAACCAGAGTAATTTCCAGGACGATTACGGATTGCACAGCGCATGGATTGAAATATTCAATAAATCATTTGGTAGCGCCGACTTGGCAGCTTGCTTGCTGAAAGTAAGCAACCAACCGGGCGATACAGTTACTTACTTTATCCCGAAAGGTGATATACTTACATCAGTGAAACCACGCCAACATGCGCTATTTTGGGCAGATGGCGAACCCAACCGCGGTACGTTCCACACCAGCTTCAAGCTGAATCCGAAAACCGCCAACTGGATTGGTCTGTTCGACTCCGGCAAAAAGTTGCTCGACCAGATTGTAGTGCCCGCAGGCACTCTCGGTCCCAACCAATCATACGCTCGTGTAAGCGACGGAGCAGCTGAATGGGAAGTAAAAAGTGGAAGTGGTGACAAATACGTGACTCCAAGCACTAACAACAAAACTCTTGACAGCAATGCCAAGAAGGAAAAGTTTGAAGAACACGATGCTAATGGTATTGGAATGGCCATTTCTGCCATGAGTGTAGTATTCTGCGGATTGATTCTTCTTTTTATAGCCTTCAAGATTGTAGGAAAAGCAGCCGTTAATTTGAGCAAGCGCAACGCTATGAAATCTAAAGGCATCGACAAGCATGAAGCTAAAGAACTGTCACAAGCTCCGGGCGAAGTTTATGCTGCTATTTCTATGGCATTACACGAAATGCAAGATGAAGTGCATGACGTAGAAGAAACAGTGCTGACCATCACTCGTGTAAAACGCAGCTACTCACCATGGAGTTCGAAGATTTACACGTTGCGTGAAACTCCTTCCAGAAAGTAAGTCACCTTTTAAAAAGTAAAAACGATGAAAGAATATAAATATAAAATCAACGGTAACTTATATAAAGTAACCATCGGAGATATTGAAGACAACATCGCTCATGTAGAAGTGAACGGTACACACTATAAAGTAGAAATGGAGAAACAGCCGAAGCCTGTTGCAAAACCTGTGACAGTACGCCCGATGCCTAATGCTCCTACTGCTCCGGCTCAAGTAGTGAAACCAACCGCTCCATCTACCGGAAAATCAGGAGTGAAATCTCCGCTGCCGGGTGTGATCCTCGACATCAAAGTGAATGTAGGCGATACTGTAAAGAAAGGACAGACCATTATCATATTGGAAGCCATGAAGATGGAAAACAATATCAATGCGGATAAAGACGGTAAGGTTACTGCCATCAACGTCAACAAGGGAGATTCTGTTCTTGAAGGTAATGACCTCGTAATTATTGAATAATATGGGAGATTTTATAAACTTTTTAGGAAACAACCTCGCCGACTTCTGGACCTACACAGGCTTTGCTAACGCAACTGTAGGGCATGTAGTCATGATTCTCGTTGGCTTGGTATTCATCTATTTGGCGGTAGCCAAAGAATTCGAACCGATGCTTCTGATTCCTATCGGATTCGGTATGTTGATCGGTAATATACCTTTTAATATGGATGCCGGATTGAAAGTCGGTATTTATGAAGAAGGTTCAGTATTGAATATATTGTATCAGGGAGTGACCTCCGGCTGGTATCCGCCGCTCATTTTCTTGGGCATCGGCGCCATGACGGACTTCTCGGCACTTATCTCTAATCCGAAATTGATGTTGATCGGTGCGGCAGCACAGTTTGGTATCTTCGGTGCATACATGATTGCCTTAGCAATGGGATTTGATCCTATGCAAGCCGGTGCAATCGGTATTATCGGTGGTGCAGACGGTCCGACGGCAATCTTCCTGTCCTCGAAGCTGGCACCTAACCTGATGGGAGCCATTGCAGTGTCCGCCTATTCCTATATGGCGTTGGTTCCGGTGATACAGCCGCCTATCATGCGTTTGCTCACCACAAAGAACGAACGTATCATACGCATGAAACCGCCGCGTGCCGTTTCTCACACAGAGAAAGTGATTTTCCCGATTATCGGTTTGTTGCTGACTTGCTTCCTGGTTCCTTCCGGTCTGCCTTTGTTGGGTATGCTATTCTTTGGTAACCTACTGAAAGAAAGTGGTGTAACCCGTCGTCTTGCCAATACGGCAAGTGGTCCGCTGATTGACACCATTACTATTCTGTTAGGTTTGACAGTAGGTGCTTCTACTCAGGCTTCCGAGTTCCTCACTTTCGACTCTATCAAGATTTTCGCCCTCGGTGCATTGTCATTCGTTATTGCAACTGCATCAGGTGTGATCTTCGTGAAGATATTCAACCTCTTCTTGAAGAAGGGCAACAAGATCAATCCGTTGATCGGTAACGCAGGCGTATCTGCTGTTCCCGACTCGGCACGTATCTCACAAGTGATTGGTTTGGAATACGATTCGACCAATTATTTGCTGATGCACGCTATGGGTCCGAACGTTGCCGGAGTGATCGGTTCAGCTGTTGCTGCCGGTATCCTGCTTGGATTCTTGATGTAAGGAACATTATATAATAGATAAGAACACCCGTGTTACATTCAGTTGTAACACGGGTGTTTTTCATTACAGCCATAGTGTTATCTTCCCTCCGCTCTGAAACGATTAAACATCATAAAAAAGGCTGCTACCGATGTTCAAACCGGAGCAGCCTCTTTCTTTTATTTATGGAATAATCCGGAGATTATTACTGTGCCAATTTGTTGTCAGAACCGAGCACGTTGATGATTTTGTGCTTGTACAGTTTTTCCATGTTGTCACGAGCCGGGCCAAGATACTTACGTGGGTCGAATTCAGCTGGTTTTTCAGCGAAAGTCTTACGGATAGCAGCAGTCATAGCCAGACGTGAGTCAGAGTCGATGTTGATTTTGCAAACAGCAGACTTAGCAGCCTTACGCAACCATTCTTCGGGAATACCGATAGCAGCTTTCAATGCACCACCGTATTGGTTGATAGTTGCCACTTCTTCCTGTGGAACAGAAGATGAACCGTGAAGAACGATAGGGAATCCCGGAAGTTTTTCCATTACAGCGTCCAATACTTCGAATGCCAATGGAGGAGGAACCATTACACCTGTAACCGGGTCGATTTGGCATTGTTCCGGAGTAAACTTGTAAGCACCGTGAGAAGTACCGATTGAGATAGCCAAAGAGTCGCAACCAGTGCGAGTAGCGAAATCGATTACTTCTTCAGGGTCAGTATATGTGTGGTGGTCAGCAGAAACTTCATCTTCTACACCAGCCAATACGCCAAGTTCACCTTCTACAGTTACGTCGAACTGATGAGCGTATTCAACAACTTTCTTAGTCAATGCTACGTTTTCTTCGTAAGGAAGGTGAGAACCATCGATCATTACTGAAGAGAAACCTGAATCGATACAAGATTTGCAAGTTTCGAATGTATCTCCGTGGTCAAGGTGAAGAACGATTTCCGGATGTGCGCAGCCTAATTCTTTAGCATATTCTACAGCACCCTGTGCCATGTAACGCAACAAAGTAGCGTTAGCATACTGACGAGCACCTTTAGAAACCTGAAGAATCACAGGAGATTTAGTTTCAACAGCAGCCTTGATGATAGCCTGCATTTGTTCCATATTGTTGAAGTTGAATGCTGGGATAGCATATCCACCTTTGATAGCCTTAGCAAACATTTCTCTTGTGTTTACCAATCCTAAATCTTTGTAATTTACCATTTTGTTTAAAGTTTATTGTTAGTGAATAAAAATTCTACGCAAAAGTAAGCATTATCCATCGAATAACGAACACCGGAAAGGAAAATATAGTAGAAAAAGGTTTAAATCAGACAGCAAAATTTAGCAGGAATACGAGTGTGACATTAGATTGTAATGTCTACCTTGCAAACTTTGGGATTTCTGATTTCTGAATTCTGATTTCTAATTTCTGATTGATGATTGATGCCTTCGGATTTATATCTCCTTATTTATACCTTATTTAACGTCAGTTCGATATAACTGCGTCCGCATGGTTTCCCCTCCTTCGGGGAAGGAGGGGTGTCCGAAGGACGGGGTGGTAGGATAAACAAGGTTCTTTCTACCTTATTGATAGGCTTATGTATTTATATGTGTTTACCTACCACCTCCCCCTACGGGGACTCCTCCTTCCCGAAGGAGGAGAATTAGGAATAGTACAAGCTTATATCGAACTTACCTTATTTATACCTCATTTTTCAATTCATTTAATCACCAAAATCTGCATAGCAAATCAGAAATCATAAATCAGAAATCAGAAATTCTAGAAAACCTTTTTCTATTTCACAGAAAAGCATTATCTTTGCGCTCTGAAAAATGACCATTACACTATTTCTTACCAAAATAGTAACAGAATATAAATTAAAAAAACAGATACTGAAATGAAAAAAGGCCTTCATCCAGAATCATACCGTCCGGTAGTATTTAAAGATATGTCAAATGGTGACATGTTTTTGTCTAGATCAACTGTAGCAACTAAAGAAACCATCGAATTCGAAGGTGAAACTTATCCGTTGCTGAAGATTGAAATCTCAAACACTTCTCACCCGTTCTATACAGGTAAATCTACATTGGTAGATACTGCAGGTCGTGTTGATAAGTTCATGAGCCGTTACGGTGACCGTAAGAAGAAATAATTTGTACTTTTCGTGAAAGATGAAAAAAGAGGAGATTCTCGCAGAGAATTTCCTCTTTTTCGTTTTCTATCCTGCCCCACATTCGTTTTTCATCCTCTTCTATCCTCCTCACAACAAACAGCTGATCAGTCCGAAAGCCCCCGTCTGTCAGCGTTAAATATCATCCAACAAGAAATCGGCTATATGACGATGCCTGACCCCCTCCACATTATCCTGCCACAAGCTGTCCATGCTAACTACATATTTAGGATAATGGTCGTTAATGGCGAGCAAAGGAGCAAACTCCCTCTCAACAGTGGCCTGTGAAGCTAACTGATACGTCACTTGCACATAAATCTTTTCTTCCCGACGGATGGCTACAAAATCCACTTCTTTATCATCCTGTTTGCCTACATACACTTCATAGCCCCTTCTTTTCAACTCCAGACAGACCAGATTCTCCAACATACCTGCAATCAACCGGTCACGATAGCCCATCACGGAATAAATCAAAGAAAGGTCGCTTACAAAATACTTCTCATTCGTCTGCAGAATTTCCTTTCCTTTAATATCATACCGGGGAATACGTTGAATGATAAAAGCACTTTCCAATGCATTCAGATAATTATAGATGGTATTCATATCCACCTTCCGTTGCTGACTTTTGAAGTAATCGGCTATATTTTTAGCGTTCAGCTTATTGCCTATATTATCGAAAACAAACTTCACTACCCGTTCGAGCAGCTCCACATTCCGGATATTGTGACGCTGCACCGTGTCACGAAGAATGACAGAAGAATAGATGTCGTAGACAATTTTATAGATAGCCTCATATCCATAATCGGCAGTATGTATGGCCGGAAATCCTCCCATACGGAGATATTTCTGAAATTCCTCCTTCCGGTTGAGCGTCGGATCATTGGCCTGCAAGTCATGGAAAGTCAGATATTCTCTAAAAGACAAGGTCATGACATGGAAAGCGACATACCGTCCCGTTAAATAAGTTGCCAGTTCGGACGATAACATACGTGAGTTGGAGCCGGTCACATAAATATCCGTATCCGAATCTACCAGAAGTGAGTTGACCACTTTTTCCCAACCGTCCACTTCCTGAATTTCATCCAAGAGAATATAATATTTACCCGCATCTCCTGCCTGCCCCCGAATATAAGCATACAAAGCCTTCGCCTCTTTCAGATCTATCCACTGAAAACTTTCAAAATTCAGGTAGATGATACGTTCTTCACGAACTCCTCTCCTCAACAGTTCGTCACGAATCAGACGCAGCACTACCGACTTTCCACTGCGACGAATACCCGTTATCACTTTTACAAACGGCTTATCTATAAAAGGAACGATTTGTTCCATATACTGTTCACGATTAATCATATTCAAAAGTTTTTAGGGTTATAAGCACAAAGATATACTATTTTCAGAAAGTTTTTAGGGTTATAACCCTAAAAACTCTACAAATCCAGATTCTTTTAGGGTTATAAGCCGAAAAAATAAATAACGTCGATATAAGCCTGTACTTTTCGATTCTCCTCCTTCCGGAAGGAGGAGTCCCCGTAGGGGGAGGTGGTAGGTGAAGCGGTAAATCTATATATTGCTGAATAACAGACTACTATATTTACCTACCACCCCGTCCTTCGGACACCCCTCCTTCCCGAAAGGAGGGGAAGCCATGCGGGAGAACTTATATCGAAATCACGTTAAATAATTGAAAGAAAAGGAAATTCAGCTACAGAAGGAAATTCAGCTGCAAAAGGAAATAAATACGTTGGTAAACGAAATACAGGCAGCAATGAAGAGACAAAACGAACGGATCCGGGATTTGAAAAAAGCGATTGGAGAGAATAACAACGTTATACGTAGCGACAGTTGGATAAAAAGGCTGCGCAAAAGGTTTCAATGGTGAAAGAGGTCCGTCCTTTGCCCTTTGCAGCCTATTCCCATTCCCTCCACAGCTTTCTTTAAGCTCCTCCATAAGCTCTTTAAAGCCTATATCCAGACAATGAAAAACACAAAATATTTTATTCCAATTATTTAACTAATCATCCATCATATAAGCAATCTTATCCTTTGTAAAGTCAAGTAAATTCACTACATTTACACCATTAACAAGAACCTGGAATGCTCGCATTTCAGCACAAAGAAATCTGTATGAAAAAAACGATGAAGAATGACAGTTGCCTGACGGTTTCCCGTCGGGCAGCTATTATCCGCCAAGATGCGGAAGAGAATTACGGCACACTGCTGACACTGGGAAAATCTATGCGCCGTGCATACCAAGTAGAAGAACTGATAGACCAGATGAGATGGGACAACGCCGATTTCTGCCTGCAACGAACAGACGGAACCTGCCTTTCCATTACAGGGACACTGACAGAATATGAACACTATTTCGACCACCCCTACTACGAAAACCCCTCCAACAGGTTTCTCCCATACTATGACGTGCATTATAGAAAATGGCTTACGTGCCGAGTGGCAGGGATTATATTCGACTCTTCTGTGAAAAAAAATTAATTTCATGGATTAAATAAGGAAAGTTATGGGACATATACGAAATAAAGTAGTTACTTTGCAACCGCAAGCAAGAGAAAAAAATCATGTCAACGTTGCTTCCTTGTTTTTTGACAGAGGCAGTTATTTGTTTTTTCCGGCATTGCTTTTTCAGAACTTTGGAATTAAATCTCCCCTGCTCCGAAAATTCCCTATATTACAGATTACATACACGAAGAGAATACTCCGATTCCATCATGAAGAATGAGTACGATATTTGCTGCTTTCCAAAGAAGTGGCTGGATTCTTCGCATCTGCATTTTCAGAAAAATAGAATTTAAAACAGAAATTAATATATTTTATTATGACAACATCTAATTCAGCAAAAAACAAACAATCGAACAATGCATCAACAAAGAGAAAACCGATTCATAACGGTTACTTCAATCACCCCACTTCTTCTTCCAGCAATATACCCATGAGTATTTTGATACGGGAACAAGGACTGGAAATATACGGACTATACTGGGTGATGCTCGAAGAAGCTCATGCACAGCTTAAATGCTGCGTCAATATCCAGACAATGGAAATCATCGCCAATATATTCCATGCCCAACCCGAACATATCGAGCTCCTCTACCGCCATTATTTCCGGCGTCCCGGCAAAGGATACAACTCGCATATACTCTATGCCAACTTTTGCGAAGAATCTGCCATCAGAAGTTATTTCCCGCACCCCCTACTGGCATACACCAACAACGAACTGCTGCGGATGATCATGCAAGACGGACTGAAAGCCTACGGACTATATTGGCTTATGATGGAAAAGCTCTATCAACAGCCACAGCATTTTCTGACACCGCAAACTGCTTCCTTCATCCAGAACCTTTATGATGTGAGCGACGAACTGATGGAAAGTGTATTATACAATTACGGACTCTTTTATCTGGATGAGAAAATGAACCTCCATTCTAAAGCCATAGACGACTATAGGGAAGCACTTGACAACATGGAAGATGAAAAAAAGCGCAACACGAAACCGAACATCAATAACTCTCTGAAAACCAACGGAAATACAGAGGATTTTAACACTCGGGAAATGAAAAATACGTCAAATATACAGAAAAATCCAGCCCCCATTATAAATAAAGAAATAAACAAAAAAAATTCTTCTTCTGAAGAAAGCGGAAAAGAAAAAGAAGAAGAAGAAAATGTTTTGAAGGTGACGGACTTGAACGCCGTGACACCCGATATGCGCCCCAAAGCATGGGAGGAAAATCTACAGGAGGCAAAGAACGACACGTCCTGGTATGAAGTCGTAGCCATGCAATCGGGCATCCCCCAGCTGATGATGGAAGAAAAAGAATGGTTCTTCAACTATTTACGGGATCAAATCATCTTACGGGGGAATGAAAGCACGATGAGCAGCCTGCACGAAATAAAAAACTATTTAGCCAATCTCACCCGGCAGGGAAGCCATGTGTCATCCATAACGCAGGTGGCACTGAAGAAGTATCTCAAAAAACGGCAAGAGCAACAGCAATGTTCGCCCTACGAAACCATCATCAACGGAATACGTACCTACGACGGGCATCCCATCCCCGCTTATGCCAAGCCGCGCCCTTCGGCGTCACATATCTGGAATCCGGTGACGAACGAATGGACGCGATAGCACATTATCTCTCAATCATTTACTAAGTATGGATAGATTCAAAGAACTGGGTATTGACACCCACGGTCGCACAAGCGGCAAAATGAAAACAAAATGTCCCTGGTGTCATGCCCAACGGACGGATAAGCGTGATAAATCACTAAGTGTCAACCTCGATACCAAACTGTATTTGTGCCACTACTGCGGCGCACACGGTTCGGCAGCCATATATGCCGGAAAAGGCAGAAAGCTGGGTGATCCGTTGGTCAAATTTCCAACGGCAACAGGTAGCAACTCCGGTTGTCCGCCCACTGAAAAGCCGCACGGCGACCCTGAACAAGGGGCACTCACACAGAAGCAAATTGAATGGTGTCGTGACGTCCGCCACATTCCGCCGGAAGTATTGGTGGAAGCTGGCGTGGCTTTCGCCTCCATCCCGATGCCTATATCCGGCAAGGAGAAAGGCTGGGAAAAGAGGGACTGCCTCTGCTTCAACTTTTTCGAAAACGGGGAATTGGTGAACACGAAGTTCCGCGACTCACAAAAGCACTTCAAATTGCTGCAAGGAGCACGCACCATCCCTTACAACATCGACGCCATCCGCGATACGCCGGAGTGCATCCTCGTGGAAGGGGAATTTGATGCCCTCTCCTACATGGCTGCCGGACGGACGGATGTCATTTCCGTGCCGAACGGCGCCAACAGTCAACTGGACTGGCTGGACGAATTGTCGGAATCTCATTTCGAGCAGAAACAAGTGATTTATCTGTCGGTGGACACCGACCGCAAGGGACGGGAACTGTGCCGGGAACTCTCCCGACGGCTGGGGGTAGACCGCTGCCGTATCGTCACCTACGGCGAAGCATACAAGGACGCCAACGAACTGCTCGTGGCGGAAGGTCCGGACGCGCTACTGAAGGCACTGGAGGACGCGCCCATCCCCCGCCTGGAAGGTACGTTTACGGCAGAAGACTTACGGGAACGGTTGCACCAACTGTTTGAAGAGGGGTATACTTCGGGCGTGGAATTGGGAATACCGAATCTGGACGAAATCATGAGGCTGGAAACGGGGCGGGTGCTCACCGTCACCGGTATTCCCGGACATGGCAAATCGGATTTTGTGGATGAGATAGTGCTCCGGCTCTGCACCCGCCAAGATTGGCGAGCGGGATATTTCAGTCCGGAGAACACGCCAATCGAGTATCATCATGCCAAGCTGGCGGAGAAACTGCTGGGACACCGTTTCCGCAAAGATTTCTCTACGGAGAAGGAATTCGCCCGCGTAGTGGATTATCTTTCGCAACACGTCTGGCACATTCTTCCGGACGGGGATTTCACCCTGGGCAACGTCTTGTCGAAGGCACGCGAACTGGTACACCGTCACGGCATCCGTGTGTTTGTCATCGACCCGTACAATTACATCAACCATCAGATCCCGGCAGGCATGACGGAGACGGGGTATATCGGTTCATTCATGAATAGTCTGGCACGTTTTGCCCGGCTCAACTCCTGCCTCGTCATTCTGGTGGCGCATCCGAGAAAGATGAACAAGCAATACGGCACGCAGAAAACGGAAGTTCCCACCATGTATGACATCAACGGCTCGGCCAACTTTTTCAACATGACGGACTACGGAATAGTGGTAGACCGTCAGGATGAGATGGGGATCGTGTATATACATGTCGAGAAAACCCGTTTCCGTAATTTCGGAACAAAGGGAAACGCAGCGTTCTGCTACGATGTGACCAACGGAAGATATTCCCCTTGTACGCCGCCACCCGAACCGGGTATGCAGGTGCAACCGTGGAAGGGAGCCAAAGACTTATTCTCGTCAGAGGGATGGATTTAGGGATTAAGGCTGCTACAAGAATTATATTGGCTAGTTGCAAAGAATTATTTTCTTAAAGTTGTCAAGTGAATGAAGAAAAAATATATCTTTGTTCGTCACTGAATTCAAATGATAAAAGATACACATTTAATTCTCATTAAGAATGAACGACTTCGAAGAATATATAAGACAAGGCGAGCCGCATAAACGTGAGAAAGGTTATGCGTGGCAGACAGCCATTGGTTTGCAAGCTGTTGATGGGCTTAAACCTTCGGAATATTTGAAGGAAAAGGCTCGGCAACACATTGAAGGCGATATAACTATTGACGAAGTCAAACAATTAGTTGATAGTTATTATAAATCGAAGACGGTTCGGTCTTCCATAGAAGATCGAACAGAAGAAGCCGATAAAGTGTCAGCCAGAATAACCGAAATCCTTTCAGAAAATACATTTACGTTCTCACCCGTCGAATATATTGCTATTCATCGCCGTTTATTCAAAGGCATATTCAGCCATGCCGGACAAATACGGGATTACAATATTACTAAAAACGAGTGGGTTCTTAAGGGAGCAACCGTGCTTTATGCCAGTGCAGGAAGCATTCGTGAAACTTTGGATTATGATTTCTCTCAAGAAAAGATCTTTGATTATAAGGGACTGAATATAGATGAAGCCATCAAACACATTGCTCAATTCGCATCCGGAATATGGCAAATACACGCTTTTGGTGAAGGAAATACACGTACAACAGCCGTTTTCATAATCAAATATCTACATACTTTTGGATTTAATATCAGTAATGAAGCCTTTACCGACCATTCCTGGTATTTTCGTAATGCTCTTGTTCGCGCTAATTATAATGACCTGACCAAAGGCATTTATGCTACGACCGAGTATATAGAAAAGTTCTTTAGAAATCTTATTCTTGGAGAACAGAATGCACTTAAAAACCGCCATCTACAGATTGGTGAACTTGAAAAGCAAGCTACTCAAAGTGCAAAACAAACAGAGACAGAAAATCCAAAGTGCAAAAATTGCACTTTGGATTGCACTTTGGAAGAAATGGCCGTACTGAAATACCTTCAAGAAAAACCTAATGCAACACAAAAAGAAATTGCCCAGCATATAGGAAAGTCTGAAAGAACCGTTAAAACCATGACTGTCAACTTGAGCGAAAGGGGCATCATAGAACGTAAAAACGGTCGTCGTAATGGTTTTTGGGAGATCAAAAATAGGGATTAAGGCTCTCCCAAATACTTCTCAATCAGCTCCACCTGCAACGGTGTGAGCCAATGTATCCAAAACGCCCAGCCGGTAGCTTCGAGAGCCTCCAGCAGCTCCCGGTTTCGGCGGATGCATTTATTTAAATGTCTTCTTGCCACATCGGCACTTGCATACGGCATATAGAGTAATGCCAATTCCGTTTTCTTCATAGATTTTCTTCTTTTAATTTATTATTTACGTCATGTAAAGATACTGTTTTTTGCGTAGAAATGCAAGGAAATGCACAGATATTCAATCGTTTGCCTTCACTTACCGGCAAATGCCGTTTCATGTTTCCTCCCCTGCCGGTTGGGGTATCTTTGCTACTGTAAAAGAGACAGAAAACGTTCGTTTGCTGACTCAATAAAATCTTATTTATTCACTTTAAAAAGGAGGAAATCAGTATGTTGATTTACAAAGCGGTTCAGTCCAATCTCGCATCGAAGGACAACAAGAAGAAATGGCATCCCTGCCTGATTAAAATGGGAAACGTAGTGGATACGCAAATGATTGGCGAAACGATTGCCGAACGGTCATCACTGACGGCCGGTGACGTGCACAACGTGATCCGAAACCTGATGGCAGTGATGCGCGAGCAGTTGCTCAACAGCCGGACAGTGAAGCTCGAAGGATTGGGCACATTTACCCTGGTGTGCCAGTCACGCTGCAAGGGGGTGGATGAGGAAGCCGATGTCAGTCCGGCACAAATCACGGGATTGCGTTGCCAGTTTACCCCGGAATATACGCGGGATGCCGGTGGAAATATCACCCGTGCGCTGATTCAGGGAGCGACATATATCCACGTCAACCAGTTGACGAAAGCACTGGGAGCGGGAGGCGGTGGAAACGCCGGCGATTCGGGTGATGACAAACCGGGTAGCGGTGGTCAGGAAGCACCCGATCCGGCAGCGTGATAGAATAGGTGATAGAGGATAATGTGGTATGGAAAGGAGGTGTTGAATTATGAAGAAATCCATTTGGAATACGATTTTAAAAGTCGTCATTGCGGTTGCTACTGCTATTGCAGGCGTCATTGGAGGTCAGAACCTGATGGTGTAAAATGAAACGACGGGAATTTTACCTTAGAAACGGTAAAGTTCCCGTTTTTTTTGCGTTCCATATAAAGGTTAAGAGGCAGGATATGAAAAGACAGGAATATTGAACATAAATAAACAGGAGTTGTTTTAGTATATTATTCGCTATTTATCAACGCAAAACCTCTAAACATCAACGTGGTATATGAAAAAGGAATTTGGATTCGTCCTGGCAGCTGCAATCTTGCTGGCTGGCTGCGGACAGAAAAAAGAAACGACAACGACAACTGCACGTCCCGTAAAGACTACGATTGTCGAGTCAAGATCGATTATCAGAAAAGATTTCTCGGGAATCGTGGAAGCGGTGGAATATGTAAAGCTGGCTTTCCGGGTCAACGGACAAATCATCCAGCTTCCTGTCATCGAAGGACAGAAAGTGAAAAAAGGACAACTCATCGCGGCTATCGACCCCAGAGACATCGCGTTGCAATATGCCGCTACGAAATCGGCATACGAAACGGCTTCGGCACAAGTGGAACGCAACAAACGGCTCCTCTCCCGGCAAGCAATCTCCGTACAGGAATATGAAATCAGCCTCGCCAACTTCCAGAAGGCGAAGTCTGAATACGAACTGTCTGCCAACAATATGCGCGACACCAAGCTGACAGCTCCTTTCGACGGTTCTATCGAAAAACGGCTGGTGGAAAACTATCAGCGTGTCAACTCCGGTGAGGGTATCGTGCAGCTTGTCAATACGCACAATCTGCGTATCAAATTCACCATTCCGGATGCGTATCTTTATTTGTTGCGTGCCAAAGAGCCGCGTTTCCTTGTAGAGTTCGACACATTTAAAGGACACGTGTTTCAAGCGAAACTGGAAGAATATCTTGATATTTCTACAGATGGCACAGGAATTCCGGTCAGCATCACGATTGACGATCCGTCATTCGACCGCGATCTGTATGCTGTGAAACCCGGTTTCACGTGCAGCATCCGTTTCACGGCAGATGTAGGTCCGTTGGTGCAGGATAGCTGGACGATCGTACCGCTTAGTGCCGTATTCGGCGAAAGCGAAGGGAATAAAATGTATGTCTGGGTGGTAGAAGACAACAAAGTCCACAAACGGGAAGTGACCGTCAACGCCCCGACCGGAGAAGCACAGGCGCTCATCTCGGAAGGTTTGAAACCCGATGAAGAAATCGTCATAGCAGGCGTATACCAACTAGTAGAAGGAGAATCTATCACAACTGTTGACAGGTGATAGTAGGTAACGTAAGTTCGATATAACTTTGTCCGCATGGTTTCCCCTCCTTCAGGAAGGAGGGGTGTCCGAAGGACGGGGTGGTAGGATAAACGAGCTTCTTCCTATCTTATTGTAGATGATAGACTTATGTGTTTACCTACCACCTCCCCCTACGGGGACTCCTCCTTCCTGAAGGAGGAGAATCGGAATAGTACAAGCTTATATCGAACTGACGTTAGGTAAATGATTATGTATCATTTATCCACTGTCATTCATTAATTATCAACAATCATTTATTATGAGTTTAGCCAAATATTCATTAGACAATACGAAAATCATCTATTTCTTTCTTGCTGTATTGCTGATCGGGGGAATCACCTCCTTCGGCAAGCTGGGTAAAAAAGAAGATGCTCCTTTCGTCATAAAGTCGGCGGTTATTATGACCCGCTATCCGGGTGCCGAACCGGCAGAAGTGGAGCGGTTGATTACCGAGCCTATCTCTCGCGAGATCCAAAGTATGAGTGGTGCGTACAAGATTAAATCAGAATCGATGTACGGGCTCTCAAAAATCACATTCGAGTTGCAACCTTCCTTGTCGGCAAGCTCCATTCCGCAGAAGTGGGATGAGTTGCGACGGAAGGTACTTAATATACAGCCACAGTTGCCGATCGGTGCTTCCGCACCGACGATTTCCGATGATTTCGGCGACGTGTTCGGTATCTATTACGGTCTGACGGCAGACGACGGTTACACATACGAAGAGATGCGCAACTGGGCGGAACGGATCAAAACGCAGGTAGTGACAGCGGACGGGGTGATGAAAGTCGCCCTGTTCGGGACGCAGACGGAGGTGGTCAATATTTTTATTTCCACCAATAAACTCGTAGGCATGGGCATCGACCCGAAACAGCTCGCCAGTCTGTTGCAATCGCAAAACCAGATTATCAATACCGGAGAAATACGTGCCGGCGAACAACAACTCCGGGTGACCGCCAACGGCATGTATACCACCGTAGACGATATCCGCAACCAGGTGATTACCACCAAAGCCGGACAAGTGAAACTGGGCGATATCGCCGTCATCGAAAAAGGGTACATGGACCCTCCATCCAACATCATGCACGTGAATGGCAAACGTGCCATCGGCATCGGCGTCTCCACCGACCCGCAACGGGACGTGGTGCAGACGGGCAAGAACGTGAAAGCCAAACTAGACGAATTGTTGCCACTGATGCCTGTGGGACTGGAACTGCAAAGCCTGTATCTGGAGAACGAAATTGCCAACGAAGCCAACAACGGATTTATCATCAATCTGATCGAATCGATTCTGATTGTAATTGTGATTATCATGTTGGTGATGGGTTTGCGCGCAGGTGTGCTGATCGGCTCGTCACTGATTTTCTCTATTGGCGGCACATTGCTTATCATGTCTTTCTTCGGTGTCGGGCTGAACCGTACTTCATTGGCGGGATTTATCATCGCCATGGGGATGCTGGTGGATAACGCCATCGTGGTAACGGACAACGCACAGATTGCCATCGCCCGCGGAGTAGACCGGCGGAAAGCGCTGATAGACGGAGCAACCGGTCCGCAATGGGGATTGCTTGGGGCTACGTTCATCGCTATCTGTTCGTTCCTCCCGCTCTACCTTGCTCCTTCTGCCGTGGCGGAAATCGTGAAACCGCTTTTTGTGGTGCTTGCCATCTCGCTGGGATTGAGCTGGGTGCTCGCGCTGACGCAGACCACTGTTTTCGGTAATTTCATCCTGAAAGCGAAAGCAAAGGACGGCACGAAAGACCCGTACGACAAACCGTTCTATCACAAATTCGCCTCCATCCTCCGCACGCTGATTCGCAGGAAAACATTGACACTGGGTTCGATGGTAGTGCTCTTTGTTGCTTCGCTGGTTATTATGGGAATGATGCCGCAAAACTTCTTCCCTTCTCTCGATAAGCCTTATTTCCGGGCGGACGTGTTTTATCCCGACGGGTATAGCATCAATGATGTAGTGAAAGAGATGAAATCCGTGGAAGAGCATCTGGCAAAGCAGCCGGAAGTGAAGAAAGTGTCGATCACCTTCGGCAGCACGCCGCTAAGGTATTACCTGGCTTCTACTTCGGTGGGTCCGAAACCGAATTTTGCCAATGTATTGGTTGAGTTGACGGACAGTAAATATTCGAAAGAGTATGAGGAAGATTTCGACGCGTATATGAAGGCGAATTATCCGAATGCGATTACCCGTACCAGTCTGTTCAAACTGTCGCCTGCGGTGGATGCCGCTATCGAAATCGGATTTATCGGTCCGAATGTGGACACGCTTGTGGCGCTCACCAACCAGGCTTTGGAGATTATGCACCGGAATCCGGATTTAATCAATATACGCAATTCGTGGGGAAATAAAGTTCCTGTATGGAAGCCTGTATATAGTCCCGAACGGGCGCAACCGTTAGGGGTATCGCGTCAGGGAATGGCACAAAGTATCCAGATCGGAACCACAGGCATGACGCTTGGAGAGTACCGGCAGGGCGATCAGGTGCTTCCTATCCTATTGAAGGATAACACGGTGGATTCGTTCCGCATCAATGACCTGCGCACGTTGCCCGTGTTCGGCACGGGCAATGAAACGACCAGTCTGGAACAGGTGGTATCGGAATTTGATTTCCAATATCGTTTCTCGAATGTGAAGGATTACAACCGGCAAATGGTGATGATGGCGCAATGCGATCCGCGTCGCGGAGTGAATGCGATTGCTGCTTTCAATGAGGTTTGGCCGCTGGTGCAGAAAGAGATTAAAGTGCCGGAGGGGTATACGATGAAGTATTTCGGGGAACAGGAAAGTCAGGTGGAGTCTAACGAGGCGTTGGCCAAGAATTTACCGTTGACGTTCTTCCTGATGTTCGTCACGCTGTTGTTCCTGTTCAGGACGTATCGTAAGCCGACAGTGATCTTGTTGATGTTACCGCTTATTTTTATCGGTATCGTTTTGGGATTGGTGTTGCTAGGCAAGTCGTTCGACTTCTTCTCCATCCTTGGTTTGCTCGGACTGATTGGGATGAATATCAAAAATGCGATTGTACTGGTGGAACAGATTGATCTGGAGGCAAAGACGGGCAAAAAGCCGTTGGATGCTGTTGTCAGTGCTACAACGAGTCGTATTGTCCCCGTAGCAATGGCGTCCGGCACTACCATTCTGGGTATGTTGCCATTGCTGTTCGACGCGATGTTCGGCGGTATGGCGGCTACGATTATGGGAGGTTTGTTGGTGGCTTCGGCACTGACATTGTTTGTTCTTCCGGTAGCCTATTGTGCCATTCAAAGAATCAAAGGCTGATTGCCTTCTCTTATATGAAACTTGAATTTATTGTTTAGATTGAATAAAATGAAAACTCAACTTATAACTCTGTCTCTGCTACTCCTCGGTCTCACTGCCGGGGCACAGCAGCCCTATCTTAGCCGGGAAGCTTACCGGGATAAAGTGGAAGCTTATAGTCAAATTCTGAAGCAACAGAAACTAAAGACAATGGCAAGTACGGAAGCACGAAAGATTGCTCACACAGGATTCTTGCCCAAAATTGATGTCAATGCGGACGGGACCCTCAACATGAGCGACCTTAATGCTTGGAACGAACCGGTAGGCGAATACCGCAACCATACCTATCAAGGTGTATTTATCGTCTCGCAACCGTTGTACACGGGCGGGGCACTCAACGCCCAGCACAAGATTGCCAAAGCGGATGAAAAGCTAAATCAACTAAATGAAGAGCTTACCATCGACCAGATTCATTATCAGAGCGATGCCGTTTATTGGAATGCTTCTGCTTCACAGGCTATGTTGCAGGCAGCGGACAAGTATCAAAGTATCGTGAAGCAACAGTATGACATCATTCAGGATCGTTTCAATGACGGTATGATTAGTCGCACGGACTTATTAATGATTTCCACCCGGCTGAAAGAAGCGGAATTGCAATATATCAAGGCGCGTCAGAACTATACCCTGGCGCTGCAAAAGCTGAACATCCTGATGGGAGAAGAGCCGAACAATCCCGTAGATAGTCTGTACACGATTGACACGGCTTCCGCTCCGGTGCAGATCCTTTCTCTGGAGAATGTACTACAACGTCGCGCGGATTATGAAAGTACGGAGGTGAATATCATGAAGAGTCAGGCGCAACGCAAAGCGGCTCTTAGCCAGTTCAACCCGCAGTTGAATATGTATTTCAGCGGCGGATGGGCTACAGCGACACCTAACCTCGGTTATGATGTTTCTTTCAATCCCATCGTCGGCATTAACCTGAATATACCGATCTTCCGTTGGGGAGCCCGGTTCAAAACAAACCGCCAACAGAAAGCGTATATCGGCATACAGAAACTGCAACAAAGTTATGTGACGGATAATATCAACGAGGAACTTTCTGCCGCCCTGACCAAACTGACGGAAACGGAATATCAAGTGAAAACCGCCAAAGAGACTATGAATCTGGCCAATGAAAATCTTGATTTGGTTTCTTTCTCGTATAATGAGGGAAAGGCAAATATGGTGGATGTACTCTCCGCACAATTGTCATGGACGCAAGCGCACACCAATCTGATTAATGCGTATCTGTCGGAAAAGATGGCGGTAGCGGAATACAGAAAGGTAATCAGTGAATAAATTTAACGTGAGTTCGATATAAGTTCGCCCGCATGGCTTCCCCTCCTTCGGGAAGGAGGGGTGTCCGAAGGACGGGGTGGTAGGTAGATATAGTAGTATGTTATTCAGTAATATATGGATTTACAATTTCACCTACCACCTCCCCCTACGGGGACTCCTCCTTCCTGAAGGAGGAGAATCGAAAAGTACAGACTTATATCGAACTGACGTAAATTTAGAAACAAAAGAAACTTGTTCACAAAGTCTTAGTCTTATAAAAGAAATCGTCCTGTTATCACGCAACCGTGAAACAGGACGATTTCTTTTTATATTATAAGGACTACAAAATGCCGTTTTGCTTCAAGATATCTTCTATTTCCTTATCTGTGATATTTGCACGTTCTGACTTATCATAAATAGTGAGCAATTTTATCTCTGTATCTATTTCTGTCCAGATTATCGTATAGGTTATCACCCGTGCACCTCCACTTTTACCTTTATTTTTCGAAGTTATCGCTATACGTATTTTACGAAGATTATTGCCCAAACTGACTCCTTGTTCAGGATTTAATAACAAATCATCTCCAAATTTCCTAAGATCTTCTTTCAACGATTTATACCGTTTTGACAAATGCTTCATTTCCCTTAAAAATTCGAGGGTAACGCTTATTCTATATTTCATTAAGGGCATCATCTAATGACTTAAACTCCAACTTACCCTCCAGATTCAGTTTCAGTTCCTTACACGCCTGATCTAAGCTTGCCAGAATCTCCGCCTTTGTCTGGTAGGGAGCTGCTTCCTCTGCGACAACATTCGTTTGCTCTTCTTCACAACTCAACATCGATTTCACTCTCCGCAGAATAGCGACATCATCCACATCCAAAATCCGCCGAATCAGTTCGTTCTTTTCGGCTTCCAATGACATTGCACTCATACGCTTGCTATTTTTACTGTTATACATTCACACAAAGATAACGCTATCAAACGAATCTTCCAAGTGTGAATGTATAAAAAGTCTTTTTTCAGGCCGGAATTACCTTACGCAAGGAAGGAGATCAACACACCCGCAGCCACGGCAGAACCGATTACTCCGGAGATGTTGCTTGCCATGCAATACTGCAATACGTGATTCTTCGGATCGTATTTCAAAGCAATCTCATTGGCTACACGGCTCGCCATCGGAACGGCACTCAAACCAGTGGCGCCGATAAGCGGATTGATTTTCTTCTTCGAGAAGAGATTCACCAGTTTCACAAAGAAAATACCACCGGTTATAGAAAGTGCAAATGCAAGGAATCCACCGATCACAATACCGATTGTTGTCCAGTTGAGGAATGCTTCGGCTGTCATCGTTGCTCCTACGGACAGTCCGAGGAAGATGGTGGCAGCATTCATGATGCTATTGGAAGCAGCATCGAACAAACGGAATGTATTGGTTCCGATTTCTTTCACCAGGTTACCAAACATCAACATACCCACCAAAGGCACTGCACTTGGCACGAAGAGGGCAACAATAGTAGTTACCACGATCGGGAAGATAATCTTCAATACACGCAGGTTCTTGATTTCAGTCTTCGAAGGATACATCTTTTCCTGTTCTTTCATGTTGATGCTCAATTCTTTCTTCGTACAGAACAGCTTCACTACCAGCGGAATAATCACCGGAACGAGCGCCATATACGAATAAGCGGCAATAGCAATCGGTCCCAGCAAATGCGGCGCCAATTTGATGGTGGTAAAGATGGCTGTTGGACCATCCGCGCCACCGATAATGCCCAAAGAAGCGGCTTCCTGTGGAGTGAATCCCATCAGGATGGCTACCAGCAATACGGTAAAGATACCCAACTGTGCGGCTGCACCGAATATAGAAAGATGCAAGTTACGCAACATCGGCCCGAAGTCCGTCAGCGCACCGACACCCATAAAGATGATCGGTGGCAGGAAACCTGTTTTAATCAACATATAGTAGATGAAGTTCATCAGACCCAACTCGTGGGCAATGTCATGCAAAGGCATTTCCCAGATGTTCTTCAACACTCCATTTACCATCACCATACCATTTTCGTCCGCCTGAATCACACCCATATCTCCTCCGGGGAAATTGGCTAACAACACACCGAAAGCAATAGGAACAAGCAACAGCGGCTCGTACTGTTTCTTAATACCCAGATAGAGCAGAACGAACGCAATAGCATACATTATCAGGAACTGCGGTTCGGCAATGATATTGCTGAACGCAGTCATGTCATATAAGTTCTCAAATATTTCGTTCATTATCCTATCTTCATTAATATGTCATCTTCTGATACAGCATCTCCCGGGTTGACACAAATAGCAGTCACCGTACCGCCAAACTCCGCACGAATAGCATTGTAGGTCTTCATCGCTTCTACATAGCAGATTACATCCCCTTCTTTCACAGTGTCGCCTACTTGCAAAGCAGTTTCCTGTGCATTTTTCACCAAGAAGAACTTGCCTTCCAACGGAGAAAGTACTTCTTTACCCTCTCCCGCCGGAGCAGCGGCAGCACCCGCAGGAGCAACAGGTAGTTCGGTATCACCGTATGCTACCGTCACACGATAAGCCTGTCCGTCCACTTGTACAGTCAGCGTCTTCGGTTTGGCATCTTCTCCCGGAGATTTATCTTTTTCGGCACGACGTTTGGCTACGTCTTCCAGGAAGTCTTCTTTTGCTTTACCACTCTTATAAGCCTCATATTGAGCCGGGTGCATAGCATATTCGAAGAGTTCTTCGTCGTCCTGTCCCACTTCCCATTTGTTCTCTTTCATCAGTTTGCGATATTTGTCGAGAGCATCGGGATAGTTATTCTGCGGATCACCTTCAAAGAACTTACGGCCTTCACGTTCAGCCTTTTCAATAATTTCAGGAGCAAGTTTGCCCGGCAAACGTCCGGCTTTACCCAGAATCATATCCCAGATATCATCAGCAATCATTCCCCAACGATCTTTTCCTTTTTCCATTGCCATCACGTTCATCATGGCGAGGTTCTTCACGTATTGGCTGAACGGAGTCACCAATGGAGGATAACCGACACGAGGCCATACGTATGCTACTTCATCAAAGAGCTTGATGAGCAACTGGTCTTGCGTCATAAACGGCAGATTGTGTTTTGCCTTATATTTATTGATTGATTCCAGATTGGATTCAAGGTCTGCCATCAGACTACCCATCATACCGCCGGGAAGTCCGGGAGCAATCAGCAAGGAGTTCATCAGACGGTTTTTCGGGCTGATATACAAGCCGAGGAAGTCGTCCATAAATTCCTGAATCATGCCGCGCACTTTCATGTAGGCTTCCATATTGATTTCGGGCACTTGATATCCGGCGTCTTTCAGCATCGCCTGCACGCTAAGCAAGTCAGCATGACCTGTTCCCCAGGATAGTGGTTCCATGCCTACATCGATGTAGTCACAACCGGCTTCGCATACTTCGAGGATGCTTGCCATATTGAATCCGGGACCTGCATGGCTGTGATACTGAACGGGGATTTCGGGATGTGCCGCCTTGATATTTGCTACGATCTTACCTAATGATACAGGACGGCCGATACCTGCCATATCTTTGATACAGATTTCGTCTGCTCCCAGTTTGATAAGTTCCAGCGCCATATTGGTGTAGTACTCCACGGTATGGATAGGCGAATGAGTGATGCAAAGCGAGCATTGTGAAATCATGCCGGCTTCCTTTGCGTAGGTGATGGAAGGAGCAATGTTACGCACGTCGTTCAATCCGCAGAACGTACGGGTAATGTCTGTTCCCTGAGCTTTCTTTACTTTGTAGAATAATTTGCGGACGTCTGCCGGAACGGGGCTCATACGGAGACCGTTCAGTGCGCGGTCGAGCATGTGGGTTTGAATACCGGCTTCGTGGAACGGTTTCGTCCATTCGCGCACCGCTTTATTCGGGTTTTCACCAAACAATAAATTTACCTGTTCAAAACCTCCGCCGTTTGTTTCTACGCGAGCAAAACAGCCCATTTCAATGATGGCAGGAGCTACCTTTACGAGTTGGTCTACACGAGGTACGTATTTTCCGGCAGATTGCCACATATCTCGGAAAACCAAACTAAACTTTACTTCTCTTTTCATGTCTTTCAGTGATATTCTTTATAGATTTATAATTTTTCTACTTTAGTGACTTTTCCTTTGCCATGTGTCACCACATTTACTGCAGCCGTAATGGCGGCTAAGATATTTCCCGGAACAGGGGCAGGACCTTGCGATGCTTCCCGCTTCACAGGAACCACTTCTTCAGGAGCATACTTGTTGACTAATGTAATCAACAACTTACCTAAATAAATCACAATCAGCAGAATAACAAACACGGTAGCCATTCCGACCACCATCAGCAGGATCGCTGTTTCGATATTTTCCATATAATAAACTATTAGTATTTTAAGTTGTTCGTCTAAAAAGCGTCCGAAAATACCAAATTTTTATTATAAAATAAATTAAGAAAGGAATATAATGTATAAAAACGACAGTTCTCTGATTGGAAACCAGATGATTTACGATTAGACGATTTACTATTTACGATTGAAGTTACAATTAGACGATGAATGATAATTTCGATAAAATGTGAGAGAAAGCCCTTCAACTTTCTCTCACACTCTGATAAAACAATTATCAAATAAATTATCCGAATATGTTTCAAAACTCACTTGTAAAGTGGAATTTGATATGTTTAAAGTCCATTTGAGCCATCTGAAGTACATAACCGGAGTCTGCCAGGAACACATCACGCCCCTCTCTATCCTTTGCCATGTATTGGTATTTACGTTTTTTGAAGGCCTCCAGTTCCGCGGGATCATCGCTTTCTACCCAGCAGGCCTTATAAAGACTTACCGGTTCCCAGCGACAGGACGCATTGTATTCATTCAACAAACGATATTGAATGACTTCAAACTGCAACTGCCCCACCGTACCAATAATCTTACGGCCATTGAACTGATTGACAAACAACTGTGCCACACCTTCGTCCATCAACTGGTCAATACCTTTTGCCAATTGTTTCTGCTTCATCGGGTCTGCATTCTCGATATACTTGAACATCTCCGGCGAGAAGCTCGGCAATCCGCGGAAATGAAGCATTTCCCCTTCTGTCAACGTATCGCCAATTTTGAAAGTTCCATTATCCGGCAAACCGATAATATCTCCTGCGTATGCTTCGTCAATCGTTGTTTTACGCTGTGCCATAAATTGGGTAGGCGATGAAAAACGCATGGTCTTTCCATGACGGACATGTGTATATGGGGCATTGCGGACAAACTTACCGGAGCAAATCTTACAGAATGCTACACAAGAACGATGGTTAGGATCAATATTAGCAGTGATCTTAAAGATGAAACCAGTGAATTTCGGTTCGTCAGGTTTCACTTCACGCTCTTCTGCCTGCACAGGACGAGGGCTGGGAGCTATCTCTACAAAACAGTTCAGCAACTCTTGCACACCGAAGTTGTTCAACGCCGATCCAAAGAATACAGGCGCACAGTCCCCCGCCAAATAGGATTCCGAATCAAATTCCGGATAAACACCCTCAATCAGTTCCAAATCGCCACGCAACTTGTCTGCCAACGACTTGCCAATCTGCTGGTCCAGTTCTTCCGAATGAATATCGACTGCCACTTTCTCTGTTACCACCTGTTTGGATGGCTGATACAAGTCCAGTTTCTGTTCGTAGATATTGTACACCCCTTTGAAACGTGCTCCCTGCTCAATCGGCCAAGATAAGGGACGAACCTGAATCATCAGTTCTTCTTCGAGCTCATCGAGCAAATCGAACGGGTCTTTTCCTTCACGGTCCATTTTGTTGACGAAGATAATTACCGGAGTCTTTCTCATACGGCACACCTCCATCAGTTTACGCGTCTGTGTTTCCACACCCTTCGCACCGTCTACAACGATGATAACACTGTCTACAGCTGTCAGTGTACGGTATGTATCTTCGGCAAAGTCCTGGTGACCGGGAGTATCGAGAATGTTAATCTTATAGTCCCGATAGTCGAATTCCATCACAGAAGTCGTTACCGAAATACCACGTTGTTTCTCGATTTCCATCCAGTCGGACGTAGCCGTTTTTTTAATCTTATTACTCTTTACCGCACCTGCCACCTGTATCTGACCTCCGAAAAGCAATAACTTTTCCGTCAAAGATGTCTTACCAGCATCCGGATGCGCAATAATGGCGAACGTCCGCCGTCTCAAAATTTCTGTATTATCTGCCATAGTTTTTTAGTTAGAATGATGAATTATAAAACATGAATAAGCTATGCTGGAATAACATAGCCTACATTCATTATTCATCTTTCATCATTTTATCAATGCATTGTTTGAGGCTCTCCTCCCAATGAGGAATCTCTATATCGAACGTTGTTTTTATTTTTGTTTTATCAAGCACGGAATATGCCGGGCGGTTTGCTTTCGCAGGATATTCGGCTGTATGCAAAGGTTTCACTTTGCAGGTGGTTATTCCAGCTAGGCGATGAATAGCTACTGTGAAATCATACCAGGAACAAACTCCCTCATTGCTGAAATGGTAAATACCGCGAACTATACCTTTATTTATAATAGTATAGATAGCACGTGCCAAGTCATTGGCATACGTCGGAGTCCCTATTTGGTCGAAAACAACTCCCAAATTGTCACGCTCTTTTCCGAGACGGATCATCGTCTTTACGAAATTATTACCGAAAGTGGAATAAAGCCATGCAGTACGAATAACGGCTGTTTTCTCACAGCAATTCATTACCTCCTTTTCTCCTTCCAGTTTAGTGGTACCATATACTGAATCCGGGCTGGGATTGCACTCTTCCGTGTATGGAGTATGCGCAGTACCGTCAAATACATAGTCAGTAGATACTTGTATCATGGCAGCACCATTGGCTTGTGCCGCACTTGCCAGTTGTTTTGGTGCTTCACAATTCAATTTGTATGCTAATTCTTGATTATCTTCTGCTTTATCTACAGCTGTATAAGCAGCACAATTCACAACAAGCTCAATCTGCTTCTCTGCCATATAAGCCCAAACAGCTTGCTTGTCGCAGATATCGAGTTCCTGCACATCTGTGAAATAGTACGTATGTTGCGGATTCTCTTTTGCAAGCACCTGCATCTCATTGCCAAGCTGACCGTTGGCACCTGTTACTAAAATTCTCATTTATTCATCCAGTTTTAATTCACCTTTACGGTCTTTATCATAATAATTTGCCAACATTGAAAGGAAATTAGTGATAGCTTCCACTGCCTTGGCAGTTCCTTCGCTGATAGGCTTCTTCTGAAGGCGAAGCAGGAGTACTCCATACAACGCTTCAAAACAGGTTTCCAGTTCGGGTTCATCTTTCTTGCCGTTTTTATTCCGTAATTCTACGATAAACGGTAATGCCTTAAAATAAGCAGCACTGTAAAAAGGAAATTTAGGAGAAGAGGACAATGCATTATGCAACTCTGTCAGATTGATAATCACGTTCTTATTAATCTGTAGATGTCCCTTTTCCCGTACTCCTTCCTCCCCCATCATCGTAATCAGGTTGGTATACCATTCTCGCATGGCAGGCCGCTGATCTTCCGGATAGCGTGCAATCACATTTGCCTCCATCTCTTCCGGTTCACAATGATTGGCACGAATCAAGTCTTCCTCTTGCCACATATATATAAGGTATTCGGCAATATTCTTCTCTTTCAGTTGTTGTGCTATCTGATTCATGATGTTATCTCTTAATAAAGTGACTCTCCCAACAAAGTATAAATCAATCCGGCAACAGATACCAGCATTACGATACTTCCTACAACACGGTTCAGTATCCAAATACCACGTAAATTGAATTTAGTACGCACCTTATTCACAAAATAAGTGATACCCAACCACCAGGTCAATGCTCCTATAGCAATTGCAAGATATCCCGTAATCTCTTCAAACACCAGCACTCCCGGCTGCACAAAGGCAAAACGGGCAAAAAGTCCGATAAACAAGAAGATTATCAAAGGATTGGATAGAGTAACAAAAAAAGCGGTAATAAAATTATGGAAATAAGAACCTTTGCTGGACGAAGCCGGACGAATGGATTGCACCGGATTGCTACGAAAGGTATATATACCGAAAAGGAGTAGCATGACACTCCCCAATAACTGCAGATAGAAGATATTCTTATTGATATAATCGAACACAAAGCTCATTCCATAACCGGTGAGCAAAGCGTATGCTATATCACTCAACGAGGCTCCCAACCCCGTTACGAATCCGTACCAACGCCCTTTATTCAGAGTCCTCTGGATGCATAATACGCCCACCGGACCGAGAGGTGCGGACACAACAACGCCAATAATAAAGCCTTTTACTAATATATCGAATATTGTCTCTATCTGAATCATGTCGCAAATATCGCACTTTTTTGTGATATGGGGATAGTATATTAACGTTTTTTCCACACAAGAATCACTATATATAGCAATAATAAGTAAAACGTACATTGAAAAATAAACATATTAAATCAAGGTATAGGAATTTATTCTCTATTTTTTTCCTACCACCAACGAAATTGATTATCTTTGCGCCACAGAAAAAGAGAAGAGTTTCTCCTGCAGGAACTTCAATCGTAAATCGTAAATCGTAAAATCGTAAATATACAACATGATTCTTTTTTTCAGAACCCCTTCCAAGAGCGTGATTGCCGTAGAGAGCAACCATCAGCTCACCCCTGACGAAAGTAATAAACTCTGTTGGCTTTTTGGCGAAGCCGTGATGGAAAGTGAAGAAAACCTGAAAGGCTGTTTCGTTGGTCCACGCCGCGAAATGATCACTCCTTGGAGTACAAACGCAGTAGAAATCACCCAAAACATGGGGCTCGAAGGCATCAGCCGCATCGAGGAGTACTTCCCTGTTAAGGACGAAAACGCAGACTACGACCCGATGCTCCAACGCATGTACAAAGGACTCGACCAAAACGTATTCACGACAAACCGTCAGCCGGAACCGATCATCTACATCGAAGATCTCGAAGTATACAACGAACAAGAAGGTCTGGCTCTTTCTAAAGAAGAAATGGACTATCTGAAGAAAGTGGAAAATGATCTCGGACGAAAACTGACTGACTCCGAAGTATTCGGTTTCGCACAAATCAACTCCGAACACTGCCGCCACAAAATCTTCGGCGGAACGTTCATCATCGACGGTGTAGAACAGGAGTCTTCTCTGTTTCAGATGATTAAAAAGACGACACAGGAAAATCCGAATAAAATCATCTCTGCTTATAAAGATAATGTAGCTTTTGCCGAAGGTCCGGTTGTTGAACAGTTTGCTCCGGCAGATCATTCAAAACCTGATTTCTTCCAGATAAAAGACATCAAGAGCGTTATCTCACTGAAAGCGGAAACACATAATTTCCCTACTACTGTAGAACCGTTCAACGGTGCTTCTACCGGTACCGGTGGTGAAATTCGCGACCGTATGGGCGGTGGTAAAGGTTCATGGCCGATTGCAGGTACTGCTGTCTACATGACTTCTTATCCACGTACCGATGAAGGACGTGAATGGGAAGAAATTCTTCCGGTACGCAAATGGTTGTACCAGACTCCGGAACAAATTCTTATCAAAGCATCTAACGGTGCTTCCGACTTCGGTAACAAGTTCGGCCAGCCGCTGATCTGCGGTTCGGTACTGACTTTCGAACACACGGAAAACAAAGAAGTTTATGGTTACGACAAAGTAATCATGCTTGCCGGCGGTGTGGGTTACGGCACACAACGTGACTGCCTGAAAGGTGCACCGGAAGCAGGAAACAAAGTGGTAGTAATCGGCGGTGACAACTATCGTATCGGACTAGGTGGTGGTTCCGTATCTTCTGTAGATACCGGTCGTTACAGCAGCGGCATCGAGTTGAATGCTGTGCAACGTGCTAATGCTGAAATGCAGAAACGTGCCAACAACGTAGTGCGTGCTCTTTGTGAAGAAGAGGTGAATCCGGTGGTTTCTATCCACGACCACGGCTCTGCCGGACACGTAAACTGTCTGTCCGAACTAGTGGAAGAATGTGGCGGTTTAATCGATATGAGCAAATTGCCTATCGGCGACAAGACCTTATCGGCAAAAGAAATCATCGCCAACGAGAGCCAGGAACGTATGGGGCTATTGATTAAAGAAGAAGCCATCGAACATGTACGTAAGATTGCCGAACGCGAACGCGCTCCAATGTATGTAGTCGGTGAAACAACCGGCGATCATCGTTTCGCCTTCCAACAGGCTGACGGTGTACGTCCGTTTGATCTTGCCGTAGAGCAAATGTTCGGTTCTTCTCCCAAGACATATATGGTAGACAAAACCGTGGAACGTCATTACGAAATGCCGAAATATGAATTGTCTAAATTACATGAATATCTGACGAATGTATTGCAGCTTGAAGCTGTTGCCTGCAAAGACTGGTTGACAAATAAGGTAGACCGCTCGGTAACAGGTAAAGTGGCACGCCAGCAATGTCAAGGCGAACTTCAGTTGCCGTTGAGTGACTGCGGTGTCGTTGCACTTGACTACCGTGGCGAAAAAGGAATTGCTACTTCTATCGGTCATGCTCCTCAAGCAGCATTGGCTGATCCGGCTGCCGGTTCTATTCTTTCCGTATCTGAAGCATTGACCAATCTTGTTTGGGCTCCGATGGCGGAAGGTATGGACAGCATTTCTCTATCTGCCAACTGGATGTGGCCTTGCCGTTCTCAAGAAGGTGAAGATGCCCGTCTGTACACGGCTGTAAAAGCATTGAGCGATTTCTGCTGCGCACTGCAAATCAATGTCCCTACCGGAAAAGACTCTCTGTCTATGACACAGAAGTATCCGAACGGTGAGAAAGTGATTTCTCCGGGAACTGTGATTGTTTCTGCCGGCGGTGAAGTTTCCGACGTAAAGAAAGTGGTATCTCCGGTATTGGTTAACAATGAAAAGACTACACTTTATCATATTGACTTCAGCTTCGACGAACTGAAATTAGGTGGTTCGGCTTTCGCACAATCTTTAGGTAAAGTGGGTGACGAAGTACCTTGCGTACAGGATGCCGAATATTTCCGTGACGCTTTCCTTGCCGTACAAGAACTTGTAAACAAAGGATTGATCCTTGCAGGACACGATATATCTGCCGGTGGTTTAATCACTACATTACTCGAAATGTGCTTCTCTAATGTAGAAGGCGGTTTGGAAATCAGCCTCGACAAGATGAAGGAAGAAGATATCGTTAAGATTCTGTTCGCAGAAAATCCGGGTATCGTTATCCAGATCAGCGACAAGCATAAAGATGAAGTGAAGAAGATTTTGGAAGACGCTGGCGTAGGCTATATAAAGCTGGGTAAACCGACTGACGAACGCCACATTTTGGTATCTAAAGACGGTGCTACTTACCAATTCGGTATCGATTATATGCGTGATGTATGGTATTCTTCTTCTTACCTGCTCGACCGCAAACAATCTATGAACGGTTGCGCTAAGAAACGTTTCGAGAACTATAAAATGCAACCTGTTGAATTCGCTTTTATGCCGGAATTCAAAGGTAAGCTTTCTCAATACGGTATCACTCCGGACCGTCGTACTCCAAGCGGTATCCGTGCGGCCATCATCCGCGAAAAGGGTACGAACGGCGAGCGCGAAATGGCTTACTCACTCTATCTGGCAGGTTTCGACGTAAAAGACGTTACGATGACCGACCTCATCAGCGGACGCGAAACACTGGAAGACATAAACATGATTGTTTACTGCGGTGGTTTCTCTAACTCCGATGTACTGGGTTCTGCCAAAGGATGGGCAGGCGGCTTCCTGTTCAACCCGAAAGCGAAAGAAGCGCTCGACAAGTTCTATGCTCGTGAAGACACACTTTCACTAGGTATCTGTAACGGTTGCCAGTTGATGATGGAACTCGGTCTGATCAACCCTGAACATAAGGAAAAAGGCAAGATGCTACACAATGACTCCCATAAATTCGAGTCTACTTTCGTCGGCCTGACTATCCCGACAAACCGCAGTGTGATGTTCGGTTCACTAAGCGGAAGTAAACTGGGTATCTGGGTAGCACATGGAGAAGGTAAATTCTCACTGCCATACGATGAAGACAAATACAATGTAGTGGCGAAATACAGCTACGATGAGTACCCGGGCAACCCGAACGGTTCAGACTACTCCATTGCAGGACTTGCCAGTGCAGACGGACGTCATTTGGCGATGATGCCTCACCTAGAACGTGCCATCTTCCCATGGCAAAACGGTTGTTATCCGGCAGACCGCAAGAACAGCGATCAGGTTACTCCATGGATAGAAGCGTTTGTCAACGCTCGTAAATGGGTGGAAGCTAAAATGAAATAAATCATTCCTATATTTACAGAGGCTGGTACATTTTAAAGTGCCGGCCTCTTATTTTACACAACTTTTCGTTCTACCATTGACATGACAGATAACATTGACAACCCGGCTCTCACAGTATATGTAATGTAAATCCCAGTCAATATGGCAAAAGAAAAAACAGTTAGTAAGAAAGGAGGAGAAAAGAAAGAATGAACATTTATCTCGAAGCATTTGGAATCTTTTTTAAAATTGGCGCTTTTACCATTGGAGGAGGGTATGCAATGGTGCCACTGATTGAAAATGAAATTGTCACCAAACGGAAATGGATTGCGCAGGAAGATTTTATCGATCTGCTGGCTATCTCCCAATCCGCTCCGGGAATTTTAGCAGTCAATATTTCTATCTTTATAGGATATAAACTGCGTGGAATCCGGGGAAGTATTATCACGGCATTGGGAACAATCTTACCGTCTTTCCTTATCATATTGGCTATTGCCCTGTTCTTTCATAGTTTCAAAGACAATCCGATAGTGGAACGCATCTTTAAGGGAATCCGACCGGCAGTGGTAGCCCTCATTGCTGCACCAACCTTTACTATGGGGCGATCTGCTAAAATCAACCGCTACAATCTGTGGATTCCGGTTGTTTCGGCATTATTAATCTGGTTGTTGGGTTTCTCTCCTATTTGGATTATCATCGCTGCGGGTATAGGCGGTTTTCTTTGGGGAAAGGTTAAAAAAGTTGAGAGTTGAGAACGGAGAGTTGATACAGCATAGATTACACGGATTAACGCTGTTGTTTTACAGATTCATAATTCTAAAAGCCGTGAAATCCGTGTAATCCACGTAATCCGTGCCTAAAATTATTATATAATAAACTATTAATCACATGATTTACCTACAGTTATTCTATACATTTTTCAAAATCGGGCTCTTCGGCTTCGGTGGCGGTTATGCCATGCTTTCCATGATTCAAGGCGAAGTGGTAACCCGCTATGGATGGGTGAGTTCGCAGGAGTTCACGGATATTGTTGCAATCAGCCAGATGACACCAGGACCTATTGGTATTAATGCAGCTACTTATGTAGGATTTACTTCCACAGGTAGCGTATGGGGTTCCATCATTGCAACATTCGCCGTGGTCTTTCCCTCTTTTATCTTGATGTTGACCATCAGTAAATTCTTCCTGAAATACCAGAAACACCCCGTAGTGGAATCTATTTTCAATGGATTACGCCCGGCAGTAGTCGGATTACTCGCCTCCGCAGCGTTGGTATTAATGAACGTAGAAAACTTCGGTTCGCCTACTGAAGATACTTATTCATTCATTATCAGCATCATTATCTTCCTGATCGCTTTCATCGGAACAAGAAAATATAAAGCCAATCCGATATTAATGATTATCGCCTGTGGTATTGCAGGGTTGCTACTTTATTAATAGCAAGCGACTGAATAGTAAACAAAAAACGATATACAAAAAAACGATATACAAAAAACGGTGAACAAACTGCATTATCATTCTGCAGAGTGTTCACCGTTTATCGTTATTCATTCTATACCTTTACAGTTTCAACTTCTTACTTACAGATCTCGATTCATTATGTAAACGATCTAAAGCAGTCACTACATAACGGAATTTTGTTTTTCCTGTTTCGTATGGTAGTTTGTAGAACGGATTGCGGGTGATAGCTACAATATGTGAAGGATCGTCCAAATTAACCTTCTCTTTGCTGCCAAAGCGATAGACTACATAACGAACAGCCTTATCCATCTCCGTATCGGCTTTCGGAGCAGTCCAGAAAAGGATATAGCCGTCTTCTGTCCATACCTTTTTCATTTTACGCACCTTGCCAGGAGCTTTATCATCCATAAAATCAAAGACTGGGACCAAAGCCGGATACTTATGATATTCACTGATTAAAGCATCACGATATCTACCCTGATTCTCAATAACAGCTGCCGCATACCATTGACAACTGCCTCCAATTGTTTGGTAAGCACGTTGCAAAGCCATCTTACGGGGAAGCTGATTGATAGAAGGATTTTGCGGATCGGCAAACTGAACAGTCTTCGGCACAGATTGACCGATAAACAACGGCCGATTTTCCGTATGAGTAGCCCACCATTTCACCAATGTCTCATAGTCAGCCGCTTTATGACCGATTTCCCAGTAAATCTGCGGAATATTATAATCAATCCATCCTTCACGTGCCCAAAGCAGTACATCGGCATAAAGATCATCATAGTTTTGCAAACCATTAGTGTTACTTCCCAACGGATCACTCTTCTGATTACGATAGATACCAAACGGACTGATACCGAACTTCACCCAAGGTTTGATGCCACGAATCGTTTCGTGAAGTTTCTTTATCAACACATTCACATTATTACGACGCCAATCTGCCTTATTTGTAAAACCTCCACCATAACGGGCAAAGCTCGCATTATCCGGGAAATCCAATCCATTAACCGGATAAGGATAGAAATAATCATCCATGTGGATAGCGTCCACATCATAGCGGGACACGATATCAGTCACAATTTTACAGATGTACTCCCGACTTTCAGGAAGTGCCGGGTCGAAGTATAGCTGATCACCATAAGTAACAAACCATTCCGGATGCTGGTGATAAATATGTTCCGGTGCCAATTCATTTTTTAATGAAGTCTTCACACGGTAAGGATTGATCCAGGCATGAAATTCCATATTCCGTTTCTGACATTCTTCAATCATAAACTGCATCGGGTCCCACATAGGAGAAGGCGTCTGTCCTTGCGTTCCTGTCAGGAAACGGCTCCACGGTTCATATTGGGAAGCGTATAATGCATCCGCTTCAGGGCGCACCTGAAAGATGACTGCATTAATACCGGCTTCCTGAAGAGAATTCAACTGGCTAATCAATATTTGCTTCAGTCGCTCTGTGGGAATACCACGAAACTGGCTATTGACAGCCTGTATCCATGCTCCACGGAATTCACGTTTAGGATATTTATTGCCTGATGGCACCTGTGCCCTCACTCCTACCACCAGAAGAAGAGCTAAAAGTAAAAGATAGTTTTTCAGCTTCATAATATTCTTAAATCGTAATAATGTGTCGCAAAGATAATACAAACTCCCGATAAATTCGCTAACTTTGCCGACTACCATAAAAAAGGAGTATTTTATGTCAGAAAACAACTATATTTCGATCAAAGGCGCACGAGTCAACAACCTAAAAAACATCGATGTAGATATTCCCCGCAACAAACTTGTTGTTATTACCGGATTGTCGGGTTCGGGAAAATCGTCACTTGCTTTTGATACCCTTTATGCAGAGGGACAACGCCGCTACGTAGAAAGCTTAAGCAGCTACGCACGTCAGTTCCTGGGGAGAATGAGCAAACCGGAATGTGACTTTATCAAAGGAATTCCTCCTGCCATTGCCATCGAACAAAAAGTAAACAGCCGTAATCCCCGTTCTACGGTGGGCACCTCGACCGAAATTTACGAATATCTACGCCTGTTATATTCACGGGTGGGAAAAACGTATAGTCCCATCAGCGGGCAGGAAGTGAAGAAACACTCCACAGAAGACATCGTCAACTGTATGCTTTCCTATCCGGAAGGCACAAGATATACGGTACTGACACCTATCCGCCTGCGTGAAGGCCGCACATTACAACAACAATTGGAAATAGACCTGAAACAAGGATTCAACCGTATCGAAGTGAACGGTGAAATGAAACGAATCGATGAATATACTCCTGTAACAGGTGATGAAGTTTATCTGCTAGTCGACCGTATGGCGGTTGCCACCAGCAAGGACGCCATCAGCCGATTGACAGATTCTGCCGAAACAGCCATGTACGAAGGGGACGGAACCTGTATGCTACGTTTTTATCTATCGGATGGCACCACGAAACTACATACTTTCAGCACTAAATTCGAAGCGGACGGCATCATCTTTGAAGAGCCGAACGATCAGATGTTTTCATTCAACTCGCCCATCGGTGCTTGTCCGGCGTGCGAAGGATTCGGTAAAGTAATCGGTATTGACGAGCACTTAGTCGTTCCGGATCGTTCATTATCGGTGTATGAAGGAGCTATCGTATGCTGGCGCGGCGAAAAGATGGGTGAATGGAAAGATGAATTGATTCACAATGCGGAAAAATTCGACTTCCCCATTTTTACTCCTTATTATGAGTTGACAGACGCTCAACGCCGATTACTTTGGGAAGGCAACCAATATTTCCACGGCATCAATGATTTCTTCAAGATGCTGGAAGAGAATCAATATAAGATACAATACCGGGTGATGCTGGCGCGTTACCGGGGAAAAACGCTTTGTCCGAAATGCCACGGCACCCGCCTGAAACCGGAAGCCGGATATGTACGGGTGGGCGGAAAGAATATTTCCGAACTGGTGGATTTACCTATCACAGAACTGAAGCAATTCTTCGACCATCTGGAACTGGACGAGCACGACAGCAATGTGTCCCGACGTATTCTGGTTGAAATAAATAGTCGGATTCGCTTTTTAATCGATGTAGGTTTGGGCTATCTGACTTTGAACCGGCTTAGTAATTCCTTATCCGGTGGAGAAAGCCAACGTATCAATCTGGCAACCTCGCTGGGAAGTAGCCTTGTAGGTAGTCTTTATATTCTCGACGAGCCAAGTATCGGACTGCATAGCCGTGATACGGACCGCCTGCTCCATGTGTTGCGTCAACTGCAACAATTAGGAAATACGGTAGTAGTGGTAGAGCACGATGAAGAAATTATCCGTGCAGCGGATTACATTATCGACATAGGTCCCAATGCCGGACGCCTGGGTGGAGAAGTTGTCTACCAGGGAGATATGAAGGATTTAAAGAAGGGAAGCAACAGCTATACGGTACGTTATCTTTTAGGAGAAGATGAAATACCCGTTCCGGAGCATCGCCGGCCATGGAATAACTATATCGAATTGAAAGGTGCACGTGAGAATAATCTGAAAGGAGTAAACGTACGTATCCCGCTCAATGTAATGACAGTTGTTACGGGTGTTTCCGGTTCCGGGAAAAGTACATTGGTGAGAGATATTTTCTTCCGGGCATTGAAACGTGAATTAGACGAATGCAGTGACCGACCGGGAGAATTCTCTTCAATCGGAGGAAGTTTGCGTGACCTGCGGAATGTAGAATTTGTAGACCAGAACCCGATTGGCAAATCATCGCGCTCAAATCCGGTGACTTACATCAAGGCTTACGACGAAATCCGCAAACTATGGTCTGAACAACCTTTAGCAAAGCAAATGGGATATACTCCCGGATTCTTCAGTTTCAATAGCGAAGGTGGCCGTTGCGAAGAGTGTAAAGGAGAAGGAACCATTACTGTAGAAATGCAATTTATGGCAGATTTGGTATTGGAGTGTGAATCTTGTCACGGAAAACGTTTCAAATCCGACACACTGGAAGTGAAATTCAACGATAAAAGCATCTACGATGTATTGGAGATGACCGTCAACCAAGCGATTGAGTTCTTCAACGAACATGGACAGAAGAAAATTGTGAAGAAGTTACTTCCTCTGCAGGACGTAGGACTGGGATACATTAAATTAGGACAGGCTTCTTCTACCCTTTCCGGTGGTGAAAACCAACGTGTCAAACTCGCATTTTATTTAAGCCAGGAGAAAGCCGACCCGACGATGTTTATCTTTGACGAGCCGACTACGGGACTACACTTTCATGATATCCGCAAACTTCTGGATGCGTTCGACGCATTGATTCGCCGGGGACACAGCATCGTTATCATCGAGCATAACATGGACGTTATCAAATGTGCCGATTATGTAATCGATCTCGGACCGGAAGGTGGAGAGAAAGGTGGAAATATCGTAGCGGTAGGTACTCCGGAAGAAGTTGCTGCCTGTGGAGCAAGCTATACAGGGCAGTTTCTGAGAGAAAAACTAGGATAACGATTCATTTTCTTAGATTCTTTATATCTTATCTCGCCCCACACATGCAAGGCATTTGTACCCTCTACTTTTAGGAGGAGTGTTCAAAGCCTTGCACCTTACTTCTTTTTATCCCAATTATGCCTTTTACTTCTTGATACAAACAACAAACATAACACACAAACAATCAACCTATTAATGATTCTTAAACTGACTACATTTTGATAGGTTCCAGTTTCCCCTTACACGAAAAACAAAGAATAGGAATGTTAAAATCGCAAAAAATATGCAGTCTTTTTTGGGTTTATATATCATATCTAAAATAGACTGTCGTATAAAACATAAAAACACATGAACCAAAAGGAACTTATAGAGTTATGTAAAAAAGGAGATAAGTCAGCTCTAAGCTGGCTCTACCAAACCTATGCCGATAAAATGATAAGAATATGTTTTCATTATGTTTCTGACAGACAAATAGCACAAGATCTCCTACATGATGGCTTTATTATCATCTTCACCTCTATAAACACCCTACATTCTCCTGAGAAATTAGAATATTGGATGGGAACCATTATGAAAAACATATCTTTAAGATATTTGAAACAGTGCAGTTCAAAGTCCACAATCTCTTTAGAAGAAATGAGTGAAGATGAAGCCCCCATTGACACTTTTCTCTCTAATGATTTTCCAGCTTACAAGACAATGCTCAAAATGATAGAATCGCTCCCTAAAGGCTACAACAAAGTTTTCAAATTGGCTGTATTAGAAGGATTGTCTCACAAAGAAATTGGTTTATTATTAAATATAGCTCCTCATTCTTCCTCATCACAATTATCAAGAGCAAAAGATATATTACGGAGACTCATCTCCCAACACCGTATTATGATTGGATTATTTATATTATCATCTATCATTTTTATACAAATATGGCTATATACACCTAAGAAAGCTATTACTACAGAACCAAACATTGTAACTACACAGAAAGAGAAAGAACAAAATGCTAAAAGCATATTATCAAAAGATTCTATAAAAACTATTTTAAATCATGTACCTGCCGCCCCTCGGTATGCAGATTTACAATCTATAAGAAAGATATCCAAGCAGGAAGTTCTTTTACAAGACAGCGTTCCAGAAGAAAACGACAGCATTCAATTGTCTAATCATCAGATCATAGAGAATCAAGATACCCAAAAGCGGAAAGAATTTTATAACGCCTATACTTCAAAACAACTTTCCAACGATAAAAAAAGCTGGTCGTTGGCTATTTCTTATTCAGGAGGAAAAAAACAAGTCGACTCTCACGAATCAAGAATCCCTGGTGATATTTCATCCGAATCCCCCAAAGAAATAGTGGAAAAATCATATCATCACATCCCTGTTACGCTATCACTTTCGTTGCGTAAAAACATAAATGAGAACTGGGGTATAGAAACCGGAGTACAATATACATACCTACGTTCCGACTTCACGACCATCAGCGATTCTTATTTAGAGAAAGCACAGAAAATCAGTTATATAGGAATCCCAATCAAAGGCTCTTTCAATATATGGAAGCAACGAAGATTCTCTCTATACACTTCCGCCGGAATGGCTTTGGATATACCTGTAAAAGCAACTTCAGAAGAATTCACGTCAGAAAAAGGGCAAATTATATCTGAAAAGAAGAGTAGCTTATATCCACATTTACAGTGGTCAGCGGAATTTGGCATAGGCATCCAGTATCATATAACACCCTCTATCGGAATCTATGCAGAATCTAATTTACGATACTACTTTAACAATGAGAATAAGCTGAATACAATTAGGACAACAAAGCCACTCAATATGACATTGCCTATAGGTATCCGCCTATTCTGGTAAAAAAACAAAGATTATCATGCAGTCTTTCAGAGAATAGTTTATCATCATTATAGAAAGTAATTTTAATTGTGTTACTCTTTATACATGAAACTATTATTATGCAAGAACGTCATGAAAACCGGAATATCTATTTTAAAGAATTGTCTATAACAAGCAGGAATTATTTTATCCCATATATCCAATGTTGGCATGCAATAGCAGCAGGAATGAATGTATTGGAAATCGGTTGTGGTGATGGAGGTAATTTGCTTCCTTTCTCGGAAATGGGATGCAATACAATGGGGGTTGATATGGCTAAAAGCCGTATTAAAGATGCAAAAAACTTTTTTAATATGCACCATGCAGAAGGTGAATTTATAGCATCAGATATATTCAAGCTAAAGGAATTGGAGCAGAATTTTGATATTATTATCTGCCATGACGTACTTGAGCATATCACAGAAAAAGAACAATTCTTATCTAATTTGAGTAAATATCTGAAGCCACAAGGCATTGTCTTTATGTCATTCCCAGCATGGCAAATGCCATTTGGAGGTCACCAACAAATATGTAGAAACCGAATATTGTCTCATCTGCCTTTTATTCATTTATTCCCGGTTTCTATATACCGATCCATTCTAAAAGCCTTCAGAGCAGACACTGATTGTATCAAAGAGCTGCTTTCCATCAAAAAGACAGGCGTATCAATAGAATTGTTCGAAAGACTAATTAAAAAGACTGACCTAATAATACTAAACAGGCAACTATGGTTCATTAATCCCCATTATAAAATAAAATTCGGGCTATCCCCACGTCAACTGAATCAAATGATTTCTGGAATACCTTATTTGAGAAACTTTGCAAGTACAAGCTGTTTCTACATCTTAAAAGAAAAAGACTAAGCAAATAAGACTAAGCAAGACATCAAGAGGCTATGTCAAAACTCTTATAAATAAAAAGTCACCCTCGCTACAATTATCTGCGACGAGGGTGACTCCGTAGAAAGGGGAATTTTGACACAAGCCCCCATATATCAAATATCGATTATACTACTATAAGTAGAAACCGAATCCAATCTTCACACCAAAACGTGACATATCCCCATCATTGAAACGCCATTTATAATAAACGGCAGGTTCAATGGTTACCGTACGCGAAAGGAAGTAAGCGTATCCGGCTTCGAGCCCCAGTCCCCAGTCTGTCTGATGTTTTCCACCACTCCAACGGAAACGGTTCCAGTCGAGTCCGCCACCCAGATAAACACCTGTTTTATTGAAGTAGAAACGTACTCCGGTACCCAGTGTATACTCATCTATCGGTTTCGACCAGTCGGCTCCGGCATTTACCATCAAGGCAATACCCTCAGCTAAGAATGTACCGACCTGTGCACCAACTCCAAATTTTGCTTTATCGTTTCTACTATACGAAAAGTCTAACCCCGACAATGAAGGGTTAATAATCGTAGTTCCTTTCTCAAATTGCGCTTGTGCAGTAAAAGAGACTGCCAATAAGCAAAGAGCCAAAACTAATTTCTTCATAAACTTACTTTTTTAAGTGAATAGATTGTTCGTCTTTTTCGCGGCGTTCACGCATTTGTTCCTTTTTCCGAAGCACCAGCCAAAGAAGAAGGACGATGATATAAGAAACTGCCACCGTAATTATTTTCTCAGTCAGGCTGACTTCCGTATTACGAGGCAACAAATAAGCCGCTGTTACGGATACATAAATAAGGAATGCAAGCGCCACTCCTGTTGATTTTCTTATTTTCTTCATTCTGATAATTTTCTTGTTTTTTGTTTATTTATCCAGATATAGAACCAAACCGCCGCAACTACTACACACGCTATACCAACGCCATAGGAGACTGCATGCGAGAGTCCCAATCCTTCAGGAGCAATACATATATAAGTAGAACATACACATGTCATAAACAGTGCCGGCATCAAAGTAATGATATAAGGTTTCTTGGATACCGCCAGAAAAACCGTTATAGCCCACAAGGTAAACACAGCCAATGTCTGATTTGCCCAGGCAAAATAGCGCCATATCATATTAAATCCGTTTGCATCACGCAAACTATACAAAAGCAAACCAATAGCTACCACAAACATCGGAATACAAATATACAAACGACGGCGCATACTTTTTTGCTCCATTCCCAAGAAGTCCGCCACAATCAGACGTGCCGAACGGAAGGCCGTATCTCCCGAAGTAATCGGAGCAGCAATCACTCCCAAAATAGCGAGTACTCCGCCGATTGCCCCCAACCATTCTTTGGTGATGGCATCAACGATAACAGAAGCATTGCTTTCTTCCATTCCGTTCTCATGGAAAAAATAAGTAGCGGCAGCAGCCCAAATAAGAGCAACAATGCCCTCGGTAATCATTGCACCGTAAAACACCGGACGTCCATGCCGTTCCGAGGTCATACAACGTGCCATCAAGGGGCTTTGCGTAGCATGGAAACCTGAAATGGCGCCACAAGCAATACTCACAAACATAATCGGGAAGATAGGAAGTTCGCTCGCTTCCGGGTTCGTATTTTGCAATCCGTCCCATAACTCCGGCAAAGCCGGATGGTTAACGTAGAGCATCACCAGAATGCCTACTGCCATAAACAACAAGGCAACCGCAAACAATGGGTAGATTTTACCTATTATTTTATCAACAGGCAACAAAGTAGCCAGCATATAATATGCAAATACAACAATAATCCAAAACGTAGCATCCAAACTTTCCGGAGTGAGTTTTGCCAACAATCCGGCAGGTCCCGCAACGAAAACCGCACCCACCAGAATCATTAAAATGACAGTGAATCCTCTCATCACCTGCTTGGTAGTCAATCCCAAATAACGACCTATTATTTCCGGCAAGCTTTCACCTCCATTACGCAAAGAAAGCATTCCGGCAAAATAATCATGCACTGCCCCCGCAAAAATACTTCCCAGCACAATCCACAAGTATGAAGAGCTACCAAATTTCGCTCCCATGATTGCTCCGAAAATAGGGCCTAATCCGGCAATATTGAGAAATTGAATCATGAAAATCTTCCAGGTGGGCAATGGAATATAGTCCACTCCATCCGCCTTGGTAAGAGCCGGTGTTTTACGGTCATCAGGACCAAAGACGCGTTCCATCAGGCGTCCGTACGTAAAATAGCCTACTATCAGTGCCAGCAGACATAGAGTAAATGTAATCATAGCGTGTCGTTTTTTTAACTTGGCAAATGTAACATAATCTCACGAAACAGCCCAACAATACCGACACTTTTACTAACTTTGCAGGGATTTAAAACAAAAAATAAAGGATATGCGCCATACTATTTTCATTCTTTCACTTTTGCTCCCTTTCCTATCAATAGTTGCACAGCCCAAGCACGAAGTTCGTGCCGCATGGGTGACAGCGGTGTACGGACTGGATTGGCCTCGAACACGTGCGACAACCCCTCAAACAATCCGCAAGCAGAAAGAAGAATTAATAGATATTCTTGATAAGTTAAAGGCTGCCAACTTCAACACTGTCCTATTTCAAACCCGTACTCGCGGAGATGTATTATATCCTTCGGCAATCGAACCTTTCAATTCGATCCTGACCGGAAAGACAGGGGGAAACCCGGGATATGACCCGCTGGCTTTTGCCGTTGAAGAATGTCATAAGCGAGGGATGGAATGTCATGCCTGGATGGTAACGATCCCACTAGGGAATAAGAAGCACGTTGCTTCGCTCGGCAGCCAATCTGTCACCAAGCGGGTAAAAAGCATCTGTGTTCCTTACAAAAACGAATATTTCCTCAATCCGGGACATCCGGCAACGAAGGAGTATTTGATGAAACTGGTACGGGAAGTCGTTAGCGGTTATGATGTGGACGGAGTGCATTTTGACTATCTGCGTTATCCGGAGAATGCTCCTCTTTTTCCTGATAAATATGATTTCCGCCGATATAATAAAGGACGCACCCTGGATCAGTGGCGCCGGGACAATATCTCCGAAATTGTACGCTATATATATAAAGGTGTAAAAGCGATGAAGCCTTGGGTAAAAGTAAGTACCTGCCCGGTAGGCAAATACCGGGATACTTCGCGTTACCCCTCACGTGGATGGAATGCTTTCTTTACCGTTTACCAGGACCCGCAAGGCTGGATGGGAGAAGGTATTATGGATCAGATTTATCCGATGATGTATTTCCAGGGAAACAATTTCTACCCTTTTGCTCTCGACTGGCAAGAACAGAGCAACGGACGGCAGGTGATTCCGGGACTTGGCATTTATTTTCTCCACCCCGATGAAGGCAAATGGACACGCGATGAAATAGATCGTCAGATAAACTTTATCCGCAAGCAGAAAATGGCGGGTGAAGGGCATTACCGGGTGAAATACCTGATGGAGAACACGCAAGGTATTTATGATGAATTATCCGGGAATTTTTATGCATACCCTGCTTTACAACCTCCTATGCCATGGTTGGATCATGTTACACCAACTGCTCCTTCTGCGCTGAAAATTACTCATATCGATAATGGATATACGGAATTAACCTGGCAGGCTGCTACTGATAACGATCAGTGCAACAAGCCCATGTATGTTATTTATGCTTCTAACGATTATCCGGTAGATATCAACCGACCGGAAAATATCGTTGCGCAAAATATCCGAGAAACCAGTTACGTGTATGCCCCTATCCTGCCGTGGAATACGAAAAAGCATTTCGCAGTGACAGCTATTGACCGCTATGGAAATGAAAGTACAGCAGCACAGGAACAAACGGCTCAGCAGTAAACCTGGTATTTAGAATCGACTTACTTGTTTCAAAACAGTAAGAAATGAGGTAAACACATGCAATTATAAATTCTCAACCATTCTCACCCCTATGAGAAAAAATTCTCACTGTGATGAGAAAAAGTTCTCATAGGAATGAGTATTTTTTCTCATAGGAGTGAGAATATACCCTTGTCAGAATAGCCTGAGTTACCCATATCCATGCCCGATAACAGCTTCTTTTATGAACAGGAACCAAAGGTAAATAACCGGAGTACACTCTACCTTCCCTGATTTCCAACGGATAAGTTGCGGACATTCGTTCATGTTCCTGCAAAGCTTCACCTTCTGAAGGATGATAATCAATCACAAAACGTCCTGTTGAACCTGGACGTACATAACGGTCATGTAAAAAACGCGCAATGACTCCCATATTCATGCGCAGATTGATTTCCACACAGGGATGAATCCGAAAAACCGGCTTTTCATTTTCCGGAAACTGACAAATCATCATATCAACTCCAAGATAACCTTTATAAACGGTTCCCACCAACGTAGAAAGTTTGTATTTCAAACAGTTTTCCAAATCTGTCAGAGCCTCTGAAGGGACATATTGCGAAAGTTGTTTCCTGATTGCCCCATTAGAAAGCAAACGATTCCCTTCATACATTCCACTCTTTCCAGTATGGAAGAAGGAATATCCCACAAACGTCAATTCACCTGCACCATCGGAATAAAACTCCATGGCAAAATCCTCTACCTTATTATATATAGGTTCTGCAATGACTCCACCCTGCGAAGCAGCCACACGCGTACACCAACCGGAAATAAAAGAAGTAAATATGCCTTTACACCAGTTCAGACCTTTACCGCTTCCCGAAAGTGGAGCTTTCAACAAACATTCCTTCCGCCCTTCCACAAAACGTTTCCATTCCTCCGGGGTCTTTAAATAATAAGATTCGCCGCAAAAATATTCATTCAGTTGTAATTCCGGAAGTAACGCAACGGCTTTAGAACGATGGGAGTATTCCCGCAAACCATTTAATTGCTCTACAGAAGGCAGCAGGGCTTCATCCACACCCAACACAGAAAGCCTCTTCCGTAAAGCTACATCCCATCCCCAAGGACGAATATCCAAATTCTGTTCAATAGCAAGTTCCGGCTCCGTTATCAAATGAACCGGAATATCCAACAACTCTTGCATTTGCTTCAAATAATTGAGATTATAGGCAGAAGGAGCCAATACCGCACTCCCCTCTTCCGCATACCACATCGGAAGCAAAGCCAACTCGGAAGCCATACGCCTTGCCGAAGCCGGAGCCATATAATTCGCTTCACCACTGGCAAGCGCCAAATCATGTTCCGGATTGAATATATAAAGAGCCTTTTTTGTCATTTCAAACGAATTCAAAACTTTATTCTGCAAATATATACAGGAAATAGCCAGGAAGGACTACAATAAACAGAAAGTTGGAATTAAACACACAATTTTGCCATCTCTACTTTGCAAATCCTAAAAAAAGCAGTATATTTGCCACTCGAAAAACAAAGAACTGAAATGGAATCATTCTACCGCACACACGCCTACCTCGTTGAGCACACCAATGCCCCCGTTCGCCGCGATCTCATGGACGAGATCGACTGGAGCGACCGCCTGATTGGTATCAAAGGGACACGTGGCGTAGGAAAAACCACTTTCCTTCTCCAGTACGCCAAAGAGAAATTCGGAACAGACCGTTCCTGCCTGTTCATCAACATGAACAACTTCTATTTCTCGGGACATAGCATCGTAGATTTCGCCAACGAATTTCAGAAACGTGGCGGAAAAGTATTGTTGATCGACCAGGTGTTCAAACATCCGGAATGGAGCAAAGAGTTACGCATGTGTTACGACCGTTTTCCTAATCTGAAAATTGTCTTCACCGGCTCGTCCGTGATGCGACTGAAAGAAGAAAATCTTGAATTACGTGATATCGCAAAGAGCTATAACCTGCGCGGATTCTCTTTCCGCGAATTCCTGAACTTGCAAACAGGCATGAAATTCAGAGCATACAGCCTCGAAGAAATTCTTAGCACTCACGAACAGATTGCCAAAGGAGTACTCTCCAAAGTTCGTCCGCTTGACTATTTTCAGGATTACCTGCACCACGGATTTTATCCGTTCTTCCTCGAAAAACGTAACTTTTCGGAGAATCTGCTGAAAACGATGAACATGATGGTGGAAGTAGATATCCTGCTCATCAAACAAATTGAACTGAAATATCTTTCAAAGATAAAAAAATTGCTATATTTGCTCGCTGTCGACGGACCGAAAGCTCCAAATGTGAGCCAACTGGCAAGCGACATACAGACATCCCGCGCTACGGTAATGAACTATATCAAGTATCTGGCAGATGCGCGACTCATTAATCTGGTTTATCCGAAAGGGGAAGAATTCCCTAAAAAACCTTCGAAAATAATGATGCACAACTCCAACCTGATGTATTCCATCTATCCGGTGAAAGTGGAAGAGCAGGATGTGCTCGACACATTTTTTGCAAATTCTTTATGGAAAGACCATAAGGTACATAAAGGGGATAAAAACGTCTCTTTTATGGTAGACGAAGTAATGCCGTTCAAAATTTGCCAGGAAGGCGCAAAGATCAAGAACAATCCGAATGTAACGTACGCGTTGCATAAGGCTGAAATAGGTCGGGGCAACCAGATACCTCTCTGGATGTTCGGCTTTTTATATTAAAAGATTTATTTACTTAAATATTTAATTTAGTTATGACTAAACAGAAGAAATTCATCACTTGTGATGGTAACCAAGCTGCAGCACATATCTCGTATATGTTCTCTGAAGTAGCAGCTATCTACCCCATCACTCCTTCTTCGACTATGGCTGAGTACGTAGACGAATGGTCTGCCGCAGGACGTAAGAACATCTTCGGCGAAACAGTATTGGTACAGGAAATGCAATCTGAAGGTGGTGCTGCTGGTGCAGTTCACGGTTCTCTTCAGGCTGGTGCGTTGACTACTACTTACACTGCTTCTCAGGGTCTTCTCCTGATGATCCCTAACATGTACAAAATTGCCGGTGAGTTCTTGCCTTGCGTATTCCATGTATCTGCTCGTACATTGGCTTCTCACGCATTGTGTATCTTCGGTGACCACCAAGACGTAATGTCAGCTCGTCAGACTGGTTTTGCGATGTTGGCTGAAGGCTCTGTACAGGAAGTTATGGATTTGGCTGGTGTTGCTCACTTGGCTACCATCAAATCTCGCGTTCCGTTCATGAACTTCTTCGATGGTTTCCGTACATCTCACGAAATCCAGAAGATTGAAATGTTGGAAAATGATGATCTTGCTCCGCTGATCGACCAGGAAGCTTTGGCTGAATTCCGTGCCCGCGCACTGAACCCGATGAAACCGGTAGCTCGTGGTATGGCTGAAAATCCTGACCATTTCTTCCAACATCGTGAATCATGCAACAACTACTATGAAGCAGTTCCTGCTATCGTAGAAGAATACATGAATGAAATTTCTAAGATCACAGGTCGTAAATACGGTTTGTTCGATTACTATGGTGCAGAAGATGCAGAACGCGTAATTATCGCTATGGGTTCTGTAACAGAAGCTGCCCGCGAAGCTATCGACTACCTGGTAGCAAACGGCGAAAAAGTGGGTATGGTTGCCGTACACCTGTATCGTCCGTTCTCTGCTAAACACTTCCTGGCTGCTGTACCTAAGACTGCTAAGGCTATCGCAGTTCTTGACCGTACTAAAGAACCGGGTGCTAACGGCGAACCTCTTTACCTTGACGTTAAAGACTGCTTCTACGGTGCAGAAAATGCTCCGGTTATCGTTGGCGGTCGCTACGGTTTGGGTTCAAAAGATACTACTCCTGCTCAAATCCTTTCAGTATTCGAAAACTTGGCTATGCCAATGCCGAAGAACCACTTCACTATCGGTATCGTAGACGACGTTACTTTCACTTCTCTTCCTCAGAAAGAAGAAATCGCTTTAGGCGGCGAAGGTATGTTCGAAGCTAAATTCTACGGTTTGGGTGCTGACGGTACAGTAGGTGCTAACAAGAACTCTGTAAAGATTATCGGTGACAACACTGACAAACACTGCCAAGCTTACTTCTCATACGACTCTAAGAAGTCAGGTGGTTTCACTTGTTCTCACTTGCGTTTCGGTGATACCCCGATCCGTTCTACTTACTTGGTAAATACTCCGAATTTCGTTGCTTGTCACGTTCAGGCTTACCTGCACATGTACGATGTAACCCGCGGTTTGCGTAAGAACGGTTCTTTCTTGCTGAACACTATCTGGGAAGGCGAAGAACTGGCTAAGAACCTGCCTAACAAGGTGAAGAAATACTTCGCACAGAACAACATTTCTGTATACTATATCAACGCAACTCAGATTGCACAGGAAATCGGTTTGGGCAACCGTACCAACACGATCCTTCAATCTGCATTCTTCCGTATCACAGGCGTTATTCCTGTAGACCAAGCTGTTGAACAGATGAAGAAATTCATCGTTAAGTCTTACGGCAAGAAGGGTGAAGATGTTGTTAACAAGAACTATGCTGCCGTTGACCGTGGTGGTGAATACAAGACTTTGGCTGTTGATCCTGCTTGGGCTAACCTGCCGGATGACGCAAAAGCTGAAAACAACGATCCTGCATTCATCAACGAAGTAGTTCGTCCGATCAATGCACAAGACGGTGACTTGTTGCCAGTATCTGCATTCAAGGGCATCGAAGACGGTACTTGGTATCAAGGTACTGCTAAATACGAAAAACGTGGTGTAGCTGCCTTCGTTCCTGAATGGAATCCGGAAAACTGTATCCAGTGTAACAAGTGTGCATACGTTTGTCCTCACGCTTCTATCCGTCCGTTCGTACTCGATGCTGAAGAGCAGAAGGGTGCTAAGTTCGAACAACTGAAAGCGGTAGGTAAAGTATTCGATGGTATGACATTCCGTATGCAGGTGGACGTTCTCGACTGTCTGGGTTGCGGTAACTGTGCCGACATCTGTCCGGGTAATCCGAAGAAGGGTGGCAAAGCATTGACAATGAAGCACCTCGAAAGCCAATTGGCTGAAGCTGACAACTGGACTTACTGTACTGAAAACGTGAAGACTAAACAACATCTTGTTGACATTAAGTCTAACGTGAAGAACTCACAGTTCGCTACTCCGTTGTTTGAGTTCTCCGGTGCTTGCTCCGGTTGTGGTGAAACTCCGTACGTGAAATTGATTTCTCAATTGTTCGGTGACCGTGAAATGGTTGCTAACGCTACCGGATGTTCTTCTATCTACTCTGGTTCTGTTCCTTCTACTCCGTATACTACAAACGAAAACGGACACGGTCCTGCTTGGGCTAACTCACTGTTCGAAGACTTCTGTGAATTCGGTTTGGGTATGGAATTGGCTAACGAAAAGATGCGTGCTCGTCTCGTGAAAGTGATGAACGAGGCTATTGCTGCTGACTGCACTCCTGCTGAAGCTAAAGAATTGTTCGCAGAATGGATCAACAATATGTTGGATGCAGACAAGACTAAGGAATTGGCAGCTAAGATCATCCCGATGGTTGAAGCTAACAAGGATAAATGCAACCACTGCAAACAAATCGCTGAACTGCAACAATATCTTGTAAAACGCAGCCAGTGGATCATTGGTGGTGACGGTGCTTCTTACGATATCGGTTACGGTGGTCTTGACCATGTAATCGCTTCCGGTAAGGACGTTAACATCCTCGTTCTGGATACTGAGGTTTACTCTAACACAGGTGGTCAGTCTTCTAAATCTACTCCGGTAGGTGCTATCGCTAAGTTTGCTGCTGCTGGTAAGCGCGTACGTAAGAAAGACCTCGGTCTGATGGCTACTACTTACGGTTATGTATATGTTGCACAGATCGCTATGGGTGCTGACCAAGCTCAAACTCTGAAAGCCATCCGTGAAGCTGAAGCATATCCTGGACCATCTTTGATTATCGCTTACGCTCCATGTATCAACCACGGTCTGAAAGCCGGTATGGGTAAGAGCCAGGAAGAAGAAGAAAAGGCTGTTAAGTGCGGTTACTGGCACTTGTGGCGTTACAACCCGGCTTTGGAAGAAGAAGGCAAGAACCCATTCCAATTGGATAGCAAAGAACCGAACTGGGAAGATTTCCAAGGTTTCTTGAAGGGTGAAGTTCGTTACGCTTCTGTAATGAAACAATATCCTGCTGAAGCTGAAGAACTGTTCAAAGCTGCTGAAGAAAACGCTAAATGGCGTTACAACAGCTACAAACGTTTGGCTAGAGAAAATTGGGGTGCTGAATAATTAATCATACTCTGATACATATAAAAACGGGAGCCTGCTCAATGCATGGCTCCCATTTTTGTTTTATCACTCAAAGATTAGAAATCTTATTCGGGAACGGAGTAGCTCCAAAGATGCTTTTTCAGGTCTACACACCCATTTTGTTTGAAAGAAACCCCTTCTTCCAAGAGTAATCGTTTTTGCTCTTCCCAACCGGGAACAGGACGCCCCGATGCATTGACAACCCTATGACAAGGCACAGAAACGTCATCCGGCACCAGCTTCAAGGCACGCCCCACCATCCGGGAGCATTGGGGCATTCCCAGTAATGCGGCAATACTGCCATAAGTGGAAACTTTGCCTGAAGGGATTTCACAAACCACCTGATATACTTCCCGGTGAAATTCATCGGAAAAGCTTGCTTTATCTACTTTATAATCTTTCATTACCTAAACTTTACTTATCCTTTCCTTTCTCCTCTTCAACAAATCCGTCGGACTCTCACCAAACTGTTCCTTATAGCATTTGGCAAAATAAGAAGGGGAACTGAAGCCGACTTCATAACCTATTTCGGCTACCGTCATATCTGATGAAGCGAGCAGAGAGGCGGCTTTCTTTAGACGGGCAATACGGAGCAATTCATTAGGAGAATAATTGGTTAGAGATTTTATCTTCCGATAAAGCTGCACACGGCTCAAACCCATTTCTTTGCCCAAATCTTCTACATTTAAACCGGAATCCCCCATTTTCGCATCAATCAAGGCTTTGAATTTTTCAACAAAGTCCTTGTCCATATCGCAGACATCCTCTTTTGCCAATGTCTGTCCGTCACCGAAGAATTGTTTCAGACGATGATGTGAATCTATCAGGTTGCGGACACGCGCCAGCAACAATTGCGAACTGAAAGGCTTGGAAATATAAGAATCCGCACCACCATCATAGCCTTGAATCCTTTGTTCATCCAAAGAACAGGCTGTTAACAGGATAACAGGAATATGACATGTTTGCAGTTCGCTTTTCAAACGGCGGCAACATTCAATACCATCAATGCCCGGCATCATAACATCGGAGATTATCAAGTCCGGGACATATTTCATAGCTTTGCGAATACCCTCCGAACCGTCTACGGCTTCAATCACGGTATAGTCCGTATGAAGCAGCCCATGAACATATGAACGAATATCCGCATTATCATCAATGATAAGCACGGAAGGTTTGGAAGAATCATAGTTCTTTTCCAGTTCTTCTTCAACAGGTAAAGCGTCATTCAAAGGAGAAACTTCGGAAACAGAAGATGCCGGAGGGTCTAATGAAGAGGTCTCATAAGCACAAGTCCGTAATGGTAAATCGACGGTGAAGACAGTGCCCTGCTTTTCATCACTTTCTACTGATATAGCTCCGCCATGCAGCTCGACGAAAGCCTTTACCAAAGCCAGTCCTATTCCCGAACCGGCATGATGCATGTCTATTTTATAAAAACGGTCAAAAATATTACGAATATGCTCGGCTGAAATCATCGAACCGGTGTTGGATACTGTAAAACGAATCCACCGGTTATCCTCTTTTGTCAAGGTAGACAAACGGACGGAAACCTTACCATTCTCTGGAGTAAACTTGAAGGCATTGGAGAGAAGATTAAAATAAATACGTTCCAACTTCTCTACGTCTGCCAAAGTACGGAAATCCGTATCCGGAATATTGTCAAAAGAAAAATGAATATGCTTTTTGCGGGCTGCCGCCTGGAAAGATTCATTCCAGCCTTCGAAAGAGGAAAGAATATCAACCGGGACAGGCGTGTATTCCATCTTTCCGTTTTCATACTTACGGAAATCCAAAATCTGATTAACCAGGCGCAAGAGAATATTTACGTTTCGCTGTACCAGCAACAACATCCGGTGTTGGTCATCACTCAAAGCCTTATCGGCTAACAGATGTTCCACAGGGTCGGCAACCAAAGTTAAGGGAGTTCGGAAATCATGGGAAATGTTCGTAAAGAACACCAGTTTGGCATGAGTAGCTTCTTCCAATTGGTGGGAAAGTTGTATTAACTGGTCGCGCTGTTCCTCCAACTTATCCCGTTGTTCTTCCAACTGCCTTTTTTGTTCGGACAGTTCTTTATTCAAACGATTTTTAGAGCGAAGCGAGTTGTAGACAACGACCAATAGTCCTGCCACCAATAAGAGAATAACCAAACCGCCATACAACACCACTTGCTGCGTAGCCACACGTGACAAATATCCACCGATACGTCCGTTCAGTGTTTCTATCTTTTGGTCCAGTTCCGAGATATGAGTAGTCTGAAGTTGCATGACGTGTGCGTTTGTCCTGTCTACTACTGCTGTATTCATGACGGTTTCACGGGGGTAAGGTTTTGCTTCGAGAATATTCATTGCCAATTGCAGTACTTTATCACCGTTAGTCGGATAAATAAAGGTAGCATCCAATACACTGTCAAGCACAAGTTCCAATCCGTTTCCTTTACCCGGCAAAGCATCAATGCCGACAAATATCATTTCTTTCTCCCGCCCTGCCTTTTTGGCAGCCTGATAAGCTCCCGGAGCTATGCGGTCATTATGAGCATATACGGCATCAATCTTCGGATGGCGGTGGAGTATGCTGTCCATTGCCATTTCCGCCGGTGCGCGCTCCCAGGCCGCATCCGCCTTATCAATCAGTTTGATATCCGGAAAGTTACTGATAGCAGCCATAAATCCTTGATGGCGTTCCATGGCAGGAGTCGAACCACCCAGTCCGGTAAGTTCCACCACATTTCCTTTTCCTTTCAGGGTAGATGCAATGTAATTTCCTACTGCACGACCTATTTCATAATTATCAGCACCGATATATGCAGTATATTTATCGGAAAGAATCTTCCGGTCGACCAGAATAACAGGGATTCCCTTTTGGTAAGCCTCTTCTACAATCGGAGTCATCGGAGCCGCTTCGTTGGCAGAGATAATCAATAAATCTACTCCTTTGTCTATAAAATAATGAACGTCTTCCGCCTGTTTGCGATTATCATCCGCAGCCGACCGGATTTCCACCGATACTCCATCGTAAAACATGGCTTCGCGAAGAATCTCATCATTCATCTTATGCCGCCAAGAATCATCGCTGCATTGCGCCACCCCGATACGGAAGCGGTGTGTGTCCTGCCGACAAGCAGTCATGCCAAGAAAACAAAGCAAGACCGCTATCCACTTTGTATACCTCATCGCTCTAATCATTCTCATTCTTTCGTATTTCTTTCTGTAATCCAAATTTTTCTTCCTTCATTATTAGCATTCACTACCGGAAAGTACATCAACTCCACTTTCACAGGATTCAGCGTGTATTTTCCTGTAAAGCGTGGAAGCAAAGGGATAGTAAACTGATAAGTGCCTACCGGCAATTTTTCGCTAAAGATAACAGTTTTCTCCTTAAAATATTCACGATATACTTCAGAACGGGAGAAATTAACAGGTTTTGAAGCATAACTGCAACCCGCCGGAATAGGAACTTCGAGCATCACATATTGCGCACCTTCCTGTTTCACCTGCAAGGTGACTGTCAGCATAACAGGCACACCTGCCACCAGAGAATCTTTCTCCAAGACCGCCTCCACCTTAAAAGCATCACTTTCGCGAGCATCCATCACTCGCTTCGTTGAATAAACACTGTACAATAAAGGCTCTTTACCTGTTTTTGAAATAAACAGACTATCCCCTGCCGTCAATCGGGCATGATAAGGAAATTCCATAATCCGCTTATTCTCCTTACCGCTGACGGATACTGACGTTCCTGCCCCGTTGCGTTCCGATTCTGTCAGTAAATCTGTCAGAACAGTTGCCACCGCAGCAGAAGCCTGATAAGTATTCCATCCGCGCTCTTTAGTCCGTAGAATATACAGTTGCATATTCTCTTTCAACTTGCACAAAGAAGAATCATTCTTTATCACCCGATAAGCAATCAATGTATTAATCATTTGATTTCCTTCCCAATAATGAGTGCGCCGTCCATCGTCGCAATAAACGCCTCCCAACATATCCTTTTTCAGATAATGCCGCACGCTATCACCAACATTGACAGAATCTACCTGTTGTTTGATTTCCCAAAGAAGCAATTTTTCCTTCAAATAAGAAAGAGGACGATAATGCTTGTTCCGGCTTGCCAACGAATCTTCCTTCTGTTCCAACTGCCGGACAAATGGTTCCAATAATCTGACAGCAGCAGAATAATCAGCTTCCACCTTCCAGTCATGCAAAGCATGAAGTATTTCTATATCCTCCAGTTTCATTCCCCGGTAAGGACGTATATGGGCATACTCCACTTTCAATCCATTCAGATTCAGATCGACGGGATAACCAGCATCTTTTGCCATCTTCAAAGCCCGTAAGATATGTGCCGACATCCAGAAAGAAGTATTTTCTGAGTTGCCCCACCATGACCATAACCGATGCTTATTCTGATGATTCATCAACCGGCGAATAATAGTCCGGATCGCTTTATCCCCCTTCGCCTTCTCGCCTATCCCCAGCATATACTGTTGATAAGCCAGTAAACCGATCAGTTTGGAAGCTAATTGCTCGTTACACAAATATCGATATCCGGTCAGGAAATTCACTGATTCCTTGTAAATATCCAACTGATTGTCCGTGATGCTGACCACCACCTCTTCATCCTTACCGGATTGTACGCTGACTGTCTCCTCATCAGATAAGATGCCTAATGTGCCTTGTGCCAATTCTGTCCCCTGCGGCAATACCGGAATCGTATATTCCTCCCCATCCTTATACCCATCCTTCCGGGTAAAAAGATAACTGATGGTCACACTGTCAGTATTCGCAGCCTGCATCGGTAATGTTTCATGAAATCCTTCCGTCAGATCGACTTCCCGCTGTTTCAACGTATCCGTTCCGACACAAAATTGAGTGGTTCCTTCTATACGCTGTCCGTCCAGATAATTACGGATGGTTCCAACCAACGTACTCTGATCTCCTTCCACCAAGAAACGGGGAGTTTTCAGTTCCGCCATCAATGGCTTGTAAGAACGGATGGAACGACGGAAAGTTCCAGTCTGCAAACGTCGGTTCATGGCATAAACCACCGTCTCCCATTTCGTCACGTTGTCGGGGAAAGTAGTCTCAAACCGGACAGTCCCGGTTTTATCCGTAAACAGACGAGGTTGCCAAAAAGCTACATCGGAGAAATTCCGACGTAACCCGTTCAATTGCAACAGTTCAGTATACAACCGATTGGCATCCGCTTCCTCCTTCGCTTTCTCTTCCTTATCCTGTCCGTCCAATTCCTCCAAAGGAGTTGTGGCAGAGAAAGACTGATCTACCCTCACTCCGGCAAGAGCCCCCGTCAACGAATATTTTCTACTTATCCCATATCCAACCACTACCACTTCATCCAATGCCTGGCTATTTTCCTCCAGCGTAACCAACAGGTTCGAACCGGGCATTGCTCTCATCTCTTGTGGCTTAAAGCCGACATAGCTAAACAACAGTTGTTCGCCTCTCCTGTCACAATCCATTTCGAAATATCCATCCACATTGGTTATTGTTCCTTCTGTTGTTCCTTTGATCAACACGCTGCATCCTACCAACGCCTCTCCAGTAGCATCTGTCACATAGCCGCAGACTTTGCCACCATAACTGCGCACGTACTGTGTGATTCTCATCTCCTTATAACTAGGATGATTCGTACCGATCACCCCTCTTCCTCCCAACAAAAGCCATCCTGCCGATAGCGAATCAGCTTCGTGCAAAGGCAAAGACTCCATGTTTACATCCAGATAGCTATATGACTTTATAGGCAAAGCTTCTTGTTTCAGGTATTTCCCGTTATTATAAAGTAAAATCGCATCATACGTACCGGCAGGAAGTCGGGAATAAATCCGGTTCATGCGCACCAATGTATCCGGATAAATCAATTCGCCAGTCGTGCAATCTTTAAAGAACAGGCTTGCCACTCCGGTAGAATCTTTTTCTTCGGGAAGGCGGAAATTCAACTTCTTATCCGGCAAAGAGAAATAAATCCGGGTAGGATGCCAACTCTTTCCCTTCCGAAGTTCAGACACCAAGTTACGGAATCTTTCCGGTGATAAATAATAATCATTCAAAGTAGCAATCTTCGCCACAGACGAAAAATGCAAATACCGCGGACACAGTTCGTCATCCTTATATTTATAGACAACATTTCCATCAAATTCATAAGAGAAACCTCCTTCGTGCCGATATAATACGCCATTCATATACTTCCAAGGCCCCGGCTCTACAGGACCTGCCAATATATTCTTTTTATAACGGGACAACTCCGAAAACGAAACCGGAAACAACTTTCCATCATGTTCCAGAGTAGTACATATCGCCCCGTCCATCACAGGAAGACGGCAGAGATACCGTTCGTACCGTTTCTTTTCTTCTTTGGTAAATTGGTATTCGTAGTATTTTCCTTTCTTTTGGCGCAGCCAGACCATTTCCACTCCTTGCGGCAACCGATTCATATCGAAGCTCAAAATTGTTTTCTTGCCACGCTCGAAAGCCAGAGAGTCGATGATAAACGCCCTGTCATGCATTCGCAATGTTATCTTCTGCTTCCCTGCCGGACGAAGTACAGGAAAAGAATACCCTTGAGGCTGTTCCGTCCACGAAAAATAACAGGGAATATCATTCTGCTCAATCACATAGATATTGACCGCTTTCCCGTCCAACATCACATAAGGAGCAAATTGAGTGGTTCCATCCGGCGTATCCACCGTCTGGCGATACAGATTTCCCGAAGGATAAGCAAACCGATAATAAGGTAATTCTTCTAAATGAAGCAGTTCATTCCAACGTTTATAATCTAACGTAGCCGTATGCAGGTATTCTTTTTGCTTCATCGAATAGGAAGCACGCTGCTCACGGGGACGGGGCGCACTCCCGTAATAAGGCAAGTCCGGAATCTGATAATCCAGTTGGCTGTTGACTGCGAAAGCAGTAAGATCGACGTTAGATACCGGATATCCCTGGATATTTGTCACGTTCAGTTTTGTTGTCACTGTCTGTCCGGGATATATCCGTTCGGGCAGATCAGATTCAATCACTAATCGTTCGGAAGGCGAAGTGTACGAGCGTTTCATCATACATTCCTTATTTCCCATAAAATAGAATACCTCCACGTAATAGACCGAAGAAGGGTCAATCTCTCCAGATTTATGTTCCATCTCCTTTCCCGAACCTTTCTGCAATAATCGGTTGCCCTGATATACATACCAGGAAAGCTCCAGTTGCAAAGGATTGGAGAGGGAGACACAGAATGAGTCTTTCTCTATTCCGCCATTCAGTTCCAGTTTGGGGTCCAGTCCGGCGGGAGTAATGATTGTTTCATATCCTATTTCCGGTATTTTGAAGCGATAATCCGAAATGGTCTGATTGAAAGGTTCCCGGTAAGGCAAACGGACTTTTTTCACTTCTTTCTTTTCTCCATAAGTCAGTTCCGCTTCCAGGGGATGTTCCACACCTAAGTCGAAGAATGAAAAACAGATTGTATCAGCTTGCGTGGTACACTGTACATCATAACAAGAATAGTAAAAAGTCGCCTTGTCCTGCTGTTCCAGGCGATTGTTGTCCGCTGTCAGTAAGACAACATTCACATGATAGAAACAATCGGAAGCTCCGAACATTTGAGAAGGAATATCCACCGAAACTTTTCCAGAAGCATCCAGTTCCGCCTGCACAGACATCAGCGTATCGGGCAAAGAAAGTATTTCGGTGTACGATTTAAACACTTGTTCCCTGCCAATAGTCACTTCTACATTCGCTTCCCGCAGAGGAAGGCCGTTGGCATCCGTTGCACTGATATCGACGCGGTTACTCTGCGGTGCGTATTGCACATTCGAAGCCAACGTTGCAAGCAACTTATTTCCATTCAGTTCATAGTCCTCATAGTTGAAATGGGTAGAAGCAACGATGCGTCCCCGCTTGTCACGAAGTTGGATGGAATATCTTTGGTCTAACTTAAAATTCAATGAATCGTTCAACTGAAATTCTCCGGCAAAGCCTCCCGGATGGTAAGGGATAACCGGCATTATTCTCTTATAGTCACGCCAGGAAGAGCCGACGCGCATCCATAATGAAAGTTCCTGTTTCAGAGGACGTTTATGCTCGGAGAGAGCATACGATTTGAAACGAACCGTCTCACCCGGTTTATATTTGTTCTTGTCAGTAATCAGATAACTATAAAACTCCGGACCGTTTTGTCGTCCATAGTCATTCTGATACCAGGGAGACACCAGATGTTTTGTCAAATCAAATATAGCACGAAACTTATCCAATTCAACAGTCAGGATATGTTGCTCCTTTTGCGACCAGTTGTCATCCGTATACGTTTGACTGTCCTGGTCGTAATATACAGCCTTACCGCCCACACGTACTTTAGCATCTTTTCTGATTACTCCTTCGGCATCAACCACTTGCAAAGTCAATACACCATACTCTTTGAAAAGAAAAACATGAAAAGGAATCACCGGAGCATACCGGTAATGGACTTCATTCCGTTCTACATCAGCCAGCAGGAAATGTCCCTTTACAGGAGGGTCGGTCCATGTATCCGTAAAGCGGGCAAAGGGAGCCTGTTGTATCTTATCCCACTGTTTCTGCCGGAGTTTACCTTTTAGAAGTTTCAAAGCCTCTTTATTGGTCAATTCGAAAACAAGAGTCTCGGGAGAAGCATCGTTCCCGATCATCGGTTGCCCGAATACCTCACTAGAAAGAAATAACAGTCCCAATAATAGCAAACCTTTCATCCGGCATAGTATCGTGTTCATAGTCTTCAATAGATTGATTGAGAACAAAAATAAGAAATAAAACTGTGAGTATGCTATTTATCACCCAATTATTCTCCTCATTATCCTCCAAAGAAATGCAAAACAGTTTCCAATATTCAACCGGAAACTATTAACAAAAGTATAAAGCGTAAGACAAACACTCAATAAATGTTATAAAACATATCTTTTTATTTGGATTATTTGCAGATTTAGCAGAAGTCCGTATCTTTGCAATGTGTTTTTCATAGTATTAGATTTAAGGTTAACAAAGGTTGGAGCAAGGCGTTGCTCCTTTTTTTATGCCTATACGCAAACACCATACTACTTGAACCCTACTACGGTTATCGTGTAAGCTATCATACACTTTCCTGCATACCTATCAAGCTACAGGGTAACATCATGGAAATATAATATATTCCCTCCTCAGGTTGACGAGGAATAGAGGTCACTTCTTTCATGTTCCCATATTCTTTCAAAAAATTGTCTATTTGTTCGAATACCTCCATAGGAATATGATCCAGCTTTGCAGAACAAACATACATAATATGCAGAAACCTTCCATCCAGTCCATGCCTAATCATAATCGTGAAATCATCATCTTCTTTTGTTAACTGCATATCCTTCAGATAAGGTCCAACATAACGTTTCACTACATCACGAGGATCAACTTCTCCAACAGTTATCTTATAATAATCTCTCCAATCCTTTTCATTTTCTTTATCTACAGCACACTGGACATTACAAATACGGATACGATTATTATAATACATTTTTTCATACACATTATGTTCCTTTGTCTGCACATAGACAATGGTATCTTTAGCAAACAGATTTATACCTATAAATAATAGACTAAAAAATAGGATTGTTCTCATAAACATTTTATATTTCATTATTTACAATTTTCCTTTATCAATCTCAATATTTTATTTAAAACTATAGGACCATAAGATTCGTTATATTTATATCCATACGAAAAGCAAACACGACTATTAATAACAAGACCGAAATCTGCAAACGTGTTTCCCTCATATCCAGCAAAGACTTATATTATTTTGCAAAGATATATTTTCTCCGTTCAGAGCCAAATAAAGAATAAGTTTTAATAAATAAACGATCAAATTACTCTATTAATACGAAAAATTCCACAGTACAAATGTCATTACGGCAAATGTACTGTGGAATACTTATTATATCTTTACTTTAACAAACGAACGGTTATAATAATCTGTCTTTCAACACTTGTGGAAGTTCAGGCATTGCACCACTTTGCGTGCAGACATAGGCAGAAACTTCCACCGCCAACTTATGAGCTTCGGGAACCGGCTTGCCATTCAATATGGAAGCACAGAAAGCTGCCGTGAAAGAATCGCCTGCTCCTACAGTATCAGCTATGGGAACTCTCGGTGTTTCCTGGAAAGAGACAACGCCCGGGGTAAATACATAGCTGCCATTGATGCCACAAGTCAAGATCAACATTTTCAGATTGTATTTGGCTAACAGAATCCAGCATTTGTCCTGCAAGTCGATACCCGGATAGCCGAACATACGGCTGATGGTCACCAGCTCTTCGTCGTTTATCTTCAAGACATTACAGCGTTGGAAGGAATCGCGCAACACTTCTTTGGTGTAGAAGTCCTGACGAAGATTGATGTCGAATATCTTTAATTGTCCGTCTATATCGGGCATTGTGTCCAAAAAACGGTTGATAGTGGCACGGCTCACTTCATTACGTTGAGCCAGGGAACCGAAGCAAACGGCACGCGTACTCAATGCCAAACGTTTCAGTTCATCCGTAAAAGGAATGTTATCCCAAGCAACATCTTCTTTGATTTCGTAACAAGGCACACCCTCACCATCCAGTGTCACCTGTACCGTACCGGTAGGATAATCCACTTGTTCAATCTGCGTGTTCAGTTTCTTTTCGTTGAATACATTCAGAATCTCGTCTCCCAACTCATCTTTGCCAACGGCACTCACCACGCGACTGTCAAAACCAAACTGTGATACATGATAGGCAAAGTTTGCCGGAGCACCACCTATTTTCTTTCCTTCGGGCAACACATCCCAAAGCGCCTCGCCCATTCCTACGATTACATTATTCATGATCTACGGATTTTATTGTTTCCAAAGTTATAAAATTATTTTTTAATACGGAACGTATAGAATAAGAGATAAAGCACGCCCACCGTCATTACGGCTACTGCCCCACTCTGTCCCATGGCATCGGATGCTACTCCCATAGCCAACGGAAATACCGTGCCGCCGAACAGTCCCATAATCATCAGACCGGAAACTTCATTTTTCTTACCCGGCAGGTAAAGCAATGCCTGCGAGAAGATTACGGAGAACACATTGGAGTTGCCGAAACCAATCAGACCGATGCATGCATAAATCATTGTCTTGTCATGGAATATAAACAAACCTGCCATCGCTATCAGCATCATCACAACGCTAATGCCGAAGAACGATTTTGCCGACATCTTACGCAAAATGAAAGAACCGAGAAAGCAACCTGCCGTACGGAAGATAAAATAAAGACTTGTTGCAAAAGCCGCATCGTCGAGTCCCATGCCGAGACGTTCCATCAAAATCTTGGGGGCAGTGGTATTTGTTCCTACATCAATTCCAACGTGACACATGATACCGATGAAAGAAAGCAGGATAAACGGTTTGCCAAGCAAAGCGAGACATTGTCCGAAAGTAGACGGTTTACCTTCTTCTTTTTCCTCTTTAATCTGTGTGACATTGAGCAATAGGATAGCAATGACGGCTACAATCATGTAAATTGGGAACAAGATGCGCCAGCCCAAATCAAAAGTCGGGATGGATTGCGTCGCTCCCCACATGGCAATATAAGGAGCAAGGAAAGAGGCAATGGCTTTCACAAACTGGCCGAAAGTCAGGCTACTTGCCAAACGGTCGCCACGTACGATGTTAGAAAGCAACGGATTCAGGGAAGTTTGCATCAATGCGTTTCCGATGCCCAGAAGGGAGAAAGAAATCAGCATCAGCATATAGCTGTCTCCGAAAACCGGCAATAACAAAGAAGCAAAAGTGACAATCAAACTAAGCAACACGGTTTTCCTCTGACCGATACGGCTCATCAGCATGCCTGTGGGTACGGAGAAGATGAGAAACCAGAAGAATACCAGTGAAGGGAAAATGTTTGCTTGCGAGTCCGACAGACTAAGGTCTGCCTTTACATAATTGGAGGCAATGCCTACCAGGTCAACAAATCCCATGGCAAAGAAGCAAAGCATCACCGGGATTAGTTTGGAAAGGGAAGAGTTTTTACTGTTTTCCATTGTTTTATCTTTTATATAATAATTTCTGTATCTATAGGACAAGACACATAACCTTACGGCAATGTACACGTCAGTCCTTTATATAGTTGGTGTATCTCCCGTTCCTTGTTGTGCTAAAGCTACGTTATTGTTACCTTCCCACGGCTGTGGTGACTTCTCTTCATGGCTGTGGGAAGAAGCTACCACGGCCGTGGTAGGATCTCGTCACGGCCGTGACAAACTAGTAATAACGTAAGTTTAGAGCAACTATATCACCACCTTATGGGTACTCTCTCACTGGGAAAGAGATACTCTACCCTAAGGAAACAAGGAAAGAACGCATGGAGCGGAATAGAACGGGCTTATGGCTTCAACTTGTAAACCACAAATGAGTCTACCTTATAAGCACCTCCTTTACTGTAAAAGTCGATATGGTTGTAAGGTTCCGAAGGGAATACCTGATTGGTCATCGCAAAGCGTCCACCGTCTCCAAAGGCCTCAACGCTGGATTTATCAACAAACAGACGGAGTTTTAATGCCTCTTTTCCGCTTTCAATTGCTGTCCAGGTCAATATCGGGAAATTCTCATTGAAGCTGACCTCTCCGCTCTTGCGACGATCCATCGAGAATTTCTTTTCTTTCATGTCATACTGCATATCCACTTCTTCGCCTTTGTCATTGTAGAGACGGAAGCCGATTAGGTCTGCACGTTGATTTTCGATTGTCAATTCTATTTCGTATGCACCGTCATTGCCGGGAATCATTTCTTTAATTGTGCGTGTTCCGTTTACTTTGAACGAGCGTTTCTTGGAAGCATCACGCAAAGCCAGCAGTTCGGGAGAGGGAGCTGATTGGAGGTAAGTCTCACCATCTACGGTAAACAGGCTCAAGTCACGGGGAACGGAGTTCGAACTACGGTATTGGGAAGTAGGAACGTCGTTTGCATATTGCCAGTTGCTCATCCATGCAATGGCGATACGGCGGTTGTCGGGGGCATCGCTCCAAGTAACTGTAGCATAATGGTCTTTTCCCCAGTCCATCCATTTCGTGACATTCGGCTGATTGTCACAACTAAATTTCTTGCCGTCGAAGCTACCGACAAAGTATTGAGTAGCACTTCCTCCAAAGGGACCTCCGGGATTTAGATTGCAAAGCAATACCCATTTCTTTTCATTCGTTCCTTCTACGGGGAGTTCAAACAAATCGGGACACTCCCAGACACCTCCATGAGCACCGTATCCTTCCCCGAAGCTGCTTTCATAAGTCCATTCTTTTAAGTTGGGAGAAGAGAAGATTTGCATTTCCTGTCCCACGGCAAGCAGCATCACCCAACGCTGTGTTCCTTCATACCAGAAAACTTTCGGGTCGCGGAAGTCATTGGCTTCGGACACCAGTACAGGATTATTTTCGTATTTGATGAAGCTGCGTCCGTTGTCAGTGCTGTAAGCAATGCTTTGTACTTGACGATCACCGCTTTGGGTATAGATAGCGATGATGGCGCCTGCACCAAAACCTGCCGTATTATGGTGATCTACTACAGACGATCCGCTAAAAATAGTGCCCAGCGCATCGGGTGCTATGGCTACCGGACGATGTTCCCAGTTGATAAGGTCTTTGCTGATAGCATGTCCCCAACTCAGATTTCCCCATTTGGAACCGTATGGGTTGTATTGATAGAACAGATGATATTCTCCATCTTTGTAAACCATTCCGTTGGGGTCGTTCATCCATCCGTAAAGCGGAGAAAAATGATAAGACGGACGAAACTTCTCACGATTACTTGTGTCGTAGGTGTCGGACAACCGCATCTCCTTGCAACAAAGTACATTCTCAGGAGAAAGATTTACATGAATAGGATCATTTGTATTCAATCTGAATTTAAGAATGATTGTTTTGCCCGAAAAGTCTGAAATGTCTACGGGGACAAAGTAATCGACTTTATGAAGCGCAAGGCGCACATCGAGATTTTTCACCTCTTTATTATTAACGATCATGTTGATGCGCACATCGGGAGAAGCATCTTCGACAGGCAAAAGCAAATACTTCTGATCAGTATTAATACGCACGAGGCAATGTCCTTCTCCCAGGTTACTGATTGATAAAGAAGAACCTGCCGCTTTAAGTGAAACAGAGATAATCATAAGAAAACAACAAATCAGAGTAGCCTGAAGTTGTTTGAAGGAAAGCAATACATTCATGTTTTATGGTATTAAAAGTAATAATTGTTATGATGCAAAGATAGGCGCTCAGGAATGAAACGCCTATCAAATATGTTTCAAATGCTGTAATAGATGTTACTTCTACAATAATCCTTCCGATTAATAATTCCTGTTTTGAGTATATAATCCTGGGATATAATACAATTGATTATAAGGAATGGGGAAGAATTCATTCTTATCAGCCTCGTAGTGCGCATCTTTATAGTATTGTGCGTATGTCTGACCATCGTACACACTGTTTTGTTCGCTTGCGAAATAGGCGTTTAAGGTTATCGAAGCAATACCCCAACGACGTAAGTCGAAGTAACGTCCGTTTTCCATAGCCATTTCCAGACGGCGTTCCCATCGCAAGCATTTGCGTGCAGTTTCCTTATCCTGAAAATAAGACTCCGGATATAGGGCGATCTCACACTGTTCTTTGGCATAAGAGATGTGTTTATCGATGGAATTGGCTGCACGCTGACGAATATCATTGATGATGGTGCGGGCTTTACCTAGTTCACCCAGTTCGATGAATGCTTCTGCACGCATCAACATCACATCGGTAAATCTGAATACATAATCGTTCATAGCGAAAGCTTGCCATGAGCCATTGTATGTTTCTCCTTTGGAACGTTGCGGTACTTCTTTCAAAGAAGTGTAATATCCATACGTGTTTGGTGTACGGGAGTTGTTTTTGGTCATCGTATATTCAGCTTCATATTTATACGGATAGGTGGGCATACCAACAGTATGAAACAATCTCGGGTCCCACTTCTGCTCATTTACTTCTCCATTAATCGGATAGCTGATTTCATTATTATAATCATCAAACATAGGCAGACCATTTTTAGTTTTGAAAGCATTTACCAGATTTTGCGACGGCTTATGAAAATCCCATCCGCAAGACCACATTCCCCAACATCCGTTCAGCATATTCGACCAGTTGGCACGTCCGAAACTGGTATTATCATCTTTATAGTCAGAACATTGTACGGCAAATACAGATTCTTTGCTGTTCTTGTAGTCGGGCAAGAAGATATCGCCAAAGTCTTCCAGATAATCATAATCAGAGTTTGCAACTTCATCTGTATAGGTAACTACCTTCCGCATATATTCCTCATTGATATGACTTACACCCGTAGTGGCCTCATAGCCGTCTCCCCATGCCAAACCCAAATAACATTTGGCCAAATAAGCGGCAGCGGCAATCTTATTGACACGCCCTCCATCCGATTGTTTTTCGGGCAACACGTTATAAGCTGTTTCAAAATCGGCAATCACTTTACCAAACAAACCTTCATAAGAAAACTCGTCATTAGGGATTTGCTCGATACTATTGTTTGAATAGGCTACCTCGTCAATCCACGGCACCTGACGAAATACAATCAACAGCTTATAATAGAAATGTGCACGAAGAAATTTAACTTCTGCTATGCGTTGTTCGCTGATATCCGATCCTAGTTTGGCAACTCCATTTCTCTCCAAAGACACCAGTGCGCGGTTGCAACGAGACACGGCACAATAGAGTCGATACCACAGTTCATCCATTTCACCCGGAGTGGTAGCGGTCAGTGTAGACCATATTTCAAAAGGGTGATATCCTGTATCGGTTGTTCCTGAACCGCCTTTCAAGCAGTCATCTGAAGTAATATCTCCATAAGGAAACAAGTTGAACGGATATGAGAACCAACAATCGCCTAACATTGCATAAGCGGCATTTACCATCTTCTCCGGTTCGGAGAAAGCTTTGTCTTCGTCTATCACTGCCGTCGGGTTGTAATCCAGAAAGTCGTTGCAGTTTGTTAAGCTTAAGCCCATCAGACAGGCTACCATCAATTTATATATCTTTTTCATTATTATTTCTTTTTGAAAATTAAAAACCTAGTTGTAAGCCGAATGATACAGAAGTAGCCAACGGATAGTTCCAATCGGAGTTCTCAGGGTCCGAGCAAGTCAGGCTCTTACTCTTGATAGTCAACAAGTTTTGTCCTGACAAATAAATACGCGCACTACCCATTTTGAATTTAGAGAGGAAGGACATAGGCAGGTTATATCCCAGTTGTAGATTACGCAGTTTCAAATAAGAGCCGTTCTCAACAAAATAAGAGGAAGCACGGCCTTCATCGGCAGTATTATTGGTAGTTAAAGCGGGGATGGTGGAATTTGTATTAGCTGTAGTCCATGCACCCAACAAACGATTTCCTTTGTTTGAGCCGGCATCGGTGATACTCCAAAAGTCAGTCTGGAACTTCTGATTGTTATACACATCCTTATCATATACTCCTTGCCAGAACATACTGAAATCAAATCCTTTATAATTCAGAGCGATATTAATGCCATAAGAGAATGCGGGAACCGGATTGTAAATCCAATCTTGATCGTCGGCTGTAATACCAGCCTTGCCGTCTAAGTCTGCATACTTCAGTCCGCCTACACGTGCATTCGGCTGACCGGAAGCATCAACCTCTGCTTGATTCTGGAAAATTCCTTCTACTACATATCCTACGATAGAACCGTAAGGTTTACCTGACTCTACTAGGTTTTGTGTTGTAGTATGTGCGTAAGATCCTGTAGATGTTTCCGGAAGATAAGTTACCTTATTGCGGAAGAAGTCTAAGTTACCACTAATGTCAAGTCCCAGCCCGGAAGCCAAAGTCTTGCGATATCCTAAAGCAAACTCCATACCCCAATTGCGCAATGAAGGTCCATTGGCCCATGATGCACCTCCTTCACCTAAGGCACCCAGATAGGCGGGATTGATCAACATATCGTCTACATCTTTTACATAGCCGTCTATTGAACCATACAGGCTGCCTTTGAAAAGAGTAAAATCTGTACCGATATTGAATTGTTCGGCCGATTCCCACTTCAAATTAGGATTGGCAAGTTGAGTGGCACGGTATCCTGATGGGAAGGTTCCCGAATATTGCAAAAACAAATCATATGCGGTAGATGTAACGCGATCTAATCCATAATCGGCTACGTACAAACCAAACTGTGCATTATTGTCGATAGCCTGATTACCAGTCTGTCCCCAAGAAGCACGGATTTTCCAATCATCCATCCAGTCTTTCTGCAACAACTTTGATAAACGCACTCCTAAAGTAGCGGCCGGGAAAGTACCCCAACGATTATCTTTACCAAAGCGGGAAGAACCGTCTCGGCGAATGGTAAAGGAGGCAAGAATAAAATCATCAAAGTTATAATCTACTTTACCGAAGAATGAAGCCAATCGATATCCTACCTTTGCTCCGGAGTTTCTCATCGTACCCGTTGCTGCATTCGGCCACATATAATCTTTATCTTCCAACGTATATTCTTCTGAATATGCTGAAAAGTCAATAACGGATTGCTTTGACATTTCTGTACCTAGCAACACAGTGAAGTCATGTTTGTCTGCCAATCGGAAGTTATAGTTAGCCGTGTTAGACCATGTCCAGTTTGTTTCATTATTATGAGAGAGCGTAGTCTTAGCAATGTCATTATTGACAATGTCAGAATGGAACGTTTTCGTCATGGCATTAATGAAAGAAGAATAATGGTCGATACCGAAGTTAGAACGGATTACCAAGCCTTTCACAGGTTTTAGTTCCACATAACCGTTACCAAACAGACGCCAATAATCCAAATGGTTATCACGATTGTCATACAACTCACGCAACGGATTCTGACGGTCGCTCATTCCACCTACGGGACCGGCAAAGGTCACTCCGTCTTCTTCATATACCGGCACAGTAGAAGCCATCTTCAATGCATTTTCCATCGGAGCACAATCAACTTGGCTGGTATATGTCACTGTGAAGTTTTCACCGACAGTGATATACTTATTTACATTGTATGAAGAGTTCATACGAGCAGAGATGTTTTCGAAATCAGTGTATTTCAATATACCACTGTTCTTCTTGTATCCCAGCGAGAACATGGTAGAATGTTTGTCATTGGCATGAGAGAGAGACAGGTCATAATTCTGTGAAAATCCTGTGCGGGAGATCTCGTCCAACCAATCGGTATCAGAAAATCTCATCGTTTTATCCTTATTGATGTATCCATCATACAAACCGTTTACCGTATAATCTACATAACTTCCAGTTGTCGGATTCCATACTGTGATAGGAGTACCTGTGGCAGCATTCAAGTTCAATCCGTAGTTGCCGGCATAGGCTACAGGGTCCATTCCATCATTCAAAGCGGCCTGAGCCATAGCTGTGGCATAGTCCGATGTGTTAGAGAGTTTCATCAAAGACTGAGGCGTATAGAATTGTGCGGTCAAATTGGCAGAGAAATCCACCTTCACCTTATCGGCCTTCTTGCCTTTCTTTGTAGTAATGATGATAACACCGTTGGATGCACGCGAACCATAGATAGAAGCAGAGGCGGCATCCTTCAATACCTGCATACTTTCGATATCATTTGTGTTAAGAGAGTTCAAAGCGCGAGTGGTAGGTACACCATCTACTACATACAACGGATCTTGCGATGAGTTGAAAGAACCGATACCACGAATGCGGACTGTACCCGTGCCACTGGGTGAACCGTTAGCGGTAATTGTCATGCCCGGCACTTTGCCCTGCAAACTTTTCATAGGGTCGGCATCCGTAGCCGTTTTCAAGGTTTTAGTAGAAACAACAGCTACCGAGCCCGTCAGGTCGGCTTTCTTTTGAGTTGAATAACCGGTAACTACTACTTCATCCAACATTTCAGAGTCTTCCTCTAAAGTGACATTTAATAAAGCTTTCGCTCCTACTTTAATCGTTTTAAAACCGATATACGAGATAGTTAGTTCCGAACCTTTCTTTACTGTTAATGTAAAGTTACCATCGAAGTCGGTAATAGTTCCGTTGGTAGTAACAGTTGTTTCAATGACAGAGGCACCGATAATTGGTTCGCCGTCGGTTTTAGAAATTACGTTTCCCTTCACCGTTATGTTTTGCCCCCATAGGGCCGACATGAAAGCAAACAGGAAACAAACGCTGCAAAGAAGTTTTTTGTTCTTCATGACACTAGGCATTAGTTTAATGTTATTAATTTAAAAGTACGAATTTTCTCTTTTCGATGATGCAAATTACGGTTGATTTATATCAAACGACTAAAAAAAATGTTTCAAAGGCTATAACATTTGTTGCATAGAACGCTATTTTATAGGGTTTTATACATGTTTTCTTCTTGCTATGAGAAAAATGAGGTTCATATTCTCTTATGTAGATTGAAAGTGGTATCTTTGTGTAGTGATATGAGCCCCAAAATAGAGAAGACTCTTCATTAAGATAACAACCAATTAAAGATTCTAAAAACAGAATTCATGACTAAACAACAAGCATTAAAGCTCTTTGAGGAAAAAAAAGTACGTACGGTATGGGATGATGAACAAGAGAAGTGGTATTTTTCGATAGTAGATGTGGTTAGCATTTTAACTGAAAGTACCGATGGACGTAAATATTGGAATAAGCTGAAACAGAGACTTAAAGAAGAGGGAAATGAAACGGTGACAAATTGTCACCAGTTGAAAATGCAGGCAGTTGATGGCAAGATGAACTTAAAGATTAACTCTAAAATAATCCAATAAATAAACGATATGAAAACAATCTCCAACAAACAACTCACGATTCAAGTATCTCCTCACGGAGCTGAACTCTGCAGCATCGTCGCCAATGGAAAAGAATATCTGTGGCAAGCCGATCCTGCTTTTTGGAAGCGACACTCTCCTGTCCTATTCCCGATTGTAGGGAGCGTATGGGAAAATGAGTATCGGAATGAAGGGATTCCTTATACGCTTACTCAACATGGTTTTGCCCGTGATATGGAGTTCACACTTGTTACTGAAAAAGAGGATGAAGTGCGTTACCGTCTTGTCAGCAATGAAGAGACTTTGCAGAAATACCCTTTTCCATTCTGTCTGGAAATAGGCTATCGCATTCAGGGAAAGCAAATTGAAGTTATGTGGAAAGTAAAGAATACCGGCAACAAGGAAATGTACTTTCAGATTGGGGCACATCCAGCTTTCTATTGGCCGGAGTTCGATGCAAGCAATTCTGAAAGAGGGTTCTTCGGATTTGACAAGGAAAACGGTTTGAAATATATTCTCATTTCAGAAAAGGGATGCGCTGATCCTTCTACAGAATATTCTTTAGAGTTGACAGACGGATTATTACCACTGGACACGCATACGTTTGATAAAGATGCTTTGATACTGGAGAATAAACAGGTCCGTAAAGTTACCTTATATAATAAAGAGAAACAGGCTTATCTTAGTTTACATTTTAACGCTCCGGTAGTCGGTCTTTGGTCTCCACCTGCAAAGAATGCTCCTTTCGTCTGCATCGAACCTTGGTACGGACGTTGCGACCGCACACATTATACTGGTGAATATAAAGATAAGGACTGGATGCAGCACTTACAACCGGAAGAGATATTCCAAGGAGGATATACAATTGAAATTGATGAATAATTGATGAATAAAAGTAGCTGCCGGATTTCACATCTGACAGCTACCAAACACCTAATTCTAATCTACAAAACCTAACTTATAAATCTAACCTATGAATCCTTAAAAAGCAATCAATACTTGTTGCTTTCACTGAATCTATGCAAACATCTATTGTGTAACTTCTATTTCTATTATAAACCCAACCGATACGCCTTGAATGAATCTACTTGAAATGAACCTCCTTTGCTATAAAAACACATACGGTTGTATGGTTCCGATGGAAAAATAAGATTAGTCATTGCTACCTTTCCTCCATTCAGGAATATTTCTACAGAACATTTATCAACAAAGACATCCAACGTATATTTATTCTCTTTCTTTATCGGTGCCCAGGTAGCTAATGCGAAATCATCTATATAATTGATGGAAGTCGTCTTTCTGCGGTCGTAAACCTCTATTTCATGAGGCACACTCTTCTTTCCGAAATCCACGATACCACTTTTCGTCCGGTCCATAACCAATCTCTTTTCCGGAAGATTGAAGTAGATATCCACCTTTTCACCTTTATCATTAAAGAGGCTGAATCCCATAATCTCCGCTTCCCCGGCGGTAATTTCCAATGCCAGTTCATAAGCACCATCATTATCAGCCAATAAAGAATCAATATGATAATCATTGGCAACCGTAAATGCCGGAATCTCTTTCTTTTCTTTTCGCAGAGTTTTTATCTCCAGTACCGGAGCTGCTGAAAGATAAATTTCACCGTCTTGTGTATAAAGACTTAACTCACGCGGCAAAGCGTTAGCACTACGGAATTGCTTTGTCGGAACAATATTACAATATTGCCAGTTACTCATCCAAGGAACAGCAATCGTTCGTTCTCCAGTGTTTGAGAAACAAACGGTAGCATAGTGATCTTTGCCCCAATCCAACCATTTCGTGACATTTGGCTGACTGTCACAACTGAATTTCTTTCCATCAAAGTCTCCTGTAAAGTATTGAGTGGCACTTCCTCCGAAATAACATCCTGGATTGACGTTCACTATCAATGCCCATTTCTTACGGTTCAGATCACCATCCACCGGAAGTTCCACCATGTCCGGACATTCAAATTGACAAGGCTGTACCCCGTATCCTTCTCCGAAACTACTCATATAGTTCCAGTCCTTCAGATTCTTAGAGTCATAGAAACGCATTTCTTTATCGGCGGAGACAATCATCACCCATTTATCTTCCGGTTCATACCGGAACACTTTTGGGTCGCGGAAATCTCTCAAACCATCAGCAGGGCACAAGATGGGGTTCTTCTCATATTTAGTAAATGTCCGTCCATTATCCTTGCTAAAAGCAAGACATTGGATCTGCCCGTTTTTATCACTGGCAGAAGTATAAAAAGCCAGGATACTCCCTGCTCCGTAACCGGCTACATTTTCCTGATCGACAATAGAGCTGCCGGAAAAGATATGTCCCAATGTGTCACGGGCGATAGCTGGTTCCAGATGTTCCCAATGTACAAGGTCCTTACTGACAGAATGTCCCCAATGCATATTTCCCCATTTAGAGCCGTAAGGATTATATTGAAAATACAAATGATATTCTCCATCTTTATACACCAATCCGTTGGCATCATTCATCCAGCCATAGAGAGGAGTATGATGATAAACAGGACGGAACTGTTCTGTATTGGTAGTATCAAATGTATCAGATAACTTGATTTCTTTCCAGCAAAGTGCCTCCTTTGATTTATTACGAATACGCACGGTGGCAGTCTTCACTCCGGCAGGCAAGGCAAATGGAACGAAATAGTCCACTTTAGTCTGTGCCAAACGAATATCCATATCAGTATCGGCAGCTTCTCCTGTATTGAGGAGAACCTGACTTTCCGCTGCTTCCTCTTCTATAGGAAGCAATATATAATTAGTCGGATTGGTGATGTGGATGACAGTCAGGCTATCGCTTTTCTGCTCCAAGGTCAACTTGCTTTTAGTCGTGTGGCAATAAGTCAGTCCGTAAGAGACTGCTAACGCAAGTATTGCACCTTTACATAGTTTCATCCAAGGGTTTGTTTTCATGGCAACAAAGTATTCCTAGTTTATACAAGCTTTTAATCTAAAAGACGAAGGCAAAGATAGGGGGTATCTTCGCCTTCGTCTATAAACTTTGTTTCAAAGGGTATCAAATTTGATACAAATCCTAAGAATTTTCTTTTATCATCCAAGAATAAAGACCTGTAACCTCTTTGTTTTCCTGAATTTATTTTTCTACTTTTGAAGCCAATCTTTATTCTTCTACTTATGCCAGCAAATAGAAATGCCTTAATCCGTTATAAAACAATTGATAACTGTCTGCGTAATCCTTATCGACGCTGGACGTTGGAAGATTTGGTAGATGCTTGCTCGGATGCTCTTTATGAATACGAAGGCATCGATAAAGGCATAAGCAAACGTACGGTACAGATGGATATACAGATGATGCGCAGCGAGAAGCTGGGTTATAACGCTCCGATTGTGGTGTACGAAAATAAATACTATAAATACGAGGATCCGGAATACAGCATTACACAAACTCCGCTGAACGAACAAGACCTGAAAACGATGTCGGAAGCAGTAGAAGTGTTGAGGCAGTTTAAAGGCTTCTCCTATTTTACGGAAATGAGCGATATTATCAACCGCCTGGAAGATCACGTTGCTTCTGCCCGGATGAAAACCACTCCTGTCATTGACTTTGAAAAGAATGAATCATTGAAAGGACTGGATTATCTGGATACGATCTATCACGCGATTGTAAACGAGCATCCGATACAGCTCAAATATCGTTCGTTCAAGGCACGTTCGGCCAACAGCTTTATTTTTTATCCTTATCTATTAAAAGAGTATCGTAACCGGTGGTTCGTTTATGGTGTCAGAGGAAACGGACGGATCTTGCAAAATTTAGCTTTGGACAGAATACAATCATTGGAGGTTCTGCCACAACAACATTACATAAAAAATACGTTCTTCGATCCGAACACGTTCTTCGATGATCTGGTAGGAGTCACTAAAAACTCCGGAAGTGTAGCGGAGAAAGTCGGTTTCAAGGTAGCGGCTGCCGAAGCACCTTACATCATAACCAAGCCTATACACCGCAGCCAGCAAGTGGTGGAAAGATTGGCTGACGGAAGTGTCATACTGGAAATTAAAGTCGTCATCAACCATGAGTTAGAACGAGTATTCTTCGGATATGCCGAGGGAATACAAGTTCTTTATCCGAAGACTCTGGTAGAATTGATGGGCAAGAAACTAAAAAAGGCTGCCGAACAATATACCCATTCAAAATGAGAATAAGGCTCTCGCACATTCGTACCCTTCCTGATAAAACTCTGTCAGCTTTTGCACATCTTTCTCGATGCGGTTTACGGCTACAGGTTTTAACGGGCGAATAACGATAATCTGTCCTTCATCCTCCATGCGCTCTACCATTTCCAACTGCTCATTATAAACAGCACACCGCCTACTTAATGCTTCGCGCAACTTCGGATATTTCCGATATACAAACGAAGGAATACGAATGTCTTTCGAATTTTTCCGATACCCCCGGTTACGGGTGAGTACCACAACATTTCTCGTGCAACCATCCTTAATGGCTCTTTGCAAAGGAATGGAATCTACAATTCCTCCGTCGAGCATGGGAACCCCGTCTACATAAGTAATAGGACATACAAAAGGGAGGCTGCTGGATGCGCGGACAATATCAATCACCCTGCGACTGTCTTTTTTCTCTTCGAAATAGTTGGCTTCTCCTGTGATGCAATTCGTAGTCACCATCACAAAACGTTCCGGTGAAGCAAAATATGTTTCATAATCGTAAGGAAGAATATGTTCGGGGAATTCATTGAATAATAGATCAAAGTCCAGTATATTACGCTTTTTGAGCAGATATTTCAGACCGATATAATTATACTTCTCTAACAAGTCAATGTTGCTGTACCTGGCACGTCCCCGTTGCCGTGATGCATACGACAACCCGTTGCACGCACCGGCAGATACTCCTATCGTATAGGGAAACCGGATATCATGATCCATAAAATAATCAAGTACGCCGCAGGTGAATACTCCGCGCATTCCCCCGCCTTCCAACACTAATCCCGTAGATTCATCAATTTTCAAGTTCTTCATTTTTATCTCCCGTATTCTTATTCCGGCGGATTACCAGCAAAGATGACAATTCACGCATCACAGCCTCATCCTCGGAATGAAAAGCAACACACGCCCGGATTCCGGACGCCCGAAACAAAATATCAATTTTGCTTCAAAGATAATTTTTCTTCCCGACGTACGAAAATATGTTCCACCAAATGAAACAAAGGAGTAGTCATAAAGTTCGTAACTAGCGCCATAATGACCCAAATTACAAATAACATTCACCACAGAGGACGCAGAGGACACAGAGGAAGATACTAGAAAATTGAGATCAGACGAAACTGTCTATCGAATTGTAAGTACGCTTGAAAAGATAAAGTCTCTGTGTCCTTTGCGTCCTCTGTGGTAAATTAATCTGTGTAAATCTGTGTAATCTGTGGTGAAACTTTCCTATATTTGTAGCCAAAACAATTTAATATTAATTTCATAGGAATGAAAAAGACAATCCTTATTGCTGCCTTAGGCTTGTTCAGCCTAAACATCATGGCACAAGATGCAAAACCTGAAGAAGGTTTTGTTTTCACGACAGTGAAAGAAAACCCGATTACTTCTATCAAGAATCAAAATCGTTCGAGCACTTGCTGGAGTTTCTCAACTCTCGGATTCATTGAATCAGAATTGCTTCGCTTAGGTAAAGGCGAGTATGACCTGGCCGAAATGTTTGTCGTACACAAAACGATGCAGGATCGCGGAGCAAACTACGTACGTTATCATGGTGACAGTTCTTTCTCCCCGGGCGGAAGTTTTTATGATGTAATATACTGCATCAAGAATTATGGTATTGTTCCGCAAGAAGTGATGCCGGGTATCATGTACGGTGACACGTTGCCGGTGCATAACGAACTGGATGCTGTTGCTTTCGGTTACATCAATGCTATTGCAAAAGGTAAGTTGAGCAAACTGACTCCGGTATGGAAAAACGGACTAAGCGCTATTTATGATACTTATCTGGGAGCATGTCCGGAGAAATTCACATACAAAGGGAAAGAGTATACTCCGAAGACTTTTTCCGAATCACTGGGATTGAACTGTGACGACTATGTATCACTGACTTCTTACACGCACCATCCATTCTATTCTCAATTCGCAATCGAGATTCAGGATAACTGGCGCAATGGTTTGTCCTACAACCTGCCTATCGAGGAACTGATGGCTGTAATGGACAATGCTGTAAAGAAAGGTTATACCTTTGCATGGGGTAGCGATGTCAGCGAACAGGGATTCACACGTGACGGTATCGCCGTTATGCCGGATGTAAACAAAGAATCTGAACTTTCCGGTTCGGATATGGCTCGCTGGACCGGTCTGACTGCTGCTAACAAACGTCAAATGATGACAACGAAACCATCTCCGGAAATCGACGTCACTCAAGAAATGCGCCAAGTTGCTTTCGACAATTGGGAAACTACAGACGATCACGGAATGATAATCTACGGTATCGCTAAAGACCAAAACGGAAAAGAATACTTCATGGTGAAGAATTCCTGGGGTAAATCGGGCAAATACAATGGTATCTGGTATGCTTCCAAAGCATTCGTTGCTTACAAGACTATGAATATTCTTGTACACAAAGACGCACTGCCTAAAGAGATTGCTAAAAAACTGGGAATCAAATAAACCAGTATCCGTTCTTTTATAAATAAAAAGCCTCATTAGCTACGAATAGCTTCTGAGGCTTTTAATTACGTATCTTTGCCCCACGAAAATGAGAAGAAACAATTGATAAAATGAAAAAACAAATCATACTTATTGCTATTTTATTATGTACAGCCTTTGTACAAGCACAAGAAGTTTTTGTAACCGCAGATTTTGTAAGTAGCTACATCTGGCGTGGTATGGACAGCGGCAATGCAAGTGTGCAACCCTCGCTCGGCCTCAACTGGAAAGGTCTGACCGTCTATGCATGGGGGTCTACCGAATTTCGCGAAAAGAATAATGAAATAGACTTATCACTGGAATACGAATACAAAAATCTGACTCTTTACGCCAACAACTATTTTACCCAAACAGAAGAAGAACCTTTCAAATACTTCAATTATAGTTCACATTCCACGGGACATACTTTTGAAGTAGGAGCCGGATATATGCTTAGCGAGAAATTTCCATTATCAGTCAGCTGGTACACCACCTTTGCCGGAAACGACTACCGTGAAAACGGAAAACGTGCCTGGTCCAGCTATTGCGAATTGAGTTATCCGTTCAGCGTGAAGGATGTAAACATGAGCATCGAAGCAGGTTTTACCCCTTGGGAAAGTATGTACTCCGACAAGTTCAATGTAGTCAATATCGGATTATCTGCAACGAAAGAAATCAAAATAACGTCCAACTTCTCGCTGCCCATATTCGGAAAGCTAATAGCCAACCCCTATGAAGAGCAGCTTTATTTTGTATTCGGAATTACGTTGTAGATGATTCTTACACTCAATTATTAACTAATAAATTCCCCCCATGAAAAACACTTTCTTATTTTCGGAGCAGGCCTCCTTCTATTAAGTGCCTGTAATTCGGTCAAAGCACCGGAAGCTATCTTGCCCATTCCCGAAGCCAAACAGGTAGAATGGCAAAAAATAGAGACTCTCTCCATAAAATCAGAATAAGGTGCAATTATGAACTAAAACATTTGCTTTATTACAGTAAATGATTCCTATAGGCATTTTTATTTCGCCGTTTGCCTAGCAGGATATAGTTCGTTAGGCAATCTTATTTCGTATAACTATAGTTTCTCTTGCGTATGACTATAGTTATACGAAAGGGAGACTATAGTTATCCTTACGAATAACTATAGTCATACGAAAAGATAATAGGCAATCAAGATAGTCTTATCAGGCTATGGAGAAAATCTAATTAGTAACATAAAATAATAGATAATATGGTACAGCAAACAGAAATTATCGTGCAGAAGAAAAACTATACTCTCCGTACTTGGCAAACCGAAGATGCAGCATCATTAGCCCAATATCTCAATAACAAGAATATTTGGAATAACTGTCGTGACGGTCTCCCCTATCCTTATAGCCAGGAGGATGCTAACGTTTTTCTCGCTATGGTACAAGCAAAAGAAAACATTCATGATTTCTGCATTGAGGTAAACGGAGAAGCAGTCGGAAATATCGGTTTTATACCCGCTACGGATGTAGAACGTTTTAGTGCAGAAGTGGGCTACTGGATTGGAGAACCTTTCTGGAACCAGGGAATCGTTACTGACGCCCTGAAAAAAGCTATCAACTATTACTTCGAACACACTGATAAAATACGTGTATTCGCAGTCGTATTTGAGCATAACTCCCCATCCATGCGGGTATTAGAGAAAGTGGGATTCACGAAAGTAGGAATTATGCAAAAGGCTATTTTCAAGAATGATAATTTCATGAACGCACATTATTATGAACTTATCAAATAATCCGGAATTCATCAAGGGATCCTTTTCGGACACCCTTCCTCATAAACGCCTTGTCAACCCTGAATTAAATCTATAAAAACCCTCCTATTTTGCTCAAAATTCTTAAACCTGTGCATTTTTTACTCGGATTTCTTGTCAGAACCAAGTGTTTGAGTAAATTTGCACGCTGATAGTTAACCGGATAGTTTGAATAGCAAGAGATTACTACTTGACTACTGGCTACTAACTTGTAGAAATACTAATACTAAAATTAATAGCATGAGTTTGAAAATTGTTGTATTGGCAAAACAAGTTCCCGACACACGCAACGTTGGGAAAGATGCCATGAAAGCCGACGGAACGATTAACCGTGCGGCACTCCCCGCCATCTTCAACCCCGAAGACCTGAATGCTCTCGAGCAAGCTCTCCGATTGAAAGATGCTCATCCAGGCTCTACCGTAACCGTTCTGACAATGGGACCGGGACGGGCAGCCGACATTATTCGTGAAGGACTTTTCCGTGGTGCAGATAACGGTTACTTATTAACCGACCGTGCTTTCGCTGGTGCAGACACACTGGCTACGTCTTACGCACTTGCCACTGCCATCCGCAAAATCGGTGAGTATGACATTATTATCGGTGGCCGTCAGGCAATCGACGGTGACACGGCACAGGTAGGTCCGCAGGTAGCAGAAAAGCTGGGATTGACGCAAATCACATACGCAGAAGAAATTCTGGAAGTGGGCGATGGTAAGATTAAGGTGAAACGTCACATCGACGGTGGTGTTGAAACAGTAGAAGGTCCGCTGCCTATTGTGATTACTGTCAACGGTTCTGCAGCTCCTTGCCGTCCGCGTAACGCTAAATTGGTTCAGAAATACAAACATGCCAAAACTGTGACTGAAAAACAGCAAGGCAATCTTGACTATACCGACCTGTACGACAAGCGCGATTATCTGAATCTGACAGAATGGAGCGTAGCCGACGTAAACGGTGACCTCGCACAATGCGGTCTGTCCGGTTCGCCGACAAAAGTGAAAGCCATCCAGAACATCGTGTTCCAGGCTAAAGAGAGCAAAACCATCAGCGGCAGCGACCGTGACGTGGAAGACCTGATTGTTGAACTATTAGCTAACCACACCATCGGATAATCATGAATAACTTATTTGTATATTGCGAAATAGAAGAAGGTAACGTTTTAGACGTCAGCCTCGAACTTCTGACCAAAGGTCGTTCGTTAGCCAACCAGTTGAACTGTCAGCTCGAAGCAGTGGTTGCCGGAACCGGCCTCAAAGATATTGAAAAACAAATCCTTCCTTACGGAGTAGACAAACTTCACGTGTTCGACGGCGAAGGACTTTACCCTTATACTTCACTTCCTCACACAGCTATCCTGGTGAACCTTTTCAAAGAGGAACAGCCGCAAATCTGTCTGATGGGTGCCACTGTGATCGGTCGTGACCTCGGTCCGCGCGTTTCTTCTGCTTTGACCAGCGGATTGACTGCCGACTGTACTTCACTTGAAATCGGTGACCACGAAGACAAGAAAGAAGGCAAGACTTACAAGAACCTGTTGTATCAGATCCGTCCGGCTTTCGGCGGTAACATCGTTGCTACGATTGTGAACCCGGAACACCGCCCGCAGATGGCAACCGTTCGCGAAGGTGTGATGAAGAAAGAAATCCTCTCTCCTACTTATCAAGGAGAAGTGATCCGTCACGATGTGAAAAAATACGTAGCCGATACGGACTATGTAGTGAAAGTAATCGAACGCCACGTAGAAAAGGCAAAGAACAACCTGAAAGGTTCTCCGATCATCGTAGCCGGTGGTTACGGTGTAGGTTCGAAAGAAAACTTCGACCTGTTGTTCGACCTCGCTAAAGAACTTCACGCAGAAGTAGGCGCCAGCCGTGCTGCTGTTGACGCAGGTTTCGCAGATCACGACCGCCAGATCGGTCAGACAGGTGTTACGGTTCGTCCGAAACTCTACATCGCTTGCGGTATTTCCGGACAGATTCAGCATATCGCCGGTATGCAGGAAAGTGGTATCATCATCTCCATCAACAACGACCCGGATGCTCCGATCAACACAATTGCCGATTACGTAATCAACGGAACTATCGAAGAAGTTGTGCCGAAGATGATTAAGTATTATAAACAAAATAGCAAGTAAGGAAAGATGGCTAATTATTATACAGACATACCGGAACTCAAGTTTCACTTGAACAATCCGATGATGAAACGTATTTGCGAACTCAAAGAACGCAATTACAGAGATAAAGATGAATTCGATTATGCTCCGCTGGACTTCGAAGATGCTGTAGACTCTTATGACAAAGTGTTGGAGATTACCGGAGAAATCACAGGAGAAATCATTGCCCCTAACGCAGAAGGTGTAGACGAAGAAGGTCCTCACTGTGCCAATGGTCGCGTAGAATATGCATCAGGAACCAAACAGAACTTGGACGCAATGGTAAAAGCCGGCTTGAACGGTATGACCATGCCACGTAAGTTCGGCGGTCTGAACTTCCCGATCACTCCGTACACCATGTGTGCAGAAATCGTGGCTGCTGCCGACGCAGGTTTCGGAAACATCTGGTCATTGCAAGACTGTATCGAAACTCTTTATGAGTTTGGTAACTCCGACCAACACAGCCGCTTTATCCCACGTATCTGCCAAGGTGAAACCATGTCAATGGACTTGACAGAACCGGATGCTGGTTCCGACCTTCAATCTGTTATGCTGAAAGCTACTTACAGCGAAAAAGACGGATGCTGGTTGCTGAACGGTGTGAAACGTTTCATCACAAATGGTGACGCGGATATTCACCTCGTACTGGCACGTTCGGAAGAAGGAACGAGAGACGGCCGTGGTTTGTCTATGTTCATCTATGACAAGCGTCAGGGTGGCGTGAACGTACGTCGTATCGAAAACAAACTCGGTATCCACGGTTCTCCTACCTGCGAATTGGTATATAAGAATGCAAAAGCTGAACTTTGCGGTGACCGCAAGCTCGGTTTGATTAAATACGTAATGGCTCTGATGAACGGTGCCCGTCTGGGTATTGCCGCACAATCTGTAGGATTGAGCCAGGCAGCTTACAATGAAGGTTTGGCATACGCTAAAGACCGTAAGCAGTTCGGAAAAGCAATTATCGAATTCCCGGCTGTATATGACATGCTGGCTATCATGAAAGGCAAACTGGATGCCGGACGTGCTTTACTGTATCAAACCTCTCGCTACGTAGACATCTACAAAGCATTGGACGACATCGCCCGCGAACGTAAACTGACTCCGGAAGAACGCCAGGAACAAAAGAAATATGCTAAATTAGCAGACAGCTTTACTCCGCTGGCTAAAGGTATGAACTCTGAATATGCGAACCAAAACGCTTACGACTGTATTCAGATTCACGGCGGTTCAGGTTTCATGATGGAATATGCTTGCCAACGCATCTATCGCGACGCACGTATCACCAGCATCTACGAAGGAACTACCCAGTTGCAGACAGTAGCCGCTATCCGTTACGTAACCAATGGTTCTTACATCGCTACTATCCGCGAGTTTGAAGCCATTCCTTGCTCACCGGAAATGGAACCGCTGATGTCTCGTCTGAAAAAGATGGCTGACAAATTCGAAGCAAGCACCAATGCAGTGAAAGAAGTACAAGACCAGGAATTGCTTGACTTCACCGCTCGCAAACTGGTGGAAATGGCTGCTGACATTATCATGTGTCACCTGCTGATTCAAGATGCTAGCAAAGCTTCCGAACTGTTCTCCAAATCTGCACATGTATATTTGAACTATGCAGAAGCAGAAGTAGAAAAGCACTCAAACTTCATCAAGAACTTCGATAAAGAAGACTTGGCATTCTACAAAAAGTAATAAATACGCTATCAAATCTCATAAAAGCATCCCTTCTTAGGAAGCGGATGCTTTTTTATTTGTCACATTCTATTATTTTTCATTATTATTCTATACATTTGTCAGTGGGATAAGTAACTTCTAATCGACGACTCTATATAAGAATAGAAATATGGCACTCAAACCTTCATATAACGACAAACTGCATTTACCGGGTTTATCAAAAACAGAAATCCTTATACTGGCTCTTGAAGCTTCGCAAAAGCTGGAGTGGAATATCGAGGAAGTGACTCCGGAAGGAGCACGATTCGAAGTCCCGTTCAATATGTATTCTCATGGAGAGGAAATAACCTTCACCATAGAACCGGGAAGCGACGGAGAAGTAGCTGTGCGCAGCCAATCCTCTTCCGTACAATTTGTAGACTATGGAAAGAACAGAAAAAATATACAAAAGCTACGCGAGACGATGGAAGAAATAAAAACATCCCTTACCCCGGAAGAGCTAACCCAAAAGGCAAAAGATTTCGAGGAAGAGTGTAACCGTCCGCTCACAGAAGAAGAGAAAGCCTATCTGGAAGAAGAAAAAAAGAGGAACTCTTTCTGGTCGTTCTTCATTCCCCGCAAAGGTTTTGTGGCAACGCCTATCCTGATAGACCTCAACATCCTTATATTTATTGTGATGATTGCATCCGGAGTGGGAATCATGTCTCCTTCCACCTTATCACTGCTGAAATGGGGAGCCGACTTCGGACCGCTGACCCTTACAGGCGACTGGTGGCGTGCAGTGACCTGCAACTTCATACACATCGGTGCTTTTCATCTTCTGATGAACATGTATGCCTTCATGTATGTAGGTCTTCTACTGGAAGGACTGATAGGAAGCCGTCGGATGTTCATGTCTTATTTACTGACCGGACTATGTTCGGCAGTATTCAGTCTTTATATGCACGGCGAGACAATCAGTGCCGGAGCCTCCGGAGCTATCTTCGGACTTTACGGTATATTCCTCGCCTTCCTGTTCTTCCATCGCATCGCAAAGGAACAACGGAAAGCATTATTGACCAGTATCCTTATTTTTGTCGGTTACAACCTGGTTTACGGCATGAAAGCCGGGATTGATAACGCCGCACATATCGGCGGATTATTAAGCGGTTTCCTACTGGGAATCATCTATGTATGCAGCTATAAATTTGAAAAAGCCAATGTGCAACGCACCGTTTCAATCCTTGGGGAGCTTGGTATCTTTTGCATTTTCCTATTCAGCTTCTTGATGCTTTGCAAGAACGTTCCCCCTCTTTATCAAGACATACGCGGTGAATGGGAAAGCGGTATTGTAGAAGCCTATCTGAATGGTGAACTGGAAGAAGAAAACGAAAATGGTAACCAAGCCGACATGAAGACTGCCAACAGTTCTTCTATCAGCCACTATCCTCCATACGTTCCGATAGGCAATAACGATACATGGCTTTCTTATTACGATGCAGAAACAAATTTCAGTTGCCAGTATCCTACCAACTGGAGGAAAATAACAGGAGCGAAAGGATTGACTCCCAGCGCAGAACCTCCGTTGCTTAGTCTCGTCAACGGTGCCAACCAACTGACGGTTACCGCTCTGACCTACGATACACAAAAAGAGTTTGAACATATCAAGAAGTTATCGCTCACTCTCCCGCGAAATGCACAAGGAGAACCATCGGAAGACTATAAGCAGAGCAATATCAACATCAACGGGCTATCCATGACAAAAACTACAAACCCTCTGCACATCGGAGCTCCTGATGAACCGGGAGAAGACATACAACAAATTGTATTACACTATTTCCAAGAAAGCAAGAAGCGAATTTTTGCCATTGTTATGCTTGTCTATGATGAAGAAGCCGAAACCGATCTGAATGCTATTACATCAAGTATTCAGATCACCCAATAAAGAGAATATGAGAGTATATGTCCAAGTCAAACAGTTAGGAAAGCGAAAGTGCAGTATCGAAAAGATTCCTATCGATTTTCCTATTCCGCCTGTCGATGTACAGGGGTTGATTGAAGCCATCGTCAGTTGGCAAGTCTGTGAATATAATGAACGCTTGCAACAAAGCGAAGTACTGAAATACCTCACACAGGAAGAAGTGGAAAATAAAGCAACTTCCGGCAAAGTTGGTTTTGCAGTAAACTATAACGGCAAACCTGCCGCAGAAGTCGAAGCAATCACCAATGCCCTGCAATCATACGAGGACGGGATTTTCCGTATCTTTATCGATGATGCGGAAGCCGGAGACTTATCCTCTCCCACCGGACTCAAAGAAGAATCTACCATCACTTTCATCCGATTGGCCATGCTGTCGGGAAGACTTTGGTAATCATTTTCTTATAAACACACTTAAAACAAAAAATAATCATGAGACTTATTTATAATGACGCATTAAACAAACGGATTGCTCCATACCTGGAAAGGTTAACGAAAAAGAGAACCAGTTTAGACAAAGAGATCATGACTCTGTTGGATGTATTTATGCAATACTTCAACATGGATACCCGGTATGGCACATACAGCGATAAACTAGAACCTTGCATCATACATATTATTCAGGAAGAGAAAATAAAGAATGTTGCCAATCTTTTCGACGGAAAGTTGAACAAAGTGCTCCATTATCTATTGGGAGACGAATATGCCAACCTGTTCCACACCTATCTGAAGCTCAAAGCACGGTGTCCGTACACTCATGGATATTCGCGCCGGTCACAGCGGTCGGTGAATCCCCTTCTGCATTTCAGCCACATCATAGATGCGCTGACGGAATTTCTAAAACTACGTGCCACCGGATTCAGCGAACAAGCCATACTGAACGGTGGAAACACTCCGGAAGAAATAGAGACATACAAGGATGCGATGAACTGCCAAAACTGGATGGCCGCCCAAATAGCAGAAAGCAACCAGACTGTCATTGAATACCTTGACAACGTATTGACCAGCGAGAATAATGCCAACCGCCTCAACCGCGGACATCTCCAGGCTATCGCCGTAAGCGGTTACCGCCCGTTGCTGGAACTGGAAGGGAAGTTACTGCTGGCAGCCAAACTGCAGGAAGGTCTCCGTCAAGCTATCGTGGAAACGATGGACGAAGGATGCCCCGAAAGTTATCTCCATCTATTCTCGGTTATTTGCGACAACGACCTGCAACGATTTGCCTCCGTGAAACGCGGCATTGCAGTCTGTACGGGAATCGGAGAACAAGACAGCAGCGAGCGTATCACCAACAAATATGTGGAACTGATCCGCCGTTTTCTGAACGACCGGGAAGAAGCACGTAAAGCTCTTCAAAGCAAAGATACGGTCGAACTTTATCTAGCTTTATGGAGTATCGGATTCTATAATACGGAAGAAATCCAGGCACTTGTTCCGGGAATAATTAAAAACGGTGCCAAATATCAGGTGCAGACCTTACTTTACTTTTTACGCTGTACGCAATACTCCGGCATGAACCACCGTATCAGTAAAGATGCTTTTGAAAAATGGTATAACGAACCGTCGGTAGTGGCGGCTATCCTGCCGCTATATCTGTCTGGACTCTATCTTAGCCGATACGGAGGACATAAGGACGCCCCGTCGCTCCATGATTATTTTGATAGCAAAGAAGAAGCGATCCGTCATTATGACTATCTAAAGAACGTCTATCAGTCCATCTCTGCCAAAGAGATTTATTCTCCATACGTATTCCCATGGGAAAGTGCAGAGCTCACCCGTTCGGAAATCGTTCTCAAGATGGCGTATATCACCTGGATGACCAACGATTCTGCATTAAAAGACGATCTTTGCACCTGTCTGCCCTCTTTGGATACCTATATGCGTGCAGGCTATATCGGCGTCGTATTAAATCCCCCGACCAGCCATTTACAGGAAGAATATGTGCTTCAATCGTTGGGCGACCGTTCGCAGGACGTTCGTGACGAAGCCTACAAAGTATTGTCCGAGATGACTTTGTCACCCAAACAGAATCAGAAAGTAGAAGAGTTGCTGCGCTTCAAATATAGCGAGATGCGTATCAACGCTATCAATCTATTGATGAAACAGCCGAAAGAACAACTGTTCGGCAGTATCCGCCGCTTACTAACGGACAAAATTGCCGAACGCCGCCTGGCCGGTTTGGATATGATGAAGACGATCCACAACGTAGAATTTCTGCAAGATACCTATCAGGAACTGATCCCTACCGTCAAAGAAATTCAGAAACCGAACGCGAAAGAAAAAGTGTTGATAGAATCTCTGATCGGCGACGGAACAGAAAAGAACACCGCACAGCACTATACCAAAGATAATGGCTTCGGTCTGTACAACCCGGCTCTTGAAGTCAATCTACCGGAAATTACCCAAGATAAAGGATTCAACGTGAAAAAAGCATTCGAATTCATTTGCTTCGGAAGGGCTAAACTCGTATTTAAGAAATTAAGCAAATACATCGAAACCTATAAGAATGAAGAATTCAAGAATGGGTACGGAGAAGCACGCCTAGTAGGAAACAGTGTCCTAATAAACTGGAGTAACTACGGAGGATTGAGCGGACTCGGTTTCCCGGAACTGTGGAAGGCCTTCTACGAAGAAGAAATAGGAAGCTATGACAAATTACTGATGATGAGTTTCATGCTTGCATCGACAGGCGCTCCTAAAGACGATGACGACTACGATGAAGAGGATGAAGAAGACATCAAGGCAGACCAGAAATCAAGCAACACTTTCGAGCCGCTTATCAACCGGATGTATGCCGGCATCACTTACCGCGGATTGCAGAAGGAACTCCGCAAGATGCCGTACTACGAACAGATGAGTGATATTATCGAAGCATTGTCATACGAGTATAAAGACGAAGCAGTCTACCAACGATTGGCTGTCAATATGCTGCTCCAACTGTTGCCTTTGCTGAATACCAAAAACATTTTCCGCCAGTACACCAACAAGCATGCATGGCTTCGGGACAAACTGAAATATGGAGAAAAGGAGATCGTTTATCCGATACACAACAACAAGTTCGTAAACTTCTGGCTTGAAATGCCTCAAAAGCCCATGAGTGATGATCTGTTTATCCGCTACTTCACGGTGCGCTACCAACTTTACAAGCTCACCAACTACATGGAGCACACACCCGAACTGGAAGAGACAGACTCTTACCTTCATGCCACGGACTTCGCCCGTGCATGGATGCTCGGAATCATCCCGACAGAAGAAGTATACCGCGAAATGATGGGACGTATCAGCTCACCCGCCCGGATCAAGGCAATCACCACGGTATTGAACGACAACGTTCGTTTCAGCAAGGAAAAAGAAAGATACGCTGACATCAAAAACGTCGATTTCTCTCTCTTCCGTTCTCTTGCACAGAAGATAGTAGACCGGATTCTTGAAATCGAACTGAAACGGGGAGACTCCGAGACACAAGTCACCAGCCTTGCAGAGGAATTAAGTTATATTTATGGAGCGGACACATTTATCCACATTCTGCAAGCGTTCGGCAAAGATACGTTCATACGCGACAGCTACAACTGGGGCAGCACCAAACGAGGTGTATTGAGCAGCTTGCTCCATGCTTGCCATCCCCTGCCGACAGATACCAGCGAAAATCTGAAGAAACTGGCGAAGCAAGCCGAAATCAGTGACGAACGACTGGTAGAAGCCGCCATGTTCGCTCCGCAATGGATTGAACTGACCGAAAAGGCAATAGGCTGGAAAGGACTGACAAGTGCCGCCTATTATTTCCACGCCCATACCAATGAAACATGTGACGACAAGAAAAAAGCAATCATCGCCCGCTACACTCCTATCGACGTGGAAGACTTGCGGGAAGGTGCTTTTGATATCGACTGGTTCAGGGATGCATTTAAGACAATTGGCAAACGACGCTTCGAAGTGGTCTACAATGCCGCCAAATATATCTCATGCAGCAATAGCCATACCCGTGCCCGCAAGTTTGCCGATGCCACCAACGGCGCGGTGAAAGCGACAGATGTAAAGAAAGAAATAGTTGCCAAACGCAACAAAGACTTATTGATGAGCTACGGCCTCATCCCATTGGGACGGAAACCGGAAAAAGAATTGCTGGATCGTTATCAATACCTGCAAAAGTTCCTGAAAGAGAGTAAGGAATTCGGTGCTCAAAGACAGGAAAGCGAAAAGAAAGCAGTAAACATCGCCCTGCAAAACCTGGCACGCAACTCCGGCTACGGAGACGTTACCCGTCTGACCTGGAGCATGGAAACGGAACTAATCAAAGAACTTCTCCCCTACCTGTCTCCCAAAGAAATAGAAGGCGTAGAAGTGTATGTACAAATCAACGAGGAAGGCAAATCGGAGATTAAACAAATCAAAGACGGCAAAGAACTCAACAGTATGCCTGCCAAACTGAAAAAGCATCCGTATATAGAAGAACTGAAAGCGGTACACAAAAAGCTGAAAGACCAGTATACCCGCTCCCGCGTGATGTTGGAACAGGCGATGGAAGACTGTACCCGTTTTGAAGAAAGCGAATTGCGCAAGTTGATGCAGAACCCTGTCATCTGGCCATTGTTGAGACATCTTGTCTTTATCTGTAACGAACAGATGGGCTTCTACACCGACGGATTGCTGGTGACTGTGAATGCCGTTTGCCTACCGTTAAAACCGAAAGACGAATTACGCATCGCCCATCCCACAGACTTGTACGCAAGCGGTGACTGGCATGCTTATCAGAAATTCCTGTTCGATAAAGCAATCCGCCAGCCTTTCAAACAGGTGTTCCGTGAACTCTATATTCCGACTCCGGAAGAAGCGGAAGCCACTCAATCCCGCCGTTATGCCGGCAATCAGATCCAACCGCAGAAAACGGTTGCCGTACTGAAAGGCCGTCGCTGGGTAGCCGACTACGAAGACGGTCTCCAAAAGATCTATTACAAAGAGAACATCATCGCCACCATCTATGCGATGGCAGACTGGTTCTCTCCTGCCGACATCGAAGCTCCGACGTTAGAATATGTCTGCTTCCACAACCGCAAGGACTACAAGCTGATGAAAATCTCGGAGATTCCTCCTGTCATCTTCTCGGAAGTGATGAGGGACGTAGACTTGGCAGTAAGTGTAGCCCATGCCGGAAGCGTCGATCCGGAAACCAGCCACTCTACCATTGAGATGCGCAGCGTGCTAGTGGAACTGACAATGCCGTTGTTCCATTTCAAGAACGTGACGATAAAAGGAAGTTTCGCTCACATCGAAGGCAAACTGGGTAAGTACAATATCCATCTGGGCAGCGGCGTGATCCATCAGGAAGGCGGCGCGCAGATTGCCGTTCTTCCGGTACATTCGCAAAATCGCGGACGCTTGTTCCTGCCTTTTGTAGATGAAGATCCGAAGACAGCCGAGATATTGACTAAGATTATCTTCTTTGCAGAAGACGATAAGATAAAAGACCCAAGCATCCTGAACCAAATCAAATAGAAAAGAGATGGCAGAAAATTTATTAATCAGTACAGAAAATAAGGAAGAGAAATACCGGGAGTTACTTCCGCAACTATACGCTCTGGTAAGTACGGAAACAGATCTCATAGCCAACCTTGCCAACGTTGCAGCAGCGCTCAAACAGACTTTCGGTTTCTTTTGGGTAGGTTTTTACCTTGTGAAAGAGAATGAACTCGTACTTGGTCCGTTTCAGGGACCCATTGCCTGCACCCGCATCCGCCTCGGCAGAGGAGTTTGCGGCACAGCTTGGAAAGAGGCCCGAACACTGATTGTTCCTGACGTAGAACAGTTTCCCGGACACATTGCTTGTAGTTCGGACTCGAAATCAGAAATAGTAGTACCGATCCTCCAACAGGGTGAAGTTGTTGGAGTGCTGGATATTGACAGTGATGAACTGGATAGTTTCGACACCATTGACGCACGCTATCTGGAAGAGATTTGTACGTATATTGGATAAGTTGACAACCATGCAAACGTCCTGAAAAAGAGGGTGTGTCATAATGCCCAATTATAAAGATTTTGGCCCCCTGCTACAGCTACCTTTGACAGGGGTAGTTTCTTCAAAAAGGGAGTTTTGACACACCCCCTTACTATAAATAGAGTCTCTGTTCGGATCAAACAGAGGCTCTATTTTTTTACCAGTCCATATCTTCTATTTCCCGTTCCCGGTACAGCATAAGTTGTTTGCGAAGCGAACTCATTTCGCGTCTCATATCTTCCATCTTTTCCAGTAAATGATGAATGGCATCGATACCTTCCATATTGATGGATAAGTCGTAGTACATTCTGCTGTAACGCTCCACGTTCGGGATTTCCGACAAAAGTAGATAATGTTCGCCGCCTTCGGTATGTACGTTAATCAAACCGCTCTCTTCCAACAAGTCGATGAATGAAGGCTCAATATGACATTTGTGACAGTATTCACTGACAATAATTAATTCGGTCTGCATAGTGCTCATTCATTTTAGTTCATACTCTGTAATTGACGGAACAACTCTTTCTGTTTGTCGGTCAAGTTCGTAGGAATCTTGACGGAATAGGTCACTATCAAGTCACCGAATTGTCCTTCCTTCTTATAAACCGGGAATCCTTTACCTTTCAGGCGGACTTTCGTACCGTTCTGCGTTTCCGGCTTTATCTTCAGTTTCACTTTACCGTCCAGCGTGTCGATCACTTTCTCACCTCCCAATACAGCAGAGTAAAGGTCTACTTCCACATCTACGTACAGGTCGTCGCCCAAGCGTTTGAACACCGGGTCTTCGGCTATCACAAACGTAATGTACAAGTCGCCCGCAGGTCCTCCGTTGACACCTTCGGCTCCGTAACCTTTCAGTTTGATTACCTGTCCGTCGGCTACACCGGCAGGGATGGTGATACGCACTTGTTTACCATTGACGGTCAATATCTGCTTATGCGTTTGAGCAGCATCACGAAGGGAAAGATGAAGTTCGGCATTAAAGTCCTGTCCGCGAAATCCCGCAGAGCCTTGTCCTCTTCCTCCCCGATGTCCGAACATGGATTCGAAGAAATCGGAAAATCCACTGGCATTGCCACCGGAGAATCCCTCTCCATCGGAACTATACCAATAACTTCCGTTACCGTCGGAGAAACCCTGACCTGCACCACCGAATCCGCCGAAACCTCCCGCACCGCCATAGCCTCCGGCTTGCTGCTGTGCACGTTTCTGCGCTTCGAATTCATCGGCATGTTTCCAATGTTCGCCATACTCATCATACTTTTTACGTTTCTCAGGATCACTTAGTACTTCATTGGCTTCATTGATTTCCTGAAACTTATCCTTTGCACTCGGGTCATTAGGATTCAAGTCAGGATGATACTTTCGGGCCAACTTACGAAAAGCCTTTTTTATATCATTCTGCGAAGCGCCTTTGTCTACTCCAAGAATTTTGTAATAATCTATATAGGCCATGTTTTATGAATTTAATCGTTCATACATCATACGGCAAGAATCTTCGAAAGGCTGACAGGGCTATCATCCCTCCGGAGATTCTGTTGTTTTCGTTAAAGTGCCAAATTCTTTTAGCCGATATAAACATTCACACAGAGATATACATAGAGTTCTTCATCACACTGATCAAACTCAATCTTACTCTCTCTCGACAGCCACCCTAAAGCGGCACCCAGCTCTTTATCTTTCAACCCGGATTTTCTCTTCAGAAGCCCGTAGCTCCACTTTTCGTTATTACTAAGCAGTTGCCAAACCTTACCGGCATTTACACCGATTTCATTTCTATTCATTTTTCTAGAGTAATTAAGAGGTTTAATATATTAGGTTAAAATTTCGCTTATAGAGATAACAAAAGGATAATGCAATTGTTTATATGTCTTTACTAAAAAAGGTAACGCAAATAAGATTCATCCCGAATATGTGATGTCTAAAATAGACAAACTTAATGCGGACGATGCTGTGTTTACGGTAGATACGGGAATGACTTGTGTATGGGGAGCACATACCTTTTTATCGTCTATCTTGAGGTGATAATCATTTTATTTTATTATGTTTGTAATCATCAAAAAGTAAAAACACATGGAAAAGACCGACTCTTCGCCTTTATCCCGACAAGCACTGTACGCTGATAAAAAACAATGGAATCAGTTCCTTTCTGTTTTTTTATTGGCAGTGGGTGTTGGTTTTACAGTGACAGGCATTATCTTCTTTTTTGCCTACAACTGGGATGAATTACCTAAATTTGCAAAGTTAGGAATAGTAGAGGTGTTATTAGTAGCTTCTGTCCTGCTCGCTACATTCACCCGTTGGAACAAGCTCGTCAAACAGATTTTCCTGACCGGAGCTACCTTCCTGATAGGTACGCTTTTCGCTGTCTTCGGACAAATCTACCAAACGGGAGCCGATGCTTACGATCTTTTTCTGGGATGGACTCTTTTCACCATTCTTTGGGCGGTTGCTATCCGTTTCGCTCCGTTGTGGCTGACGTTCATCGGATTACTCTGCACTACGATATGGTTGTACAATATACAGATAGCCAGTGCCAACTCTTGGGAAATGACTTTGTTGGCCAATGCAGTAACCTGGATATGTGCCTTGGCAACGATCATCACAGAATGGATGAGTGTAAAAGGTCATTTGAACAGAAACAATCGTTGGTTTGTCAGCCTTCTTTCACTGGCTACTATTATACACACCAGTTTTCTGTTAATGATGGCAATCTGTGAAGAGAACGCCATATTGTCTGTTCCCCTCATAAGCACCGTCCTTCTATTTTCTGCGGGACTTTGGTATGGATGGAAAGTAAAAAGCCTGTTCTATCTGGCTATCATTCCGTTTGCCGCATTAATGATTCTATTGACTACATTCATATCACAAAGCAATCTTAGGGATGTTCAGATATTCTTCTACGGAGGAGTTATTGTCATCACCGGAACAACTTTGCTCATTTACATCATTCTTCATCTAAAAAAGCAGTGGTATGGCACAGAAGCATAATCTCACTATTCAAGTCGTATCCGTTATTGGGGGAATCCTGACGGCTATTTTCTTTTTGGGATTTCTGGCACTTGCCAGAATCCTTCGCTCCGATATTTCTTGCCTGATTGCCGGAAGTATATTAATTCTCACTACGCTAACAATCAGCCGCAAGGTGGTCCGGTCTTTTCTGGATGCAATGAACATCACTTTATACATAGCCGGATGTGTATTGATTGGGTTCGGTATAAATGCCAGCATTAATCTCCTCTTCATTACACTTATGGGAATCAGTATTCTCACATTCTTATTATCAAGAGGGTTTATCCTCCCCTTTCTTTCAGTCATTCTGTTTAATATATCTTTTTTCGGAGAAGCTGCCCATGTCTTTTCTTCGTTTTATCCCTTGCAAATAGCCGTAGTCCCTATCCTTGGAGTGTTTCTATTTACCAACATCTTTGAAAACAAGTTGTTTGAGTGTATAGGAACAGAGAATTACCTTTCCAAATACCAGCCATTTCATTTCGGATTATTCGTATCCGGTATCGTCTCACTGGGAGGATTATCAATCAATTACATGATATCAGAAACAAATAGTTGGCTTGTGGCCTGCATACTGTCTGTTTGTATATGGTTCGGAATTCTTATCATGGTTCAACGAATCATGCAGGTCATGAAAGTGGATCATCCGGTAAGCCAGATCGGAATATGCATTCTCTGTATCCTTATCTGCCTGCCGACAATGTTTGCACCATATCTGTCGGGGAGTCTCTTACTGATCCTGATATGTTTTCATTATGGCTATAAAGCAGAATGCGCCGCCGCACTTCTTCTCTTTATCTATGCCGTTGCCAAATACTACTATGATTTGAACCTAAGCCTTCTTGTGAAGTCAATCACGCTTTTCCTCACAGGAATCACATTCATGATTGCTTGGTATTATTTCACTCAAAAAAGAACGAAACATGAAAAAACAGAGTCAAATACTGATTATCATTAACCTGTTACTTTTGTTAGGATACTTCAACTGGTCCATTTACCAAAAAGAACAAACACTGAGAGACGGTCAACTCGTATTGTTTGAACTGGCTCCTGTCGACCCTCGTTCACTGATGCAAGGTGATTACATGAATCTCCGTTATAGAGAAGCTACATCAGACTTACTCAGTGACACACAAGTAGCTACACATGGATATGCCGTATTAAATATCGACAGTAACCGAGTAGCCCGTATTGTCCGACTTAAGGATGCATTAGAACCTTTGAACGATAACGAACTGGTCATCAACTATAAAATTGTAAATGATCGTTTATTTCTTGGTGCCGAATCTTTCTTCTTTGAAGAAGGCCAAGACACCCTTTATCAAAAGGCAACATACGGAGGTCTGAAAGTGAACGCCAAAGGAGAAAGTTTACTTGTGGGATTGTATGATAAAGACTTTCTGCTGATTAAGCCTGATAGATGAATATCGAAAAGCCCAGACTTTCACAAGCCAGGGCTCTTTGCATTCTTAAAACATCTCCTTATCTATAGGGAAAAAGGGACTAGCAAATTGCTTCTAACATAATAAGTGATTTGAATGGTACACTTTCACAAGCATCTCCATCCGGCTGTTTCCTTTTATAATATTT
>CAPYSS010000003.1:0-182438 GCA_948742525.1 Bacteroides caecimuris | reverse complement strand
CTCCTTATTCATCGATGTTTCAGTTATAAGGTGAAACGGGTGAAACTTATGAATCCAAAGTTCATGTTATACTTATGCAAATCAGTAATTGAAAACAAAATCTCATTCATTCCAGTATAGAATTGAATTAAATTCTAGGGATGTGATTGCACTGAATCAAATCCCCAAGAATTACAACTGAGCCATATTTATCCTTTATCAACAATCAATTATCTGTTAATAAAATGCTGCGCAACTGTTCTATGTCTTCCATAAAGAGTCCGATTCCTCTTTTCAGATACGTTTGTATACTCCTATATAGTTGTTGAGCGAATGATATAAAGCTCTGTGTCCTTTTGTGCATTATGGTAAATTTTACCTGTATGTCTTAGCAAACTCCACGGATACCGAATTACTGAAACTTCCGCAAACCTCGGCTGCGAGGTCTTTTCCGCATTGGATTATTTTATCCCATATATCTTCATTCAAGTTATTTAGGTCGCAGTATCGAACATCATATTTGAGTAATCCATAAATGAGTCCTGCATTAAAATTGTCGCCGGCCCCAATGGTGCTGACTGCCTGTAACGGTTCTACCGGATAATCTTTGTTGACCAGATTGGTGCGCAACGCTACTTTTTCTCCACCTGCAGTACAGATGAATCGTGGGCAATAGAATTTGATTTTATCCTTGTATATCTTGTCTACGTCCTGTATGTTGTACATATAGAGGAAATCCTCCAATGAACCGCGTACAATATCCGCATATTCAAGATTCTCAATAATGGTTGGAGCCAGTTTGATGGCTTCGTTCTTATGAGAAGAGCGGAAATTCGGGTCGTAATAGATGATGGCTTTCTTTTCCCGTGCCTGATCGAGTAATTCGAGAATCTTTTCCCGCAGTACCGGATTCAGTGCATAATACGACCCCACCATCACAATGTCATCTTCCTCTAATTTAGGGAATAGGACGTCTAGGCGTTGCTTGGGATAGTCCTTGTAAAATATATATTCTGCATCGCTTTGCTCGTTGAGAAAAGCCAGAGATACTGGTGATTTACCGTCCGGGAATACGTTGACATGATCGGTTGGAATATTATTCTCACGCATAAACTGCAGGATAATATTGCCTACACGGTCATTTCCGGTTTCACTGATGAAACCGACGTTTACTCCCATTCGTCCCAATGAGACGATGCCATTGAATACAGAGCCTCCCGGTACGGCTGCGGAAGGCTGGTCGCCTCGAAAGATGATATCGAGGATTGTCTCTCCGATACCGATTACTTTTCGCATAGTGATCTTGATTTTTCTCCCAGATAACCGCCATGATGGCGTTTTGAATATTCGGCGATCGTAAATCCTGTTTCTTTCATGGTTTGTACCACCAATATATCTCCGATCACTGTCATGGCAGTGGTAGAGGTAGTAGGAGTCATGCCTAATACACAGACTTCAGCCGGCTTACCGGTACTAAGACAAACATCCGACTCTTTTGCCAACGGACTGTCCGGATTACCAGTAATAACAATAAACTTCAAATCCGGATCCAGATTATGAGCCAAACGGGTTAATTCCACAATTTCCCGTGTCTTGCCCGAGTTGGAGATCAACAGGAGTAAATCATTTTTTTGTAAAATACCCAAATCACCGTGTTGCGCCTCGCTGGGATGCAGAAAGACAGATGGAATACCGGTGGAACAAAAAGTTGTAGCAATGTTCATGGCAATCTGTCCGGCTTTTCCCATACCGGAAGTTACCAGTTTTCCCTTTTTCTGATGTATTTGTTCTACAATCAGTTTTACTGCTTTTTCATAAGCGTCTGTTATTGGGATGTTGAGCACAGCTTGTGCTTCCTGTTGCAAAAGTTGTTTGATGGAGTCTATCATATAATCAGTTTATTTTTTCTTTTAATTCGTTCAATGTGTTTGCTACTTCGTAATAGGTTGAGAATGGTTGCCGTGCAAAACCTTTATCCTCCAGCGTGTGGAGTGCTTTCAATAGTTCGTCATAGAAACCATATTCATTGTAGAAGATGACCTTTTTCCGGTGATAACCGATAGAAGCAGCGGCTATTACATGGAAGATCTCATCGAGCGTACCAACGCCTCCGGGTAGTGCGACTAGCACCTCCGACTTCTCCGTTATGATATCTTTGCGGTCACTCAAATTGCGGGTGTGAATTTCTTCGTCTAACAGAGTGCTTACTTTGCCGTTCTCCTCCAGTTTGGCGGGAACAACTCCGATGACCTTGCCGCCGTTTTCTTTCACGGCGCGGGCGATACATTCCATCAGTCCGAGGCTGGCACCTCCATATATCAAGGTTTTGCCTTTCTGCCCCATCCATTCTCCTATTTGGCGGGCACTTTCGAAGTACACTTTGTCAATGTTTTCGGAAGCGGAACAGAATATTCCTATCTTTTCCATATACGTTGTTGCTGTTATAGTCCACAAATATCTGCAATTTTCTATAAACAGCAATAAGTTTTATTGTATTTTTGCGGCATTAATTCAATAAGGAAGTAGAAAACAATGCATTGCAACGAATATACATTGCGAAATGGCTTACGTATTATCCATGAACCGACCCTCTCAAAAGTAGCTTATTGTGGTTTTGCGATCGATGCCGGAACGCGCGATGAGGCGGAGAATGAGCAGGGAATGGCCCATTTTGTAGAACACCTGATTTTTAAGGGAACGGAGAAGCGGAAAGCCTGGCATATCCTCAACCGGATGGAGAATGTGGGGGGCGACCTGAATGCTTACACTAATAAGGAAGAAACGGTGGTCTATGCCGCTTTCCTGAAAGAACATCTGGAACGGGCGCTTGAACTGTTGGGGGATATTGTATTTCATTCAACCTTTCCGCAGCATGAAATAGAAAAAGAAACGGAGGTCATTATCGATGAAATCCAGTCGTATGAAGATACTCCGTCGGAACTGATCTTCGATGATTTTGAAGATATGATCTTCCGCAATCATCCATTGGGAAGAAACATTCTTGGTAAACCGGAACTGCTGCGGAGTTTTCGCACAGAGGATGTTCTATCGTTTACCCGCCGGTTTTACCAACCGGGGAATATGGTGTTTTTTGTTCAGGGACAATATGATTTCAAGAAAATCATCCGCTTGGTAGAAAAATACCTTTCGGATATTCCTGATGTAAGAGTAGAGAATCGTCGTACACCTCCGCCTCTTTATATGCCGGAACATTTGACGGTTTCCAGAGACACACACCAGGCACATGTAATGATGGGTAGCCGTGGCTATAATGCGTATGACGACAAACGCACGGCTCTCTATTTATTGAACAATGTCCTCGGAGGTCCCGGAATGAATAGCAAACTCAATGTGTCTCTTCGTGAGCGTAGAGGACTGGTTTATAATGTCGAATCCAATCTGACCTCTTACACGGATACAGGGGCTTTCTGTATTTATTTCGGGACGGATGTGGATGACATGGATACCTGTTTGAAACTGACCTATAAGGAACTGAAGCGGATGCGTGATGTGAAAATGACTTCCTCCCAATTGGCAGCAGCGAAAAAGCAGTTGATCGGACAAATCGGAGTGGCATCTGATAACTTTGAGAATAATGCATTGGGAATGGCGAAAACATACCTTCATTATCATAAATATGAATCATCCGAGCTTGTTTTTAAGCGTATTGAAGAGTTAACGGCAGAGCAACTACTGGAGGTTGCCAATGAAATGTTTGCAGAAGAGTATTTATCAACGCTGATTTATAAGTAGCTTTTTGATACTGCTGCGATATACTGACAATTAATAAACTGTTAATATTAAACTGACCATGAGAAACTTAACACGAAATTTCTGGATTTGCCTGAGTCTGATAATGTTTCCCCTTACAACATTCGGGCAGCAGAAGAACAATTTTACCTATGTGCCCGCCCAAGAGCTTTTATTGGTAGGAAAAGCGACTACCGAAGGTGAATATTTCCATCGGGTAGATACAGCAAAGTATTGTACGATGCCTCCCGCAGTAAAGAAGCTATTCACTAACTCTGCAGGTTTGGCTATTTCCTTCACAACGAACAGTCCGGTGATAAAAGCTAAATGGACTGTTCCTGACAATTACCAACTGCCAAACTTGACCAGAATAGCCCAAAAAGGCTTGGATTTGTATATCAAACGGGATGGGAAATGGCAATTTGCCGGAGTAGGGATGCCAGGTGGCGTGACTACGGAAAGAGTGATTGTCGATAATATGGGAACCGAAGAGAAAGAATGTTTGTTATATCTGCCTTTGTACGATGAGTTGAAGAGTCTGGAGATAGGCGTTTCTTCTGATGCTCACATACATAAAGGAGAAAATCCGTTCACAAAGAAAATAGTAGTCTACGGATCCAGCATTTTGCAGGGAGCTTCTGCCAGCCGTCCGGGCATGGCCTATCCGGCCCGCTTATCCCGTAGCAGTGGATATAATTTCATTAATTTGGGATTGAGTGGTAATGGAAAAATGGAGAAAGAAGTTGCCGGGATGTTAGCAAATATTGATGCGGACGCTTTTATCTTGGATTGTATTCCCAATCCTTCTCCCAAAGAGATTACCGAACGGACTGTTGACTTTGTAATGACCTTGCGGGAAAAACATCCGGATACACCTATTATTATCATACAGACATTGATACGCGAAACGGGAAACTTTAATCAGAAAGCCCGTGAGAATGTAAAGCAACAGAATGAGGCTATCGCCGAACAAGTAGAAGTTCTGCGTAAAAAAGGCGTAAAGAACCTATATTTCATCAAAGAAGACCGCTTCTTGGGAACAGATCACGAGGGAACTATCGACGGAACTCACCCCAACGATTTGGGATTCGACCGGATGCTAAAGAAGTATAAACCTGCTATCAGCAAGATTCTGAAAATTAAGTTTAGAGACGAATAACGGAAAGAATAAAGGGGCCGAAAGCCCCTTTTTATTTTTAATCTTTATTTTATAGAGTCGATTATTAAGATACATATCATCCATAAGTTTATTGCCTGTACTTATAACCATAAATACTATCTATTGCTGATAACGAGTTGATTCGGTGACATCTTTTACGCAACGTAATAACCCTTGTCCCTTTTTCAAAGGAAATCCAGCTGTACGGGGGCCGCTTCCTGTATAAGAGTCGCCCGAATAAAAGTCGAGCATCATGGCAAATGCATTGGCGGGAGTAGTGTTGGGTGAGGTGTTTGACGACCAATACAATTTACTTAAGTCATAGGGTGTCGTTGCCGCGCCTCCCGGCCATACATAATTGATATTTGTTATGTTATTCGTTAGGGTACTCACATCTCCCCAAAGCGGAGTGACACCGGGATATTGTTCACTCAAACGGGGATATCGGGGTGTAGAAATAGATACATTGTTTCCAGTACCACTTACTGCATAGGTGTAGTTTGGGTTGACGGGCGTAGTACCTCCCACACCTGCACCCATCACCCAGAGTTGAGTGAGTTCGAGTGAAGTAGGGACACGCCATGTTCCCAAGTCTTTCTTATCGCTTCTTTCCGAATAAGCATTGCAGCCTGTACGTGTGGAATTGATACTCGGTGTAGCAGGGTCACTGCCCGAAGGAGTGACATATCCCAGTGCTTCGTACCAGTTCATTGTAGAACGGGTAACAGCATTGTTAACTACAGGATTACCATTCTTGTCACAATCGCTTTTCGCAACTCTGATAAGCATATAAGGTTTACGTACTATATGGTAGTTGGTAGTCAGCGCTTCGTAGGGTGCTCCTGTACGGAGTGAGATAGATACTACCCCTCGCGGCTGATAGCCGATGGTTCCTCCGTAGTTCCACAGTTCCTGATTGACGATAACCGGAAGTGGACCGCTTTGGAAATAAGGATAAGTCCTTATATTGGGGGTAGTCTGTGTAGGATAGTACACCGGATTGGACGTAGTGGATAGATTGGCTATGGGGAAACGGTAAGTGCGGTCGGGCTCCATCAGGCAACGCGGATAACCTTGTGTGCTGTTACTGACGTATGTCTGCGCTTCTCCGTAATTGGTGTATGATATGGCACGGGCATACTGGTTGGAGTTGCTTGTACCACTTATCAACTGTGTCGAGCTCCAGAACAATCCGGCTGGATAGGTCCGGGCATTGAAATAGATGCTTATCATTTGCAACTGGTTCTGCGAGGGTAGGTAATAAGTGGTTTTTGTAACAGTATTCAATGTGATACCGTTTTCACCGTTCAACCGCCAGCATTGGCGAATGGCTGTTTGGTTCTGTGCTGTACCGTTCAGATACGTCACGCCCCGTCCTTCGGAATATTCACTGTCGGGGTGGAGATTGGCGTTGCTCGATGCAAAGGTTACCGAGGTGTTTTGATAAGGACTCTCAATGCTCCAAAAACGAGAGTCAGACGGGTCGATAGTGTAAGCAAAACCACCTTTTCCCCAAGGGTAGTCTTGACCGTCGTGAGTCACAAGGTCGGTCACAATGCGCCATGACACTTCGTCAGCTCCTCCTCGTCCTGTAAGTGTGAGAGTAGCCTGATACCAGATATTACGTTTGACATCGAAGTTGTTCCAATGGTTTCCGTTGTTGTCGACTCCTAGATAAACACGATAGGTCACTAGTCCGTCACGTTCTCCGGTAGGCAGTGTGGTGCGATATTCACAAACCACTTCTATATAGGAGCATTGGGAAGGGTAAAGCGGTATTTGTGTTTTCGACGAGGTACATTCTTCACCTGGTACATTGGTTGGCAATGTCCTTGTTCCTTGTATATTTTCTACCATATACAACGGTGTGGCATAGTTGTGCGGAAGATTATTTCCACTGGGGTCTACAGGTTCCAAGTTACCGTCGTTCACAGTGATATTATCGCCATTTACAAAGGTAGTGGAAGTAGTGGTAGGAGAATTCGGAGCTATGTAGCTATATACTAACGGCACGTTTTTCAACTGAATAGAACGCACATTGATAAGGGTACTTGCTTCGAGTCCTTTTTTCTCAATTACAACAGTAACTTTGGCTGTCAGCCGTTCAAGGTTGACGGTACCTAGTGCATACGTACCATTGGTAGTTCCCGGAGTAACGTTGATAACTTTCGTATCGGTAATGGCCGACATGATCATGCGTCCTCCCGACAGAAAGTCGGTGCCGGATGTCATTGTTTTCTTCAAATTGTTTAAAGCTGTGAGATTAGTTACTGAACTGCCTATTGACGAGCCTACATTGGCGATAAAAGCAAAAATACGGCTACCCGAGGAACCGCTAATCGTCATTGGTATCGAAAGATTCTCCATTGCTGATGGAGGAAAGTACTTGAACGATATGGTTTGTCCGGTAGATGCATCGAAAATGAATACATTCAGGTCGTTTATGCTGTTCTCATCGGCTATAAGGGAACGAGTTGATATGGTGCGTCCATTAATGGTCAGAGTAAAATTATAATCAATATTAACCGACTCATACCGTGTTTCCTTCTCATAGTCGGTGGTACAGGATATGATTAACAGGATTCCTAATAATATGCTTACTATTTTTTTCATGGATATAGTTATTTTTAGTCGGTGGCAGGAGTTATTGTATTTATTTTCCAACCATTTATCAATATTGATATCACTACATTATTATCTGTCTGGTTAAGGTTGATTTCGAAAACAAACGTATCTTCTCTATCGATATCTTCCTGCGAAGTGTATTTGGGATTGGCCAGTATGAGTTGGGTTATATTCTGGTTGAAAAGATATCCGGGAATGGCAGGATTCTTTATTACTAGCATGGGAGAATGCCCGATGAGCAGACGCATAGTCCTCAAATCGGCTTCCAACCTATTGTCTGTAACGGATGTATAATGGGGGATATACTTCAGCATGCGGTGCGAGATATCGATACTGTTATCACCTTTATATTTACCATTGATAGCAGTGACATATACATCGGGAACTATAACCGAGCGTGCCAGGTAGTTCAGACCAGTGATTTTAATTTTTATATTTTTCGTATCTTTCATTAAATCTACAGTAGTGATACACGATTCGTTATAGGTGGCAAGTATATCGGATGCATAACCAGCAAACAAATCACCGGGAACAGATTGGGGAATGAGGTACCCGTCGGCATCCTCCATGCTGTTGAGCACAATGCGGAAATCGGAGAGACTCGCTCCGCTGTCCAATCCGTCTGTTGTAAAAGTATTGAGATTATCACAAAAGACAATTGCCTGATAGCGTCCTTCGGGCAGCGATATGGTCATAAAATCTTTGTTTTTTAGGTTGTCTCCGGATTCGGTATAAGTACCTACATACTTGTTGGAAGCATCGAAAACATAAACTGTCACTTTGGTTACCTCAGTTTCAAATAAATCTGTATGTTGATTATTCAATGTATACCGGAAGGCAAGGCGTAACGCGCTATCTTTACAGTCGGAACGGTCATCCCTTATACACGATTGTATGGACAAGAGAATGACAAACATGACAATGTTTACAGATATGCATTTCATAAGCAGACTGCATTTAATCTCCTCGGTCCGCTAACGGGACGGAGGAGAGGATGGAAGAATAATCACCAAACGGGGTTAATGGAATTTATTACCCAGGGCTTCACGGTCACATTACATGTTACTGATATATTGCTGTCATAAGGCTTGCCAGTAGCTTGAGTCTGATTGAAGACAAGGTTTTCGATACGATACACGTTACCGCGTTTGAACTCCAGAATGTTGGCGTTCGTTGTAGTATCTTTGTATTTGGAGACTACGACAAAAAGAGTAGTTGCACCCAATGGGTTGTTTACATACTGTACTTCTGTCAATTTAAGAATAATATGGGGAATATCGGCGACGGGAGTCGATTGTCCTGAGGCAGGAACCGTACTCGGACATACCTGATAAGCCCATGCGGGTTTAGGATTGGCAGTAGGGGGAACGATTGTAGCTCCGTTTGTTGCATCCGGATAGAAACTTAGACCGGGGGAGACAGGAGTACAATAGTCCACAAATGCATTAGCGGTCCAGTCGCTCGGTGCGGTGGGGGAGCCACCGGCATAGTGCGGGAAGTTTACGTTGTTGGTAAAGTAGGTAGCATAGTCGGTAGCCCAGCCTGCTTGGTTTACAATGTTTACGGGAGTATTCAAGTAGGGAGTAGCATCAAGCCGGACATACTGATTGATATTATTGATGAATATGCCAGATAGCTTGTAGCTTGTGATATCGGTACTGATCGGCGAGCCGGTGGTTATGTTTTGACAAGTCACTCCACCCACTTCAATACGGGCTACAATCGGACTGATATCAACTGAAACCGTATAATTATTGGGGCTGGTCATTGTAAAGGCAGAACTTAATCCTGACATGGGGGCATTTTGGGCATTGCCTTGCAAACGGTCTAGACGCAGTCGGGCATCGGAACTGGTGGTTCCTTCTACGGTAGGGTACACTTGACCGACATCCGTTTTTATATTAGCCATAAAATAAAGATACTGTGCTGAGCTGGGGATACCACTGATCGTTATCGCACTTCCGCTAGATGCAGTAGAGGAAGTATTGGCTAAGGTCGTCACTTCAGTAGGGGTTAGTTGGCGCTGGAAAATACTAGTCATAGAGTTGTTGAGGAAGTAGAGCTTTCCAGACCCCAGTATGGCGTATTCAGCTGCCCCTTTTTGGTTGTTTACACCTCGAGTGAGAGCAGACTGTTTCACACTCAAAGTCACATTGTTAATGCCGGTCATAGGCATCTCATCGATTGTTTCCTTGTCATCACAAGCAAACATTGCACTGACTAAAAACATCAGTAAGGCAGTTTTTTTAATCATAATTAAAATTTTAAAAAGTTGCTAATAAGTAGCTGATTGCTATTTCAACACTGATCGTTTGAAAAAGTTTTTGCATTTCTCCATTCAATTTCAATCTAACTAAATAATTAACAATAGAGCATTTTCTGATGAAGAGAAAATACCGAGCAAGAGGGTGCACTTCACTTATATAATTAAACTTTTCTTATAATTTTTTTTTCATTGATATTCGCGGCTGTTTGTATAGAGATTGCGAAACTTCAGTAAATAAATGGTTGGCAGGTTTGCTTTCATTACCGGAATTCGTATTTTTGTAACAAATACGTGTTTGATAACAATTTAATAGCAAAAATAATATGTTGGTGACGGGCAGAAAACTCCCTATCGGGATTCAGACTTTCGAGGATATCCGCAACGATGGATACTTGTATGTGGATAAGACAGCATTGATGTGGACCATAGCGAATACAGGCAAGCCTTTTTTCTTGAGCCGTCCGCGCCGGTTTGGAAAGAGTTTGCTGATTTCTACGTTCGAAGCGTACTTTAAGGGACGGCGTGAGCTTTTTACCGGACTCGATGTAGAGAAATTAGAAACAAAATGGGAGGTGCATCCTGTGTTGCATATTGATTTGAATGCCGAGAAATATGATTCGCCCGATAGGTTGGATGCTATTTTAAGTAATCAGTTGACCCAGTGGGAAGCCATCTATGGTGTGGGAGATGATGAGACTACTTTGTCCTCCCGTTTTTTGGGCATCATCCGTCGTGCTTCCGAACAAACGGGTAAAGGAGTGGTGGTATTGGTGGACGAGTATGACAAACCATTATTGCAGGCTATTCAGAACGAACCGCTTCTCGATTCTTACCGTTCTACTCTGAAAGCTTTCTACGGGGTACTGAAAAGTGCAGATCGCTATCTCCGTTTTGCGTTCCTGACGGGTGTTACCAAATTCTCGCAAGTCAGCGTGTTCAGTGACTTGAACCAGTTGATTGATATCAGCATGAATTATGATTTCTCTACTATTTGCGGCATTACCCATGAGGAGCTTCTCGCTAACTTTGAACCGGAGATCGAGGCGTTATCGCAGGCGAATGGCATCGACAAGCAAGAAGCCGTGGATACAATGACCCGGCAATATGATGGTTATCACTTTCATCCCAATGGCGGGGGGGTGTTCAATCCGTTTAGCGTTCTGAATGCTTTTTTCAGTAAAGAGTTTAGCAATTATTGGTTTCAAACCGGAACTCCTACCTTTCTTGTAGAGTTGTTGAAGGAGAGCGACTATGATCTCCGTTTGTTGATGGATGGTATAGAAACAGCGGTTTCCGCTTTCACCGAATATCGTGCAGATAAGAAAAATCCGATCCCATTGATTTATCAGAGTGGCTATCTGACCATTAAGGACTATGACAGACGATTCAAAATGTATCGTCTTGGTTTTCCTAACGATGAAGTACGTTACGGTTTTCTCAACTTTCTGGTTCCATTTTACACCTCCGTGACCGATGATGAAAGAAGCTTTTATATCGGCAAATTTATCAATGAACTGGAAAATGGTAATGCGGATGCCTTCATGCGTCGTTTTGAAGCTTTCTTTGCAGATTTTCCCTACGAGTTGAATGACCAGACCGAGCGTCATTATCAAGTTGTCATTTACTTGATCTTCAAATTGATGGGACAATTTACTCAGGCAGAAGTACATAGCTCACGAGGGCGCGCAGATGCTGTGGTGCGGACTCCTAAGTTTATCTATGTTTTCGAATTTAAGTTGAATGGGACTGCCGGACAAGCTATGCAGCAGATTGATGAGAAAGGGTACGCTCTTCCTTATGCAGTGGAAGGTCGGCAGGTGATAAAAGTCGGTGTAGAGTTCAGTGCAGAGAAGCGGAATGTGGAACGCTGGGTTGTAGCCTGATTTCAGGTACAAATGATTACTGCATTAATAATACTTCTAAAATAAAAAAAACGATGTTTCAGAAACTTGTAGCTATAGAGCCGGTCAGTCTGGTTCCGTCGGCCGAAAAAACGTTGTGGTCATTTGCCGGTCAGGTTGTGATGTATCCTGACATACCCGCGAGTGATGATGAAATCATTGCCCGTATCGGAGATGCTGATGCGGTGCTTTTGAGTTATACCTCCCATATCAACCGGTATGTACTTGAATGTTGTCCGAATGTGAAATACATTGGAATGTGTTGCTCGCTCTATTCTCCCGAAAGTGCCAATGTCGATATCCGTTATGCCAATGAACGAGGTATCACGGTGACAGGTATCCGGGATTATGGGGACGAGGGAGTAGTGGAATATGTAGTCAGTGAATTGGTGCGCTGTTTGCACGGCTTCGGACAGGAACCGTGGGAGGAATTGCCTCGTGAGATCACCGGATTGAAAGTCGGAATAGTTGGGCTTGGTAAGTCGGGCGGCATGATAGCGGACGCTTTGAAGTTCTTTGGTGCTGATATTTCATATTATGCCCGCAGTGAAAAAGAAGCAGCTACTGCTAAAGGATATCGCTTTTTGCCATTGGAGAAACTCCTTGCAGAGAGTGAAGTCATTTGCTGTTGCCTTAATAAAAATACGGTTTTGCTGCATGCAGAGGAATTCAGGCAGATGGGTGACCGGAAAATCTTGTTCAATACCGGTTTGTCACCGGCATGGGAGGAGGCTCCTTTTATTGAATGGCTGGAAGATGATAACCTTTGCTTTTGTGACACGGTAGGCGCATTGGGGAGTGAGCAACTGCTCAATCATCCGCATGTACGTTGTATGCAGGTGTCTACTGGCCGTACGCGTCAGGCGTTTGACCGCCTGAGCGCAAAAGTATTGGCCAATCTGTCAGAATACAATGGGTGAAGCGATATTAATCAGGGTGCTCACAACTGACCACCCTGCAATATCCGATGTGGCACTATAAATATCTACTACGGCATGCACCTGGTCATTTTTGATTTCTACCCTTTGCGTATCTCCCACAAATCCGGGGGTAGATTGTATGGATACTTGCATGTTCTCCGGACCGACAGAAGCGCGTGAGGCGGCAACTGTAACATTCACTTTGGTTGGAAAGAGGCGAATAGCTTCCGCAGCACTTCCGGAGAAAACGGTACGTTGCTCCGTTTGCAAAGAATCATCATAAATGGGAGTTCCTTTGAGTGCGTTAGGACCTTTTTCATTGAAGAAGCGGGCCGTTGTATTTCCCATCAGGGAGGCAGTTCTTAAAACATCGAATCCACCGGTAGCTCCGGATGCGATATAGATTCGTGTGCCATTTGCCTTGGCGGTTTCTGCCACTTCCCGATAGAATGTCTCGTCTGCCAAAGCCCCGATAGACAAGGTAATGACGGAGGTTCCGTTTCTCAATGCCGGCAAAGCCAATTCCCGCATAGCGGCAGGGGAGGCCGACTCCACCAGATAATTTGGTTTTAATGCTAATAACTCTTCCAATGTGTTGCAAGCAATGCAAGGCTTGCCATGTTGCTGCATTTTACGAACGATGTGCGCTGCTTTTGAAGCCGTACGCGAATAGACACCTACCAGATCGTAATCTGGTAATAAGCCTTTGACAACTGCATCCGCAACGATTCCTGCAAGTCGTCCACATCCTACAATGACTAACTTTTTCATGCAACAAAGATAATACTTTTATTGGTAAGAGCTTGGGGTGCTAATTGTCGTATTTCAGTTCTTTCCGGGTGGGATGCATCCATTTTTTACATCAGGCCTCTTCTATGGGCAATGCTACTTTCAGATTCGGATAACAGTCGCCCAGGCGTTTTAGAAAATCATTGGCAATGACAATGGCATGTACCGTTTCTTTCGCATCTACCGGAGTTTCGGGAATATTCGTGAAGATCAGGCAGGAATAAAGGATGAGTTCAATCGCTTTTCCGTCTGTCTGCAAAGAGAGCTTATAGGCTTTTACATTTTTGCCGCGAGCTTGTGCCTGTGCTTTTACTTGTCCCTCCAAAGGATATACGGTGAGCCTAGAGTTTTTGAGTTGCGAAGGTTCGAATATCAGATGCTTGTCAATTTCCCCATCGGTATCTGTGTCGAACAGGTGCAGCTTATCACCACTTAATACCAGATATTTAGGAGTTGCCACGGTAGTGAAACGCACGGTTCCCAAAGTAGCCATTCCTTTCAGTTTGTCTTTCACTCCGTCTTTGAGGGCATCTACCATATTGTGTTCGATGTTGGCATAGTTGAAAGCATCGATAGGGTTTTGCTCCATCGCTTTTTTCAGAAAGGGGAGTTCGGATGTCAGAAATTGGTTCTTGTATTGTGCCGCATTTGCAAATTCTGCTTTGAAATCGGTACTGTCTACTGCCTGAACCTGTTGGGAAACTTTGCTTCTTATATAAAACCAATATCCCAAAGATAGGATAATGCAGACAATTGGAATAAGCGAATAAATGTTCATGAGTTTTAGTTTTAGGTATCCGTACTATTTTTCTTCTTCCTCGTTGTCATCCTTCTCTTTTTTCACTATGCCCAGAAGTCCCAGGATAAAGTCTTTCAGATAGGATAGTAGGCCTATGACTATCAATGCTGCAAAACCATAAAAAAGAAGGCTGCCACCCCATTTGTCCCAAATGGTGGGTTCAGGGATGAGGCTGCTAAGTTCTTCTACATTCAGGTCTTTTCGGATTGCTTCGGCATATTCGTCAGGAATGTCGTAATACGTATCGGGTTTCGATTCGGAAAAGAGTACGAGCATGCGTTTGCCATCTTTCTCGATATAGCCTAAATCCAGATGAGCGCCTTCGTCCGTTTTATAATAGGAGCTGTCGGGGAGGGTTGCTACTTTGGGAATGTTGTTACTTACAGGAATTCTGATTCTGCGTGCCTCGGCATTACTACTCATCAAAAGACCGGCTATGACGGTCAGAATAAATAAAAACTGTTTCATAATTATTATAATTTAATGTGTTAATGGCTGATAGAGGAATCTACTTTCATACAGTGCTTGTTTTACAACATTATAACTACCATTTTTTAAATGATAGTGCCAAAGTTATAAAACAATTCCGAAAAAGTGAACGATCGTTTCTTTTTTATCTTTTTTTTGCATAGCTAGTCTAGGTGGAAGGGATATGGTATGTGTTGAATAATACAGTCTAGCTTTTTAATAAGGAGTAAATAGCATGTAAATGTTTGGAGAGTAGCTGGGTATCCAATCCGCCCAGGAATGCCATTTCAAAGGACAGTCCCATGTAAACTTGCCGGAACATGATTACCGCTTCTTCAATGTCTATATCCTTTTTTAGTTCTCCTGTTTGTACGGCGCTTTGGATGGCGGCACGCCAGTAAGCATAATCGCTGGCTACGAGATTATGGAGCTTTTCTTTGGCGTCAGGATCATACTGGATCACTTGAAACAGAAAATGAAAATATTGGGCGTGGTATGAAAAATTTTCTGGAGCCACCTTATTTACACTTAACAGCTTGCTTAGCATATCCATCGTTCGTTGCACTCCTCTCACGTATTCATCTATAAATTCGGCAAACGTACCGTTTGTTGCAGTGAATTTGTTTCGTGGATTTTGTGTGCCGAACAAAAATCTGTCCACTACGGCAATGAATAACTCTTGTTTGTTCTTGTAGTATTTGAATATGCCGGCTTTCGACATTCCGAGCATCTTACCAAGTTCCGCAAAACTGGCTTTTTCGTAATTCACGGACATAAATAGTTTGAACGCAGCTATTAATAAATCGTCACGGGTAATTTTCATATTACGGCAGTCTTTTATAATTTTCTATCCCCGAAAATACGATTTTATCGGATAGCTTGCATAAAAGCGGGCAATAGATTAACAAAAATAAATCAGGAAATGTCGTTGATGAATCAGTGAAAAGTTATTTTTTAGTAAATCACCTTTCATTGTTTTTCTGTATCAATAGATGGGACAGTGGCGAGTTATGTAATTCTCTAATAGTTTTAAAATAAGGTTTCACCAGTTTCACCGTTAGTTGAATAGCTATAAATCAATATCTTATGGTGAAAGAGGATGCAAAATACAGAAATATTCATCCTTCACTCCCTTCACCGTTCTTTTATATGCTATAAGCTAAAGTAAATATGCTATAAGGAAAAACGAATATGCTATAAGCTAAAATTAATATGCTCATAGCAAATGCTCCATCAAGTATTAACACTTGAGTTGTAGGCTATTAATACTTTGTATCTAGGCTATTAATACTTGAGTTGCTGGACATATATACCCAAGACGCAGGATATATATATCCAACGTGCAGGATATATATGCCCAATACATTGGATATATATGCCCAACAAATTGGATGTATACACCCATTAATCTAACGTAAGTCCGATATAACTTTGTTCGTATGGTTTCCTTCCCGAAGGAGGAGAATCGGAATAGTACAAGCTTATATCGAACTGACGTTAATCTATATGATGTTAAGCGTCTTCGCAGTGCTATCTTCTCATTTATCCTTCTGTTTTTTATCTTGTAAGCGTCTCTGCGATGCCGTATTGTTTTTATTTTGTGAAGGAGGTGAAGGATGGTTCTTTCTGTATTTTGCATTCTCTTTCACCATAAGGACCTGATTTATAGTTATTCAGCTAACGGTGAAACCGGTGAACCTTCAAAATGAATCTAATGAAGAGAAGAATCGTGAAGAAGTAGTAATATAAACAGCTTTATAGAGTTCATTTAGTGATTATGGTTTAGTTGAGAGTATGATACGGGATTATATCATTATGATGTATGGCGCTATCGCTAAACTCTAATCACTTAGTGGTCTACTCTATTGGGGCTTTTGACTAAGCAACTGTCTAGTACCAACAGACTTTCCGGTCCCATATTGAACAACAGATCTATGATACTCAAATTAGGCAGAAAACCCAGTTTGGACTCGAAAACCTGATAGTAAGGTTGCGGAACAAACTCTGTATCCACTTCCCTGAAATCCTTTTTCGGATGAATCACTTCCCGAAAATCGGATTCTCCGCGAGCAAACTCCATCTTATATTCGGAAGTGCGCTCAATGGTGGGGTGAATATCAATCAATTCACAGACCATCCGGCAGAGTTCTTCGTTGAAATCGATTAAAAACTCGTATTTCTTTTCATAGAAGGGGCGGAAGTCGTCCTTGTAGTACTCGAAGAAAGGAGTATTATTGTAGGCCGATTCGATGGCGTTCCAATGTAGATGTCTCCAATTGCCGTGGTCGGAGATGCGGATATCTTTCATTGGGCACTTCAATGTATCGGGCTTTACGGTTGGGATGGAAAGAGCTAACTCACCCGATGGGCCGGCAATGGTGCACCGGTTGCGGTAGGTTTGTTTTATATAGTGGTCGTATTGTTCTACAAACACCTTGTCATAAGCCAGTAGTTTGGTATAATATTCAACGGGAGCGAGATAGGCTGAAGATAAATAAGCGATGTTCATTTCTTTCATTTTAATTCGTTTAGGAGGCTTTGTTATTAAGGATATTATGAGATATTATGAAGGGGTTGTTTCTTTGATGATCCGGAAGATTATTTTACTGTTCTGAAGAAACGCCTCCATCGATATCCGTCAAACAAACCTGTTTCTTTTTCTTTAGAGAACCAAATGATGGAGGCTTTTCCGATGATATGGTCTTGCGGGACAAATCCGAAGAGCCGTGAGTCGGAGAAGTTGACGGTATTGTTAGACCCCATCCAATAGTAATCTTTGGTGAAATAACAGTGTTGTGTGGGTTTTCCGTCCACGTAGAGAGTGTCGTTCTTTATTTCTGCCTGTTTGCCTTCGTGCATCACGAGGGTATTCCGCAGCAAGGTCATGTTCCAGGGATAGACCCGGATAAATTTCCCTTTTCCGGGGACAATCAGCGGATTTGGTTCGGCATTTTCTTTGTTTGACAAAGGTTGAACGAAGCTCTCTTTCCCATTCATGGCCTGTTCCAGCAGATAATATTCGTAACGGCTGAAACTGCGCACATGGGTGCTGTCATTACTTCCCATCAATCCGTCGTTGGTGATGGAAAGAGTATGCATGAGTGACGTAATCAGATTTTCTTTTGAAGCGGGGTACGAATAAAGTCTTTTCTTATCCGGGTTAAACTGTGCCTCCGGAGAAATAACGGAGAAAAGAGAATCGACCAATAACGTATCGCCCGGAACTCCGAGACAACGGCTGATATAGATTTCCCGACGGTCGATGACAGGTTGCCGGATTCCGGCAGGATTATTGAACACTACGATGTCTTGCCGACGCACGGGACTCTCGCACCAGCGGTGATAAGAGAAAAGCGACATGAAAGGAACCCGCAACCCGTAACTCCATTTGTTGACCAGGATACGTTCACCCTGAAAAATGGAATTCTCCATGCCAGTGGAAGGGATAAGGCAGGATGTGAAAGCAAATCCCCGAAGCAGAAGCACTACGGCTACTGCTCCGGCAAATGCTAGTATCCATTTGAATTTACGAATGTTCATCAACTTTTATCACCTTATCACTCTATTCTATCCGTACACTTATCAGCCTACCCACTTGAAGAGGCGGTTCCAGCGAATCTTGCCGTCGAACCATCCACGGTCTTTGTCAAGCGATAGCCATACAACAATCGGTTTGCCCACTACGTGGTCTTCGGGCACAAAACCCCAATAACGGGAGTCGGCGGAGTTGTGACGGTTGTCGCCCATCATCCAGTAATAATCCATTTTGAAGGTATACTCGTTGGTCTTTTCACCGTTGATGTAGATACCGTCCGGTCTCACTTCCAGCTTGTTGCCTTCGTAGGCTACGATGCAACGCTCATAGATAGGCAGGTTGTCTTCTGTGAGGGTAATGGTCGCTCCTTTGGCAGGAATCCAGATCGGACCGTAATTGTTGCGGTTCCATTGGGTATAAAGATTGAGCGGATACATCTGTCCGGCATAATCTTCGGGTTCCATTACTATTTTGCTGATTAGCTTTTTGTTGCCCAAAAGCGTTTCATACATCTTCTTGGTTAGCGGGAAATGATATACCGGGTTCAGTTTGCCTTGTGCATTCCGGCTGTTCAGTCCCATTTCCAGCAATCCGCTTTCCCAGCCGGAGTCTTCTATCAGCATGGTGTCGTCCTTGCTGATACCCAGTTCGCGAAGCATGTCTTCGGGAATGTATGGACCGGTGGTCTGTACGAAATAGTTGAATTGCAGGTTTTCGGGGTTCTCGATCGCTTTACCGTCAATCATCACCTGTCCGTCTACAATCTGAAGGGTATCACCGGGCAGGCCGACACAACGTTTCACATAATTCTCGCGACGGTCTACCGGACGCCAAAGGACTTCACCATAAGTGCGTGGGTTGTTCATTATCTGTTTACGTCCCGCAGCATAGTACAAATCATAGATGGCACGTTGCTGGGCGCGTGTCAGACTATCCATTTCAATCTGTTTGGAATAGATACGTTGTCCTTCACCGTAAGCCAGCGTATAGAAGTCCGTTGTCTGTTGGTAGTTCACTGCTACCGTATCTCCTGCGGGGAAGTTGAAGACAACAATGTCATTCAGTTTCACTTTGCCGAAGCCCGGTACCCGTTTGTACTTCCATTGTGGCCACTCGATATATGATTTAGTATTGAAGACTGGTAATGTATGCTGCGCCAACGGCATGGAAAGGGGAGTGTTCGGTACGCGGGGACCGTAACTCATCTTGCTCACATACAGGAAGTCGCCCACCAGCAATGATTTTTCCAGCGAAGAAGAAGGAATCTGATAATTTTGGAAGATGTAGATGTTGACGAAGTAAACAGCAACCAACGCAAACACAATGGCATCTACCCAGCTCATGACACTGCGGACAGCCGGATTCTTCGACTTCTTCCAAAAAGACCAGGGAATTTTCTTTGTGATATAAATATCGAAAATGAAAGGAACAACAATCAATCCCCACCAACTCCGTACCCAGATAAGGAAGATGAGGTAAAGTAGAATAACGATGGCACATTTGATCCATTGTGCGCGTGTGGCTTGTCTCATAATGTTATATTTGTTTAGAACTAGCTTCTGATATTTTAGTCATTTAAGAACGGGAATAAATCACTCATGCCTAGAAAGCCTTCGTGTGTGGCAGTATATTCGGCTGCCAATACGGCTCCCAATACAAATCCGCCACGGCTCTTGGCATCATGCGTGATAGTTATGGTGTCTACATCAGACTCATAACGGATGGTATGAAGTCCGAAAACCTCACCCTCACGGATCGAGCTGATAGGAAGTTCGTTAGGCGCACAATCGTTGGTTCCGCTAATGGTTCCGTCCGGTGCAAGGAAAGTCCCTTTCACCCATTTGTCCTTACGGTCTATCTCTTCCAAAATACCTTCCGCCAGTGTAATGGCTGTTCCGCTGGGGGCATCCAACTTGTGGATATGATGTGTCTCGCTCATGGTGGCATCGTATGCGGGGAACTGGTTCATGATTTTAGCCAGATACTTGTTGAGAGCGGAGAAGATGCTGACTCCCAGGCTGAAGTTGGACGACCAGAAGAGTGTTTTTCCCCCTTCCGTGCAGAGCTTCTTGATTTCTTCGCCATGCTCCGCCATCCATCCGGTACTGCCCGATACCAGTTTCACACCGGCTTTGAACACTTTCATATAATTGCTGTAAGCTACCATCGGATTGGTAAACTCAATGGCCACATCGGCCGATTTGAATGCTTCCGATTCGAAGTCATCCTGATTATTGATGTCAATGATGCAGACGATTTCATGTCCGCGACTACGGGCAACCTTTTCTATCTCTTTGCCCATCTTTCCGTAACCGATCAGTGCTATTTTCATTGTTTTCTGACTTATATTCAAAATAATAGTCGCAAAGATAAGATTTTTATTACATTTGCAGCGCACATTAACGTCTTGTTAACATGGAACATCTTCTCCACTACGTGTGGAAACATAAATTATTTCCCCTGAAAGTACTGCAAACCACCAACGGTTTACCGGTAGAAGTGATTGACCCCGGTCTGCAAAACCCCAACGCTGGTCCCGACTTTTTCAACGCGAAACTAAAGATTGACGGTGCCTTATGGGTGGGAAACATCGAAATACATACACACGCTTCCGACTGGTTCCGCCACGGACATCATTCTGACAAAGCATACGACTCTGTAATTCTTCATGTGGTGAGCGAAGCAGATACGGAAATAACCCGTTTCAACGGTGAACAGATCCCGCAACTGTTACTGACTTGCCCGGAAAATGTGCAATTGCATTACCACGAACTTTGTGTAGCCGATCAGTATCCGGCTTGTTATCCCATCCTTGCCTCTCTTCCCAAACTTACCATTCATTCCTGGCTGACCGCTTTGCAAACGGAACGTTTGGAGCAGAAAGCGCAGTTAATCACACAGCGTCTCGCACTTTGTAACCGTAATTGGGAAGATGCTTTCTTTATCACCCTTGCCCGTAATTTCGGTTTTGGCTTGAATGGAGATGCTTTTGAAACGTGGGCGGGATTACTGCCGTTTCGTGCGATGGATAAGCACCGGAATGATTTGTTTCAGATAGAGGCTTTTTTCTATGGTTTGGCGGGATTGCTGGAAGAGACGTTTCTGAAAAGGGAACAGGAAGACGAGTATAGTCTCCGTCTTTGCAAAGAGTTCCGTTATTTGCAGCGGAAGTTTGAAATCGGGCAGGGGATGGACGCTACGTTATGGCGTTTCCTACGGCTTCGTCCGGACAACTTTCCGCATATTCGCCTGGCACAGTTGGCTTATCTCTATCAGAAAGGGGATAAGTTGTTTTCACGTTTGCTGGAAGCGGAAACGCTGGCGGATGTGAGAACTTTGCTGGATACACGTACGTCTTCCTATTGGGAGAATCATTATTTGTTCGGGCGACTTTCTTCGCAAAAGGAGAAGACGCTGGGAGAGCGTTCCAAGGATTTGATTATCATTAATACAGTGGTTCCTTTTCTTTATACATACGGTTTGCATAAGGCAGATGAACGAATGTGTGAACGTGCCGGACGCTTTTTGGAAGAATTGAAGGCGGAGAGCAATCATATTATCCGTTCGTGGAGCGATGCCGGGCTTCCGGTTGTCAGTGCGGCGGATAGTCAGGCGTTGATACAGTTGCAAAAAGAGTATTGTGATAAGCGGAAATGTTTGTATTGTCGCTTCGGTTATGAGTATTTGAAGCATAATTCTCTATAGGGTACATTTTATTAGAATTGTTTGCTTATATAATCCAGTCCGAGGTCTAGTTTCCGACTTCGGACTCAGCAATATCTACGCCAAAGTGCGACTACAGTGTGTAGACGTCTATTTAATGTCAGTTCGATATAATTTAAAACAATGCAAGTTGCCTGTCTTTGATGAATTCAAAACAGTTTCTTTCACTATAACTTTTCTACTTCCTCTTTAGACAATCCGGTAGCTTGTGAAATTATATCGATAGCTACTCCCAATTGTTTCAGATTTCGAGCATTATTCCAATTGGCTTCTCTTGCTCCTTCTTCTCTTCCTTTCTTTTCCGCTGTAGACATAACACTATACCAGTCACGGAAATTTTTCAAACTGTCCCAATACTCGCTCAGTTCAGTCTTGGTAAACTTTGCTATCTCCGCTGTTTCAAAAAGGCGGTCAAAAACTCTGTTCTGCAATGCTCTAGGACGTTCAAGCAGAGAGGCAAGATTACGCAAGACAAACAGCCACTTGTCAAACATGCTCTCCAACTCATCCTCACTCTTGTTGAATTTGGGCATTTCAAGGTAAACAAAGGTAAGCTTGTTATAGAAAACCTTGTGTGTATAAAGGTCTACAAGCTTCACCTCATGATGGAAATACTCCGCATCAGAATTGTCAAAGGAGAAATTCAGGATACCTACCACATAGACAGCCTTCAACTCATAATCCCATTCCCCACGTTTGCCCTGTTCACGAATAGGGAAAGTGGAATAAAAGACACTGCGGTCCTTAAAGAACTGCTGCTCGCCACGCTGCATCTCAACCAGGAACTTCTCACCCTTCTCATTCTCACAATAGACATCAAAGACAGCCCGACGGTCATATTCCTGCGTCCCAAGATGTTCAGCATTAAGATAAGTGACATCCTTGATTACCTCCTCCTTGAATAAGAGTGCATTCAAAAAGCTGATCAACAATTCCTTATTCATTGCCGTACCAAAAAGCAACTTGAATCCGAAATCGGTATATGGATTTACATATTTATCCTGTATTCCTTCCGTTCCCATGTCTTTTTCCATTTTTTATAGTTTGAAATTCCAATCCAGCCCCCTTCGTATAACAATAATATGGATTTCCTTTTGAAATGCCTCAATAGCCTTCCGGAACATTATGTACAAAAGTAGCAATAATCAGATATAATCAAACAGAAAAAGACTATTTTAACAGAGGGATGAAAATATCCGGGCAAAGATTATCCCTTATTATATAAGCCTCGTTATTTTGTTATTTATACGGTTGTCTATGGACCGGCTATTTTTTTCAGGCTGTCCAATTATTTTCCTGACTTCGTCAACGCGTACCCCAAAATCATGGTATGCAAAGTTACAAAACATTATTTATCAAGATATTATAAAATCAATGTTTTTATAGTGACGAAGTCAGGAGCCTAGAAATTCTTTTTCGTATAAATACTTATTGTGTTCTCTTTATATTCTTTTCTTTATGAAGAAACTCTAAAACTTCAGCTTCCATTCGTAAAGCTTTTGTTCCTTTTTTCTTTATCGGTTGTTTTAAAAGGTAATTTCCCATGTTGGTAGCTGCATTTATATTTCCTTCCTCTATATAAAGCTGGAATAATTTGTACGAAGGAGTGATATGATGTGGAATCATGGCAGCAGCCGTTTGATAATATGCTTCAGCCTGGGGAAAATCTTTTTTCTGTTTCCAAAAATCTCCCAGCTTGATATATAGTTCACTATTAGGAGCAATTCGGGCAGCTGTTTGCAATATTTGTAGTTTTGTATTTAAAGGATAATCTTCCAAACTACTTTTTGAGTAGATGTACATTAACTGTGAATTATAACGAAATAATGGATATAACTGGGATAGTTGAGAATAGGTGTCTTCGGATATTTTGTTTTTATCCACTATCCTGATAATTGTAGTAAAAGTTTTATGATAAATATGATAAGATCCAATTGATATGCATACGATAAAAATGAAGGCTATACTTCTAATGATATATTTTGTAGAATTTGATATTGTAAACGTTTTTATGGTTTTGCTTTTCATCATTCCTATTATGCTGATGAATAATATTTCTAATGGAAAAACCTCGCTAGGATAAGAAAAAAAAGAGAAGACTAGGAAAGTGATTAAGACGGATTTCAGGCAATGGTCAGTATTATTCTTTTCTTTATAACTAAATAATGCATACAACAACCATGAAACAACAACTAATCCAACTATTCCTTGTTCTGCTGTTATATGTAAAAAATCGTTGTATGTATAAAAAGTATTGTCAGCTAATAATGTGTATGGAGAATTTGGAGCTTGTAGGAAATATTCAGCTTGATAAAGCATATAATTAGCTTGCCATCCTCCGGCTCCAATACCGAATAGAGGATAATCTTTTATTATCTTTATTGTGTTATACCATATTAGCAATCGGCCATCTGCCGAATCTCTTCTTATAAAGTAGATTGATATAATAAAAACGGTGATGATAAGCAGAAAACCTGATTTTAAAAGAGTTGGTTTGACGTTGATTGTATGTTTTCTTTTTAACCATTGCCATAAGAATATCATGCTTCCTACCAATGCAGCTGTCCATCCGGCGCGTGAACCTGATAATAGTAAACCATATAAAATAAAACAGGCTATCATGCAAAATGATAATGTTAATATACGATGCTTATTTTGTATGTTTTCATAAATGAAAAAAATAGATACTATCCAGCATACTGCTAATAATCCACCTAATGGTCCTGGATTTCCAAACGTTCCTGTGATTCCAAAATCATGATGATTGCTCTCTAAATAATTCGCTTTTTGAAGTATTGAAATGATGACTTCGGTAATTCCCCAAATATAGACCATGTGTAATAGGCAATTCCGATATTGTTTTGATATAATGCGTATGCAAGTATATATAAGGCATAATACAGTTACTCGCCAAATTGATGAGTAGTCAATAGGTACAGCTCTATTTAAGAACAGTAATATGCATATTGATATAAGTAATATATCTTGCATTCTGATAGTTACAATAGAATGGCTTTTCATACTGTTTATAAGGTACATTCAATTTAAGTGGAAATATATTTATACGTGATTTTACTTCCGTATAATTGTGCGTTGGGTTGTATGTTATTGGGGAATATGTTTATTCAAAGAAGCTGTTCTCTTTGCATTGAGCGATACAAAGAGAACAGAATGTAATTATTTCCATAAAAAGACTTTGGTTATATCTTCTTTGTTGACATAAAAAATCTTTTTTGTTGGATTATAGGCTTCCACATGCAATCTTACTTCTACCGAATAGGCAGAGTCTACCCACGTGCTTAAATTCAACGAATAGTCTTGTTTTTGCAAGGCATCTATAATAAAATCTATTTTTCGTGATGAATCCTGTCGAAACACATATTCATCTCTTTTCTTTATAACTACACCATTGTTATCTTTTAATGTAATAGTGTAATACGTCGCTTTCTTAGGTTCATCATCAGACTTGGGGCGTAAAAGGACAGGATCATTATATTTGTTCTCCAACACAAGCTGAATCTGCTTTGTTTTTTTATCGAATGACAAATCTGCTTCGACCTGGGAAAAAGCCAATAAAGGCAAACCCAAAAATAAAATAACTAATATTGTTCTCATAATATATCATTTTTAGAATATTCATAAGTTGTTCGTATTTCCATTGCATAAAGTCTATAACCCCGTTTTCATCAATGCTATTATCTCTTCTTTAAATTAAAGATGAGCAATGTGTAATCTAAATTTTCCAGCACTCTTGTTTTTGTCTTATGTAAAGAATGCTGGAAAATAATAATTTTTATAGAACTGTATCGTATAATAGAATTTCTTAATCTAGATATAAATTCTTCTCATATCTCTTAGAAGTTAGTTTGCCAGTTTTCTCATCATTAGAATATGTTGAAAGAAACAAATGTGCCCTTGTTACATTATTGGCTGGGATAGAATCCAAAGGATAGGAGAGTACTATTCTTCCTTTTGGAGATAAACTCTTGTGTAATATCCATTTTCCGCTTTCAAGAGCAAATAGACAAATCGTCAAATCCGCACTTTTCCCATTAGAAGTTTCTGTTAAAACAATATAGCTCCCACTAAATTCACTTAATCGCCCTTGATTCATAACTAAAATTTCTTTGTCTGTATTATTAGTAAGTATAAGGGTTAAAGAATTATTCGGTTTATCATAAGAAAATTCAATTTTTACTTCTTGGGCGGTGCAAAAAATAGAAATGCCCAAAAATAGAATGTTTACAAATAGATATTTAAATATTTTCATAATATTATTTTTTTGACTGTTCGTTAATTTTGTTGATCATCTCTTGATATTGCCATTCTAGAATAGTTCTTTCTCTTTCGTAGAAGTTTGAAACATTGGGAAAGTTTTCTCGTTCTGCCTTATGAGTTTCTAATTCATTTTGATAATATTCCACAGAAATGTAAGAAGATACTGTTAACCAATCATGATAGACTGCTTCAAATGTTGCTGGAGTTATACCTAATCCCTTAAATTCATCTTCTAATTTTTCTCTTAATAACGCTTCAATATTAGCAGGAGGACTTAAAATTGTTGGGCTGGCAAATTTATGGCTTTCTTGTATCGTATAGTGTTTGTGATCAATATGATACATTTCATGCCAAATTGTGGAGAGTTTGTCAATTGTTTCCAATTCCTTTAGACTAAAGAATAGTTGACAGACTAAAAGAATTCCTTCTGGACTTGTACGTGCTGTAGAGCGACAATAGTTTTGTTTTTCAATTGTGTATTTCGTCCGGTCAATATTTTTTAATTTTTCCAATTGGGTTAAAAGGCTGTTTATTTCCACCTTTTCTGTTGGAGATAAGGGAACAGATTTTTCATCAGAATTCTGGTCACCATTATTATTTTCTGTCACAGTATCATCTTCCGTACTCGTTGATTCCGGTTCTGTCGGTTCGGGGTCTATTGTTCCACTATCGGGAGGTGCTATGATTTCCCATTCATCGTTTCCGCCACTTGTTTCATTATTATTTGATTCTGGAGTAATTATGACTTCTTCAAGTGTTCCACCAATATAAGTATAATCATCTTCATTACCATAATCATAATCGTAGTTATAGTCATATTCTCCACGAGTCAAAACCATCTTCTTCTTTTGAATATATACAGTAGATGCTAATGCGCGAGCCTGCTCATACTTATCTAATAAATTAGTTTTTCCTGAAGTATTTAATAGAAATACTCCTCCTGTTTTTACTCCGTTCTTAAAAGTACTTATACGAGCTGTAACTTGTGAATATACACAGGAATATAATGCTACTCCTGTAAAACCACCCTTGTCTGCACAATTTATAAAGTTGTTACAAGTTTGTACACCATTTCTACTATCATATAATTTGGAGGGTATCAAAGTTAAGATGTATTGATCCATTCTATTGCTCTTTACATCTTTTACTATCACTAGTTTCTGATATACATTGACTTTTCCAGCAGAAGGCTTGCCACTTCTTTCATCTACATATATTGCTTTAAAGTGATAAGTCGGAGTTATTGGGATATCATAACAAGCAAGTCCGTTGTTTACAGAACCGACCGCTGCATCCCAGTTAGGTACGAAATCACCGGGGGAAACTGTTTCATTCTTTTTATTATCCAATGAACGACTTAACATTAAATTATCACGAGCTTGCGTTTGAAAAAAGTTCTTAGCTTCTTCCAAACTAAAATCTTTCATGTCTGTTTGCAATCTTGACTCCAGCAAATCTTCATCTTTACAATTAACTACAGTTATGACCATTACAATTGCGCATAAGACAGTATAAATATAAGCTATTTTCTTCATAAAACAATTATTTTAATCCTTTTCTTTTCATTTTCCTTTCAAAATCATATTTCCACCAGCCACACCATTTTTTATAACTGTCAGTTTTAAATAAAGGATTTACTGTCTTGCAGAAGTTGTCACCTAATTGGGAAAGTTGGTCGTATTTATCGGTATCAGGCAATTTCTTTTGATTAAGAATTTTATATTCTTCGATTGCATACTTATTGTAGGCTATCTTAAATTCATTAATCTGCTTCTGGTCAAGTCCATACTTTGATTTCAAAATATGATCCAATGCCGCATTATTTACTTTCCTCCACTTCGCAGATGCAGACGGAACCGCCACTGCTATTTTTTTTGCCATCTCATCATCAATGGCCATCAATGCCACTTCCCTTTCGGCATTTTTCTTATTACTATTGAATATATCTATACGTTTTTGTTTATACGTATCTTCTATTTGAGCTATAGTAAAAGCATCTTTATATGCAACTTCGTATTTATCCATATTATCAAGTGCTCTGAAGAACAGTCTCTTATATTCAATATACCAAGTCCCATTTTCTACTCCCAATATTTGTTTTATTTTAATATTCAATTCGGACAGCATAGTGTCACTATTCTCATATTTTTCCCATGCTTCTCCAGCATCTTTGTGCATTTTATCCCGTTCTTTTACCCATGCAGATTCGGCTTGATACAAAGCACGCATTTGTTCATACGGAACAAATTTATTTTCACTTAACACTTGGTAACGTTCCATCTCTTGGGTGCAAGAACTCCATTTTTTATGTTTTCCTCCAGAGAATGCTTGGCTGATTATTGTACCATACTTTTTGTAAAGTTTCTTTTGTTCCACTTTAAATTGAGCAGAACTAATTTTCTGTTTTTTTAGCTGGTCATTCTCTTTCTGTAAGGAGAATAGAATTTGTTCGTATTCATCTGCCTTTTGACTATTGATTTTATACGTTCTCATCATATATTCCTTGCGTTTACCGATGTTTACGCCCGGAATAATTTGTGAAAAGCCTACACTTCCTATTAAAAGTAAGGACAAAAACAAAGTAATTTTTCTCATAATTTTATTATTTAATAGTTAGAAATAATTTTACCACCATATCTGTTTCCCGTTTTCATAAGTGAATGGACGTTCTTCACGGCCTTTAGTCAAATTGTGCAACCATAACAGAGCTTTTTGGGGTACGTTATCATAAATGATACTATCACCTGTTGGGCGTTTCCGACCTAAACTTATCCATTGATCCTGCCAATAAAACAGTTCATAAGTATCTGTTGAAACTATTGCATTATCGTCATTACGTGGAGCAAATTCAATTTTGGAAATCTTCACAGGTTTATATAAATCCACCCCAACCCATAAATCTATGCCACCACTCACTTGATAATAGGTAAGTGGTTGTCCATCGAAAATATTAAGCATAGTACTGTCCTCGTATATAGCATCACAAGCTATAGGTCGGAATGGTAGAAGCTTCTCATCAGATTGATATAAACAAAATTCTGCGATACTAAAGGTCCCTTTGGGTTTTCTATAACGTATGTAACGATAGGCTTTCTCTGCAGATATTTCTATCTTTTGCATTTTGCTTTCCGGAGTTTTTGTTATTTTATAAAGTTCCGTTGCATCAGAAAAGTCTGCTTTATTTGCCCCTTCAAAAACTCCCATAATCATTAATTTTGAGAAATCAACAATTCGCATATTCAAAGGGAATTTGCGTTTACATACGACTCTTTCAAGATGTTTAGTGTCTGGTGTTATTTCCCTTACTGAATCCTCCGATACTATTATTGGGCTGCCTATTGGAATGGCCTCTTCATCTACCCAATGAGTTGGGAGATAAACTATGCCATCACCTAAATCAATAGCTTCCTTATTACGATCAACATTGTATATATTTCCAGTCCCAATGCTATGGAATGTTTGAGAAGAGGAAAAAGCAACAGGCACCCATCTTTTTGGAGAAAATACAGATAAAAAATTTTCTTTTTCTTTATTTATATTAGCCGAGACTGTAACATCACATGAGCCGATGTTGTGCAATCTTGTAACATCCAGTATGTCATTGTGACGAAATAATTCTGGAATATTGTCGACATGTTTGGCTAAATCTTGTATTGAATACATCTTACGATATATTTTAGGGGTTTTACGTGATAGATAGTAATCTCTGTCTGCTTGTTTATCAGTGTTTTGAAGTGGATATATTTTGTTGTCTGGTAATATGATTGAAACAAAAGAATGTCCATTGTTATTGCTTCCCCAATAAGGTACAAATTCAAATGCGGCAGGAATTCCTACTGACCGTAAGGCCATAGTAACTAAGGCTGTTCTGTCATCACATTTACCATATCCTGTCTTTATTATTGATGAATATGATTTTAAGGTATCTTTGTAAAATTCGGGAGATAGCTCTATTTTAATTTGAGCATTTATATTCTGTGCTGTTTGAATAATATCGTTGGTACATTGTTTCTCAAATTTTCTACTACAGTCCCATTTCCAATAATACTGTAATGGTTCATCAGAGACTCTGTATGGTAAGATGTATTCGCAGAACTGTTCGAATGTATAGTTTTTCAAATATGGACTCTTTTCTTTTAAAAAGAATGAATGCTCTAGTGATTTTATGAGAGAGTCAGCTTTTACTATATCAATATCATATATTTTCTGTTCTTTGCCATTGATGGAATATTTGTTAGGCATATTTTCTATCAGAAAGCAAGCTGCTTTATATTTATCTTTGTCCTTATTTGTTTTATAATATTCTAAAAAGCGGGTAAGCTCCTTATTATTTGTTTGAGAGTTGCTCGCTATTTTCCATGCTAGTTTTTCACTGGATGAAGTGCAACTGAGTAACAAAAGAAGTAAAAATACGGTGCAAATTGTTTTCATAGTATTATAATAAAAGGGTGTTCTTTAACTTGTATGCTGCAAAGGTGAGGAAAAATAAGTATTTGAATATGAGTAAATAATACATTAGTAGGATGAAAACGTACATTATCTGACCGTAAACGGATGGAATCGGATATTTCTTTAAAATCTTTCATCTTGAACGTGATAAAGAAGTTTCTTTTGTGCCTTGATTGGCACCAATTTTAATGTATAAAAGTATGGCAAAACCAAACTTGTTACTATCTTTGCAGCGTCAATTAAACTCTTAATTTGTATAGTATTATGAGAGCTAAAAAGTTTGTATGCTGCTTGCTGGCTATGCTGCTGCTTGTTGGTGTTTCGTTTATCTCCTGCGGTAATAGTTCCAAAGCAAAAGCCGATAATGAACTGACTGCGCAAGACGGTGAAAATTTCAAATCCTTTCTGGATAAATTTACTTCCAGTGCAGCCTTCCAGTATACTCGTATCAAGTTCCCATTAAAGACCCCGATTACTTTATTGGCAGATGACGGCGAAACAGAGAAAACATTCCCTTTCACCAAAGAAAAATGGCCGTTGCTGGATAGCGAAACCATGAAGGAAGAACGCATCACCCAGGAAGAAGGAGGAATCTATGTCTCCAAGTTTACGCTGAATGAACCGAAACACAAAATCTTTGAAGCAGGCTATGAAGAGTCCGAAGTGGATTTGCGGGTCGAGTTCGAATTGCAGGCTGACGGGAAATGGTATGTGGTGGACTGCTATACAGGCTGGTATGGATATGACTTGCCGATTGGAGAATTAAAACAAACCATCCAGAATGTGAAAGAAGAGAACGCTGCATTCGAAGAGGTACATCCTTAAAATGGTAATACAAATTCCCGGTCAATACATTATTTGAGATATTTTGTACAATTTGAGCCTCTCTTTTTTCAAAAAGAGGGGTTTCTTTGTATTTGGAAGAACTAATGCCGTAATGGTGAAGAACTGTTCCGCTATGCTCTTGCAGGCAATGAGTGACTGTTTGCTGACTTATATGCTGAAAAACCTAATAAGACGATATATCCATGATGAAACAACTTTTTATTAAATTAGGAGTGACAACTCTATTTTCTCTATTGTGTTCAACATATCTTCATGCGCAAGTCGTAACAGATGAGCGGATGTTTTCCTTTGAAGAACCGCAAATCCCGGATTGCATTTCTGCCGTCCAATCACAACTATCTATCTCGGATATACACTATAAAGATGGAAAACATTCGTTGGAATGGACTTTTGAACCGGGAGCTGTATTGCAGATTAAGAAAGATTTGAAATTTGAGAAGAAAGACCCGACTGGTAAGGACTTGTATCTTTCAGCTTTTATTGTGTGGGTCTACAATGAAACTTCTCAAGATGCAACTATAGAATTTGAGTTCCTAAAAAATGGAAAGAAATGTACCTCCTTTCCTTTTGGTATCAATTTTACCGGTTGGCGTGCCGCGTGGGTTTGTTACGAGCGAGATATGCAAGGCGCACCTGAGGAAGGGATGAATGAACTTCGTATGGTAGCTCCGAATTCAAAAGGACGCCTTTTCATCGACCATTTGATTACAGCTACTAAAGTCGATGCACGTCAGCAGACAGCCGATTTGCAAGTACCTTTTGTGAATGCCGGAACAACTAATCATTGGCTGGTTGTTTATCAACATTCTTTTTTAAAACCGGATATTGAACTAACTCCTGTGGGCGACAAGCAACGGGAAGAGATGCAACTGTTGGAGAAACGCTTTCGGGATATGATCTATACGAAGGGCAAGATCACAGATAAAGAGGTTGAGCATATTCGCAAGAAATACGATTTCTATCAGATCACTTACAAAAACGGCCAGGTTTCGGGAGTACCTATCTATATGGTACGTGCCGCAGAAGCTTATGAACGAATCATTCCGGATTGGAACAAGGATATGTTCACTAAGATGGGGGTGGAAATGCGTGCTTACTTCGATCTGATGAAAAAAATAGCTGTTGCATATAATAATAGTACGGCGAAACCGGTGATTCGGGAAGAAATGAAGAAGAAGTTTTTGGCAATGTACGACCACATAACCGATCAGGGCGTGGTTTATGGTAGTTGTTGGGGAAATATCCATCATTACGGATATAGTGTTCGCGGTCTGTACCTGGCATATTTCCTGATGAAAGACGTGCTTAGAGAAGCAGGCAAACTTCAAGAAGCCGAACGGACATTACGTTGGTATGCGATTACTAACGAAGTGTATCCCAAACCGGAAGTCAACGGAATTGATATGGACTCTTTCAATACACAGACTACAGGACGTATTGCCAGTATTCTGATGATGGAAGATACACCGGAGAAACTGCAATACTTACGGTCTTTCTCTCGTTGGATTGACTATGGTTGCCGTCCTGCACTGGGGTTGTCCGGTTCATTTAAAGTGGACGGAGGTGCTTTCCATCATCGCAATAACTATCCGGCTTATGCCGTAGGCGGGTTGGATGGAGCAACAAATATGATTTATCTTCTTAGCCGGACGGAGTTTGCCGTTTCCAAATTAGCCCATGAAACGGTGAAAAATGTATTGCTGACCATGCGCTTTTATTGTAATAAACTGAATTTCCCTCTCTCTATGTCCGGTCGTCATCCGGATGGAAAAGGTAAACTGGTTCCTATGCATTTTGCCATGATGGCTTTAGCCGGTTCTCCCGATGGAAAGGCGGAATATGACAGTGAAATGGCTTCTTCTTATCTTCGTTTGATTTCAGATTCAGGCGTTGAGAATGATGCTCCCGAATATATGCCGAAAGTTTCGAATGCTGAAGAACGCAAGGTGGCGAAGCTTCTGATAGAGAAAGGTTTCCGCTCGGAACCGGATCCGCAAGGGAATATAGCAATGGGCTATGGTTGTGTCTCTGTTCAACGTCGCAGTAATTGGTCTGCCGTGGCACGTGGACATTCCCGTTATTTATGGGCGGCTGAACATTATTTGGGAGCGAATTTATATGGTCGCTATCTGGCACACGGCAGCTTGCAGATATTGACAGCTGCACCAGGGCAGGCGGTGACTCCGGCCACTAGTGGTTGGCTGCAGGAAGGTTTTGACTGGAACCGTATCCCGGGAGTCACATCTATTCATTTGCCATTGGAACAATTGCAGGCTAAAGTGCTCAATGTAGACCGTTATTCGGGAATGGAAGAGATGCTTTATTCGGATGAAGCTTTTGCAGGCGGGTTGTCTCAACAGAAGATGAATGGTAACTTCGGAATGAAGCTGCACGAGCACGACAAGTATAACGGATCGCACCGGGCACGAAAATCTTACCATTTCATCGATGGAATGATTGTCTGCCTTGGATCGGATATCGAAAATACAAATACGGAGTTCCCCACTGAAACGACTATCTTCCAATTGGCTGTCACTGATAAGGCGGGACATGACTATTGGAAAAATTATCAGGGAGATAAGAAAGTATGGGTAGATCATTTAGGGACAGGTTATTATGTTCCGACAGCCATTCGGTTTGAGAAGAACTTCCCTCAACATTCGCGGATGCAGAATACGGGAAAGGAAACAAAGGGTGATTGGGTTTCTTTGGTAATAGATCATGGAAAGGCACCGAAAAACGGAAGGTATGAATATGCTGTTTTGCCCCAAACGAATGAAACCGCGATGAAGAAGTTTGCGAAAAAGCCCACTTATAAAGTATTGCAGCAAGACCGGAAGGCACATATTGTAGAATCTGCTTCCGAGCAGATTGTTTCTTATGTGTTATTTGAGACTCCTGAAACAACGTTGCCGGGTGGTTTGTTGCAGCGTGTGGATACTTCCTGCCTGGTTATGACTCATAAAGAATCTGCTGATAAGATTAAACTGACGGTGGCACAACCTGATTTAGCTTTGTATCGCGGTCCAAGTGACGAAGTGTTTGACAAAGACGGGAAGCGGATTGAACGTAGTATCTACTCTCGTCCGTGGATTAATAATGGAAGCAGTGAAATACCGGTGACTGTGACCATAAAAGGCCGATGGAATGTGGAAGAAACTTCATTTTGTAAAGTCGTCTCTTCTAATGAAAAGCAAACCATCTTACGGTTCGGTTGCAAAGATGGTGCTAGCTTTGAAGTGGAACTAAAGAGATAAGAATACATACAGGTAGGAGATGTTCTGTTTGCTTTGGTGGAAACAATAGTTTCAAAGCCTTGAAACTGTTGTTTCCAGCCGCAGAAACTTTAGTTTCAAGCGTATGGGAGGCCTTCCCTTCGGGTACACGTTTTTCATGTTGAAGAGAGAATTTATAGGGAGTTATAAAAATTCGGCTGTGATGCTGGGAGCGGATCGGGCAATGAAAGTTAAGATCACAACACAACTGGAGAAGATAGTGATGAAATTGACATTTTAAAGCAAGAGAGAAGATAGTTTTGGGGCTGCCTTCTCCATATTATTATTGTTCCTAAATATAGTTATTTACTAATACAAATACCTATGAATTTGAAAACCCTGAGTTTCGCATAATGTCTAACAAGAAGCTTATGTAGTAAACTGTCCTTATATGTATAAAAAAACATGAAGCTAAAAAGGTGGAAAGTATGATGAGTTTAGGGCATTGCGCGCAGTAATAAATCATAGTAAATGCAACAAGTCTCATAGAGAGGAATATGGATATTTAACATCTGTCAAGACTATAGTATCTAGATTTTATGAGTGGTAAATTGAAATTATTATTAAACAACATATTAAAGGTTTGTATCTTTATAGTAAAAATATGTACACCTGCAAAGAAACAAAAAAACAGTAAAAGATAAGATTGTTTACGAGGTTATTATAAAATTATATATATGTTAAAAATGTCAAAAGTTTTTGTATGAAATTTTGTGTATTCATTTTTTTTTGCTTATTTGCGTATATAATAAAATTAAATTATCAAGTTCTTATGAAAAAAATAGTAAGTGGTTTTATAGTTGTTATTGCTTTTGCTGGATACAATCTGTATGCTTCTATAAATAAAGAAGTGAAACTTTCAAGGTTAGCATTAGCTAATGTGGAAGCATTGGCAAGAGATGAGAGTAGTAGTGGAAATAAGTGCACTGTTATTTCATACGAAGATGTATGGTCAGGTGGTTGCTTGTACTATTGTGCTAAATGTGCAGAAGGTCATTATCAAGTTATAGCTTTAAGACATTGTAATGCTAGATAAAAAAATGAATGATAAAAAGATTTTTTATATTTGCAGTGTTACTTTCCTGTTGTCTTGTAAATATTTTCGGTCAGCAAGGAAAACACAAGAATAACCAAGAAGATGTATTTGAAGAATCATTTCGGGGAAATAAAGAAAGTAGACTTAGTGAAGGTTCTTGTAAAAATGTAATAAAAGTATTAAGATTTGCTCTTGAAAACGATTCTCTAGCCATAGAAACTTTCAAAAAAGAATATGAGATAGTTAACATGTCACTTTATGGCATCAAGGGATTGTGGAGAAAAGATCATGTTGATGTAATTAAATTCTTCAATATGAAAGAGAATTCACGTTACTACTGTCGTTCTAAAATTTTTAAGCATATTGATTATGTGCTTTTGATTAATTAATTTTATGGATTTTGATTAGTAACTGTTCTTTTATTACTATGTTTCTTTAAATGACAACAGTTTTTTATTGCTGCCATTTTACTAAATAAATGTTGGTCATAGGTAAAATTCAAACATCCTAATATTGCTTATGTTAAAGATTAAGGTTATGAAAGATACTAATATTATATGGTTAGTTCTATTATTGATGATGATAGGATGTAAAAAGAATGTATCCTTAGAGAATGAGAACGTGATTATCGTTAATGTAACAAAAGATGAATATCCGCACAAGGACATAATTCTCCAAGATTTTATGGAAATTGAATACGTTGCATTGGATTCTTCCGACGACTTTCTGTGCCAAGGGCACATCCTTGCTGTTGGCGAGAAATTTATAGTTGTAAGGAACGATATTCAAGATGGGGATATTTTCCTTTTCGATAGAAAAAAGGGAAATGGCATAAAAAAAATCAATCGTAAAGGAAATGGAAATGAGGAATATGTAATCGCATATAATGCCGTATTAGATGAAGATAATGAAGAATTGTTTATCAATGATGTCATGCAAAATAAAATAATAGTATATGATTTATTTGGAAACTATAAACGACATTTTTTAGGATCTGAGAAAGCTAGAATTAATCAGATATACAATTTCGATAAAGAAAAGTTGATTTGCAAGATAGAAGATGACAATACAACAACACTCGGTAAATCTACCTTTATGCTAATATCCAAACAAAACGGAGAGGTAGCCATTGAAACCGCAATATCTTATAAAGAAAGAAAAACGATGAAAATAGCTGATGGAGAAAATCTGTTAATGTTTTATTCTTATCCTTCAATCCTCTATTTTCAAGATCAATGGATATTCTCAGAAATATCTTCTGATACTGTGTTTAAATTTTCTCCTGAACGTGACTTAACTCCTATCATGATAAAAAGCCCCTCTATACAATCTATGATTCCTGAAACATTTCTTTTCCCAAAAATTTTCACGAATCAATACTGTTTTATAGAAAAGGTAAAAAAAGAAACAAATTTTTCTACTACAAATTTGATTTACGATAGAAAAGAAAAGAAATTATATGAATATGTGTTGTATAATAGGGATTATTCTAATGCACAAAAAATAAATATGGCAGATATTGGAATCCTAAATGGAGAAGTGATTTTTTATCAAAGAATAGAAGCTTATGAGCTTGTTAATGCCTATAACAATGGTAATCTGAAAGGTACTCTAAAAAATATAGCAGCTAGATTGAACGAAGAGTCAAATCCCATTATCATGTTAGTTAAAGAAAAATTATAGAGATATTCCATAAATTCAATAATTCGGTAAACATTTCATCAACACTTATGCAGCGGTTGCTGCAAATTTAATTCCCTCTTCCTATAGCTTTCGATTTATTTTTGGATTTGGTTCAATGCCTGACACTGAAATAAATCGTTGCATGAGAAAGATGTTGTGGCATAGCACTTTCACCGAGGCCATTGATAAGACTATCCCTTCAGCGCTCTGACTTTAGCTAGATTTACGCTGGTCAGTGAAGCGTTGAAATGAAAAGAGCTTATCAATATCTTGACTTTAGCAATTTGCCAGTCCTGTGATGCTTATCGTCTCTAAAACAAAATTCGATTTGAAAGCGTGTTTTATAAAAATCCAAAACATCTATCGCCTTCATTTGTGTATCAGTTGAGAAATATAGTTTACGCACTTTTCTATCCTCACTGTAAGCATCCGAGAGTCTGTGCAAAAAACTTAGATGCTATATTGAATTGTCATTTATTTTTCGTATATTTATGGAAAGAAACTAAACAATATATCTAGGTACTACATAGTAGGAGAAAACAGAAATCAAATGATAGCTCTTGAACAATTGTAAGCATCCGATAAAGTACCCTATAAAAAATGGGTGTATCTCCTTTCAAGGTAAGTAGCCATCTATAGTTGTATCTCCTTATTCCTTTCTTTCCATTTGTGTGGCAATATTTGTAGCAGTTTCTCATAATTTGCCTTCTGCATATATGGCATTCTTGCTATAACGTCATTCAGATAAGTGCGCGGATTTACTTTATGCGCTTTGTACGTTGCCAGCAACGAACAGACGGCACTCATGTTGACGGTCTCCTGATGGTCTCCACAGGACAGGTAGTTCTTTCTATCCAATAGCTTTATCAAGAAAAAATTTCTTGTTTTGTGGAAATCATGAGGCAGCGGAAAACGCAGCTGTTATCTTGCAGCACTATAAATTTAATACTTTTATTGTTAACCACCAATTTTTCAATCAGTTAGTTTTCATCGAATTCACGTTATATTAATGAAATAAATATAACTGCTTGAACTCTCGGAATGAATGTCTCCGGTTTATGAAATGCAACCAGTCTGTTTCCGGTGACAGCAATATGACTGTCACCGCTTGCTATCACAATGTTAATCGTTTATAATCAAATTGTTAGGTGACAATCGGTGACAGATATTAATCAAAATATTTGTGTAGGGGGGAGATTAGAACATGAACATGGCAACGGCAACAATGCGGTTGTTGCATACGGCATGAGTATCTCTGATTTTTCCGTTGGAGGCATTGAGTGAACCATACCATGCAGAGCTTAGGGTATATTCCAAACCGAATTTCCAGTGGGGGACATTGTAGGTCAGTTCTGCGCCTGCTGTTGCTAACTGGTCGAGGTTTGTTCCCGTTCCATATACTTGAGCGTCAGTTCCATTCGGGGCATATAGTGCATCGCTTGTCCCTAAGTTTTTAGCATAACCTACAAAAATTCCGGGTTTCCATTTCTTTCCGTAGACAACATTGAACCAAGAGCTGGAGAAACGTATGGGAGTATATTTTTGTTCCAGCGTCTGTTCATCGATTGATTTCACTCCGAATCCGCCTAAACCGGAAGCTTGTGTCAGATTGGAACCCAATACACTTTTGGCTCCGACGTACCAGTTTTTGTTTGTGTATTTCACGTGAGCTTCGTAGGAGAGGGTGGTGATGCGTTCGTCTACTTTGTATTTTTTGTTGTTCTCGTCGATAGACTCCGTACGCGGCTTCATCGAAAGCATCTCGACGCCTACACCCGCTAAGAAACCGTTGTTCTTGTAGTCAGCTCCTACATATATCTCTGGGATGCAACCATTCTTTAAATATTCATGACTTTTTATGCTCTCTTTCGGTTTGTCAGGATTGATACCTTGTGAAGTGTATTGAGATTGCCATACAGCAGCTCCGGTAAGTTGGAAATTCTTGTTTGTATAGCGGTAACGAATCTGAGGTGCACGGCTGAACGGCTGGAAGGGTGCGCCCATAGAGAGGTTGAGAATCTGCGGGGCTACCTCGCCGTATAGCGGATGCCACGTCTGTCCGAGCAGTAACGCCGATTTTCCCCAGTCCAAATTGAGATAAGCATGGCGCAGACGGACTACAGAGTAAGAAGTGCCCGTACCACGGAAGTCGGCTTCTATTTTGGCAGAAGTCTTGGCTGTCCCCAGCTTCGGACCGGCAACGTCTACTCCGAGACGCGAATAAAGAGTATAGAAGTTACTGTTAGGCGTTGAGTTCAAATCATTTCCATCCGGATCACGTACCTTATCTTTCGGATACATATAAAACAATCCGTCCACGGTCTCTACATTAGCACGACTGTTATAATATAAGTCAGTACGAATCTGTCCGTAGAATTTGAACTTGAAATCCTGCATTTGTGCGAAACTGCCCGATACGATTATCAGGCAAAGAAATAAGAGAATGTACTTTTTCATAATGTGCATGTTTGTAAACGGGTGCAAAATTACGTAAAATTACTGGTTATTAGTTTATCGTTGATTAAAAAAGGCAAGGATTGCCTGATTGTATTTGTTGAGGCTTGTGCTTTTATGAATTGCTTTCAGTAGTTTTCTGTCCGCTTGCGGCATTACATATTCCCAGAAAGTTTTCATTTTGTTCAGAAGCTGTTCGTCTCCTCCTTCTAACTGTTCTGCATATTGATTGTATACACATTTATGCATTGATTGCAATTTTTCTCTTATTCCATCGAACTCAAGTGTACGGTTTTGTTTATATTCCAATGCTAATGCCGGGTTGGCAAGTAATCCCCGTCCTATCATCATTCCGGCTAATCCGGGAAACTGTTCCTGAATGTGGCGAATATCTTCCACACTATGGATATCCCCATTATAGATGAGTGGATGTTTGCAGACTCCCCGGAAGGCTTCAAACGCTTTAAGGTCGACTTCTCCTTTATATTGCAGTTTGCCCAAGCGGGGATGCATAACCACTTGTCGTAGAGGGAGCTCATTGATAATCGGAGCCAGTTTCAGACATTCTTCCGGATTTTCCCAACCCAACCTCATTTTGATAGAGAAACTTATTTGTGGATATTCCGTAATCAGCCGGCTAAGTAACGCTTGCACTTCTTCGGGATAAGGAAGAATACCGGAACCATTGTGGCGTTTAGCCAGCATGGGAAAAGGACACCCCATATTGATATCGACTTCCTTATATCCCTTTTCAATGAATAGGGATAAGATCTTGTCTGCTGTCTCAAAAGAGGGAGCTATCAGTTGCGGAATCAGATGGGGTACTTCATTATTCCCAGGCTCGATTCCTCGTACATCTCTATGGCGGAATCCGCCTTTCTCGAGTCGTACAAATGGGGTATAATAAGTATCTATACCTCCGAAGCAGGCTGCATGAGCGTTACGGTAAATCACGTCGGTATAACCTTGTAATGGGGCAAAATGAATAGGAAGAGTCTGTTGCATTGTTTTTATTTTTGTGCAAACTTATATATAAATGTTGATTTATATGCTAGCTGACTAAAGAAAAATGTTTTCTCGGAGGAGAAGAAAGGGAAGAGGGTGAAAAGATATGGTAAAAGTAAAAGAGAGGAACCTCGCGGTCCCTCTCTTTCTGATGTTAAACTGATCAAAGTCTGATTTTTATAAACGTTTTCGATGATTGAAGGTTAGAAAAATTGGGGGATATGTTTTTATTCTACAACGTTTATAGTCAGTTCACGTACTACTTGACCACCTTGATGGACGTAGTTTGCATTGTTGGCTACGAAGGTAGCGGTGTATGTTCCGGTTTCTTCGTAGGTATGTGAGTATATTTCTAATGATTGCGAGATATTTTTGATGGCTACACCAGCATCAGGATCGCAGGAACCATTGAGGAGGATTGGATTGGAAATAAGCCAAGTATCTCCTTTGGTATAATCTTTTTTACCTCCACTCGTTACGAAATCATTCGGTTGGCTAGTTCTCCAAAAATATGGGATATTACCGTCCACTGTGGTATATGCTATCTTGTCTGCATATTCTGCGCTTTTCATTTCTTCAAGTGTCAGATTTTTGTTTCCTAATGCTTCCTTCAGTTTGTTGAAATGTCCTCCGTCTTTTGCAAGATCATCTAAATTATAGGTTACATTCAATGCCGAGAACTCGAAGTTCTTTGCATTAATTGTGGTTGATTTCCCATTGTTGAATTCTAGATTAAGTTGTAATCCTTTAATATGTATAACAGGCATTGTAGCGCTGTTGTCAAGGGGATTCAGGCGGAAAGCAATGCTGATTTCCTTGCCCAAGTAAGAAGTCAAAGGGCAAGAATAGTCTTTAGTAACTTTGGTTGCTTTGGGAAGATCTTCCTGGCTGACAAGTTCTGTCCAGTCACAGTTAGTAACAGCTTCTTTGTCTTTTTCCACGTTGTTGCCACTAATTCCTTCAAATTGATCGGATATTAATATGTGAGTAGAACCTTCGATGGTTTTCGCATTGCCATAGTCATATAATATAGAGAAGTTGATTTCACATCTTTCTACGTCTTCCGGTTGCATTTCAATTCTGTCCCGATGTTTGTATTCATGGCCTATTTCTCCGCTGAAGAAGCTAATAAAATCAGGGTCACCATCAAAGCAGAACGTTACAGGGCTTCCTTTCTTTACAGTTACAGTTTTGCCATCGAAGCTGACATTGCTGTCTGTCACTACGCCCACTTCCATTGCTGTTTCTTCTTTTAATTCCTTGTCGCATGAAGCCAGGGATAGTCCGGCAAAAGCGATAGTCATCAAACTTTTATATATTGTTTTCATGTCCTTTTCTTTTTAAAGTTATTAAGAGAATTACCAACCCGGATTATTCGTCTTGATAGCACCGTTTGATCCTATTTCATTGGCAGGAATCGGGAAATAATTGTAAGACTTCGGAATATTGAAATAAGTATATACATTGATTCCGAATTTCCAGGATTCGTCAGTTTGAGCTTTATTTACTTGTTCCTGCATCAGTTTGTAATAGTCTCCCCAACGGATCAGGTCGAAACGGCGTGTATATTCGAAGCAGAGTTCCATAGCACGTTCGTCTTTGATTGCCTCACGGAAGTTGGTTTCATCCAGATTTGCAGCAAGTTTGTTGATTCCTGCACGCTCTCTTACTGCGTTGATACATTCATAAGCCAGCTCATTAGGACCATGGTTGACCTCATTCTCTGCCTCTGCAATCATTAGCAGAATGTCAGAGTAACGGAGAAGAGGGAAGTTGATGGAAGTATCGTTTTTACTCTTCTTGTCTGCTTCATATTCTCTGCGATATTTGGCGGCAGCCCTGTTGCGGTTCTTATTGGCATCGTTTTTCGATTCACGGTCACCGTAAGTAGATCCCGGCTCTGTTTTACCATAGCTGAAGGATTTGTCCCAGTATTGTTGTTCCACTTCATCTCTTTTTCCCTTTACAAATTCACGACCGTCTACCGGAGTACCTTCTCCTGCCGACTGGGTGTAAGTGAATGGGGCGATGTTCCAGTTGCAACGGTCAATGTCGCCGTTTGCTTCATACAATTCGAGCAGTTTAGGAGTATTCCAGATAAAAGCGTATGCATAACCCGGGTCACCTTTACCGGTGATGGATGCTTTGGAAGAAAGATCTTTACCCTGAATACCAATGATATTACCGATTCTACCTTCTGCACGTACATCCGTTGAACGATTATCTGCAAATTCTACTTCCCAAATACTTTCATTAGCTTTGGCACCATCCTTATTGAGAGCTGTGTTATACTTATCAGAGCAAATGTCGATAAAGAAATCCCAATATTTGGCAGTCAGTGAATGACCTTCATTCTTGACTAACTGTGCATAGTAACTTGCCTTTTTGAAATATTCTGTAATCTCGGCACTAGTCGTATTGTTGGCCAAACCCACTTCTTTGTCACGTTTAGGTTCGCCGGCTCTGAACATATATACCCGTGCCAACATACCCCAAGCTGCCGATTTGGAAACACGTCCCGGCAAATAGTTCAAATCTTGAGCAGATTTGAGATCCTCGGCAGAGCCATACATCTCTTTAATGATAAAATCATAAATTGTCTGTTTGTCCGTACGCGGAATAGAGAGGTTATAGGCATCTTCTGTAGAACTGGTCTTGAAAGGTACATCACCCCAACATTCTACCAAAGTGAAATAATAGAATGCGCGTAAGAAGCGGGCTTCGGCTTTGTATTGCTTGCGGGTATTGTCGTTCAGATCGGGCACTGCATCAATGTTTTCCAGGAAAATATTGGCTCTGTTGATGCCGGAGTATAATGTGTACCACAATGCTGCAACGGCAGGATCACTTGTATTGGCATTGTTACAGATCAATCCACTTTTGTTAGGTCCGCGGTTGGCACCACCATAGTGTCCCAGATCGTCACCTCCTACAAGGTATAAGAATTCATTTCCGTAGAAGGAACTTTGTCCCAGAATGGCATAGGTTCCTGTCAGCCAAGAGGCAGCGTCCGCTTCATTTTTGAAGAAGTTTTCAGGAGTGGTGTATGTCGGGTCTTTTTCCAGGAAATCGCAGGAAGTCAGGTTAAGTCCGACAAGAAGTGATATGATGATTATTTTTATTGTTTTCATATACGTAATTGTTTGAAGGATGATTGATTAAAAACCTAAGTTTATACCAAAACTGATAGAGTAGGCTCTCGGATAAGCGGAGAAGTCCAGTCCCGGAGTCAGTGCGCCTTCACGGATAGATACTTCCGGGTCATAACCGGAATATCCTGTACATGTCCATAGATTCTGACCGGCAACGAATACACGTGCATTGTCTATCTTCCATTTTTTGGTCAGTTGTTTCGGCAGTGTATATCCTAAAGATACGGTCTTCAGACGAAGGAAAGAACCATCTTCGATAATGCGTGTAGAGAACACTTTGTTGGAACCGGAGTCGGTAGCTCTCGGAATATTACTTTCCGGGTTTTCCGGTGTCCAGCGGTTTGCATAAGTTGCGTACTGGTTCAAGTCACGTGTCTTATTGCTGTTCTCGAAGAACAGGCGGTTGGCATTCAATACATCGTTTCCATACGACCATTGGAAGAAGACGCTCAGGTCAAATCCTTTGTATTCGAAATTGTTGGTAAATCCGCCTGTATGTTTCGGCATACCGTTACCGATCATAGTGCGGTCGTTGTCGTCGATGATACCGTCACCATTCAGGTCTGCGTATTTCGGCATACCCGGTTGTGTATTACTTTCGGAAGAGAAATACGGAACATTGCGTTTCAGTGTATATGTATCACCTGCTTTGTCGAAATCTTCGTATTTGTATGTACCTTCGTAGATGAATCCGTACATCATTCCCATCGGATAACCCACTTTGGCAATGTAGCTGTATTGGGAGTTATAGTTTTGGTCGAATTTGGCTGCACTCAACAGAGAAGATTGGTTTTCGGCCAATTCTAATACTTTGTTCTTGTTGAATGCAATATTAAAGTTAGTAGTCCATGAGAAATGACGGTTCTTGATATTGGTTGTGTTCAATGTGAACTCGATACCTTGGTTGCGCACCTTTCCTACATTCTTCATGGCACTGAAATAACCGGAAGAGGTGGGAAGTGAAGTATTCAGCAACAAATCACGAGTCGTTTTACGATACCAGTCGACGGTGAATCCGATGCGTTCGTCCAGGAAGCCTAAGTCCAGCCCCAGGTTCCACTGTTCGGTAGTCTCCCATTTCAGTTTTCTGTTTCTTAAGGAAGTGGGCACTGTACCTACACTTGTCAGACTGTTTTCGAACGGATATACACCACTGGGAAGGCTGCCGATCGAAATAAAGTCTCCGACTTTATCCTTCAATATCTGATATAAAGCATACGTATCATACTCGCCTACACGGTTGTTACCGGTCAATCCCCAGCTTGCTCTTAATTTACCTGAAGAAACAACAGACTTCAATGGTTTCATAAAATCTTCCTCCATGAATCCCCATGCCAATGAACCGGAAGGAAAGTAGCCGAAACGGTTATCACCACGGAACTTGGAAGAACCGTCGGAACGGAAAGAAACCGTTGCATAATACAATGATTTATAGTTATAGTTCAAACGTCCCAGGAAAGAAAGCATAGACCAGGAGCTTTTTAATGATTTGGTGGTGCTCGGAATACCTTCACTCATTCCTGCCATTCCGAGTGCTTCGTTCGGAATCTGTACCGTTTTGTATGAATAGTATTCATAGTCGGAATTCTGTAGGGTTACACCTACCATGCTATTGAAGGAATGCTTCTGTTTGATATTGGTCTGATAGGTCAGAATATTTTCATTCAACCATGTTGCACGTTGAGAATGGTAGATTTCTGCATTTACCTTATCAGATGATTTCGGATTACCATAACGAGTCTTCGAGTTGTTGAATGTTTCCCCTTTGCGGGTATCGAATGTGTAACCGCCGGAAACTTTCAACTTCAATCCTTTCATAAATTCATACTCTGCAAATCCGTTGAACTGAATATAGTTCGCATACGTCTTGCGATACTCGTTTTTCAAGGACATGATAGGATTGAAACGATAATCGTTGGTATTGTTTATCGCGTCGTCCATGATGTTATCCATCAACGAGTTTAATGGTCTGTCCGGTTCGGTCACGGGGCGATATCCCCATACACTATAGAACAGGTTATTCATACCACTGTATGAGTTCTGGGAAGGAGAACCACCAGTGGTTGTAGTGCTTGAATAGTTGGTTGTCAGATAGATTTTCAGTTTCTTCTTTTGGATGGTAGTACCCATACGGCCTTGTACACGTTTGTAGTTTGATTCCAATAAGATACCGTCCTGGTCATAATACGATAAAGAAGCATTGTAGCGCACTCCTTCCGAACCACCGGTCAGGCTGACATTGTGGCTTTGCATCCATGCGCTGCGGAAGATTTCATCCTGCCAGTTGTATTGCGGGATATTCCTATAATCTTCCAGTCCCCATTTCTTACCGTCATAATCCATGAAGTAGGTAGTTTCCATATCTTTAGGACTACGTTCTGCCTGTAGTTTGACGAACTCGTATGCATCCATCATCGGAATCGTTTTGGTGATATGCTGAATACCGAAACTTCCGTCATATTTAATTTTAGGCTGGCCGACTGTTCCTTTCTTGGTTGTAATCATCACGACACCATTGGCACCACGGGCACCATAGATAGCGGTAGCAGAGGCATCCTTCAGGAAATCGAGTGACTCAATATCGTTCTGATTAATGGCTGCGGCTATGGAAGGATCTTCCACCGGGAAACCGTCAATGACATAAAGAGGAGAGTTGTCCTGAGTCAATGAGTTGTTACCACGGATGACGATGTTCATCTGTCCGCCCGGCATACCTTCGCCCGAGCTTACATTGACACCGGCAATACGTCCGCCTAATGTTTCACCAAAAGAGGCGGTCGGAGTGCTGAGCAGTTCTGACATACTGGCTTTGGCAACGGAGCCCGTCAGATCCTTCTTGCGTATCTCCTGATAGCCGACTACTACTACTTCGTCCAATGTCTTTGTGTCTTCCTTTAATGTGATAACCATTGGCTTTTGAGTGTCCACCTTCATTTCTACAGTGACATAACCAATGAAAGAAATAACCAATATCGAATTCTTATTGGGCACGTTAAAAGCAAAGTTACCATCAAGGTCAGTGATTGTTCCTTGCGAAGTACCTTTTACCTGAACACTGGCTCCCGGCACTCCTTCTCCTAAGTTATCCTTCACTGTACCTTTAACAAGTACCTGTGCAAGTACAAAAGAAACAGAAAACAGGATCAGTCCGATGGAGGAGAGCATCCTTTTTCTAGTTTGAGTGGATAAATGTTTGTTCATATATTAAAAATTAAGTGATTTTATTGAATCTACGTTTGCAAAGATAGATGGATTGAATATTCTACTATGGATAGAATTATTCAAGATTGGTGCAAAATCATACAATTTTTCTGTTCTCATAAACTATTTTTCTTTTACGGATTCTAGTAATTCAGCTAATTCTTTCACTATGTCGGGATATTGTTTTGATACATCCGTTTTCTCCGATGGATCGGAAGATAAATCATAAAGTTGAGGCTGTTTGTCGTTGCCTAACTCCATTTTCGTCCAATACTCAATAGCGGGGCCGTCGCTCGGTTCGATGTATTTCCATTGACCTTTTATGATGGCAAGTGTGTTATTGAGATTTTGTTGAACGACATACTCGCGGTTTGTATTATTTTTGCCGAGGAGCACGTTCAGATGTTCTTGACTGTCGGGAGCAGCTCCCTTGCGTAAAGGTTGGTCCAAAAGGGAGGCGAGCGATGCATACACATCTATTTGAGAGAAAAGAGCTTGTTGCTTGTTCGGCTTTACCCGGGCAGGCCAGCGGACGATAAATGGAACGCGTGTCCCCGCTTCGTAAGCGCTGTATTTCCCACCACGGTAGATCCCCATTGGAGTATGCCCGTTGAGAAGTTCGTAAGCATGGTCTTGATAGCCGTCGTCGATAACAGGACCGTTATCGCTGGTAAAGATCAGGATGGTGTTATCTGCGATGTGTAGGCTATCCAGTGTGTGCATGATTTCACCTATGGTCCAGTCCAGTTGCAGGATGACATCACCACGAGTGCCGAGCCCGCTTTTACCTGCAAAACGTGGGTGGGGGATACGGGGTACATGCACGTCTTGCGTACCCATATATAAGAAGAAGGGTTCTTCCTGATGGGATGCAATGAAATTCTTAGCCTTATGGGTGATGATATCGGCTATGTCTTCATCTTTCCAGAGCGCGGATTTTCCTCCGGTCATCCAACCAATACGGGGAATACCGTTGATAATTGTATTATTGTGTCCTTGGCTGGGTTTTAAGGTTACGAGCTCCGGGTTTTCTTCTCCCGTAGGCCAGTTGCCTACTTTGTGGTCGTAGCTCACAGTGATAGGGTCATTGGGGTCAAGTCCTACGACATGTCCGTTTTCTACAAATACACAAGGTACCCGGTCTACAGTAGCCGGAATAATAAATTCGTAGTCAAAACCGATACTTTGTGCGTTAGGGGTAATCCGGTTGTTAAAATCGGTTCCACCCTTCGGACCGAGTCCCAGATGCCATTTACCTACTGCACCGGTTACATAGCCTGCATCTTTCAGCATATCTGCCATGGTGACGCAGGTAGTGTCGATAATGAGTTCGGAGTTGCCGGGAGCGATTCCTGTGTTTTCCTGTCTCCAGGGATACATACCTGTCAGGAGTCCGAAACGGGAAGGGGTGCTGGTGGCAGAAGTTGCATAAGCATTGGTGAATTGTACTCCTTGTCCTGCCAACCGGTCAATGTTGGGGGTGCTCACTTTCGTTGCTCCATAACAACTTAAATCACCAATGCCGAGATCATCTGCAAATATATAAATAATGTTAGGCTTTTGGTTATTTTGCCCATTGCTCTTTTGGGGTGCATGATTGCATCCTGACAGCGTGACGATGCCGGACAATAGAGGAAGTAGGCGCGAAACGTTTTTCATAATGCTGCAAGTTTTAGGAAATAATGTAATGAACACAAAGATAAACGATTGGAAGAGAAAAAATGAGTAGGAATGTACAAGTGAAGTACAAAATAGTACACTTGAGGAATTAATACCCTTACTTCAGTATCTGACTGATAGGGGTCTTGATTCAAGTACTGTATGATGAGTGTTGTGCCACCCTATTGTCACACTTGTGCCAACGCGGTGGCACAGGCGTGACAATAAGGTGGCACAGGTGTGACAACAAGCAGGCACAACAAAGTCATCAAAGCTTTGCCGTTTCTTCCTCATCTTCTTTTTCACTCTCTTCGCCCTTGCGGTAAGCCAGTGGACTGACGTGATAAATCTCTTTGAAACATTTACTGAAATAGCGGGAGGAAGAGAACCCGATCCGGTCAGAGATCTCCGTGATATTCAGCTCCGGATTGTTCCTTAACATGACAGCGGCTTTCTTAAGACGTATGCTTAGAATGAAGTCATTCGGGGTCTGGCCTGTGACTGCTTTCAGTTTGGTGAATAAGTTTGTACGTGCCATACCCATTTCACGGGCGAAGATGTTAACGTTGAAATCTGTATTGTCCAAATGGCGTTCGATAATAGCCATTGCACGGTCGAGCATCTCTTTATCCATCGGGTTGGTAGCCAACATTTGGGCAAAAGCCTGCGGCTGTTTGCTGAACTTCTCTTGCAATAGCCGTCGGGAGTTAATCAGGTTATTGCAACGGGAAATTAGAAGATTGGTATTAAACGGCTTCGTGATATAATCATCCGCACCGATCTTCAATCCTTCGATGTTATGTTCTATAGCGGTGCGCGCAGTTAGTAATACTACCGGAATATGGCAGGTATTAAAGTCCGTCTTGATTTGTTTGCAAAGTTCCGTACCCGACATACGTGGCATCACAACATCACTTAAAATGATGCTCGGCATATCCTTCTGTATCATCTCTAATGCTTCTACTCCGTCGGAAGCTGTACTGACCTGATAGAATGTTTCGAAAATACCGACTAGCATCTGTTTGATAGATTCATTGTCTTCCACTATCAACATTTTGGCGTCCTCGATACGCTTGTTATCTTCTTCTTTCCATTCCGAATCAGGGATTATTTCTACTGAAGGAACAATAGTCTCTGTTTGCTGGATGGTTTCTGTATCATCCTTCGCTATTTGCTCTTCTGTAAAGTGATTATTGCCAAATTTAAGGGTGATAATGAAACTGCTTCCTTTACCCGGCTCACTTTCCACCCGGATTGTGCCGTGATGAAGTTCCACAATACCTTTCGTCAGTGCCAAACCGATTCCGGTGCCAGCTCCGGTATTCAATGAGTTGAGATGTTCAGTCTGATAAAAGCGGTCGAATATCTTATCAATCTCGGCAGCAGCGATACCTGTACCAGTATCTTTTATTTCAATAATGGCGTAATCATCTTCCTGCGATACGTTAATCGAAATTGTATCTTCAGCTTTGGTATGTTTTACTGCGTTTGATAATAAATTGTTTATCACTTTCTGCATCTGCTTTTGGTCATACCACACTTCAATGTCATCCTTCTGTTTGTTGAACTTGAAGTTGATTTGTTTACTACTGGCATATTCGAGGAAGAGCAGATAATTCTCATACAGGAAGTTAACCAGATTATGCCGGCTTACTTTGATCTTCATGTGACCTTGTTCCTGTTTTCGGAAATCGAGCAGTTCCGTAATCAGTTCCCGCAATTGGAGACTGTTCTTGTAGATTCCCAGCACCTTATTATATATGTTAGGCGTAAATGTCTGCACTTGCAACAATGTTTCTACTTGTCCTACAATCAGCGTTAATGGTGTGCGGAATTCGTGCGAGATGTTAGTGAAAAAACGAAGTTTCGACTGGTTCAACGCTTCAAGGTCTTCAATATGTTTCTTTTCGTATTTTAAAGACTCACGGAGTTTGATGCGCGAATTATAGTTCTGAATAAGATACCATAACAGACTGATAGTGACAATGGTATAAATCAGGTAAGCCCACCATGTCTCATACCATGAAGGGAGTACGATAATCAGCAGTCTGGCCTCTTTGATTCCTTCCCTTTGTGATTTGATGACAAGGGTATATTTACCCGGATTCAGGTTTGTATAAGTAATCAGTGTTTGTTTCCGGTAAGTATGGTTCCATTCGTCTGAGAAACCCTCCAGGCGATAGAGAATTTCATCTCTGTTGGCAGGGATGAAGTTGGAAGTGGCATATTCGATGCTAAACATTGATTGATTTGCTTTCAGGCTAATTTCCGGAGTGTGGCAGATCGATTGTTCGAGGATGCCGCTTTCATCTCCCGGAATTACTTCTTTTCCATTGACAAGCAGACGGGAAAGAATGATATTATATGATTTGGGAGTGAAATGTAACTTCTTCTCCCAGAAAGAAATCATTCCCTGAATACCGCCAAGGAATACTTCCCCATCATGTGTTACAAATAGTGCGTTTTCATTGACCGCGGTCAGTGGGAATCCATTTTCAGTACCGTAATTATAGAATGTCTTGCTTGGATAGTCGAACTGTGAGAATCCTTGATTGGTAATTATCAGCAAGTCTCCTTTCTGTATGGATGATTCGCAAACTTCGTAGATACAGTCGCTGGATAAACCATCTTTCTGTACATCGAAGTTTTCAAAGTCATCACTTGCCTTACGGTAACGGTCGAGACCGCTTCCGGAGGTGCAGAACCATAGATTACCATTACTGTCCTGCATGATGCTGTTAATATTGTTGTTGCTAAGACTGTTTGGATTGGCAGGATTGTGCGGATAATTAGTGAGTTTGCCGCTGTCGAACCGGTAAGAATAAACGCCCTCCCCGGTAGCTGCAATCCACAATGTGCCGTCTTTATCAATGCAAAGACTGGCTACCATGCCAATGCCTCTTCCTTCTTTCGTCTCTTTGAAGAGCTGTTGGCAAGTACCTGTTGCAGGATTGAAAAGGCAAACTCCGTTTTGTGTAGCGACAACCAGCTTGTCCTTATAAGGTACAATGTCTCGGACGATATCCGAAGGTAGTGAGGTTGGATCTCCCGTTTTCATCCGGTAGACAGTGAAACGGTTGGTACGCAGGTCGAGTTTGTTCAGCCCTCCCAAGTGTGTACCTATCCACATGATTTCATTACTCCGGTCGTAATAGATTGCTTTGACGTTGTTATGGGAAATACTATTTTTGCCCTCTTCGTGGCGGTACCAGCGATAGGTGTTGTTTTTCCGGTCGTACACATTCACTCCGCCACCTTCAGTACAAATCCATAAGTTCCTGTCTTTATCTTCAGTCATTCTGCCGACAATCGGGCTACTTAAACCTTCTTTTTCTGTATCTCCCGTTTTGTAGCGGGTATAGATTTCATATTCCGGATTGAAATAATTGACGCCTCCGAAATAAGTGCCTAGCCAAATTGTTCCTTGTTCATCTTTGACAATGCACCAGATAGAAGAGTGGGTGAGACCGTCAGGTTTGTCATTATTGGCTGTATATAGATAGAATTTGCCTGTGCTTTTGTCGTATCGGTTCAGACCATGAAATGTTCCTATCCACAGGTTACCTGTGTTGTCTTCACAACAGCTTCTTACAAAATTGGAACAAAGGCTATCCGGGTTTTTAGGATCGTGTCGAAAGTTCTCGATACTTCCGTCTCTTTTTACACGGTAGAGTCCTTCTTCCCAGCTACCTATCCATAAATCTTTGGCAGAATTTTCATAAATACTGGTGATGTTACCTTTTGTGATGGGTTGGGAGATTTTTGTTTTATCTTCCGATAGACAGTAAAGTCCATTACTTGTAGTTCCCATCCACAGGTTTTTCTTTTCGTCCAGATGGAGGCAGGAGAGGGTAATGTCTTTCCCGGCGAGATGATAGTAGAGATCGAAGTTGCCCGTACTTTCATTATATACAAAGACTTCTTCTCTTTTGCCGATATATAATTTTTCATTGAAGTAAATGGCGTCTACATTCCCTTGCAGTAATGTTTTGAATTTTTGCGTAGTCAAGTCGAACTCTGCTACTCCATCAGTGCAAAGCAAGTATACTTTCCCGTTTTTGTTTCCGGTGATGCGCAGTACAGTATTGCTGAACAAGCTATTCGGATCGTTTTTATTAAGTTTGAAACTTTTGATATCGTTACCGTTATACCGGTTTAGTCCTTCACGCGTGCCGATCCATATAATTCCTCGTTCGTCAATATAAAGGCTATTAACAGAGAACTGGGAAAGCCCGTCGTCCGTGGTCAAATGGCTAAAAGTGATGTTTTGACCTTGTGTGCGGACTGCGACTACGCTTAAAAATAGCAAAAATAAAAGGATTACTTTTCTCACTAATTTGTATTTTAAGGTGTTTACATCTATGCAAATATATTGTTTTTATTCGATTTCAGTGAATCTTATTAGAAGAAAGTAACTATATTTGTATCATTCAAACGGAAAGATATATGAAAGTAAAGAAAATTAGTGCGGCTAACGTGGAGGCTTGTTCGCTTCCTAAACTATTCGATGAAGAAAAAATAGATTTTCAGCCGGTCCAATGTGTCAATTGGGCTGAATATCCTTACAAACCTAAAGTGAATTTTCGTATTGCTCACACGCAGAACTCAATTTTGCTACATTTTAAGGTGAAAGAGGAGAGTGTACGTGCCAAGTACGGCGAAGATAACGGTTCTGTATGGACTGACTCATGCGTGGAATTCTTTTCTATACCTGCAGGTGACGGGATCTATTATAATATAGAATGTAATTGTATCGGAACAATATTGATTGGTGCCGGTCCTGTCCGTAACAACCGGGAACATGCACCGAAAGAAGTGACTGCTCTTGTGCAACGTTGGTCTAGTCTGGGTAATCAACCTTTTACGGAACGTGTTGAGGAGACAGACTGGGAAGTGGCTCTCATCATTCCGTATGCTGTATTCTTTAAGCATCAGATTGATTCGCTCGACGGAAAGGAGATAAAAGCTAATTTCTATAAATGTGGCGATGAATTGCAGACCCCTCATTTCCTTTCATGGAATCCGATAGAGATTGACCAACCGGATTTCCATCGCCCCGATTTCTTCGGTACTTTGGAATTTGAATGATGAATTGAATTTCTGGATTTGAAGATGAATCATTTACGTAACTGAATCACTGGAGTATCGTCTATTTATAAGAATATTATCTATTGCGTCATTCATCTATAAAAAAGAAGGGTGACGCTTTTCATTTGAGCATCACCCTTTTTTTATAGATGTTACATTGTTTATTTCACAATGCCTCTTTCCGAGCTCTTCACGAAATTTACAATATTCTCGATTTCTTCACTCATAGGAACCTGGTCGATAATCTTCTGTACGGCATCCTGAACGCTGAAATTACCCTGATAAATCAAACGGTATGCATTAGCGATGTGACGAAGGATTCTTTCCGATGTATTGTGATGTTGAGAAAGAACTACGGCGTTTACACCGTGATATGCTACCGGATTTCCTGACATGATAACGTATGGAGGTACATCTTTAGATATACGGCAACCGCTTTGTACCAGTGTCCAGCTTCCGATGTGACAATATTGATGTAAAGTAACGTTTCCACTTAGGATAGCGCAATCATCTAACGTACATTCTCCTGCAATAGTGGTGCCAATACCTACCACACAATTATTGTTAATTTGTACGTCATGGCAAAGATGTACTTTATCCATCAGGTAGTTCCCGTTCCCGATTTTGGTAGCGTTGCCGGCAAATGTAGCGCGGCTGATTACTACATTCTCACGAATATCGTTATTATCTCCGATAATCAAGCTGCTTTCTTCTCCGGTATAGTGGAAATCTTGCGGTTCCGCTCCGAGGACAGCATTTTGATGTACCTTGTTTCCTTTTCCCATTTTAGTACCTTGCAGGATACTAGCGTAAGACATGATGACGCAGTCATCCCCGATCTCTACATTCTTTTCAATGTAGGCAAAAGGCTGAACGGTTACATTCTTGCCCAGCTTTGCTTCGGGATCTACATAAGCTAACGGACTAATCATAATAGTATATGTTTAAAGTTATTCTTCTCTTCCACCACCCAGTGCCTGGTAAAGGCTTACTACGGCCTGCATCCGGTCAAAGCAATCAGAAACCTGTGAGATTTGTGCGCTCAAATAAGCCTGCTGTGCAGACAATACTTCCAGGTAGGTTGAAGTCCCTAAGTTAAACAATTCTTTTGTGTCTTCCGAAGCTTTCTTGGCAGATTCTACTTGCATTTGACGTGATTCTACCTTTTCACTTGTCTTTTGGTATAAACTTAGCGCATTGCTGACTTCACTTCCAGCGTTTAAAAGTGTTTGCTGGAAGGAAAGTTTGGCTTGTTCTTCCTGTGCTTTTGCAGCTTTCAGCCGGGCTATGTTCTGACCTCGGTAGAATAGAGGCTGCGTAAGTGAACCAATGGCAGAAGCCAACAACTTACCCGGATTTATAATCGCACTTCCGGCGCTGTTTGTCCATCCCGCAGAGCCGCTAAGCGTGATTTGCGGATAGAATGAAGCACGTGCCGAATTTGTATTGTAATAGCAACTTGCCAGTGACATTTCGGCTGCTTTCACGTCCGGGCGGTTGGATAGCAATTGAATAGGTATACCTGCGGAAAGTTCCGTCGGAAGTACTTGTGCTTCCAATACGCCACGTTTGATGGCGTGGGGAGCTTCTCCGAGGAAAGTGGACAGGGCATTTTCTGTCTCGCGGATGCTTTGTTCAATGTCGGGAATAGTGGCAAGTACTTGCGCATAGGCAGCCTTGCTCTGTTCTACGCTTGCCGAATTGATATTGTACATAGCAGAATTTTTCATTGCTTCCATTGTCTCGGCATTCTTTTTCAGAATTTCAGCCGTGGCTTTGGTTATTTCCAGTTGGCGGTCCAACATCATTAATGTATAATACATATTGGCGATGTTAGAGACAACTTGTGTTTGTACTGCCTGGCGGTAAGCTTTCATTTGCTTCAGTGTGACTTGCGCATTTCGTTTCGAGTTTAGTAACTGGCCGAATAAATCGACTTGCCAGCTAGCTGTAACAGGCAGTGAGTAAGTTTTTGTAGCTGCATTCTTGTCAAAGCTGCTGATCGTTCCTTGCGGAGACAATCCTAATGACGGGGCATAAGCTAGGCGTGCCGACATGAGGGACGCTTCTGCGGCTTTCACATTTTGAACGGCGGACAAGAGGTTGGTGTTTTGTTTCAGTCCCGTTTCGATGAGAGACTGGAGTTGCGGGTCGGTGAAGACTTCTCTCCACGGCAGATTACCGAAATTGGTTGTATCCGAAGCCAGCGTATCGTTCTCCGCAACCGGATCGCGATACAGGCCGGAAGTGGTGATGTCTTCGGGTCTGTCATACGACTTATAGATGTGGCAGCTGCTCAAGAGAGCAGTTGCGCACAACATATATAGAATCTGTTTCTTCATATCGAATTTCATTATTTAGCGTATTGTTCAATCTCTGTTACGGCATCTGTATTGTCGATATCTTCCCATTCCATCGGTTTAACCTTCTCTTGCAGATACTGGAAGATGACAAACAAGACAGGAACGATGAAAATCTGGCAAATCATACCGATTAACATACCACCGATAGAAGCTGTACCCAGTGTACGGTTACCGTGGGCACCTACACCAAAGGCAAACATCAATGGAAGCAAGCCGACTACCATAGCCAATGATGTCATCAAAATCGGGCGGAGACGGGCACCGGCACCCAATACAGCTGCCCAAGTGATGCTCATACCCATTTTGCGACGGTCGAGGGCGAACTCTACAATCAGGATGGCATTCTTTGCCAACAGACCCATCAACATGATTAACGCGATCTGCATATAGATATTGTTGGACATCGTACCCAGAATCATCTTCAATGCCGAAATATTACCGATAGCACTTACACCGTTCACAAACAGGAAGCTGCCTAACAGACCAAACGGAACGGATAACAATACAGCCAGCGGAAGAATGTAACTTTCGTACTGTGCACTCAATAATAAATAAACGAATACGAAACAGAGCACAAAAATCAGTCCGGTAGCACTTCCGCTACTTTGAGCCTCTTCACGCGCCATACCTCCTAATTCATACGTATAACCGGTAGGCAGGTTTTCTTGGGCAACCTCAGCAAGGGCAGTCAATGCCTGACCGGATGTATAACCGCTTGCCGGAGCTACCATTACTTTCATAGAGGTATAAAGGTTGAAACGGCTGATAATATCCGGACCATATACTTTCTCCACAGAGATGAACTGGGCAATCGGGGCCATCTCACCTGCACTATTACGCACCTTGATATTCTTCAAAGACTCCAAGTTTTTGCGTGACAATGGATCTGACTGAATCATAACACGATACATCTTACCGAAACGGTTGAAGTTGGATGCATACAAACCTCCGTAATATCCTTGCATGGTAGTGAGGATATCGCTCGGGCTGATACCTGCTTTTTTACAAGCTGCTGCATCGATGTCGATCATGTATTGCGGGAAATTCGGGTTGAAGGAAGTCTTTGCCGAATTGATTTCCGGACGTGCTTCCAATGCTGCCGTATAATCATTAACCACATCGAAGAATTTGTTCAGGTCACCACCGGTCTTATCTTGCATATTTACCTCAATATCCGTAGACGCCGAATAACCCGGGATCATAGGAGGAGCGAAGAACAATACCTGTGCTTCTTTGATAATCTTTTGTGCACGCATATATAAGGAACCGACTACAACGTCTGAATTCTGTATCATGGAACGTTCGTCCCAGTTTTTCAGTTTGATGATGAAAGAACCGTATGACGGTCCCTGGCCACCGATAAAACTGAATCCGGAAATCATGGTACGTGACAATACCGCAGGATCGGAAGCGATCAGACTATCTACACGTGCCAGGATTTTTTCAGAACGGTCTTGGGAAGTACCCGGAGGCAATGTTACTGCTCCCATCAGCGTTCCGGTATCTTCATTAGGCACCATACCTGTCGGAGTGGTGTTCATGAAGAATACAAGTATCGCAATGGAAGCGACAACTAATCCCATAGACAACCATTTCTTCTGGATAAAGAACAGTACTCGTTTCTTATAACGTTTCAGAATTGATTCGTATGTATCGTTGAATTTGTTTTTAAACTTCTTCGTACTCATTCCGATCAGTGCCAGAATACTAAGCACTACGAAAATTGCAGTAACTATCGGATTGATACTGAACAAACCAAAGATCATGCCGAGAATAGCAATAAGCGTGAAAGTAAGTGTAATTCCCGGATGCAACATCTTTCCGATAGCCTCGGTATATCTGTTGATCATGGTTGTATGGGCTGCCGTATAGGCTACTTTCATACGTTCTTTCAATGTGGAGTCTTCCGTTGTTCCATCTTCTTTTTTGTGAGGTTTCAGAAGAACAGCGCACAAAGCCGGACTCAATGTCAATGCGTTCAATGCGGACAGACCGATAGAGATAGCCATAGTCATACCGAACTGACGATAGAATGTTCCTGCTGTACCTCCCATGAAACTTACCGGAACGAATACGGCCATCATGACCAACGTAATAGATACGATAGCGCCGCCCAATTCATTCATGGCATCGATAGAAGCCAGACGGGCAGATGTATAACCTTGGTCAAGCTTGGCATGCACACCCTCGACGACCACAATCGCATCGTCGACCACAATCGCAATAGCAAGCACGAGCGCACATAATGTCAACAAGTTCAAACTGAATCCTACTAGGGACAGGATGAAGAAAGTACCGATCAGAGCTACCGGAATGGCGATAGTCGGAATCAATGTGGAGCGTAAATCCTGCAAGAAGATATACACTACGATAAACACCAAGATAAATGCTTCGATCAACGTCTTCAATACTTCATGGATAGAAGCGAAAAGGAAGTCGTTGGCATTCATGGAGATGTTCAGTTTCAATCCGGTAGGCAACGTTTTTGATGCTTCATCCAACAATGCTTCAATATCACTGATGGTCTGTGTCGCATTGGTTCCTGCCATCTGGTATACTATACAAGTTACAGATTTGTGCCCGTTTACCCGGTTGGTAAAGTTATACCCCAAGCGGTCCAGCTGAACTTCTGCTATATCTTTCAGACGGAGTACCTCACCATCGGGAAGAGATTTGATAACGATATTTTCAAACTCTTCAGGCTGTTGCAAGCGTCCTTTATAACGGATGGTGTATTGGAAAGTCTGGTTACTGCGTTCACCGAACTGGCCTGGAGCAGCTTCGACATTCTGTTCTGCCAGAGCAGCGGAAACATCACCGGGAACGAGCTTGTATTGTGCCATGACGTCCGGTCGTAACCAGATACGCATAGAATAATCCTGACCCAAAACGTTGGCGTCACCCACACCCGGTACACGTTGTACTTGAGGAATCAAGTTGATCTTAGCATAGTTTTCAATAAACGATTCGCTATAGGTATCTGTCTCGTCATAGAGAGAGAATACTACCAGCATGGAAGTCTGACGTTTTTGAGTGGTTACACCGACTTTAGTTACTTCGGCCGGCAACAGACCTTGTGCCATAGAAACACGGTTTTGTACATTGACGGCAGCCATGTCCGGGTCTGTCCCTTGTTTGAAATATATGGATATCTCACCGGAACCCGTGTTTGACGCAGTTGAGGTCATATACATCATGTTTTCTACACCGTTGATTTGTTCCTCCAACGGAGCAATCACGGAATTCAATACGGTCGATGCACTGGCTCCCGTATAGGTGGCTCTTACCGAAACGGTAGGAGGCGCGATGTCCGGATACTGCGTGATAGGCAGTGTTGCCAATCCGATAGCCCCCAGGATGACTATCAGGATAGAAATAACGGTTGATAGTACCGGACGGTTAATAAATCTATCTAATTTCATAATGATTATCTGATTATTAGTTGAAGGCTGTGGCTAAATTACCGTCGCGTTGGTCTTTCAAATGTTGTTGATAGTTTGCTTCTTTTTGCGCCGGTGTGATAGGCTGAACCTTCTGACCATCTTTCAGGTTTTGTACTCCTTCGATTACGATTTTATCTCCTGAATTCAAACCGGAAGTAACCAAGTACTCTTTTCCGTTATCCAGATTGAAGATTTTGATTTCTGTATATTTTACCGTGTTGTCCGGTTGCAAAACATAAACGAACTTCTTGTCCTGGATTTCTACTGTTGCAGACTGTGGTATAGTGATTATATTCTCCATGGTATAAGGAATCAGAACGTTTGCAGTACCTCCGCTACGCAATACATGTTCCTTATTCGGGAAGATAGCACGGATGCTTACCGAACCGGTAGATTGGTCGATAACGCCTGTGATAGCATCTACTTTACCCTCTATATCGTATGTGGAACCATCAATTAATTGCAGCTTGATAGTCGGTATTTTGCTGATTTCTTCTTTGATAGTGCTACCGGATTTGGTCATTGCCAGCAATTCCTTTTCTGTCATTGAGAAATATACATATACTTCGTCAATCTCGGAAACAGTAGTCATCGGCGTAGCGATAGAAGGGCTTACCAACGCTCCTACACGATAGGGGATATTGTTGATAACGCCATCTGACGGACTTTTAACCTGTGTGAATGACAAGTTCTGTTGAGCAGTGGTCAGTTGTGCTTTTGCTTGTGCCAACTGGGCTTTGGTCTGTGCCAAGGAGTTTTCTGCCATTGCCAGGTCATAGTCACTGATGATTTGCTTTTTGTTCAACTCTTTCTTATTGTCATACGTCATCTGTTGGGTACTCACTGCTGCTTCTGCTGTAGCCACGGCTGCTTTGGCAGTGCGTACAGCTGCTTCGTATTGAGTCGGATCAACAATGAACAACACTTGTCCTTTACGTACGGCTGCTCCTTCGTCTACACAGAGTCTCGTGATGAAGCCCGATACTTGGGGACGGATTTCTACATCTTGTTTACCTTTAATTGTAGCCGGATAGGCAGTTGTTAAATTAGCAGTCGTTTTTTGTAACTCTTGTACTGCATATTCAGGGACCTTTCCTGTGTCATTGCTCTTATTGCCACAACTAGACAAAAGGGCTACGCAAAATGCAAATAAAACAATTCTACTTTTCATACTTAAATATCTGTTTTTTAATTTAATGCGTTTGTTTCCAGTGTGCTGTTCATCTATATAGATAAGGGGGTTAAGGAAGAAAAACCGGAAACTAAATTAGGCAATTTAGTTTCCGGTTGCAAAATTACTTTAAATTCGGTATTCTTGTTCTCTGATACCGTGTTTTTTAACTATGTTTTTTACTTTATTTTATGATATACAGGAGTCATAATAAAACTTAACTCATAATCTTGGTAAGGAAGACGATATTTCTCCAGTGGGATAGCTCCCCAACTGTTGACACAGGCAAGTCCGGCTTGTGCCTTGTCGATACAGAAGTTGGTGAAGTTTGCCTTTTCCACTTCCGGCGAGTGACGCTGTTCTTTGCCGTCACCGTCATCCAATGACTCGATGGTGTAATTCAGGGCAGAAGCGGAGAAAGGAGCACTCGATACAAATTGTAGTCCATTGCCACTGATGTTCAGAAGTCTCCACCAGCGGATATCCGTTTTTGTTCCGGTTTCCTGCGGGCGGATGTAAGGATAGAATTGTTCTTCCACTGTTTGGCGATATTTACCTAACATGGCCGCGTGGTTGCGGTCGGCGTAGTTTTCACCTGGACCACGGCCGTAATATTCTATCTCGTTGAAGTTGACTGGCATACGCATTTGCATACCGAAGCGGAACATGTCAGAAACTTTCTTGCTCTTGTCTGCCGCCATCTTTTGGGTAACTTTTACTGCTCCCTTGTTGTTAATGATGTAAGTCAGGGATAATGTTCCGCCAATCGACTTCATGTCATATTCGGCACGAACCACTGCCTGATTGTTTTCAATAGCATGTTTCAGAGAAGTCAGTTTCAGTTCAGGATTTTTCCAGGCAGCATATTTGTGTTGCAGTCCGGCTCCGAAGTCATTGTCGGTCGGTGCACGCCAGAAGTTAGGAGTCAGTGCGCTGCCATCTTCCATCAGTTGCATGCCGTTGACGTCGTAACGGCAGAGATAACCGTTGTGTTTGTTGAAATCCATGGAGAAGTTTTCACCTTTCACAATCAGGTAGTTGTGGTCGTTGTCCAAGATGCTGGGCACGATGACTGCAATGTTAGAAGCTTGTTGGTTTTCCAGTTTCAGTTCCGGTGCTTTGTAGTCACGGATGCTTAGCTGATCGTAAGCGATGGTAGCTCCTGCCGGCAGCAGTGTTTCGGCAGTTTTCAGTTTGTAGCTCACGTTGAGCAGCAATTCTTTACAAGGACAGATGTTCTTTGTATCAAATGGAATTTGCACTTTCACAGTTTGTTGGGGTGCTACTTTCAGGTCGGATACGATGCCTGTTTGCACTACTTCTCCGTTTGCCAGTAATTGCCATTCCATATAATAAGCAGATAAGTCGCGGAAGAAATACTCATTAAAGATATTGATTTCACCTTTGGCAAGATCAGCAGGAGTCGTCCATATATTCTGATAGAAATAAGCTACTTCGTATGCGTGCGGATTGGGTACGCGGTCGGGGCTAATCAAACCGTTGTCGTTGAAGTTATTATCCGAAGCGTCGTATTTGTTGAAGTCCCCGCCATAGCCGTAGATGCTCACTCCGTTTTTGTTTTTCCAGTGGCAGGACTGGTCTACGAAGTCCCAGATAAATCCGCCCTGATATTTCGGATATTTGCGGATGATGTCCCAGTATTCTTTGAATCCTCCTTCGGAGTTACCCATGGCGTGTGCGTATTCACATTGGATTAACGGCTTTTGGATATTGCCTTCGCTATATTTGATACACGCGTTGTAGTCATAGTACATTGGGCAGAAAATGTCGGTGAATTCGCTGATTCCTGCTTGTTCGTATTGTACGGCACGTGTCTTGTCTTCATTCTTGATCCAAGTGTAGCATTTTTCAAAGTTTGGTCCCATACCGGCTTCGTTACCCAGTGACCAGAAGATGATGGACGGATGGTTGTATCCACGTTGTACGTTGCGTTGGTTGCGTTCCATGTGGGCTTTGGCGTAGATTGGGTTCTTGGCCAGTGTCTGGTCGCCATAGCCCATTCCGTGAGATTCTATGTTAGCTTCGGCTACTACATACAGACCGTATTGGTCGCAAAGGTCATACCAACGGTTGTCGTCCGGGTAATGGCAGGTACGTACGGCGTTGATATTGAGTTCTTTCATTACCTTGATATCTTGCAACATACGTTCGGTAGAAACCACATAGCCGCCGTCCGGGTCCATTTCGTGACGGTCGGCTCCTTTGAAGAGTACCGGTTGTCCGTTTACGAATATTTGTCCGTCTTTCAATTCAATCTTGCGGAAACCTACTTTAACAGGGATTACTTCTATTACGTTGTTGCCGTTTTTTAGTGTAGCGGTCAGCGTGTAGAGATTAGGCGTTTCAGCAGTCCATTTTGCCGGATTGGAGACGGATAGGGTTGTGTTGAGTTTACCCGAACCTTTCAGGTCGGCAGTCGCTACGCTGTTGCCTTGAACATCTTTCAGGTCCAAAGCTACTGTGCCGCTTCCTTTCAGGTCAACGGCTATATTTAATGTACCGTCTTTATATTGGCTGTCCAAATCGGGAGTGATGCGAATGTCCTGGATGTATTTCTTGTCGCGCGCGTAAAGATAACAGTCGCGTCCTACACCGGAGTAGCGGAAGAAGTCCTGATCTTCCAGATAGCTACCGTCGCACCAGCGGAAAACTTGAAAGGCGATGATGTTTTTACCCGGTTTCAGGTAGTTTGTCAGGTTGAATTCAGCTTCCAGTTTGCTGTCTTCGCTATATCCTACGTAACGTCCGTTCACCCAAAGGTACATATTGGAGGTTACCGAACCGAAATGTGCGAAAATTTCTTTGCCTTTCCAGTCGGCAGGAAGGATGATTTCTTTGCGGTAAGAGCCTACGTGGTTGTTTTCTGTCGGCACTAGCGGAGGGTTGTTTTTGAATTGGCTTCTCCAGGCATATCCTACGTTGACATAGATAGGGTCACCGTAGCCGTTCAACTCCCAAACGCCGGGAACTTGAAGGTCATCCCAACCTTTGTCGTTGAAATTAGTCTGATAAAAGTCGGTCGGGCGTGCGTCTGCGTGTCTCACCCAGTTGAATTTCCAAAGACCGTTCAGGGTCATGAAATTTGTGGAATTTTCTTTAATGCCGACTTTAGCTTCATCAGCCGATGCGAAAGCAAAGTAATTAGTGTGCATAGCGGAACGGTTTACGGCATTCACTTCCGGATCTTTCCACTCGTTGAAGCTTTGCGCTTGAATTGCTGTCAGTCCCAATGCAGCCAAGCAGCAAGAGAGTAGTTGTTTCTTCATGGGTTTTTGTATTAGGTTTGAATTTCAGGAGTCAAAGATAGTGAATATTTTATTCAGTGAAGGTCAAAAAATCATTCAATTAAGGCTAGTTTTAATAAATTAGCTAGAAAATAGAGTATTTTACTTGCTCTAATCAGTCAAAACGTGAGATACAGTTCTCCCCCTGCGATGGAGAAAATCGTACGTGAATAAAATTGGCTGTTACATTAGTCGGTTTTTATACGCTGTTTATACGTAAATATAACTTATGCTTGACTCGTGTACTGTCAATATGATTAATTATCATAGATAAATAGCTAAATATTATACTTTTGACTAAAATTTGTCCCTTTTGCCAAATATAATGCTTACCTTTGCTAAAAACGTATTCTTATGGAACAGAAAGATAAATATATTCGTTTTGACTGGGCTATTAAACGCCTTTTGCGCAATAAGGCTAACTTTGGCGTGCTCGAAGGTTTCCTCACAGTATTATTAGGCGAGGATATTCATATTCTTGAAATTTTAGAAAGTGAAGGTAATCAGCAACGGGAAGATGATAAATTTAATCGTGTTGATATTAAAGCCCGTAATAGTAAAGACGAAATAATTCTTGTCGAAGTTCAAAATACTCGTGAACTCTATTATCTGGAACGAATCCTGTATGGGGTAGCTAAGACTATTACCGAACATATCGATTTGGGCGAAATCTACTCTAACGTGAAAAAAGTATATTCTATCAGTATTCTTTATTTCGACATTGGGCAAGGAAGTGATTATCTTTATCATGGACAGAATACATTCTTAGGTGTACACACGGGCGATCATCTGAAAGTTACTACCAAAGAACAGGGAGCTATTGTTCGTAAGTTGCCGGCTGAAATCTTTCCTGAGTACTTCCTTATCCGTGTGAATGAGTTTAATAAAGTAGCAGTTACTCCTTTGGAAGAATGGATTGAATATCTGAAGACAGGATGCATACGTCCCAATACAAAGGCACCCGGACTTGAAGAGGCTCGCAAGAAACTGGTTTATTATAATATGGATAAGGCTGAAAAGCTGGCATACGATCGCCATATAGATGCGGTAATGATACAGAATGATGTGTTGAGTACTGCTAAATTAGAAGGGCATGAAGAAGGACATCAGCTTGGACTTGAAGAAGGACGACAACGAGGACTTGAGGAAGGTATGAAAAAAGGGCTGGAGCAAGGTATTGAACAAGGTATTGAACAAGGTATTGAACAAGGCATTGAACAAGGTATCGAAAAAGGCATTGAACAAGGTATCGAAAAAGGTATCGAGCAAGGAATCGTAAAAGAAAAAACAATCACAGCCCGTAAGTTGAAATCTCTCAATATTCCCGTTGATACTATTATACAGGTTACCGGTTTGTCGTTAGAAGAAATAGAGAAACTCTAATTTTTTTTTGCTATTTTCTTATTTAAGAACTCCTCTTTCTATAGAATATATAAAAATAATTCTGCACTGAACAATTGTTTTTTGTCCAGTGCAGTATTTTTGGTCATTCCGTTAAATGATTATAATTCATTCTTCGCTTTTCTTTGCGTAAACTACCAGTTTGCCTGCTCCATAACGGATCAATAATCCACGTTCGATAAAGGTGTTTAACTCATTGATCGCCCGTTGTTTGTCATGTCCAGTCATTCGGCAATAATCTGCACGGGTCAGGCAGGGAAATCGTTGGAGGTGCTCATTGATTAGCCTCAGACATTCCTCTTCACTTCGTCCTTTTCCATGAGGGCGGGTGAACGATGCTCCGCGCTCCGGTCTCATTTGTTGACCCACTTCTTTCTTGAACTGTTTGCCTGCCCGGAAATTGATATTTTTCAAGCTGATGGATTGTGCATGCACATCTTTCTTTTTCATTACGGGAGGTCCTTGTAGGGATACGGAAAAATATCCGATGTCTCCCAGTTCTACAATCCAACCGTTTGCAAGCAAATCTCGCAATTCATTTTGGAAAGACTGCATGGCGCCTACCAGTAGGCTACGGCTTATTCCTGTGAATTTGTGAACACGATCCAGGAATTCTTCCTGATCGATCGTTCCGTTAAAAACAACACGGGGATGAAGTGGTTGTTCTTCGCCTTTCTTCTGAATGTCGGGCGTGTCGTAAAGGTCGTAATGTATACTCATAATCAGAATTGTTTTATATTGGCACTTTTATTTATCCGATTGCCTGCGCGGATTTGTTTCATTCGTTATTCTTACTTCGTTTAACTATAGTTATCCTTTCGTATGACTATAGTTATATATAAAGGAGACTATAGTTATCTTTGCGTATAACTATAGTTAAACGAAAAAATATTAGGCAACAAAGGTAATCTCTTTAGGCAATAAAACTAATTATATTAGCAGGAAAAAAATAAAAACGTCGCAAATATTGTTTATTACCTTAAGTTACCCTTTCCTTTTTTAATAAATTAGCTAGAAAGTGTGGTATTTATTGAATAAGAACGTTTATTTTTGCAGCATGTTACAATTTGAGAATCAAAAGATAAAACAAATAGTTCGCAAGGTGCTTCCGGTAGTAACGCTGGGGGCGATGTTGTATTCTTGCGCTAGTATTGGACGACCGGACGGGGGCCCTGAAGATGTGACGCCGCCCCGTTTCATCGGCAGCACTCCGGAGGCGGGGGCTTTGAATAATAAAAGGACTAAAGTCTCTTTAATGTTCGACGAGTTTATTAAGCTGGAGAAAGCGACTGAGAAAGTCGTTGTTTCCCCTCCCCAGATACAGCAACCGGAAATCAAGGCTTCCGGCAAGAGAATACAAATCAACCTGCTCGACTCCCTGAAACCTAACACAACCTATACGATTGACTTCTCGGATGCAATTGTCGACAATAATGAAGGTAACCCGTTGGGAAACTTTGCCTTTACGTTCTCTACTGGTACGGAAATCGATACGATGGAAGTAGCAGGTACGATGCTCGATGCCTCTAATCTGGAGCCTATTAAAGGGATGCTTGTCGGACTACATTCCAACCTGAACGATTCGGCTTTTACCAAATTGCCTTTCGACCGTGTGGCACGTACAGACAGTCGTGGGCGTTTCTCCATCCGTGGTGTAGCCCCCGGCAAATATCGTATCTATGGATTGATGGATGCCGACCAGAACTTTGCCTTCAACCAGAAAAGCGAGATGATCGCTTTCCACGATTCGTTGATTATCCCCCGCATGGAAGAACGCATCCGCATGGATACGGCTTGGGTGGACTCGTTGACTTACGACACGATTGTTGAGAAGAAATATATGCATTATTTGCCGGATGATGTCATCCTCCGTGCCTTTAAGGAACTCAATTATTCGCAATACCTTATCAAGTCGGAAAGACTGGTTCCGCAGAAGTTTACTTTCTATTTCGCCGGTAAGGCAGATACTCTGCCTGTTTTGAAAGGCTTGAACTTCGATGAAAAGGATGCTTTTGTGATCGAAAAGAATCAGCGGAATGATACGATCCATTATTGGGTGAAAGACTCCCTGCTCTTCAAACAGGATACGCTGTCCATGAGCCTGACTTATCTTTATACGGACACCTTGAATCAGCTAGTGCCCCGTACCGATACGTTGAACCTCGTATCGAAACAGAAATATAAGAAAGAGGAGCCGGATCAGGACAAAAAGAAAAAGAAGAAAAAGAAAGAGGAAGAAGATGAACCCGAACCGACGAAATTCTTGCCGGTGAATGTTAGTGCCCCTTCGTCAATGGATGTATACGGCTATATTTCTTTGAATTTTGAAGAACCGATAGCCAGTTATGACACTGCTGCCATACATCTGCGGCAAAAGGTAGATACGCTTTGGAAAGATATACCATTCGAGTTTGAGCAGGATTCAGTGAATCTGAAGAAATTTAATCTGTATTATGACTGGGAACCGGCATGGGAATATGAATTCTCGGTAGACTCGACTGCCTTCCACGGAATATACGGATTATTTACCGATAAGATAAAACAAGGATTCAAGGTGCGTAGTTTGGATGAATATGCCAAAATCACGTTTATAGTGACGGGGGCGGAACCTAATGCTTTTGTTGAGCTGCTGGATGCGCAGGATAAAGTTGTACGCCAGAGAAGAGTGGAAGAAGGAGGTTATGTCGACTTTTATTTCTTAAATCCGGGTAAGTACACCGCGCGGTTGATTAACGACCGGAATGGAAACGGTGTATGGGATACTGGCGATTTTGAAAAAGGGGTGCAGCCCGAAGAGGTATATTATTATAATCAGATTGTAGACCCGAAAGCCAACTGGGAGCTAGAACAAAATTGGAATATTCATACAGTTCCGTTGGATAAGCAAAAACTGGACGAACTTAAAAAACAAAAACCAGATGAAGACAAGAAAAAGAAAGATAGGAATCGAAATAATCAGAACCGCCGTCGTTGACGCTCGACGTAACCTTATTATTGGATTGGTGGCATTACTGACGGGAATCTTCGCCCTCCCTGCCAGTGCCCAATGTGAAGCGAAGAATGATGCGTTTCAATCCGGCGAACATGTAATGTATGATTTATACTTCAACTGGAAGTTTGTCTGGGTGAAAGCCGGACTCGCCAGTCTGACAACGAATGCAACCACTTATCATTCGCAGCCAGCCTACCGGATCAACCTGCTTGCTTTGGGCAGTAAACGGGCAGACTTCTTTTTCAAGATGCGCGATACGCTGACTTGTGTGATCGGTGAAAAACTGGAACCGCGCTATTTCCGCAAAGGTGCCGAAGAGGGAAAACGTTACACGGTCGATGAGGCTTGGTTTTCTTATAAGGACGGTCTTTGCTTGGTAAATCAGAAGCGTACCTATCGGGATGGAGCGTTTGATGAATCTGAAGCAAGCGATAGCCGCTGTATATACGATATGTTGAGCATCCTGGCGCAGGCACGTTCATACGATCCTGCGGATTATAAGGTGGGAGACAAAATTAAGTTCCCGATGGCTACAGGCCGTAGAGTGGAAGAGCAAACGCTTATCTACCGTGGAAAAGAAAATGTGAAAGCAGAAAACGGGGTTACTTACCGTTGCCTGATCTTTTCATTGGTAGAATATGATAAGAAAGGAAAAGAAAAGGAGGTGATTACTTTCTTCATAACGGATGACTTGAACCATCTTCCTGTCCGTCTGGATTTATTCCTGAACTTCGGTTCGGCGAAAGCATTCCTGAATAATGTGACGGGTAACCGGCATCCGCTGACTTCTATCGTTAAATAGATGATTTTACTTTTGACGCACCACCCTTTCTGTCTTTTTATTCCTGAACTTCGAAAGGCACTTTTTGATCCTTTCGGAATACGCTGGATTCAAAAATAGCAATCAGCTCTCCGTCTTGGTTTGTTATATCTACCTGATAGCAACCTGTGCTTCGGCCGATATAGCGTTCGCGTGCTTCGGCAAAGAGAGTATCTCCGGGACCGCTGGCACGCAGAAAAGTAATAGTGGACGAGAGAGAAAAAGCTAGTGTGCCATGTGAATTGGCAGCTGCGGCAAGCGCCAGATCTGCCAGCGTAAAGATGGCTCCTCCTTGTGTGCGGGCTCCTGCATTAAGATGTTCGGGTTTTATTTCCAATTTGGCTTTACTGTAACCTTTGCGTGCTTCCAGCAGTACTACACCTGCATTTTCGGCAAACAGATCGTTCTTGAAGAATTCTTGTGGCGTCATGATGATTTATAATTTACGATTTATGGACCGGATTCTGATTTATGAAAATGTCACTCAGGCATAAATCATAATTCATGAATCCAAAATTTGTTGCAAATGTACCAAAATAGTTCCTCATTTGGATTATTTGGGTCGGTCTGTTCTTTTTAAATGCACTATTTTTGCAGTCAAGAAAATTAATCACTTAACAAATAATCCCTGTATTATGAAAACAATTCTTAGCGCATTAGGACTGTCTCTTCTAATTTTTACGAGTTGCGGTGGACAAAAAAAAGCTGAAGTAGATTTTATTCAGGACAACATTGACAACGCAGTGGCACAAAACACGATTCAAACGGACATTATTGAAAAATCCGGTAAAATCCTGAATCCAAGAACTATCAATAAAGACGGTAGTATATCTTATATACCTATTGATGACTGGTGTTCCGGTTTCTTCCCCGGCAGTATGTGGCTCACATATCATCTGACCGGAGATCAGAAATGGTTACCATTGGCCGAAAAATATACAGAAGCTCTTGATTCGGTAAAACATCTGAAGTGGCATCATGATGTAGGTTTTATGATCGGTTGCAGTTATCTGAACGGATACCGTTTGGCGGACAAGAAAGAATATAAAGATGTAATTATTGAAACAGCTAAGTCGCTATCTACTCGTTTTCGTCCGAATGCAGGCGTTATTCAGTCATGGGATGCCGATAGAGGCTGGCAGGGAACGCGTGGATGGAAATGTCCGGTGATTATTGATAATATGATGAATCTCGAACTTTTATTTGAAGCAACTGCTCTTTCCGGTGATTCTACTTTCTATAATATTGCAGTGAAACATGCTGATACAACGATGGCTCACCATTTCCGTCCGGACAATAGCTGCTACCATGTGGTAGATTACGATCCGGAGACAGGCGAAGTGCGTAAGAAACAAACTGCACAGGGATATGCTGACGAATCTTCTTGGGCTCGTGGACAAGCTTGGGCACTCTACGGATACACTACTTGCTATCGCTATACGAAAGACAAGAAATATCTCGATCAGGCTCAAAAAGTGTATAATTTCATCTTTAATAATAAGAATATGCCGGAAGATCTCGTTCCTTACTGGGATTACGATGCTCCGAATATTCCGAACGAACCGCGTGATGCTTCTGCTGCCGCTTGTACAGCTTCTGCCCTTTACGAACTGGATGGCTACTTGCCGGACAATCACTACAAGGAAACCGCTGATAAGATTATGCAGAGTTTAGGCTCGCCTGCTTATCGTGCAAAGGTTGGAACAAATGGCAACTTTATCCTGATGCATTCAGTAGGTAGTATTCCTCACGGTCAGGAAATCGATGTTCCTTTGAACTATGCTGACTATTACTTCCTGGAAGGACTGATGCGTAAAAGAAATTTGGAAAAGAAATAAGGAATAAGAAATAACAAAAAATAATGAACGGTAAGCAGTGAACGATGAATGCTCTAAGGATTCTAACGTAACATGTTTACCGTTTATCATTCAGCATTGATTGTTTATTATTCCCCTCTTATCATTTATTACTAACCTGTTTAAATCATTTATCATAGACTATCATGAACAAACCTATTAACCTTCTTGTAGGAGGTCTGACGCTGTTTGCCGCACAGGGTTGCAAGGCTCCGAAGCAAGTGCCTCAACAAGCAGAACATCCCAATATAATTTATGTATTCCCCGATCAATACCGTAATCAGGCGATGGGCTTTTGGAACCAGGACGGATTCCGGGATAAAGTAAATTTTAAAGGAGACCCCGTGCATACTCCCAATTTGGATGCGTTTGCGCGTGAATCGATGGTATTGTCGTCTGCACAGAGCAATTGCCCGTTGAGTAGCCCTCATCGTGGAATGTTACTGACCGGTATGTACCCGAATAAAAGCGGTGTACCATTGAATTGTAACTCCTCACGTCCGATCAGCTCCTTACGCGAAGATGCGGAATGTATTGGCGATGTATTCAGCAAAGCAGGTTACGACTGTGCCTATTTCGGTAAACTTCATGCTGACTTCCCAACTCCGAACGATCCCGAACATCCGGGGCAGTATGTAGAAGAGAAACGTCCAGCATGGGATGCTTATACTCCGAAAGAGCGTCGTCATGGTTTTAATTACTGGTATTCTTACGGTACATTTGATGAACACAAGAACCCGCATTATTGGGATACGGACGGCAAGAGACATGATCCGAAAGAATGGTCGCCCCTGCATGAAGCGGGCAAGGTCATTTCTTATCTGAAAAATGACGGTAACGTACGCGATACCAAGAAACCATTCTTTATTATGGTGGGTATGAATCCTCCTCACAGCCCGTACCGTTCTTTGAATGACTGTGAAGAACAGGATTTCAATCTTTATAAAGACCAGCCTTTGGATAGTCTGTTGATTCGCCCGAATGTAGATTTGAAGATGGAGAAGGCAGCATCCGCCCGCTATTATTTCGCTTCCGTAACCGGTGTGGACCGTGCTTTCGGTCAGATTCTGGAAACATTGAAAGAGATGGGATTAGATAAGAACACAATTGTCATCTTTGCTTCTGATCATGGTGAAACGATGTGCAGCCAGCGTACTGATGATCCGAAGAATTCCCCTTATTCTGAATCTATGAATATTCCGTTCCTAGTTCGTTTTCCCGGTAAGATTCAGCCGAGGGTGGATGATTTGTTGCTTTCCGCTCCTGATATTATGCCTACGGTGCTTGGCTTGTGCGGGCTGGGTGATTCTATTCCGGCAGAAGTGCAGGGACGTAATTTTGCTCCTCTTTTCTTCGATGAAAAGGCGGAAATTGTTCGTCCTACCGGTGCGCTGTATATACAGAATGTTGATGGTGATAAAGATGAAAATGGATTGGTGCAGACTTACTTCCCTTGTTCAAGAGGTATCAAGACGGCTCAATATACATTGGCTTTATATATCGACCGTGATACGAAGCAATTGAAGAAAAGCCTTTTATTCGATGATGCGAAAGATCCATATCAACTGCATAACTTGCCTTTGGAAGAAAATAAAGAGATTGTGGCGCAACTTTGCGGTGAAATGGGAGCTATGTTGAAGGAGATTAACGATCCTTGGTATACGGAAAAGATCTTGTCGGACAGGATTTCCTATTAACTGTTAGTTGTTAAGCCTGTATAGCTAAAATGACAACATCCCGCAGGGAAAGCTTGCTCCAGCGCTACGCTGGTAGATTATTGTTTACTTTGATATGTATTTGAATGAAAAATAGTTGTTTTCTAATATTATTCCTGTTCGGAAGTTTCTCTTCAATTTTCGCCCAATTCATCGGGTTTGAAGAGAAAGTACCCGAAGCATTTAAGGTTTCCGGAAAAGGTGAAGTGAAAATCTCTTCTCTTTTCTACAAGGAGGGTGAAAGTAGTTTGGAATGGGACTTTCAGCCCGGATCTATGTTAGATGTTCAAATAGCTCCTTTATCGTTGAATGCGAGAAATGAGAAGCAGTTTGGCATTACCTTGTGGATTTATAATGAGAAACCACAGCAGGATTCCATTCGTTTTGAATTTTTGAATAAGGCAGGAGAAGTCTCTTATTGGTTCTCTTATCGTTTACAGGCTGCAGGTTGGCGGGCTTGTTGGATCTCTTTTGAGTATATGCAGGGCGATAAGAAAGATAAAAAAATCGTAGCTTATCGACTGGTTGCCCCGCAACGGAAGGGACGTATCTTTCTTGATCGTCTGACTTTCCCCGAAAAGAAAATGAATCTTCGTACTACTCCCGACCAGCAGTTGCCTGCCAATAATGGATTGTCTAATCGTGACCTATGGCATTGGTGTCTTGTATGGAAATGGGAACAACAGTCGTATGATATCCCTCTGCCTTCTAAATTGCCAAGCGGACAAAAGAAAGAATTGAAGACTATCGAACAACGTTTGACAGATTTCCTGGAAGTAAAGAAAGCACCGCAAGGAGCTATTAATGCTGCTTATAAGACGTTTGAAAAGGCTGCAATTAGTCCGTCCATCGCCGGAACGGGATTTATAGGGACTCCTATTGTTGCTCCTGATGAACAGGACAAGAAGAAAGGGGAGATGTCGTGGAATGATATTGAAACAATGCTGTCCGGTTTTGCTTATGATGCTTATTATAATCAGAATGAAACGTCAAAGAAGAATTATTTCACCGTATTCGATTACGCTATTGACCAGGGATTTGCATACGGTAGCGGTATGGGGACTAATCACCATTATGGTTATCAGGTGCGTAAGATATATACGACTGCCTGGCTGATGCGCGATGCAATCTACAAGCATTCTCATCGGGAAGCTTATCTTTCTACATTGCGTTTTTGGGCTGCTTTGCAGGAAACGCGTCAGCCGTGTTCTCCAACGCGTGATGAATTATTGGATTCTTGGCACACGCTATTGATGGCGAAATTTATCTCTGCTATGATGTTTCCCGATGCCAGAGAACAGGCGCAGGCTTTGAGTGGTTTGTCGCGTTGGTTATCTACTTCTTTGCGCTATACTCCGGGAACGATTGGTGGTATAAAAGTAGATGGCACGACTTTCCATCATGGTGGTTTCTATCCGGGATATACCACTGGAGTACTTGCTACTGTAGGACAATATATCGCATTTACTAATGGCACAAGTTTTGAGCTGACAGAGGATGCACGTAAACACATGAAATCTGCTTTTATTGCTATGCGTAATTATTGTAATTTTTATGAATGGGGTATGGGTATCAGTGGTCGCCATCCTTTTGGAGGGAAGATGGGAAGTGATGATATTGAAGCTTTTGCTAATATAGCTTTGTCCGGTGATTTATCGGGTCAGGGAAATACGTTTGATCGTGGTCTGGCTGCCGACTATTTGCGTCTGATACGCAATAGTGATACTCCGAATGCACGTTTCTTTAAAAAGGAAGGGATTCAGTCGGCACAGGCTCCACAGGGATTCTTTGTGTATAATTACGGGTCGGCGGGTATTTTCCGTCGTGCGGACTGGATGGTGACGTTGAAAGGATATACAACCGATGTATGGGGAGCTGAAATCTATGCGAAGGATAATCGTTACGGACGTTATCAGAGTTATGGATCGGTACAGATTATGGGGAAAGGAAATCCTGTCTCACGTACCGGGAGTGGCTTTGTGCAAGAAGGATGGGATTGGAATCGCTTACCGGGTACAACGACTATTCATTTACCTTTCGAATTACTTGATAGCCCGTTGAAGGGAACGACTATGGCTCATTCTAAAGAAAACTTCTCAGGTAGCAGTTCTTTGAGTGGAGAAAATGGAATGTTTGCCATGAAGTTGTCTGAACGCGATTATGAGAACTTTACACCGGATTTTGTGGCTCGTAAGTCTGTGTTTTGTTTCGATAACCGGATGGTTTATCTGGGTACGGGAATAACGAATTCGAATACGGATTATCCTACGGAAACCACTCTTTTCCAGACGAAATATAATGGAAAAGACTCCAAAGTAGGAGAGGATAGCTATTGGTTACATGATGGCTATGATAATTATTATCACGTGGTGGACGGAACTGTTCGTTCACAGGTGGCAGAGCAGGAATCACGACATGAAAAGACGCGGGCAATTACTAAAGGAAAGTTCTCCTCTGCTTGGATAGAACATGGAAAAGCTCCGAAAAATGCAACTTATGAATATATGGTTTTGATACAACCTTCTGTTTCTGATCTTGACGAACTGCGTAAAACTTCTCCATACGAAGTGTTACAACGCGATCAGACTGCTCACGTTGTTTATGATAAAAAAACAGGTATTATGGCGTATGCTGCTTTTGAAGTTTATCAGCCTGCCGATGATAAAGTGTTCGCCGCTATTCCTGCGGAAACAATGGTGATGTATGTAAAGGAACCTGATAAAGGCATCCGTTTAAGTGTCTGTGATCCGAATCTGAATATAAGAGAGAAGACATATACAACGAAAGAACCTAGTCGTCCTATTACTAAGGAGATACGGCTTAAAGGACATTGGACATTGACAAGTCCGATGGAAAATGTCCGTTTGGAACAACAGGGAAATCAGACCGTAATGACGGTAACCTGTCAGCATGGACAGCCGGTTGAGATGCTCATGGAAAATAAATGATTAGTGAATAAGATAAGAGAAAACAAGGATTTAAAGAGAGAGTATTGAGTTATTCTGTTTCTATGAAAAAAGAGAAGACCGGTTCTTGGGAGCCGGTCTTCTTTGTGTTTACTATGGTGTGGTTGAACACTTTCTTTTCTTATTACTTATTCAGCCTCCATTCGAAACCATCTTTAGTATCTTTGATTTCAAATCCGAGTGCTGTCAGTGTATTGCGGATTTCGTCGGAAGTAGCCCAGTCTTTGTTGGCTTTCGCTTTCATACGTTGTTCCAGTAGCATATCTACTACTTTGCCGTAGGCTGCTTCACGACCATCAGAAGAACCTTTTTCTTCTTTCAATCCCATTATATCGAAGCTGAACAGATGGAATGTTTCTTTCAAGTCTTTCAGGTCTTCGGCGGATATGGTGGCATTGCCGGCAATGATATTGTTGATAATGCGGGCACCTTCGAAAAGCTGTGCGATGACAATCGGTGTGTTCAAGTCGTCATTCATTGCTTCATGGCATTTAGCGCGCAATTCTTTCACATTGATTCCCGCTGAAGTTGCCGATGCGGGAGTAATCTTATCCAATGCATCGATGGCTTCCATCAGGCGTTGTAGCCCTTTTTCGGACGCTTGCAGTGCTTCATTGCTAAAGTCTACCGTGCTGCGGTAATGAGCTTGCAGAATGAAGAAACGGATTGTCATTGGTGTGTAGGCTTGTGCCAGCAGCTTATGAGTACCGTTGAAGAATTCGTCCAAAGTGATGAAGTTGCCGAGTGATTTACCCATCTTGGTTCCGTTGATGGTAATCATGTTGTTGTGCATCCAATAGTGAACCATGTCATCACCTTGTGAGGCTACCGATTGTGCGATTTCACATTCATGGTGAGGGAAAATCAAGTCCATTCCTCCTCCGTGAATATCGAAGTGTTCGCCTAGGTATTTGCGCCCCATAGCGGTACATTCGGCGTGCCATCCGGGGAAACCGTCACTCCATGGAGACGGCCAGCGCATGATGTGTTCCGGTTGTGCTTTTTTCCAAAGGGCAAAGTCGGCGGGATTGCGCTTTTCGCTTTGTCCGTCAAGATCGCGGGTGGTATTCAGTACGTCATCCAGATTGCGTCCGGATAGTTTTCCGTAATGGTGATCTTTGTTGTATTTGGCTACGTCAAAGTAGACAGACCCTTCGCTTTCATAAGCATATCCTGCATCCAGAATCTTCTGTACCAGTTGGATTTGCTCAATGATATGCCCTGAAGCATGTGGCTCGATGCTTGGAGAAAGTACATTCAGTGCTTCCATTGCTTTGTGGTAACGGTTCAGGAAATACTGGACAACCTCCATTGGTTCCAATTGTTCCAGGCGTGCCTTTTTGGCAATCTTGTCTTCTCCGTCATCAGCATCATGTTCCAGATGTCCTACATCGGTAATGTTGCGTACGTAACGTACTTTATATCCTAGGTGGGTGAGATAGCGGAATAATACATCAAAAGTAATAGCCGGACGGGCATGTCCTAAATGAGCATCTCCGTAAACAGTCGGTCCGCACACATACATGCCTACATGGGGGGCATGAAGCGGCACGAAGGTTTCTTTCTTTCTGTCTAACGTGTTGTAAATGGTAAGTTGATGTTCCATAACATTTTATATTTGTTTTATTGGAATTGCAAAGTTAGTATAAAATTCGGATATGCGTTCTATCTTTGATGAGTTGTTTTTGGTTATTATTGGCTGCAAAACTTATCAATAGCTTCTGCTACACCGTCTTCTTCGTTGCTTAGAGTGATGTAATGGGCTGCTTTTTTTACAGGTTCTTGTGCATTTCCCATGGCAATTCCCAGTCCTGCAAACTTAATCATAGACAAATCATTATAGCCATCTCCCATTGCTATGACTTCTTCTCGTGCTACTCCTATTTTTTTCAATAAGACAGCAAGAGAAAGGGCTTTGTCAATTCCTTGCGGAACTAATTCGAGGAAATAGGGCTCTGAACGGAAAACATTAATATGTCCTTGTAGCCGGAGACTAAGTTCTGCTTCAAGCGGAATGAGTTTATCTGCGTCTCCTACGATGAGGCATTTGGCTACAGGAAGCGTGATCTCTGTGAGGAAGTCGTTTGTTTCCCGTACTGCCATTTTATTGAGAAAGGCCTCTTTCTGTACGTATGGGTCTTGAGAGTTTTCTGTTATTATATCTGCTCCGTCGTATGTTAATATGCTTAACTGATGGATACGGGCATATTCGTAGAGCACTGGAACTACTTCATTGGGCAACACATTTTCATATACCATCTCTTTTGTTTCCCAATTGATAATTTCACCTCCGTTATAGGAAAGAATGAAACCTCCGAATTCATTCATCCGTAATTCGTTGGCTAATGGTACAATACCATAAGTAGGTCGTCCGGAAGCTAATACGAGTCGTATTCCTTGCTCTTGTATACGTATTAGGGTTTCCCTGTTGCGGGGAGTAATTTCTTTTTTAGAATTGGTGAGTGTGCCGTCAAGGTCGAGCACGATAAGTTTGTATTTCATGTAGCGTTGTTTTGGGTGCAAAGATAGATTAAAAAAGTTTTTCTGCAAGGTGGTGGGGGAAAAGATGTAGTTTTAGCTAAAATTGTACTATTGTATTCAAGCTAGTCGTTGTTTGTTCTACTTGGCAGATGCTTTTGTGAAGTATGGAATATTAATTAAAGAAGATTCTAATAAAAATAAAAACCGCTTTCAGCTTTCAGTTCTTCCAAAAGTCCCCATTTCATCGGTGGTTTTGCCTGAAGGCACACCTGAATGCAGAAGTGTATAATTTCAGTTCCTTTTTTGATGCTGTATCTACTTGCAATAAAGGTATTGTTCGGTTGTAACGGAGCCTGCATTTCATGAAAACAGAACCTCTGTTTTACCGAGATAGAGGCTTTGTCCTGTTCAGCCCACGCCTCAACGGTTTTCTGCCCACAGGTAAGCAATCTCAAGCCCATGTCTCGATGTTTTTTTGCCCACAGGTAAGCAACCCTAAGCCCACGCTCCGATGGAGCTTTGCCTGCATGCTGGGTATATATATCCCGCTTGGTGAGTATATATATCCAGTATGGTGAGTATATATACCCACCATGCTGAATATATAGATGCAATCTGTTGAATCTACAGATGTACCAATTCAAGTATTAATAGATGAGAACCAAGGTGTTAACACCTGACGACTAGGCTATTAACATCTGACAGTTCATCTATTAATACCTGACAATGGATTTGCTATCAGCCTATTTTCATTAGCTATAATGATATCCGGATTAGCTATAATGATATTGGTTTTAGCTCAAAGGATATTTTGAAAAGCCAAGGTGAAACCGATAATGTTCTGTTTCACCTGATTTCACCCCTCGCTTTCACCCGCTATCTCCTTATTCATTGGCATTTCAAGAATCGGGTGAAATCGATGAATGGCAATAATCTTATAGTGGCATTTATGATACTTTATTTATAAAGAAAGAGGTAAATTACGCAGTATTCCGCTATCGAATGATTCAGAACTGCACAGTTTAGCTCATTTTCACACGGGAATGAATCTATTTTGTTAAGGATGTGATTGCCCTGAATCAAATCCCCCAAGAATTACAACTGAGCCATGATTTGCTACTGCTCCATGTTAGGCTCATACATAAAAGCCGCATAACTTTCGTTATGCGGCTTTTATTATTATACTGGTAAAAGAGTTTTATTCAACTGTTGCTCCATAACCAGCTACATCGCTAGCTAATGTAAATATACCATTTACATAATCATATTGAGTAATAGGAGCTGTTGCGTGCTTGGTTATGTTATTACCGCTTGTTGGTTCTTTAACTAAAGAACCTGTATGATAATAATTCCAATTCTTGGTTAAGCCATATACGATATTGTCGGTTACATCTATTTGAGGCGTGCAACTTTCTAAGAAAGAATAATAGTAGGAACCGAATTCTGCTTCCGGACTTACGTCAAAGATATTCTTGCTTATAGTCAATGATGTTCCCTTTTGGTATCTAAAGAATATATTGCTACCTATCATGTTGACAAAAGTATTATTTATAATTTCGGCAGAAAGTATACCATCTGATGAAGGAGTATTACCAGTAACCCAGTTTAATATCTGTACGCCTTCTTGAGGTGTCTGGCTATACACAATATTGTTCTTGAAGTTGAAAGTTTTATAATCTCCTAGATTGAAACCTTTATATATATTTATCAAGGTAACTTTTGCAGCATTAACTTCAATACGAGTGTCTTGAACTGAGATGTTGTCTATACCAAAGTAAGTCTCTTTTGCTGCATCATAATAAATAGGTTTCAAGACATTCGCAATTAGACAGTTGTCAAAGCATATATCAGTAAAATCTCCACTGCTGATAACGCCTGCATTATTTATGAAATAACCGGCATTGCTACCTCCATTGATATCACTTAAATCTATCTTTATATTCTTGAAAAGTAGCTTTCCTTTGCATGATTTCCAACAATTGGCAGGACGAAGTGTTACTTGCTCATCATCATATTGACCGATGATAATAACATCATTACTGATTGATCTTACTCCGGTTGTGGTAAAATTGTGTGCTGTACCTGTGAGGAACAGTATAACAGGTTTACTCATTGTGGCACTAAAGTAAGTGTCAAGTGCCACATCGGCATCTGTTGCATCCAATATTTGTATGTCAGCATCTGAATAAATTTGGTTGTTGATGGTGATGCCGCTGATAGTAATGTCTTTACCATTATCAAAATCAGCTTTATAATCCGTACGGTTCTTAATGCTAACCTGAATTTTAGCAATCATCGCATACTTGCCGCTTGTTGCCAACACCGCAATATCAGTACTGTTATCAGCAGTTGCACGAGTCGTCATCTTTGCATTGGATGCCGGAGCAGTGACAACCAATACATTTTCTTTTCCAGCCTCCTTAGAGAATTTAGCACTCCATCCTTCCGGAGCAGTGATCATGGTATTTTCCACTCCTCTCATGGTCATTGTAAATTCTTTTGTTTCACCTGCGGAAAACTCTTGTATTTGTTCTAAATCTTCAGCCGCAAAGCTACATTCAAAGTCGCTGATGATAGGGATACGTATGGTTGGAGCATCCTCACCTGCAAGTGCTAAGACCAGCTCGTTGTTTTCTACTGTTACACTCTTGAAGTTTTTGTCTTCTGCCGGAGCGGAACCTTCACCAGTTGCGCTGACTTTGTCAGTAGTTCCTTCTTTGTATATATATTCATAGTTTTTTCCTTCATCATAGCTAACCTGCCAGTAGCCTTCACTATCTACGTTAAACGTAGGAGTTTTACCACTCTCTCCATTAGCTTTCACAGGCTGTCCGTTTACAGTCAGACGCTCCGGAGTTTCATTTTTGTTATAAAGAACAGTCCAGTAGCCTTCTGAGTCGATACCGATAATAGGGCATAACAAGTTATTATCGTTTTTCATATATAGATTTACTGTCTTTCCATTGCTCAAAGTGAGTGTGTAGGAATCAGACTTTTCCTCTATATTAGTAATAAATGTTCCTTCATTATAAAGTTCGCGAAGGGCTTCAGTATTACTATTTATGTCACGTACTTGTGTTTCGAGTGCGGTGACGCGCTTTTTCAGTGCGTCTACATCATCTTCCAAATCGTCAATGTTGGTACATGCTACCAGGCATACAGCCAATAACATGAACATACTCCATACTTTTTTCATGATTATATTGTTTTAAAGTTATTATTTTAAAGAGGATAGCCAGGAGGGAACATATCCCAAACGTTTACGTAACTGAGCCTCATAGAGTGAATATGGTTCCACGGCAGCTCCGTTGCTTTCGAGTAGCTTCATTTGAGTAGCATCAAAATCTAAAGGACGTCCGTAGAAACCGACAATGATAGGAGGCATAAATTTCCACCAAAAGCCGTTGCCATCCCACCAGGTAAATTTACCTTCTGTATCGATGTCCGGATCTGTTTGTGCATTTGTTGCATAGAAATTCCATATTGTCAGATTCTCCATGTGATTTGGCATTTGGGCAGAATCTCCTCCTTGTCTCCAATGCATGAAGCCACCGGTACAGCAGTCAATCAATGTTGCACGTGGCTGTGTGGCATGTGATTCAAAGCAAGAATCATCTCCCCATCTCACATTCCATATTACGGCACCCATGCTTTGCTTTGAAACACCGCAAGCGTGATATTGACCAACGTTCGTTTTATATTCCATCAACGTGCTTTCACCTTCTCCTTTTTTAAGTGTGTAGCCATTGCTGTTTTCAGTTACTTTTCCAATGAAGATACGGGAAGAAGCTTGCGAGCGGATAGAGGCATGTCCACGATTACCACCAATAGTGATGTCATAAGCAGAACAATTGGCAGAGCTTGTGATTGACATGGCTTCACTGACACTTTCAAAATTAACCCGGCGCATCCACGAATTGGTCAGACGCACAAAATCGATGAGCTTAAAACCACCATCGTCAATGTCAGAGCCGTGGTGAATGAACTTCTCTTTGGCATGTCCTTTAAATGTAAGGTCTTCTACGCCAACATTGGCATAATTGGCGAATTTATGTACATTCCATCCCCAATCTTTATTAATAGCATGCATGATGGGTTCTTTAAAGGTAACACTGTTACCACTAATCTTTTCAATCTGGTGGTACTCGAATATTTGAATGCCATTTGTCTTGATATTGGGAGTAATGCCTTGTTGTACCTTAATATCTTGCCATTGGTAAGGAGATAGTTCAGCATTAATAACATCATCATCTGTGTTTCCCAACTTCGGGGTTCCCAGTACGAGACATACCCAACTGCCTGCACTTACTCCTGTTAAACTGGCCGTTATGGTTTTGCTGCCTATGGGAGCGTCTTCAGTGATAGCACCAATTGATTCTCCTAAGCCTGTATTATGTTTGAACTCCATCATAACAGGAGCATTCCACATTTCCTCAGTTGGTTTGGGAGAATTATTTGCGGCAGTCATTTCGAGGGTTGTTTTGTTTCTTCCGGCTCCTTTTAAAACAATATCACTCATCGATATACGAATCCTGCGATCTTTAGATTCCTCATCTTGCAGGATATAGTTTCCTTCAGGGAAGTAGATAATAGCTTTAGCATTTTCCTTGATATATCGGTTGGTCATATTGTTGTCTTCTAGCTTTGTCTGACTCGCTATTTCTTCCAATACCTTCATGAAAGCTGCTCTGTCAGATTCACCATCGTTTGGAATAGCTCCATATTTGGGATCTGTAACATCGTATACTTTATATCCTTGTGCTATTAATGTTTCTATTTCAGGAGGTGCTATTTCACCATGTTTATATCCGGCGTATGAAAAGTCCAATAATACATTCTGTTGATCTGCGTTTGCAAATTGTAGCCAGGCTTCTGCTCCGGTTTCATTGGAAAGCTGTTTCACTTCAATAGAAACAATACGGATATAGTTCTTTGATGAAGTAAGTACAATCTTAATTGTTTCTTCAACGTCTTTTACAACTGTTGCTTGCGGTGTGATAGTTAATAAGTTCTCGGATAAAAGAACATTCCATCCTTTAGGAGCTTGTATTGTAGCTTGTTGCACATCATTCTGCTCTACTATATACTCTTTATGACTCTCATTGGGGGCAAAAACTTGCACAGCTTGTTCGCTGTCAGCATCATTGAGCCCATAAATGATCAGCCCGAAGCTGTCGTCTACCGGGAAAGTATATGTTTTCTCACCATCAGCCAGGGTGAATGAGAAAGTATGGTTTGCTTCATTATATTCTACCTTATTGAATATACTGGTTCCTCCCTGACTTCCACCTTCGGCTTTAGTTTCTAAGCTTGTATATGTTTGTCCGTTATCGTAGCTTACTTGCCAATATCCACTGGAAGATACGTTGATTAATGGAGTTGTCACTACATTGCCTGCTTCATCACGGGGCCATGCTGATACTTTCTCTCCATCGGCTCCCGGCAGATATTTGAAATCTGTATCATTACTTGTTTTATATATCCAGTAACCTTCTTCGTCTACGGAAAATTCAGGGACAGACGCTTGTACTGCTTCGCTTTCCATGACTTTAATGCTTGTCCCGTCACTAAGTTCCAGCAAATATCCTAAACCATCTTTAGTTGGAGTAATTCCGATAATGATTTTGTTTTTTTGCATAAGGGCTTGCAGACTGGCAAATGAAGTATTCAGTCCTTCCGTTGCTTTTTCCAAAGCAGCGACACGGTCTTTCAGAGAATTGATGTCTGCTTCCAGGTCATCTGTTTTTTGGCATGATTGCATGATTGCCAACATGCTGCAAATACCAAATAGTAATAGGTAGGTAATGCTCCTGTTTTTCATACATTTATTATTTCGGGTTATTGATAATTTTCACAGTGGCAAAGATAACCGGATAAAATAAGAGTATATGGATAAAAAAATTCAGGAATACGATGAAATAATACATTTCACGTGTCTCTATGATAGATTGAGGCTTTATGTATTATTAGAGTAAGTCTACCCATTGCTCATTGCTTAATATGGGCAATGACTCACTGTCGGCAACAAATGTTTCCGCCAGTTTTCGTTTCTCATCTTGCAGATGCAGAATCTTTTCCTCGATGCTGTTTTGTGTAATGAAGCGATAGGCAATCACCTGCTTGTCCTGACCGATGCGATGGGCACGGGCGATTGCTTGCGATTCGGCGGCCGGATTCCACCAGGGATCTATGATAAACACATAGTCGGCTTGCGTAAGATTGAGTCCCACACCCCCTGCTTTTAGCGAAATAAGGAATGCTTGGACATCTTTCTGATCGGTGAAATGGGCGATTTCGGAAGAACGATTGCTGGTCGATCCTGTTAATAGGGCATATTTCCAGCCTCGCTCTTGGAAAGCCTCGGCCAGCAACTCGAGATGTTTGACGAATGAAGAGAAAATGAGAACTTTGTGTCCTTCGCTCTGTAATGTATCGAATGTTTCAATTATCTGTGTGGTTTTTCCGGATATTCCGGTGTAATCAGGAAGAATAAGTTGCGGGTGACAAGAGAGTTGTCGTAAACGCAGAATACCATTTAGTACACTGAATGAATGGAGTCTGTCCGTACTTTGAGTGTGCTGAAGAAGTATGTTACGCAAGCTGTTTTTCTCCTGCTCGTAACACGTATTCTGCTCTCCAGTCATGTCACAGTAGATGGTTTCTTCGGTGAGTTCAGGAAGTTCCGGAGCTACCTCCTTCTTGCTTCTGCGGAGGATGAATGGGGCTATCAGTTGTTGCAATTGTGTTTCTACGCGTGCATTTCCCTGGCGAATCGGAATTATGAATTGTTTTTGGAAAGCACTTTCCGATCCTAGTAGGTCCGGTTGTATAAAATGAAATTGTGCCCACAGGTCTTTTAATGAGTTTTCGATAGGAGTACCTGTCAGTACTAGTCGGTGGTTACTTTGCAGTTGAATTGCCGACCGGAAGTTAAGTGAGTCGCTATTCTTGATATTCTGACTTTCATCGAGCACGACGTATTTGAAACGGTAAGAACGGAGTATATCAATGTTATTTTTCATCATGCCATACGTGGTAAAGATCAAGTGAAAACGACCGAAGAATTTTTCCGGCCGTTTCTTGTCTATAGCCACGGTGTTGTTGTACTCCGTCATCGAGAGCGCTGTAAAGCGTTTGGCTTCCCGGCGCCAGTTGTGAAGTAGCGACGTAGGAACAACAATCAGGGTGGCAGGTTGCTTGGGAGCGGATGGCTTGTATATGTATTGTAGCAGAGTCAGGGTTTGAAGCGTCTTTCCGAGTCCCATATCATCTGCCAGGCATCCGCCGAATCCTTGCTTATACAGGTGTACCATCCATGAGAATCCTTTCTGCTGATAGGGACGTAATGTTGCTTTGAGAGTTTTCGGCACGGCAACCTTACGTATCTGCTGTTTCGCCGGAATCTTTTTTATGCCGTTCTCACCCAAGGCTGTCTGTACAGCACCTATAAACGTATGTTTCAGGCGGATTCCTTTTTCTGTTTGTATTCCCATCTCCAGTAGGTTGGCATATTTGCTGAACCACTCTTCGGGCAGGAGAATCATGCGACCGTCAGGTAATAGATATTCTCTCTTTTCCTCCAGAATATGCTTGCGGAAACGTGAAAAGGGGATACGTAGATTACCGACGACGACCGTGATATGCAGCTCAAACCAGTCGACTTCATTGTCGCAACTTTGCTCAATGTGTATTTCATCCAGGCTATAACGTGCATTTTCTGTGTTGTTGATGAGGTGGAAGGATTGCTGCAATAGCTCCCGGTGATTGTTGATCCATTCGACAAGCGTCTTTTCCGGAGTCTTGGGTGATAGGCTGAAATATGTATTGTTGAGCTGTTGCAGACCGGCATCCGTTAAGAGTTGGACAGCTTGTTCTTCCATTATCATATTTCGCCGGAAAAAGCAGATTTCACCGGACGTTTTCCGATAAACGATTTTCTTCATTTCAATGGCGCTATCCGGTGTGAATGTCTGGTCTCTGTAACGGAAACCAAGCTGCAATGCTTGTCCGTTATACGTGACATCTTCGAATGAGAGAATAGCTTCACAGGCACATTTTTCTTCCATGATATTTAAACCGTGAGTCTCGATTTCGTGATAACGTGCAATCGGAATAACGATGTTGTCTATGTATTTTTCAATCTGTGAGGCGTCTACGCTAATCGATCTTTTCTTTGTGAAAGCTAGGATTCGTGCGCTTTCAATGTGCGGAAAGAAGTATAACTCCATTCCCAATAATAGGGTGACTGGTGAGGAGGTCAGTACAACCACAGGTTTTAGTTCACTCAAAGAGAATGATTGCCCTTCATAATAACATTGTAACTGATAGCGGAATGTTTTACTGTCAACATGAAACGTTACGCGAATTTCGACGTCATGAGGGTTGATATGATAAGCATGATGGGCATATAGTATTTTACTACCGGCTTGTTTCTGATAAAAAGGCAGCCCGTTTTCCCGTATCAATGCCAGCATTTCCAACAGCTTCTTTTCAATAAACGGGCGGATATGATTTTTAATTCGTGCCGGATCTTTGGATAGCTTGTTTAGAAAACGCGATACTGTTTTCTCACGGGAGTAGAGACCCATCAAGTACTTTTCTGTGTAATATGAAGCAATATCAATAGCTTGTCTTTCTGCTTCACTCATCATACTTATAGCCTCGGAAGAGGCGTGAAACGCTTGTTCCACTAATTGCAAGGTACCATCGTTCAGCTTTTCCGCAATATACGGAATCAGTAATATGCCGAATATCGGATGCTCTGTGAAAACGATTATAACTCGTCCGTTAGTTGGTCTTTCTTTCATTCTTCTTTTAGGCTTTAACTGACAAAGATACGGGAAAATACTTAATTTTGCAGCATGATAGAGGAAAACAAACGCGTATTGCTTGGAATGAGTGGTGGTACGGATAGCTCTGTTGCTGCTATGCGATTGCTGGAGGCCGGTTATGAAGTAATCGGAGTAACCTTCCGTTTTTATGAATTGAATGGTTCGACAGAGTATCTGGAAGATGCTCGTAATTTGGCAGAACGTTTAGGAATACGGCATGTAACGTACGATGCCCGTGAGATATTTGCCCGGCAGATTATTGAATATTTTGTGCAGGAATACCTGGCAGGACGTACTCCGGTCCCCTGTACATTGTGTAATAATTATCTGAAATGGCCTTTGCTCGCTAAAATTGCCGATGAAATGGGCATTTTCTATATTGCTACCGGTCATTATGCACGGAATATACGACTAAATGAAACCGTTTATATAACACATGCTGCCGACTTGGATAAGGACCAAACTTTCTTTTTATGGGGATTGAAACAGGATATTCTTAATAGGATGCTGTTGCCGATGGGTGATATCACGAAAGTGGAAGCTCGTGCCTGGGCTGCTGAACATGGATTCCGAAAGGTGGCAACCAAAAAGGATAGTATAGGTGTTTGTTTTTGCCCGATGGACTATCGGACTTTTTTAAAAGACTGGTTGGTCAGAAATGGTCAGACGTCGGTCAGCAATAGTGAGGCATCAATCAACGATAGTCAGACAACGGATAGTGATAAACAAACCTGGTCTGACAGAATCAAAAGAGGACGATTTATCGATGAAAAGGGGCGTTTTATTGCTTGGCATGAAGGCTATCCTTTTTATACTATTGGACAAAGACGCGGTTTGGGTATTCATTTGAATCGTCCTGTATTTGTGAAAGAGATTGATTCTGAAAAAAACGAAGTGGTATTAGCTTCTCTTTCAGCACTGGAAAAAACAGAAATGTGGTTGAAAGATTGGAATCTTGTAAATCAGGAACGTACTTTAGGACGTGCTGACATAATTGTGAAGATAAGATATCGTAAACAAGAGAATCATGGTACGATTACCATTACACCGGACCATTTACTGCATATACAACTTCACGAACCGTTGACTGCCGTTGCTCCCGGGCAGGCCGCTGCATTCTATGGAGACGGATTGCTATTAGGAGGAGGAATCATTGTCAATGCCCGGTAATTAATCGACATAACTAAGGCACGGATTACACGAATTACATGGATAAGTTTATTCTCTTTCCTTGTTTATTCGTATAATCCGTGCTTGGAAGAAATCGGAGAGTTGTTTTGACGCTCTCTCCTTATACAAGTAACCTCTGTAATGGAAAAAACTTGTAGTGGTTATGTTTTGGTTTTTGGTTATTCTTCCGGATGAGTGCTATTATTCAGCACAAGCATTGTCTCTATATATTCGCGTGTATTGCTTAATCGAGGGACTTTGTGCTGTCCTCCTAGTTTTCCTTTCTGTGCCAGCCAGTCGTGAAACAATCCTTGGCGGGCAATGATCACTTCCAATGGTTGCAAAGCAATATCTTTCCATCGTTTGGCCTCATAGTCAGAGTTAACTTCTTTCAACGTAGCGTCAAGTATCGCAGCGAACTTTTCTACGGAATCCGGCATTTTGGCGAATTCTATCAGCCACTGATGCCGGCATTTTGCGTTTTCATCCATAAACACTGGTGCTGCAGAGTATTCGCAAATTTGTGCTCCGGTTTCTGCGCAAGCCTTTGCCAATCCTTTTTCAGCATTATCAACAATCAGCTCTTCACCGAATGCATTGATGAAATGCTTTGTTCTTCCCGTGATGACAAACTTGTATGGATTCTTGCTGGTAAACTTCACTGTATCACCAATCATGTATCTCCACAAACCACAGGAAGTAGAAATAACCATTGCATAATTCTTGTTAAGCTCGACTTCTTCAAGGCAATAAGCCCGTGGATTTTCTTTTCCTACTTCTTCCAAAGGAATAAATTCGTAGAAAATTCCATAGTCGATCATTAATAGCATGGCAGGATCGGAAAGGTCATTTTGGGTTCCGAAATATCCTTCCGAGGCATTGTAGGTCTCTACATAATGCATTTTAGGTGTTGTAATCACCTGCTTATATTGCTCACGGTACGGCGTGAAAGCCACTCCACCATGGAAGAAAACTTCCAGATTGGGCCATACTTCTTCCAGTGATTGCTTTCCTGTCTTTTCAAGGATGCGTTTGATAAGTACCAGCATCCACGACGGCACACCGGACAGACTTGTCACATTTACCGGAATCGTACTGTTGGCGATTGCTTCTATCTTGGTTTCCCATTCGCTCATCAACGCAATTTTTTTGCTTGGTACACGAATGAAATTGATAAGCGGATTTACGTTTTGAATCAGAATAGCGGATAAATCTCCTACTAAACTATGATTGGAATTGAGGTTCGGGCTATGGCTTCCTCCTAGAATCAGTCCCTTACCAGAGAAAAAATGGCTATTTGGATTGATACGGAAATAAAGAGCCGCCGCGTCTTTTCCTCCTCTGTAATGGATATCTTCCAGCGCTTCTTTGCTGACAGGAAGGAATTTACTTTTATCATTAGTCGTTCCGGAGGATTTTGCAAACCAGCGTATTTCCGATGGCCAAAGCAGATTCTGTTCCCCAGCTCGCAAACGTTCTACATAAGGCTTAATTTCTTCGTATGTTTGGATAGGAACACGTTTTCGGAAATCTTCATAGTTACGGATAGAGGAATAATCGTACTTTCTTCCCCATTCGGTTTGAGCGGCCTGACGTGTTAAGCGGTTTAATACACGATGCTGTATCTCACTAGCCTGGCTAGCATATAGGTCTATCTGTTTTAAACGGGAATCGAAAGTCTTACTAATAATTTTTGTAATATTCATTTCTGCTTTAACATAATAATGTTTAGTCATGCAAAAGTAACTTATTTATCTTTTTTTTCTATCTTTACCACGGAAATAATCGTTAAAAAGAGACGACTTTCATATAAATCCCGAGTTTTAGACTAAAATATGCGACAATGAGAATTGGAATCTTAACATCCGGCGGGGATTGTCCCGGTATCAATGCCACGATTCGTGGTGTGTGTAAAACTGCCATCAATTATTACGGGATGGAAGTGGTAGGTATTCACAGCGGTTTTCAGGGCCTGCTGACTAAAGATGTCGAATCTATTACAGATAAGTCGCTTTCCGGTTTGCTCAATCTGGGTGGAACGATGTTAGGAACCTCTCGTGAGAAGCCTTTTAAAAAAGGAGGTGTTGTCTCGGATGTTGACAAACCATCTTTAATTCTTCAGAATATCCGGGAATTGGGACTCGATTGTGTCGTTTGTATCGGTGGAAATGGAACACAAAAGACTGCGGCGAAGTTGGCTGCAATGGGAATTAATATCGTATCTGTTCCTAAAACCATTGATAATGATATTTGGGGCACAGATATTTCTTTCGGTTTCGACTCGGCAGTAACTATTGCTACCGATGCCATCGACCGTTTACATTCCACTGCAAGTTCTCACAAAAGGGTGATGGTGATTGAAGTGATGGGGCATAAGGCGGGTTGGATTGCTTTGTATTCCGGTATGGCAGGAGGAGGGGATGTGATTCTTGTCCCTGAAATTGCTTATGATATTAAAAATATTGGTAATACGATTCTAGAAAGACTGAAAAAGGGCAAGCCTTATTCTATTGTAGTGGTAGCAGAAGGTATTAGGACAGACGGGCGCAAACGCGCAGCTGAGTATATTGCACAGGAGATTGAATATGAGACTGGTATAGAAACCCGCGAAACAGTTTTAGGATATATTCAGCGCGGTGGTTCGCCTACTCCTTTCGACCGCAATCTTTCTACCCGTATGGGCGGCCATGCGACAGAATTGATCGCCAAAGGTGAATTCGGGCGTATGGTAGCTTTAAAAGGGGACGATATTGCATCTATCCCTCTTGAAGAAGTTGCAGGAAAGCTGAAATTAGTTACGCAAGATCACGATTTAGTGATTCAGGGGCGTCGCATGGGGATTTGCTTTGGTTAGTCTTCCCGGCTTCCATAATAGGTTGTACCGTAGAAATTTCATTATCGGAGGTGTTTTCTTCTAAAGCATTCTGCGGTTTTGTCTCGGGAATTACATTCAGTTCGGCTTCAAGTTCATTCTCAAGCTTGGTTGCCAATTCTGTATCAGAATTAGTTGCAAGTTCGACTTCCGATTCTGTTGCCGTTGCTGCATGTTGTGCTTTGATCTCTTCAACAGTTGACATAAATGCGGGGTCCTTTACTTTCTTTATAGCCATTTGGGCAGCATTCTGTTGAGATTCTTTTTTGGAATATCCCGTACCTGTGCCTGCCGGAAGTCCTTCAATGCGTACTTCGGTTTGGAAGACGGGGTTGCTGTCGTGGTCAAGAAATTGCTCGATTAGCTCAAAGGAAACCTCCATCTTATTTTTTTGGCTCCACTCAATAAGTTTGGATTTGAAGTTAACCTCTTTTCGGGATATTTTATCCAGGTCGATATAGTGGTTGATGATCCGTTGCTCCATAAACTGTTTGCAGCGTTCATACCCCTGATCCAGGTAAATAGCTCCGATAAATGCCTCAAAAGCATTTCCGTACATATAACTGTTGTGGGAAGAAGAACGGGTGGAATACTTTATGAGTTTATCCAAACCGATTTCAACGGCCAACTTGTTCAAAGTCTCCCGTTGTACGATCTTAGAACGTGTGTTGGTCAGGAAACCTTCCCGTTTCCCTTCAAAACGTTTGTAGACAATATCTCCTACGATGGCGTCGAGGATGGCGTCACCTAAAAACTCTAGCCGTTCATTGTTAAGGGGACGTCCCTTGTCGGAGCGGACAGAAGTCGATTTGTGCAGGAGAGCCTGCTCATAAAGCTGGATATTGCGCGGGTAGAACCCGAGTATCCGGTAAAAACAAAGATAAGACTCTCTATCCTTGCGGAACAAGAGCCTTATCTTATCTATTTTGTTACGTAACACGATATTACTCTGCGTATTTCTTGAAGATAACACACGCATTGTGACCACCAAATCCAAATGTATTAGACAAGGCAACATTAACTTCGCGTTTTTGTGCTTTATTGAACGTGAAATTAAGGTTATAGTCGATATTCTCGTCGTTGTCACCTTCTTCGTGGTTGATAGTCGGAGGAACAATGCCGTTCTTGATAGCAAGGATACTTGCAATAGATTCTACCGCACCGGCAGCTCCCAGCAAGTGACCTGTCATTGATTTTGTTGAACTGATGTTCAACTCGAACGCATGATCACCGAATACTTCCTTGATTGCTTTTGCTTCTGAAATGTCACCAACCGGAGTAGATGTACCGTGTACATTGATATAATCTACTTCTTTCGGATCCATTTCCGCATCTTCCAGTGCATTTCTCATCACCAATTTCGCTCCCAGGCCTTCCGGATGAGAAGCTGTCAGGTGATGTGCATCTGCAGACATACCTACGCCGGCAATTTCTGCATAGATTTTTGCACCGCGAGCTTTAGCGTGTTCCAGTTCTTCCAGGATCAGGCAACCGCCACCTTCGCCCATAATGAAACCATCACGGCTTGCGCTAAACGGACGTGAAGCTTTGGAAGCTTCGTCGTTGCGTGTTGACAGTGCGTGCATAGCGTTGAAACCGCCCACACCTGCCGGGAAGATAGCTGCTTCCGAACCACCGGATACAATTACGTTTGCTTTACCCAGACGAATCAGGTTGAAAGCATCTGCAATAGCGTTGGTTGAAGTAGCACATGCTGAACAAGTCGCGTAGTTAGGACCATGGAAACCATACATAATAGAAATCTGTCCGGCTGCAATATCCGAGATCATCTTTGGAATGAAAAACGGATTAAACTTCGGACCCATTTCCTGACGAGTGTAGTAATTACCTACCTCTTCTTCAAATGTATGTATACCACCAATACCGGCGCCGAAAATAACACCGATTTTGTTCAAGTCTTCTTTCTCGACGTCAAGACCAGAATCACTCACCGCTTCTTTGGCAACAGCGATGGCATATTGAGTATACAGGTCCATCTTTCTTGCTTCTTTGCGGTCTATGTATTTCGTTGCATCGAAGTTTTTCACTTCACATGCGAATTGGGTCTTGAATAATGACGCATCAAAATGAGTAATAGGCCCTGCTCCACTAACCCCGTTCACAAGGTTTTCCCAAAATTCGGGAACGCTGTTGCCAACGGGAGTAATGGCGCCAAGGCCTGTTACTACCACTCTTTTTAATTCCATATTGATGAAATCGAATTACTTAGCGTGTTCTTCGATATAAGATACAGCATCACCTACAGTACCAATCTTTTCTGCTTGGTCATCAGGAATAGAGATACCGAATTCTTTTTCGAATTCCATGATAAGTTCTACAGTGTCAAGAGAATCCGCTCCCAGGTCGTTAGTGAAGCTAGCTTCGTTAGTAACTTCTGATTCTTCTACGCCTAATTTATCAACGATAATCGCTTTCACTCTTGATGCAATTTCAGACATAACTTTAAGTTTTTAATTAATAATTAGTTTTATTTCTTTAAATTTGCGGTGCAAAGGAATGAATATTTATCGTTTTGCGCAAATATTTGACTAAATAAATGCAAAGTTTTGCACATTTTTCACTGTTTTGTGCATCGAAATTGAGGGTTATGAAGAAAAACATCGCAATTTTTGCTTCCGGTTCCGGTTCAAATGCTGAGAATATTATCCGGTTTTTCCAAAAAAACGATTCTGCTCAGGTTTCGTTGGTACTTTCTAATAAAAGTGATGCATGCGTTTTGGAACGTGCACATCGTTTAGGGGTGCCTTCTAACGTGTTTTCAAAGGAGGACTGGGTAGCCGGAGATGAAATTTTGGCTATTTTGCAGGAGTATCATATCGACTTTGTTGTACTGGCTGGCTTTCTGGTTCGTGTGCCTGATTTACTTTTGCATGCTTATCCTAATAAAATCATAAATATACATCCTGCTCTTCTGCCGAAGTTTGGAGGCAAGGGAATGTATGGTGACCGAGTCCATGAAGCGGTAGTGGCTGCCGGTGAAAAGGAAAGCGGTATTACTATACATTATATAAATGAACATTATGACGAAGGAAATACAATCTTTCAGGCTATCTGCCCTGTTCTTCCGACAGATACCCCAGATGATGTAGCTAAGAAAGTGCATGCCTTGGAATATGAACACTTCCCGCAAGTCATAGAACAAGTATTAAGAAATAAGTATTAGGTATTAAGTATTACTCCATGCAGATAATCGTTTGATGGAATTTTATGAAGCTCTCGGTCGCTACGGTTAATACTTAATACTTAATTAAATAAGCTGTCTCTTCTCGTCGCAAAGGATAATCCCCGCGTAAGGTTTCGAATTGTGCCGGCTGGTTTTTCAAGCGGGTGCTATCTTCGATTGGATTGTATATTTGGAGGATTGCTTCTTCATGGTTTTTGGCATGTATAATAGGAGAGGCGGGTGTCGGTGCGTTTATTTTATAATCAGCTTCTATTTGGAAGAATTTGCAAATGGCATCCAGTGACATGCGTGTGGCGTTTGCTTTTCCATCGGCAGAGTAACCCGCAATGTGGGGAGTGCCTATAAATACCTTTTCTAATAACTCACGGTTAATTTCCGGCTCATGTTCCCATACATCGATGATGGCATCCGAAATGGTTCGGCTGTCCAAGGCTTTTAAAAGAGCATCAGTGTCAATGACCTCTCCTCGTGAAGTATTAATGATAACCGGTTTTCGTTTGAGTGACTGGAAGAAGTTCTCATCTGCTAGGTGGAAGGTTTTATATTTCCCTTCCTTATATAAAGGTACGTGAAAGGTAATGATATCACATTCTTCTGCAATTTTATTTAGTGAGGCGAACTGCTCTGTTCCTTCTTTTTCCTCCCGTGGCAAATCATTCAGTAAAACACGCATGCCAAAATCCCGGGCAACTTTAGCTATCTTACTCCCTACGTTTCCCACTCCTATGATTCCAATTGTCAGTTCGTTCAGCTTTTTGTTTCTGCAAGATTTCCACACCAGAAGCGATGACTGTATATATTGGGCGACAGAAGCAGAATTGCATCCCGGAGCATTTGCCCATTCTATGTCTGCTTGTTTGCAATACTCTGTATCAATATGATCGAAGCCTATGGTTGCCGTCGCTATGAATTTCACCCGACTACCTTCCAATAAATTTCGGTTGCACTGTGTGCGGGTACGGACAATAAGTGCGTCTGCATCCCGTACGAGCTCCGGAGTAAAATCTTTTCCCGGTACATAAACCACCTCGTCGGCTATTTTCTGAACCGCTTCTTTTATATAAGGTATTTTGTTGTCGATAATAATTTTCATATACAATTCATCTTTTATACTCACAAAGGTAACAAATAAAAAAGTTAGAAACGGTTGCTTGTCTGAAAAATATTACATAGATTTGTCCTATTATATATCTATTAGCTAGTTAAGATTATGACATTTAGTAACCTTTGCAACGAGATTTTTTGGAAATCGACAACAGATTACCATGTAACGGATAGTGTGGATGCTCCGATGAACAATCCTTACGAGTTGAAAACTATTGAGTATTATTTATATCTAAAGAACTGGATTGATGCTGTGCAATGGCATTTTGAGGATATTATCCGTGACCCGCAGATTGATCCGGTAGAAGCATTGACTTTGAAAAGAAGAATTGATAAATCAAATCAGGATCGTACAGACTTGGTGGAATTAATTGATAGCTACTTCTTAGACAAATACAAAGAAGTAAAACCTTTTTCTGACGCAACGATCAATACAGAAAGTCCTGCGTGGGCTATTGACCGCTTGTCAATTCTTGCATTGAAAATTTACCACATGCAGCAGGAAGTGGAGCGTACGGATACTACGGAGGAACACCGTGTCCAATGCCAGACTAAGCTGAATATCCTGCTGGAACAACGTAAAGACCTCTCTGCGGCTATTGAGCAGTTGTTGACTGATATCGAAGCCGGGAGAAAATATATGAAAGTATATAAACAGATGAAGATGTATAATGACCCGGCATTGAATCCGGTGCTTTATGCTAAAAAATAACGAATGGCGCGTATTCTCATTATTCGTTTTTCAGCTCTTGGCGATGTAGCCATGACAATCCCGGTAATACATTCGTTGGCTGTGCAATACCCGCAGCACGAAATAACAGTGTTAAGTCGTGCTGTATGGCAGCCGCTTTTTCAGGGGCTGCCTGCGAATGTAGGTTTTGTCGGAGCTGATTTAACAGGCAAACACAAGGGATTTTGGGGCTTGAATAGCCTCTATTCGGAGTTGAAAGCTATGCATTTTGATTACATAGCAGATTTTCATCATGTGCTTCGTTCCAAATATTTATGCCTGCGATTCCGTCTTGCTAATAAACCAGTAGCTTCCATTTGTAAAGGAAGGACCGGTAAAAAGAAACTGATTCGTCGTCACGATAAGGTGATGGAGAATCAGAAGAGCTCTTTTCGCCGTTATGCCGATGTGCTTGAGAAGTTAGGTTTACCGGTTTTATTAAATTTCTCTTCTATTTATGGCGAAGGGAAAGGCAACTTTGCGGAGATAGAGCCAGTCACAGGACCTAAGGACGATCAGAAATGGATTGGTATAGCCCCATTTGCCAAACACATAGGCAAGATTTACCCGTTAGAGTTACAGGAGCAAGTTATAGCACATTTTGCGGCTAATCCTAAAGTGAAAGTTTTCCTTTTTGGAGGTGGCAAAAGCGAACAGGAGGTATTTGACACATGGATTGCTAAATATCCTACGGTGGTTTCCATGATAGGTAAGTTGAATATGCGTACTGAATTGAATCTGATGAGTCATTTAGATGTGATGCTTTCAATGGATTCTGCCAATATGCATTTGGCGTCCTTGGTCAATATTCCGGTTGTTTCTATTTGGGGGGCTACTCATCCTTATGCTGGTTTTATGGGCTGGAAGCAATTGCCGGTCAATACCGTACAGCTTGATTTATCATGCCGTCCCTGCTCTGTATATGGACAGAAGCCTTGTTGGCGTGGTGATTATGCCTGTTTAAGAGATATAAAACCGGAACAGGTTATAGCAAAAATAGAAGGGATTATAAGTTGATATAGAACATTCTACCTGGCAATTGAATAATCATTGTGTTACATGAAGGAACAGAAGATAATCATGGAAAAACAGATGGAAAATAAGAAAAAAGTGTTGATTGATCTTACGAATTACGGTAGTATTGCAGTAGGCTTTGGTCAGATAGCGGTTAATTATGCGGCTCTTTTTGCTTCTTTGCCTATAGATGATATACATTTTATCTATTTGATGCGTAAGAGAAGTGTGCAAGATTTCGGAGAGAATGTGACTTGTATACCTGTTCGTCGGATTAATAAGCTTTTTCCGTTTACATTACCTAAAGTAGATGTCTGGCATGCGGTGAATCAACAAAGAAAACTTGCGCGTGTTGCCAAAGGGACAAAGTTTATATTTACTATTCATGATTTCAACTTTTTGAAAGAAAAGAAGCCTTGGAAAGTAAAGTTGTACCTTCGTCGGATGCAGCATAAAATAGATAAAGCAGCGGTGGTAACTGCTATTTCTCATTATACAGCAGACATTGTCCGTCAACATGTTAACATGCGGGGAAAAGAGATTCGTGTTATCTATAATGGAGTGGAACGTATCGATACTCTGGAAGGAGCCCGTCCAGCCTTTGCTACCGGACGTCCTTTCTTTTTTACTATCGGACAAATCCGTAAAAAGAAGAATTTTCATCTCCTTCTTGATGTGATGCAGTCTTTCCCGGAATATGATTTATATATTTGTGGAGATACTACTTGCGGACATGGTGTTTATTCAGAGGAGCTTCGTACTTTGATTCGTGAAAAGCAACTTTCCAATGTTTATCTTGCAGGCGTAGTGACGCAACCGGAAAAAGTCTGGCTGTATCGAAATTGTGACGCATTTCTGTTTCCGAGTGAAGGTGAAGGTTTTGGCTTACCTGTTATTGAAGCCATGCAATTCGGTAAAGCTGTTTTTGCCGCTAGTCGGACTAGCTTGCCGGAAGTTTGCGGTGGACATGCTTTTATGTGGGATCAACTTGATACAGACTCTATGGTGCGGAGTATTCAAGAACATTTGCCGGATTTCTACAAAAATGAAGAACGCATAAATAACATGAAAGAGTATGCTTATTCATTCAGTTATGAGAAACATATACAGGCTTATTTGGATTTGTATCGTGAATTAGCCCGGCAGTCTTGATATTACTCCGCATGGTTAGTTTCTGTCTTGCGTTTTAATTTTATGGTTGCTCGTTAGTTCTGTTATTATCGGTTTTAACCGTTTATATACTTCTTCTGGAGTAATAGCATTGAAACGTTGTTCGTATGTCATCCCGGTTTGTTGTTCTTGTGAAAGAACATCATCCACACTTATTCCCTCTGCAAATATTGAATTGCTGGGCAACCACATCAGTTTAGATGCACTGGGAGAGAAGATTGCAAACGATTCGATACCTACCGCTTGTGCTATATGTCTGGTGCCCCCTTCATTCCCGAAATAGAATGAACAATTAGCGCATAATGCGGCCAGCTGTCGTAATGACGAAGCCTGTATATTGATCTTTATACGCTCGGAGCATCCTAATTTCTTATAAACATTTCTGGCATCCTCTTCCTCATATCCGGGTGCATAATTGAATATCATTTGTATGTTTTCATGTTTTTCCAGTATTGTTTTTAAGATATTCACCATGTATTCCGTGTTCCATTTCTTGTGGGCGAGTTTGGTGGTGACTCCGATTAAAAGTATGGGAAGATTGAAATCTATCCCTTCTTTTTCCATATAATTCCTGAATTCTTTTTTTTCTTTCTCTGTTAGATAAATTTTAAAATCACTTATATATTTTATCGGTTTTATTTTTTCTAGCGGGGAAACAAATTGTAAATCATGATGTACTACATCAACCGTCGGGTTTTCACTGTAAGATTTTATTCTATAATTAAAGAAATACTTTACATATCCTCTATCTCTTCCTATTCGAAAAGGAGAATTCAAAGAAAAGAGAGAAAAGAAAAGAGTTTTAAAAGTTGAACGAATGTCAATGATGACATCATAGTCGTTTTGGTGTACTATTTTCCATACTTTTTTTATATAACAGAGAGACGACTTGTTCTCTTTTTTGTCAAATGTAATAACCTTGTCAATATCCGGATGATTTTCATAAAGTGGGGCGATACCCTTGTTGAGTATATAATGAATTTCTGCTGTTGGAAAGTTTCTTTTTATAGTGCTGCACAATGCCGTGGTTAAAACAGAATCTCCTATTTGTCTGAATCGGATAATTAAGACTTTTTTGATTTCTTCCATATATGAAATAGACTTATATTTTTGATTTCTGCAAATATACGTGATATTTTCAATACTCGGTAGAAATGATATGAAAAGGTTGTTCGGCTGAAAAATATTATCTAAATTTGCATATCTACACATTATCAGTTGAACAATGAAGAATAAACTCTTATATAAACTGTGCAGCGGAAAAAATCCCAAGTTTATTTACTATTCAATTAATATATTCAGGCAGTTGTTACCCAAGTGCTTTTTTCAGATGAGGTTGCAGCGTAAACTGGCATCTGTGTCTCGTCGGAAAGATGTGGAATATATTAAGCAACGCGTTGATTATTACAATAAATTGCCGTTTGGCATAAAATTACCATCTTCAGCGTCTTGTTTGGCTGAACATAAAATGGGTAATCAGAAAGTTTACTATTTTGATACTTACCAGTATACACGTTGGTTTCCGGACTCTTTCCAATGGGGATTCTGTCCAGGTGATGTCACTTACATTCCGGAATATCCTTCCATCGTCAAGAGTCGTCCGTTGACAGAGAATAATGGGAATTCCGTTGTTATGAAATTAGACAAGGTGCGTCATTTTCTTTTCGTTAACGATAAGAAAGGGTTTGCCGAGAAAAAGGATATGGTTATTTTTCGCGGGAAGGTGAAAGGAAAAGCTCCTCGCAGGAAATTCATGGAAATGTATTTCCATCACCCTATGTGTGATTTGGGAGATGTAAGCAAGAATACAACGGATCCGGTAGAATGGCAAACAGAAAAGAAGACAATCAGAGAGCATTTGGATTATAAATTTGTTATGGCCCTTGAAGGGAACGATGTAGCCAGTAATCTGAAGTGGGTGATGTCTTCCAACTCCATAGCAGTAATGCCCCGGCCTACCTGTGAAACATGGTTTATGGAAGGAAATCTTATTCCCAATTATCATTATATTGAAATTAAACCGGATTTTTCAGATTTGGAAGAGCGTCTATGTTATTATATAGCGCATGTAGACGAATCTTTGGAGATTATAAAACATGCGCATGAATATGTTGAACAGTTTAAGGATAAGAAGCGGGAAAGTTTGATTTCCTTACTTGTGTTGGATAAGTATTTTAGAGCTACAGGGCAAAAAAGATGAGGATGAATCGTGAGGACTGTCTTGTTTTATCAATCTTAAGATGTTGTGGCATACGTTCTTATTGGGTAGGATAATCGTTTTATAGCGTCTGGCTGTATGAATAGGCTATATTTGTGAGAAGAGTTGGCCAATCTTTGTGAGAAAAGAGTAAAATATAGTCGGAATATGCCTTAATTTCTTTATCTTTGCTCCATCTTTGTAATTAGTATTATATAGGAGAGTGTAATGAGAGTGATTGTAAATCCCAAGTACGCGTATCTGCAGAAGGAGGTGGAAGAAATTTCAAGGTCCTTTCAGGAAAAAGGAGATGTGGTGTACGACGGTCGTAATGTTTTAAAACGAATTGGCTTAGGCAACATTGATGTTGTGGTGAAGAGCTTTAAGAAGCCTCACATCATCAATCGTGTTGTATATTCGTTTTTCCGGCAATCAAAAGCAGAGCGTTCCTATATTTATTCTATGGAGATTCAACAGCATGGTTTTGACACTCCGGAGCCAGTTGCTATGATTGAACAATTTCAGAGTGGTCTTCTTTCACATAGCTATTATATTTGTTGTTATGATGGTGGCGAAACCGTCCGTTCCCTAATGGATGGGAAAGTGGAAGGAAATGAAGATAAACTTTCTGCTTTTGCGCGCTACACAGCTGCTTTGCATCAGGCAGGTATCCTGCATTTGGACTATTCTCCCGGTAATATCCTGATTCATCAGAATGATGCGAATGAATATAGTTTTTCTCTCGTCGACGTGAATCGTATGCAGTTGTTGTCAGATATTGATTGTGACACAGTGTGCCGTAATATGTGTCGTTTATGCATCTCTCGTGAAGTGCTGACTTATATAATGACAGAGTATGCTTCTTTGAGGGGATGGGATGTAGAATCTACTGTTAGTCTGGCTCTTCGTTATAGCGATCAGTTCTTTACTCATTATATTTATCGTCGTGCGGCGCGGAAAGAGAAAGAAAGGCATATCGTATCCCTGATTCTGTTCTTCCGTTTATACCGTTCCGTACGTAAATTCTTTTCTTGGGAACCACATATCACACGTTTCTTATTGAAAAAAGAAAAGCGCATTTATGATACATACTTGTGTAAGTATGACTATTGTGAACTGCTTTCTGCTGATTATCAATGATTAGCTTTTACTTCCGCGTATGACCACGCTGCGGATTTTATGCCTGAAAAAACCTTTCTGATTTGTATATGCGCAGTTATGCTTGTCCAAAAATGCAGAAATGGCTGTTTCGTCATCATGTAGATGGTACGTGCATATTGCAAAATCCAGCTTTTGGCAATTCTGAAATAAGTTCTTGCATCCGGCTAATGCATATCGTTCAGCTCCTTCAATATCCATTTTTAGAAATAGATGCTCATCCGTTTGATTATTGAAGAAGTCATCTAGGGTTTGTTCTTTTGAAGAGTTATGGTCACTTACATACTTTTGAACGATCGTAACTTTATCTTGCCATGGCTCAAAGGTCGCTCTGATTGCCTCCAGCCATTGTTCGTCCTGTTCAAACAAGTAAACATGTTTGGCTTCTTCGATGATTTCCAATGAAGAATATCCTTCGGCGCAACCAACATCCACAAATACCTTTCCTGTTACTTCTTTAACGCTGTTGAAGTAATGGTGCGGTGAGCGCTTGTCTTGTTCCATGCTTAAAACCCTGTAATATTTTTGGATTTTTTGGGCCGGAGTGCTCTTTCTGAAATAGAGTCGTTTCCCTTCTTTTTGAACATAGTATAACCCTTTCTCCTCGTCTTTCTGTACGTCAATGGGCATATTTGTATATTCATCTTTGAATTCATATAGGTGTCTTGAATATCCATGCTCTTTAATATATTCATAGTATTTTAGATAAGGAGAGTCGGGCTTATATCCTTTCATGAAATAATATGGGAGAGTGCCATATATAAATTTCTTTATTGTGTGTTTAAGTATGTTCATCTTATTAATTTCTTGTAGATATTTAAAATTTCTTGCGCTTGCTTTTCTTCAGAGAATCTTTTGGCAAATATTTGTCCTTTTTCAATCATTATTTTCTTTCTTTCAGGGTCAGAGTATATCTGCTTGAAAGCATTAGCCATTCCTTTGATATCGTCAGGATGTATATAGATTGAGTCAGGTCCTCCGGCTTCTTCCAGACAAGAGCCTGTCGCAGCGACTACCGGAATACCGGAGTATAAGGCTTCTATGATGGGAATGCCAAAGCCTTCAAAACGTGAAGGATATACAAAAATATCTGCTAGCTGATAAAAAGTCGGCAGGTCATCAAACGGAACATTGCTGATGATGTGCACTCTTTCTTCCAGCTTATTCTCCTTAATAAAACGTTCGATCTTGTCAGTGTATTCAGTATGGCGTCCGACAATGACAAGGTGAATTTGTTCAGGAAGCATCGTCAGTGCTTGTACCACCGAAAGGGCATTCTTTCGTTCTTCGATACTTCCTACGTTGAGTATATAATGTTCCGGTAGCTGATATTTAGCTCGAACTTCTCTTTTTCTCTCTTCTGTTACAGGGCGCGTGAATGAAGTGTCACATCCCTGATAAACAACCTCTATCTTATCGGCAGGAGTCCCGAAATACTTAATAATATCACGTTTGGTACATTCGCTGATTGCAATGATTCTATCCGCATTTTCGCAGGCTTTGCGGAATTTATATGTGTATATATTCCTGTCGATCGAATGGTAGTATTGTGGGTATCGCAGAAATATCAGGTCGTGGATCGTTACGATACTTTTCACCTCACTTTTATGGATATTCAGGGGCAATTCATTGCTAAGTCCATGAAAAATATCAATTCTTTCTTTTTCCAATTGACGGGTAACTCCCAGTACTCGCCATAACGAACTTAACTTTTTCCAGAAAGAAGTAGTGGGATAAGAAAGCTGTAGTTGCCGATATTGTTTCGTTAATTTGTTCAGTCTTTTATTTTCCCGTTTCTTAGGGGCATACAATACATATTCATTCTCCGGATGGAATTGGCATAGAATATCCACTATATAGCGGCTATAATTACCCAAACCGGTGAAATTCTGTACTGCACGTTTTCCGTCAAAACCTATTTTCATTTCTACTTCTTACCTTTATGTGATTATAGTTAGACTTCAAACTCCCGATACGGTTTATTCAGGTCTAAATAATGGAAATTGTGTTGTCTTTGCCCACTTTGTTTAGGTATGGTCATGTAATCTCCGTACTTTTGTGACAGATAGACATCGTATTTCTGTACTCCCCATACTTCTTCATTCTCAAATAAGATTGGAGTAGGGGTACCCAGAATTTCTTTAGACATGATTCCTTTCATTCCGTCGTCATAATCACAGATCAATGCGGATTGGTCAAAATCATATTTTTTCATTACTTTCCTGATACTTTCCTGTACCCCGGTAAGGGTGAAAAGCTTTCTGCATAATAGCGGTATCCATGAACTAGGACCTTTTCCATGCTTGTATGGATCGCGATGAATCAGGTAGAGTACACGTTTGTAGAATTCGTACTTTGCAAAATGCATTCTTTGCGCCATGCGGCTCTTCGGAACTCCGTCCAGTGGAAATATATCAATATATACGCCTCCCAAATATTTGAGATGCATACGCTCAATTAGAGTGGTGTCGGCATCCTGTACTTTTGCGAATGGGAGAGGATACTCTTTGTCATTTTCAGCACAAACAGCTTCGTATGGTTTCGGCAACCATTCTTTGGCATTAGCCATTAATAAATCATAATCGGCTCGTGGCATACCGATATCCAGGTCATCATCCCAAGGGATAAATCCTTTATGGCGGACGGCTCCCAGCATGGTGCCTGCCATGATGTAATATCGCAGATTATGTTCTTTACAAACTTTGTCAACAGCTAATAAATTCTTTAATATGCGAAGCTGTAGAGGGCGGATATCGTAATTTGCCATTTCTATCTGAATTTTGATTAATAAAGACCGGCTGGAATCAGCTTCTGTGCCTGTTGAAAGTCCTCTACAGTGTCCAGTTCGGCCGAGAAGAACTCGGTGGTGTCCATGACGTAAAAGCTATATCCTTGTGGAATCAGTCGTTCAAAAGCCCGTTCGTAGAAAATATTATCCAATCCTTCGGTGGTAATCATAGTTTCCAGTTCTCGGAATAGAGCTTTGGTGTATTCGGCTGACATCTTTTCGATACCGATAGACTCTCCGATAGCATCGGATATAGAACAGACTTTGCTGATTTCAACAACCTTTTGTGCATCGTCTGCGATGACTTTTATTTCTTCCTCTCCAAGCTCATGACGGTTCAGTGCCAATATGTCGTCCTTATCCGAATGAAGCAGTTTTTCTACAATTTGAGGATCAAAAACAATATCGCTGTCTAATAACAATATTTCTTCCCCGTCTGTATGCGGTCGGGTAAGCCATAATGAATAGATATTGTTGGTTGATTCATATCTATCATTATAAATGAAAGTAATATTTTGAACTGGATAACGTGCTTGCAGAAAATCAACGATTTGTTGCTGGCGATACCCCGTGACGATAATGAATTCATTGAATCCATTTTGTATCAGAGCATCAAAAGCCCTTTCCAATAGGCATCGTTCTCCTATCTTAAGGAGGCATTTGGGAGTTGTATCGGTCAGCGGGCGTAAGCGTGAGGCTATTCCTGCGGCTAATATTACTGCTTTCATTTGGAGGCGATTTCTTTAATTGTATCTATAACGATCCGATTCTGCTCTGGGCGTCCCAATGTGATACGCAAATGAGTGTTGATATCCGGTTCATTCATAAACTTCACTTTATAACTCTGTTCAGCAAAAGCCTTTTGTAGAGCCTCTTTTAGCTCTATCGGGTATTTGATTAAAATGAAATTGGCAACCGATTCATATACCTTGAATCCGGGTAACACACCGATTTCCTTTTCGTAACGTTCACGGTCTTCGTTCATCAGTTTGGCGATGTTGCGGTAGTGTGCGTCCGATTTAAGGGCTGCAATGGCGATATCTTCGGATATCCGGTTGTATCCCAGATATTTATTGCTGTATCTGCTGAATTTTTCCAGTTCCTTACTCATAAATCCGAATCCCATACGTAAACCGGGTAATCCATAAAATTTGGACAAAGTACGAGAGATAATCAGATTCGGATATTTATTAACCAGCTTTTTGATATAACTGGTATCGGTTGAAACGAAAGAAGCGTATGCTTCGTCTATCAGTACCACTGTTTGGTTGGGTACTTCTGCGAGCAGTTCATCCAGTTCTTTTGGAGTTAAACCATTGCCGGTAGGGTTATTGGGAGAAGCCAGTAAAAGAATCTTCGGATTTTCTTTCCGGATCATATCTTTCAGCGTCTCAAAGTCATATTTAAAAGTGTTTCCGTCTTCGTAAAGAGGATATTGCAAAGTATGACCATTCACCTCATCTGCAATTGACTTATAATACCACCATGAGAACTTGGGAATCAATATCGTTTTGTTTCCATCTTCTTGAGTCAGGAAGTAATGAACAGCTTGCTTCAGGATATCTTCTCCGCCATATCCCAATAAAACTTGAGTCTCATCTATATCGTATAGCTCGGACAAGAAAACGGACAATATGCTTTTCTTTCCTTCATCATAAATGCGGGTATAAAAACAAAGTTTATTTATGTCGAAGTTTTTAAAAGCTTCTACTACTTCTTTTGATGGACTGTAGTTAAATTCGTTTCGATCTAAAAAGTTCAAATTCTTTTCCATATTAGTTTTGTATGATTCCTTTATCGCACCAGGTTAGTTTCCTGACTTTCGTTTCGTTCAAAATACTGCGGTTGTTGCTCAAATTATCCGTTCCATGCAACTCGTGATGAAGGTGGAACACAATTCCCGCAAACTTGATGGTACGCTTGCGTACGCCGTTATTGATGAGGCGGCATACTAATTCATGATCTTCGCTTCCCCATCCAGTAATAGCTTCATTGTACCCATTGACTTTTAACAAATCCTCTTTCCAGAAAGCCATATTGCATCCTCTGGAATATGAGATATCCCATTGGCGATAATGCTGAAGTAGCGGACTCAACCAAGGTAAATGTACTCCGTTGATTGTGTTTTTAGCACCTTTGTCGTAAATGGAAATGATGCATTTTTTTTCTGCTAACATTTTTTTTGTTAACTCTTCCCGGATTAATACGCGACTACCTGTAACGAAACTACCTCTTTGGGCAAAACGTACATGATCTTTGACGAAATCTTTGTGTAAAACGATATCTCCGTCAATTTGTATAATATATTCTTTAGATGCTTTCGCAATGGCTTTATTGCGGATGGAGGCCAGTCTGAAGCCTAGATCCTCATGCCAGACATGAATAATGGGGACTTTGGAAGAAGCCGCCAATTGATGAATTAGCTCTCTTGTGTCTTCTTTAGAACCATCATCAGCAATGATAATTTCATCAGGAAGGAGAGATTGACGTAGCACGCTTTTAACGCATAATTCTAATGCGTCGCTTCTATTATAGGTGGATATAATTAGCGATGTACTTATGTTGCTCGCCATGGGTTTATTCATATAATTATTACTATGTTAGTTAAATAGTTAAGGGGGCTTGTACTAAAATTCTACAAATGTATACATTTTATTTGGTTGCAACAAGTGTTAAAGGCTTTTTTGCTAAACATTAGAGGGTTAACGTCTTTTTTACGAATAATATCTGTATCTTTGCTATCAGTTTGTTATAATAACTAAGATAAATAGTGTATTTGTAATGGAAAATCATCCGGTGGTTAGTGTAATCATTCCTAATTATAACTATGCTCGTTTTTTACGGCAACGTATCGAGTCTGTTTTGGCACAAACATATACGAACTATGAAATTATATTATTGGATGACGCTTCAACTGATGATAGCGTGTCTATTTTAAGTCATTATAAAACAAACTCTCGTGTCACTCATTTGGAGATTAATTCTGTCAACACAGGGAGTCCTTTTGCACAGTGGCAGAAAGGGATTAGTTTGTCCCGTGGAAAATATATTTGGATTGCCGAGAGTGATGATGCGGCTGAATCTTTTTTTTTAGAGAAAGCTGTTTCTGTTTTAAATCAATATCCTCGTGCTTCCTTCTGTTTTCTAGGTTCGCACTGTATAGACGAAAAAGGGAATCAACTATCTACTGATTTTGACCGTTGGACTTCAAAACAATTACGTCGTCCTCACAATATAGGTATTTTTGATGGTAAAGAGTATATAAAACATAATCTTTATTGGCGTAATTATATTTACAATGCTAGTGGTGTTGTCTTTCGTAAACAATGTTTTGAGCAAGTAAGAAATTTGTCTTGTTTCTCAATGCGTTATAGTGGTGATTGGCTTTTTTGGATAGAGATGGCAAGGCAAGGAGAGGTACTTGAAATTTATGAAAAAATGAATAAATTTCGTTTGCATAATGTGAGTGCTACCAAGAAAGCTCAAAAGACAGGAGAGGGGGTTCAAGAAGATATGTATATAGTAAGCACAGTCGAGCATTTTCTTCCCAACGTAGGGAAACAAAGAAAAAATGTACGTCATGGAAGTTTCTATAAAGAGATAAAGAGACTAAAGGTTTCTTCGACAATTAAGAAGGAACTTATGTTGTACTTAACATCTTCTTTAAAAGCCAATCTTAGTGATTATTATATAGAACGTTTTAATAGGAGTTTTAGTTGTTTGATACCATGGTTAATTACTCGTGATAGAGATCGGCTGTAATTACTCAATAGTTTATTTTTAGTTGAATGATATAAATCTTGTTGAAAACAAGGAGATAATTTACTTGGTAGGTTGTGGGATTTTATCTGCTATAATATAACCAACAGTTTCACTAGCTATAGTTGCCCAATGTGTATCATCTATGTGGTAAACGTCTTTGACTCCATTGGAGATCATTTCTCTAAATTTGTTTCTAGGGTTGATCAGCCAATCTAGTTGATTAATTCCATTTTCTTCTAATTGGTCAATAACTGTCTTAGGCGGGTATGGATTGTTTACTATATATGGTTGATATACGTCATATTTATCGGGAGCTATCAAATAATAGAGATTAATACCTTTTTCCTGAAAACGTTTATGAAGCTTGTTAAGTCTGTCCCAAATAATATTATACTCTTCTTCAGTTATTGATAATTTCCATAAATCGTCCTTGTAAAAATAAAGAGTTTTATAAGGTGGTACAGAAAAACAGTCTGTGCTTAATTGTGCCTCTTTTACTGGTCTTTTCGATTTATACAAGTGATATTTGATGTATTTGAATGTTTCCATTAAATAATCTCTTTTCTTCGTAGAGGTATTCTTGTTAGTTTCACCCTCATTGTCAATGCTGTAATTGATGCTTGTAATATCTCTGAAACTTAGTATATGTTGTACAAATTCTCTTTCAACAGTTTCGATAATAACAGTTTTACAACCTAATTTGGTGTATATGTCATTGTTAAGTAAATATAATGCGATTTCTTCAGGGCAATATCCTTTTTCTCTAGGATCAGGATAGTTGAGGATTCTTTCTCCTAATTTATTCCCTAAATAGTTTTGATAGCCACCGAAACCTTGTTGGCTAAAAGAGTCGCCTATAGTGAGTATATTATACTTTTCTTGTATACTTTCATGATATTGATCTACCTTATTTTCGTATAGCTTTTTTCCTAAATTTGTTTGGCTCTTATCAATATAGAAGTATCCTAGGTTTCCTAGATCACCAGCTTTGGTTAATACATTTCCTATTAAATAGAAGTTTACATAGAAACCATAGACATATATTAATAACATGACAGGAAAAATGGTGAACAAGCATTTTAATATAAATTTTTTCATATCGTTCTAGAATTGAAAGTAGATGAATGTTTGGATCTCATTCGAATAATAAAATATATAATAGAGTATAGCACAGTAGACTCCCCATCTGATTATAGGATACTTTATATTTATTTCTAATCCGTGCATTTTGCGTCTATTAATCCATTCTATAATAATCAAAATAACAATATATTGGAGACATTTAATTCCATATTCAAGCGATGAAGGCTGCCATTTAGTGAACATGTAAATAATATATTGACAAGCCTCTTTCATGTTTTCAGCGCGGAAAATAACCCATCCAATCATTACAAGAATGAAAGTACAGATAATTTGTCCAAGTTCTTTGAGGGATGGCAGATATGTGTTTTCAGCCACTATGTTTTTATATTTTCTGTTTTTCCCCATAAGTAATAATGGTAGAAATAATAGAGCATGAAATATACCCCAACAAATAAACGTCCAATTGGCTCCATGCCAGAGACCACTAACTAAGAAAATTATCATAGTATTACGGAAAGATTTCCATTTGCTACATCGACTTCCTCCTAATGGGATATAAATATAATCTCTGAACCAAGTGGTGAGTGAAATATGCCAACGTCTCCAAAATTCGGCAATATCTCTAGAAAAATATGGAAAGTTGAAGTTTTGTAGTAAGTTAATACCAAATAACTTAGCTGTACCTATAGCGATGTCCGAGTATCCAGAAAAGTCTCCATAAATTTGGAAAGTAAATAAGAAAGCTCCCCAAACCAGATTCAAACTATCAAGTGTTTGATAATTTGCAAAGATTTGATTGACTGCGACAGCGCATGTGTCTGCTACAACAATCTTTTTGAATAATCCCCATAAAATTTGCCTCATACCATCTACTGCCGCTGTGTAATCGAAAGTTCGTTGTCTTTCGAACTGCGGTAGTAAATTGGTCGCTCTTTCGATAGGACCTGCAACAAGTTGAGGGAAAAAACTGATAAAAGCAAAGAATGCTATAATATCATGTGTGGGTTTCATCTTGTGACGGTAGATATCGATTGTATAACTAAGTGCTTGAAATGTATAGAAGCTAATTCCTACTGGAAGTAAGATGTCTAATGTTACCCAATCTAATTCAAATCCAAACCACTGAAACAGATGTTGCAAATTTTCTGAGAAGAAGTTGAAATACTTGAATATTCCTAATATAGTTAGGTTTAATACAATGTTGGCAATACTTATTAAACGTTGGATGTGTCTATAGCCTTCTTGCCGTTCAAGTAGGATTCCGCTTGCATAACTACATAAAGTAGTAAACGCTATTAAGATCAGAAAGCGCCAATCCCACCAACCATAAAATAGATAACTAGCTACAACAACAAATAAGTTTTGTGCCCTTAATTTTTTGAAAGCAAACCAATATAATAAGAATACTATTGGTAGAAACACTAAGAATTCGAATGAGTTAAATAACACGACCTAATTTTTTTTGCAAAGATAAATATAAAATAATTATTGATGTTGTAAATGCATGTAATTTTGTTTATGCCTTATAAATAATTATGTTCTAAGAATAGTGGTATATAGACGCTCTATCTGTTTGGCGTTGTTCTCAATAGTGTATAATGACGAAACATAATTATATGCTCGTTCGATGATTTCAGTGTATTGTTGTATCTGTTTTTGTTCTATATCTGTTAAATGGGTGCTTAATTGCTGTTCGTTGGTAAAACGAAGAGCAATTTCTTTATTGTATTTTTTTTGACCATTATCAAATTGTTCTTTTGTTCCGGCAGTATCTTTTCCAATAACTAGGCATTTGTTAAACATCGCTTCTGCTGTAATTAGACCAAATGCTTCAAAAGGTGATGGGACGATTAAAGCTGTTGCGCGATTCATTAGATCATATATTTGATTACTGGGTAGTATTCCTTTAAGTATAATATTATTTTGTATATTGTATTTTTCTATTAATCTATCAATTTTTTGTTTTGTCTTTGAAGAATAATTCCCGGCAAGTATTAATTTGAAGGTACCTCCTCTTAGTAGATAGTCTTTATAGCTATTTAATAGTGAAAAGATGCCTTTTTCTTTCACGATGCGCCCTACAAATAGAACATACTCTTCTTTAGGAAGCTCTTTGGGTTTATAACTTTGCCTCAAAACGCCGTCGTAAATAATAGTCGAGTTTTCCTCCTTTAGTTGGTAGAAATTATATATACCTTTTGTTATTGCTATATTGAAATTGCCGGATTTGTGTAGTTGTTTTTTTAAATATGGAAGTGAGTAAGCGTGTGAATGTCCAAAATCTAAAGATTGATACTCTCTTAGGTGCCATATGTGTGGAATCTTTAGTGCTTGAGCTGCAGTAGCCCCAAACTGATATGCAGAAGAATTGGTATGGATAATATCAATCTTATATTGTTTGGATAATTCTATGATTTGTTTGGCAAAGAATTTCTTTTTATTTTTTAATTTAAGGGCATATATGGGACGAGTGATATAATTCCATAAATTTTTCTTTGAGGGATACCAGAAGAAATCGTAGTTAAGAATACTATATGGTATATTTTCCGATTTCAATTTATCAATGGTTGATTGGCTAGCTAATTTCCCTAATGTGACATAAGGCCTTATTTTGTTTTTAAGTTCTTTAATTAAAGTGATTAATGCTTGATCAGAGCCTCCTTCACCTACTGCTATGTATAAGACGTTAATCATTTTGATGGAACTTTATTGAATTTGGTTTATGATTCCTTTTGTTATGTGTATGGCATCTTTTTACGATGAACTATCTAATAATATTTTTGGGTAAAAGTACTACAAGTATTAAGACATATAATTCTATACCATATAAATTTGAAAAGGATTTTATTTCGCCACTTGCTATTTTTATAGGTCTCACGATAGAGCTTCATTTCTCTAAAAGCGCGTTTAAAGGGGGCCGATCCTTTAATGATATTTTTTATGCGTTTATATTCTTTCTTTTCTTGTATCGACTTTATACTTGATGGATTGAGTTTTCTGCTTTTTTGGTAGAATTCAATCTTTGATTGTGTGTCATTGTTATCATAAGCTAAAACAGGGAATGTATTGATGGTTTTATTGTATATTCTTGCATATTCATCAGCCATTTCTTTTACAGACTTCATTTCTTTTAAATAATGTCTGATATTCTCTTTTTTCTTTTGATATTCTCCTGCGATGTTTGATTTGACTGTTAAAATGAACTTAAAAATATCTTGTGCGGTACTGTGTATGGGGAAAATCCATCCTGCATCAATTGCTTTCACCCGTTCGGCTATAGCTCCTAAATCGAATGTGATTACAGGAATTTCAGCAATAAGGCTTTCTGATAAAGTATAGGAATATGTTTCTGGCCACATGGACATTAAACATACTAGTTTAATGTCGTTCTCAAGTAGTAGATTAGGTAGGTCTTTCTGTAAATATTCACCATGATAAATATAATTTTGTTTATTGGTGTTATATTTTTTATTTTCTGCCATTCCAAAAAGATGGATTGTTATCTCGGATTTTCTAGCTTCAGCTATTAACCCTTTTAAATATCTTAAACCTTTTTCTTCTGAAATCCCACCAATAAAAGCGATATTAAACTTTTCTTTTTTGTTTTTCTTTATGTTAGAATAATTCGATTCTTTGTTTACTTGATTGTAGCCATGTTCTATTACGTCGATTGTTAGATCTTTGTATATATCTAAAACAATATTCTTAGTATTGGAAGAAGGGACGATTATTTTCTTTGCTAATTTAAGATTCGAATAAAATTCTTTTCTCCATAATGGTATAAAATTAATATTCTGTTTAAACTTTTTTGATATGCATGAACTACATCCATTTTGGTTGTTATAACTACAAAGAAAAGTTTCCTCGTCGAAGAGTTTTATCGAAGGACATATTGAATAGAAATCATGCATTGTATATATAAAGGGAACGTTCTTCTCTTGTGCCACTTTGAAAATATCCAAATACATGTTTCTTAAGTGATGGATATGGATTAAATCTATTCTTAGGGCCGTTATCAGTCTCTCAAGATCTTTCTTGAAAACATCATTATAAAGATTTAAAGCTGTATATTGAGAATACATGCCTAGAGAAACAGTAATTTCGTCAGATGAAAAATAAGAGGTTAGATAGTATTTGAAATCATCCACAGAATAATAGATTACATGAAAATTAAATTCCTTTCGCATGTTTCTAATTAAATCATGTACATGCAATGTTGTTCCGCCAATGTTCCTCTCGTTGATAGCTTTGAACTCATGTATTATAATCAGTACGTTCTTTTTAGAATACATATCTGTGTTATAACGCACATTCAGTTGTATCTCTGAGATCGGATTTTGTTGAACAAAAACTTCAGTGTTTGCAAAGCATGCCGGGTATCTCTCTTTTAATATTTGTAGATGAGAGTTTATCAAATTGGTCTTTTCTTGAGTGAAAGATTGGGTTCCTTTATGATAAATATATGTGTTATCACATAATAAATGTCTATATCCAGCTTGTAAACATCTATATGAGAAATCATTTTCTTCCCCATATCCTTTTCCAAAAGTTTCTTCGTCGAATAGACCTAGATCGTCTATTGCCTCTCTTTTAATATACATACAGAATCCGTGCGCAGTAGGAATCTCAGGAAATAAATTCATGCTGCATTTTTCGACAATGTCAGCATATTCTTCTACACTTAAACCTGGAGGAATGGTGTTTTCTGCCAAAAAAACAGGTACAGATGCTAAAGTTGCGTTATTGGATAGGGGAGTAACAGTAGCTACTGCAGGTTTACTATATGCGCAATTTTGTATTTTGGAAAGCCAATTTCTGGTTACTTCAGTGTCACTATTTAATAAGACTACATCATGGTGTGAATATTGCATGCCAATATTCACAGTTCGGACAAATCCTTGATTATCTTTGTTATCTATTAATATGATATTTAGCGATTGATTTTCTTTTATAAAAGAATTCAATAAGGGCAATATTCTTTCGTCTGTGCTTTTATCATTGACTAACAATAATGTGTGCTGGGTAAGATCTGTATGCTCAATTACTGTTTCAATGCACTTTTTGACAAAATCAAAAGCATTATAAATGGGTATTATAATATCGATATCCATAGTGCGTAAAAATTGTTAGATACAAAGGTATGAAGAAAAATAGAAGTGGCAAGGGAACTTACGTTTTATCTTGGAATAAAGACAGTTTTTAAAGTAATTGTTTGGGGCTAGTGTTATTTTTCGTATGTTTGTATAATTAAAATTTGAAATAAAGAAAGTTGTTTATTATTTAATATTAAAATGAAATCTGAAGAAGCTCCAATCATCTCGGTTGTTATAGCATGTTATAATCAGGGAATTTATCTTTCGGATGCTTTGAATTCATTGGAAAAGCAGACTTTTCAGAATTGGGAGGGGATCATCGTAAATGATGGGTCTACTGATGGTACAGAAGAAATAGCTTTGGAATATGTGAAGAAGGATGAGAGGTTCAAATATGTCTTTCAGGAAAATGGGGGTGTTTCTAAAGCTAGAAATATAGGAGCTGCACAAGCGTTAGGTACTTATATTTTACCTTTAGATGCGGACGATAAATTGGAGGAGACTTATATAGAAAAGGCCTTGTCGCATTTTACTCATCATCCGGAAACATTGTTGGTGTATTGTCAATGGGGATTTTTTGGGGAAGCGACTAATCACAGTCAAGTATCTTATAAAGGTTATGCAAAGTTATTAGTCAACAACGAGATTTTTTGTTCATCAGTTTTTAGAAAGAGTGATATGCTCCGGATTGGTGGTTTTGATGAGGATATGCATTTGGGATTAGAGGATTGGGAATTTTATATACGATTGTTGGATGAGCAAAGTGTTGTATATCAAATACAAGAACCTTTATTTTTTTATCGAATTAAGTCGGTCTCTAAAAATGTAACCGCTGCTCAGAATATCGCGGAAGTTGAGAACTATATTTATCAGAAACATATAAGGCGTTATTCGTTGTATTATGGAAGTGCAATTCTTTCTTTACGTCGATTGTTTCTTTGTGAGAAAGAGCTGGAAGATTGCAAAGCGCGAATTGCTCGGCACAAAAATAAGTGGTATCGCCGTTTGTTTTATAAATATATAAAGGGTAACTTGAAAAAGAAGTAGAATGAAACCGATTTCTATTATTACGATCAATTATAATAATGCTTCTGGATTGGAAAAAACAATTCGAAGTGTTGTGGAACAGACATATAATGAATATGAGTATATAATTATAGATGGTGCAAGTTCAGATAAAAGTAAAGAAGTTATTCAAGAATATCAACGGTATATAGATTTCTGGTGTTCTGAAAAGGATTCAGGAATTTATAATGCGATGAATAAAGGGATACAGAAGGCTTCTGGTGAGTATCTGTTATTCTTGAATTCTGGTGATGTATTGAACAATTCTGCCGTGTTAGCTGATATTCATGATTTCTTATCTGGGGAAGATATTGTTTATGGGGATTTAGTTTTTGTAAGGGGGGATGGAGAAGAAACAGTTTTTATCTATCCTGATATCTTGACAGTAGATTATTTTTTGGAGCGCTCGTTGGGACACCCTGCGACATTTATTAAAAGGGAGTTATTTCGCAATTGTCTTTATACGGAAAGTTTAAAGATCGTTTCAGATTGGGAATTCTTTGTGAAGAAGATTATTCTGGAAGGATGTTCTTATCGACATGTAAAACGAACGATTAGTAATTTTGATACAAGTGGCGTTAGTTCTCTTTCAGCAAAAGAATGCAATAGAGAAAGGGAGTTGGTATTGAAACAATTGTTCTCACCTGTTTTACGTGAATATTTTCAAGAAGCAGAGCAATTGAAAAAGCTTCCTTTACTAGATGTCTTTTTACGTTTAAGTAAGACTCGCCGACTTCAGTATCGTATTAAACCATTACTTTTGTTCATATTGAAAACTGATGATTTTTTTTCTGGTAGGAAGTAAGGCTATCCTGAAGTATATGCAGTTCCTTTGAATACTTCTGCCAGTCTTGTTTGTTATGTATGTTTAAAAGTTGTAACCTTGTATCGTTTTTTTGTATGTCTCTTCTGTTTCTACAACGGTTTTTTCCCAAGAGTATAATTCTAATCGTTTAATGCCTTTTTGAATTAATTTATTGGCTTTTTGAGGATTGTATATTATTGCTTCTATAGTATTGGCCATGTCTTTTACAGAATAAGGGTCGAAATATATGGCTGCATCTCCTGCTATTTCAGGAAAACAACTAGTGTTGCTTATTGCAATAGGGCAATGACAGGCGTAAGCCTCTAAGATAGGTATACCAAATCCTTCATATAAAGATGGGAAAACAAATAAGGAGGCACGAGTGTATAGTTCGCTCAGTTCTTTATCAGATGCATTAATTTGTAGTGTTTTATTTTTAATATGTAGTTTTGATAGCTTATCTTCTTCATCTTGACTGAACTTATTTCCTGTGCAAATAAGGTATAGCTTACTGTCTTTTTGGGTTAATAAGGAAAAGGCTTCTATAAAACGATTGAAGTTTTTGTATGAGTATCTGCTGCCAACAAAAAGGATATATTTTTCAGGTAGTTGCATGGTGATTTTATTTTCAAATCGTTGCATGCTTGTTCCATGATAGATAACATCTATCTTTTGTTGGTCAATGTGTAATAGTTCTACTAGATCTTTTTTGGTATTTTTGCTAATAGCAATAATGCGACTTGCTTTTGATATGATTTCTTTTTTTTGTTGGATAATTTGTTCGGTTTCTTCTTTTGAGAAGTAATCAGGCAATCTTTCATATATCATATCATGTACTGTTATGACAAAAGGATTATTACCTATATATTTTAAGAAATAAGGTTCATAATAAGTAGCATGTAAAAGATAAGGAGATGATGTTTTAAGTTTATTCTTTGTGTACTTGAAATTTTTGTGAAGTAATTTGTCCTTATACCGTTTAAATAGGCATTGTGGAAGTGGTATTCTATGTCGTGCTATTGTTGAATTTTTTAAATAGTAATTTTCGCTGTATCGTATACTGATATCAAAAGGTTGTTGCAATCTTGAGATAATTTCACAGAAATAGCGTGATATGCCTCCAATTGTTTGAAGATCAAATATTTGAGAATCGTATAATATATATGGTTTTTTCATTTTGTATGATTGATGATTTCGCTTTTTAACAAATTATAAAACTCATATTTCTTCAATTTTAGCAAAAGCTGCACATGATGACTGAGTATTGTGGGTTTTATTAAATAAGTCTGTTTGAGTGATTACACTAGCTATTTTATTTTTTGTAAATAATTCAAATACCATATGGATATTGTATAATTCAATTTTTTATCTAAGATATATATAAAAGATGAAAGTTTAATAATGAACTTTTTACTTTAGTTTTATTTAACGCAATAATTTGTAGGATACTTTTGCATGAAGATAGAACTGACAAACGATGATTAGTTCGTAAGTCTTCTGTGGCTTTTATTTGGTATTTTTGAAGGTTTGCTAATCTTCTAATAAAAACACCTTTGAAAGCTATAGTTAATACTATAAAATTAATATTTTGCTATTGTTTTCTTATTCAATAAGAGAATTATTGTCATTATATCGAATTCACGTTAAATTATTGACAAACAGTTTGCAAATATCAAGATTATTTGCGAATATTGCATCTTAGTTGTGTATACGCCTGTTGGATTTAAATACTTGGGTGCTTCTATTATGCTAAATGACAGTAATAGTGCGCAACTTATTAATAATAAAATATTTAATTCCGCCGATAGGTGTAATACCGTTTTTATGTACAATTTAAAATTTCCAAACTATGTTGCTCCGGAAGCTGTAATAGGGGCTGAAACCATTATTGAAGAGGGTACTATTATATTGAAAGGAGCTATTATCGGTAGTCAGTGTAAGATTCATCGCCACATATTTGTGGATGAGGGGGTTAAGATAGGCGATAAGGTTAAGATTCAAGACAGTGTGATGATTCCACATGGTGTGACTATTGAGGATGGCGTTTTTATCGGTCCATCAGTTGCTTTTACAAATGATAAATATCCAAGAGCTATCAATAAAGATGGAACATTGAAAAGTGGGGGCGATTGGCAGGTTAGTGAAACCATTCTAAAATATGGTTCTTCTATTGGGGCGAATGCAACTATAGTATGTGGCGTTACTATAGGTGAATGGGCAATGGTGGCTGCTGGTTCAGTTGTAACAAAAGATGTCCCTGCAAATGCATTAGTTATGGGGAATCCTGCAAAGGTAATAAGATATCTTGAGTAATATTAGCTATGACTGACTATCTTGTAGAAATTTTGGAAAATCCTTTATTTAAGCTGGCTTTAACTATCTTTTTTAGTTATGTAACTTGGAGACTGACAGAGGAGTTAAATCCAAGGTTTTTGTGGAAAGATTATAAACGCAGACAAAGTCTCAAAAGAGGCTATATCAATAAAGATAATGTTAAATTCGGAATTGATCATCATGATTATTTTGATCATGATGATGGTGGGTATATTGATGATTTAATAACTATACGATTAGACAAAACTCTCTATGAGTATAATTTTGAGGAGGAGTTCTCGCAAAATTGTCAAAGAATACCTAAGCTTGAGCTAATTAAAGAATATATTAATATTAACTTCCCAGAAGTAAATCTTGACGAAGTTGTTAGAAATGTAATCGTGCCAGGGTTGCTTAGGAATTTAGGGGATAATATTTATGTGGTTAATGATATTCGGAAAAGTAGAAAAGACTATATTAATGGAAGAAATTCTGTCAAAAAACGCCTTGAAGCTTCAGTTTTTGAGCTTGATTTAGTTAGGATGACTGCTGATACAGTTCAGTTGATTGATCGATTGTACTTATATTTCCAAGGAAAGAATCCGGATTTATTTGAAATTAATTATAAGACAAATAAACGGTTGGAAAATACAACAAAAGAGGTGACTGAGTTAATTGGATTTATGACTAAGGTTAGTTTAAATGGCTTTATCATAAGTACTAAGAAGGTTAATAAAGAATATCAGTTGTTTTATAATAAAAAACAAGGTTTCTCATATGGAATTTCGTTCTCAGAAACTACATTAAAAAGCATAATAAGAACTTCTAGAACTAAAGTGAACGGACTGATGTTAAAAGAAATGCTATGTAAAACAGTGCCGTCTTTAGAGGTTAGAGAACAGCAATTTACTGATATTGCCATATCATACTTAGATGGCCTGTATGTCGAGATTCTAGGTGTATTACTTGTTGATAATCTTGCTCCCTTTTCTGACAGTGACTCTGTGTGGCTGGATTTTACTCTTGATAGTATTCGTCAAGAAGCATTCAATAAAGACAGTTCTTTAGAACATGCTTTGTCATATGCTGCTAATATCAGGCAAAGGGCGAATAATAATCGTTTTTATTCATTTAATAAGTAGCTTATCTATGAACATAAATTTAAAAGATACTCTTGTTGATGATACTATTATAGTGCAAGTCCAACCTGTTTTAGAGCAGGTTCAAACAGTGACTACCCATTTTGATATTGTAGGGAATTTGCTTTGGGATAATTTGTTTGCACCATTGCTCTTTGGAATATCTATTCCACTTGTATATAAGTTTGTAAAAAAACTCTTGAAAAGGTATAATTTGAAGAAATATCAATCTAAAATAATACGGGAAGACCAATATAAAGTGCTTGTTAATAATGTTTGTCTGGAGGATAAATATTTTCGGGTTAATAAGATTAATGATGATGAATTTATTATTCCATTTCCTGAAACAAGAGAGAAGAAATTGGAAGAATTAGGATTTAGAAAAGTATATAAAAAGAATAAAAATCAATGTTTGCATAATAGTCTTTATAATTATATTAGCAAGTATTATGGAGAACAATTGACTTATAGAGGAGAAAATTACTCAATCCCAGAATTTATAACTAGGCTTTCTGAAGAGACGGCTGATGTTTTTATACATGAAATGCATCAAGCGAAACTGCGGTTTAATAAATATCTATATGGTATATATGATGTGAGAGTGGATGAGGACAATAAATGTGATATTTCTGTTTATAATTCAGACTATTTTACATATAAGTGTACTGTTAATTTGTATAATGCGTTGACTACTATCCCAGTTAAATCATGCTTTCCGAGTCTTAATGTAAATGTGGCGCAAGTAAGACCTTTTTATAATTCAATAGGAGTTGGAGGGTTTATTATAATAGATCGAGGAAATGGTGATGAACTTGTTACTGGGTTTCGTGGGGAGAATTGCCAAAGTGGTGGGTATTGGCACTTTTCTTATGATGAGACATTTACGGAAGATGACAAGTCGGATGAGGATGATCAGCCAAATCTTATGACATGTTTGAGGAGGGCATTAAGTGAAGAACTTGGGATTTTAAGAAAAACTCAGGAAAAATGTGTCCCTACATCTCAAATTACTTTTTTAAATGTGGGAGTCATCCGTACAGCTGGAAATGATAATAGACTGGAATTTGAGGTGTGTTCATTTGTTCGAGTGTGCTTGTCGGAGGTATTCACATTGGAGGATTTTATTCATGGTTATCGTTTTGCTAAAGATGCAGAGATTGAAACCAGATGCCTGGAGTTTATTCCAATCAACGAATTGGATAAATTTATATCTACTCATAAGATGTCTCCAGAATCCAAGCATTTGGCCCAAACGATCTCTTTGTTGAATGATTTTGATTTGCTCGGGACCGACAAAGAAGGATATCATGAAATTTTAGAAGCAAATAAACAATAATGAAAATAGCATGAATTTATGACTCTTTTAATAGGTTGATAAGTTCTATTAAATAGCTATCAAGCTCATAAAATGTCGATATTTTACCAGAGAGGACAGAAATATAGAATGGTGGTTGTTTTGTCATTTGAATAAGGGTATTTCTTTCATCTGTTTTTTCTGATGAAATCTGAATGGGCTTAATTGCAAACATGGAAGAGATGTATTCAATACCATGTAATTGGATGAGTATGATAAGCCGATGTTGCAGGCCATTGGTAATGATGCCTTGCAAAAGAGTTTCCGTAATATATTGAAAGCTTTCTATGGTGCATTGAAAAGTCAGGACGGCTGTATTAAGTTTGCTATGTTGACGGGAGTTACCAAGTTCGGTAAGGTTAGCGTGTTCAGTGATTTGAATAACCTGAATGACATTTCAATGTGGAATAAGTATGTGGATATTTGTGACGTGAGCGAACAGGAATTGTATGATAACCTGGGTGCTGAGCTCCATGAATTTGCAGATGCGCGGGAAATGACGTATGAAGAGGTCTGTGCCCGGTTGAAAGAAATGTATGATGGTTATCATTTCACGCACAATTCCAAAGGAATGTACAACCCCTACAGTCTGCTTTTGCTGTTCGCAAACAGCAAAAAGTGATTAAAAATGCTGTTTGCAAACAGCAAATGATTATCTTTGTCTTTGAAAGTACTAAGATATAAGAATTTATGGAAACTCTTTTTGCTAAACAAGACCGTTTGTTGTCGCTGACATCGACTGGGATAATAAGGACATTGATGTATCAGATCAATTGGGATGCCCAGTTGATTGCTATTAAAGGGCCACGAGGCGTGGGAAAGACTACTTTAATGCTGCAGTATATGAAGCAGCATTATGAGATTTATAGTAGGGAAGTGCTCTATTGTACGCTAGATTCTGTTTATTTCTCCAATCATACTTTGTTGGAGTTGGTGGATGTATTCGTGAAAAATGGTGGGAAGCATCTTTTCTTGGATGAGGTGCATAAATATCCGACCTGGAGCAAGGAGATAAAGGAGGTATATGATATGTATCCCGATTTGAAAATTGTGTTCAGTGCCTCCTCTTTACTTAATATATTGAATGCTGATGCCGACTTGTCCCGGCGTTGTATCCCCTATGAAATGCAGGGACTTTCCTTCCGGGAATTTTTATTGTTTTATAAACAGTTAGATTTGCCTGTATGTACTTTGGAAGAGGTTCTGGTCTCTCCCGGGAATATCTGTTCGGAGGTGAACAAAGTGTGTCGTCCTTTGCCCCTTTTTAAGGAGTATCTGCAGTATGGATATTATCCGTTTTATTTGAAAAATCAGATAGACTATTATACAAGTATAGAACAGGTTGTTAATTTTATTGTAGAAACGGAATTACCTCAGTTGTGTGGAATTGATGTGGGTAATGTGCGTAAGATAAAAGCCTTGTTGGGTATTCTTGCGTCCTCTGTTCCTTTTGAAGTGGATATATCCAAATTGGCGACAACTATCGGTATCCATCGTAACACTGTTATAGAATACTTGAATAGTCTGGAAAAAGCAAAACTACTACATCTGTTATATGCGGATTTATTATCTGTCAAGAAGATGCAAAAGCCGGATAAGATTTATTTGGATAATCCTAATCTGTTGTATGCTCTGGCTTCTCATCCTGTGAAAATAGGAACAGCACGTGAAACTTTTGTGGTGAATCAGCTTTCTTATGACCATGAAATAGAATATGGAAAGAAGACAGGGGATTTTAGAGTTAATGGGAAATATACTTTGGAAGTTGGTGGTGAAGGTAAAACGTATGACCAGATAGCGGATGTGCCTGATTCCTATATTTTAGCTGATGGAATAGAAACACCTTACAGGTGTAAGTTGCCGATTTGGGTTGTTGGTTTCTTGTATTGATATATTCAAAGTCCATGTGTTATATCTTAATTTTATAATTCTTTCCCTGTATAAATTGCTGCAATATAGATATTTCTGTATATATTTGTGTTATGTAAACTAAATCCAATGAAATATGAGCAGCAAGATTTACCCTATCGGCATACAGAACTTTGAAAAAATTCGTAAAGGTGACTATTTTTATATTGATAAAACTGCGTTGGTTTATCAATTGGTGAAAACCGGAAGCTATTATTTTTTGAGTCGTCCGCGCCGTTTTGGCAAAAGTCTGCTCATTTCTACGCTTGAAGCCTACTTTCAAGGAAAGCGGGAACTCTTTGAAGGGCTGGCTATGGAGAAACTGGAAAAAGATTGGGTAAAATATCCCGTTTTACATCTTGATCTTAATACGGAAAAATACGATACTCCGGAAAGTTTGGAGAACAAGCTCAACGGGGCATTAGTGGAATGGGAGAAGATATATGGTGCGGAGCCCTCGGAGAGATCTTTAGCGATGCGTTTTGAGGGGATTATTAAACGTGCCTGCCGACAGGAAGGACAGCGTGTGGCTATTCTTGTGGATGAGTATGATAAACCGATGTTACAGGCGATTGGTAATGATGCCTTGCAAAAGAGTTTCCGTAATACATTGAAAGCTTTCTATGGTGCATTGAAAAGTCAGGATGGCTGTATTAAGTTTGCTATGTTGACGGGAGTTACCAAGTTCGGTAAGGTTAGCGTGTTCAGTGATTTGAATAACCTGAATGACATTTCAATGTGGAATAAGTATGTGGATATTTGTGACGTGAGCGAACAGGAATTGTATGATAACCTGGGTGCTGAGCTCCATGAATTTGCAGATGCGCGGGAAATGACGTATGAAGAGGTCTGTGCCCGGTTGAAAGAAATGTATGATGGTTATCATTTCACGCACAATTCCAAAGGAATGTACAACCCCTTCAGTCTGCTTTTGGCTTTTGATAGGAATGAGTTTAAAAGCTACTGGTTTGAAACGGGTACTCCTACCTATTTGGTGGAGTTGCTGAAGAAACATAATTATGATTTGCACCGGATGGCTCATGAAGAAACCGATGAACAGGTACTGAACAGTATAGAATCTGAATCTACCAATCCTATTCCGGTGATTTATCAGAGTGGGTACCTTACCATTAAGGGGTATGATGAGCGTTTTGGGATATATCGTTTAGGTTTTCCTAATCGTGAAGTGGAAGAAGGGTTTGTTCGTTTTCTCCTTCCTTATTATGCGAACGTGGATAAAGTGGAATCTCCCTTTGAAATTCAAAAATTTGTTCGCGAAGTGGAAGCCGGTGATTACGAATCTTTTTTCCGTCGTCTACAAAGTTTCTTTTCTGATATTCCATACGAACTTGCACGCGAATTGGAATTACATTATCAGAATGTACTTTATATTGTATGTAAACTGGTCGGTTTTTATGTGAAAGCGGAATATCATACGAGTGAAGGCCGTGTGGATATGATATTACAGACCGACCAATTCATCTATATCATGGAATTTAAATTGAATGGAACAGCGGAAGAAGCTCTACAACAGATCAATGACAAACACTATGCCCGACCATTTGAAACGGATTCGCGAAAACTTTTTAAGATTGGTATAAACTTTAGTGCTGAAACGAGAAATATTGAGAAGTGGTTGGTGGAAAATTGACGCCTCTGACGCGTATTTTTTATTTTCATTTCTCATATTCTCATAGATTTTAGATAAAACCAAGACAATCAGGCGGATAGACTATGAGAAATACTTTTTGAAACAAGCATTTCTCATAGTTTTTCCGCAAAACGACCCTAATTTTACTTATTTCTCATACTCGTTGGATTCATTTCTCATAATATCCCGGTCCCGCTACATAAATAGGCTGTGTCGGTTTCCCGATATTTTGCAACTTGCCTTCTGCTTTCAGTCTGCGGATTTGGCGGCTGGCCATGCTCTGAGTAAAGCAGCAAAGTGACTGCATATTACTACGGGTCAGTACGGGATGCGTTGCAAAATATTCCGTGAGTTTCCGGTCAATTTCTTCTTCTGTGAGCGAGGCGGAGTGCGGTTTGTATTTCGAACGTCGCAGGTGTGTAGCCATGCATGAGCTTTTCAAATCTCTGTCAGCTTGGAAGCTGATGGATTTCAGTTTTACTTTGTCCGCGCGGGTGGTAAGCGAGTGTATGGGTTCGGTAGCTTGCAGTGTGATTTGAAAATATCCGATTCCATCCAAGTGTACTCTTTCTCCTTCGCGCAGATGGTTGCTCATGCATCTGCTTAGCTCCATTAACATAGCTTCCACTTCTGATTTCCCGAAAGTAGTTGCCATGTGGATTTCTCTTGCCAGTCTCTGGGTAGTGACATGTTGGAAATTTACCACACGGGGGTGGTAACTTGGTTCTTCCCCTTCTTTTACCGGTTGGGGATTCTTATAAAACTCGAATTGTATTGCCATTGCTGTTCTAATTTAATGGTGGTTTATATGTTATGTTACTGATGTTGGCGTTTTATCTTGCCTTCATTATTTTATTTTCTTACCGACATCTCTATCGTTCCACTCCAGTGGATAGGACCTTGCACTCTAGTAGACAGAACTTTTTACTGTAGTGGACGGTTTTGTGCACTGGAGTGGAACGGTTGGGATGTTCCTTCAAAGATACGACAATATCAGGTGCAAAACAAGTGAATGCTTAATTGTTTTCATATAAATGATAGCTCGGCTTTATATAAGATAAGGTTGGCTGGCAAATGAGAAAAGGATGATGGCAGGCTATGAGAAATGCATTGAAATACAATGAGAAATAGGTGAATATTGGGGCGTAAAGTGGAAAAAAGTATGAGAAATGCCATTCCGGAAAAGTATTTCTCATAATCTATCTGTTTGATTGACTATGCTTTATCTGAAATCTATGAGAATATGAGAAATGAAAACAAAAAATCTTTTCTAGTAGCAAAGATGGAATAAGTGGTTTTGAATTTGTTTGTATGGAATAATTACAGTATATTTGTATCATAATAACCGCCCTACACAAAAACATGCAGGACAAATTAAAATAAATAATGAGAATAACACAAATCAGAGACGACGGCAAGGTAAATACTCTGCGGACGTTAAAAATCGAACGGCTCGTAGAGCAGATGAAAGTGGAAACTAAAGCGCAACTCGTCTCCGCAATGCGGGAAGTCCTGCCTTATATACTTCCGGGTGACAAGAATGACTATGTACAAAAAGTGCCGAAGCTGCTTCCTGCAGCCGCCTTTATCCGCAAGAACGGGATAATGACAATGGGTGAGTACAATGGGATTGTGATGCTCCAGGTGAATAATCTGTCCGGGCTTATGGAAGCGGATGCGGTGAAAGAGCGTGTGAAGGAGTTGCCACAGACTTACCTTGCCTTTACCGGTTCTTCCGGAAAGTCGGTGAAGATATGGGTGCGGTTCACTTATCCCGATGACTTTCTGCCGGTTGGCCGCGAACAAGCGGAGCTTTTCCATGCACATGCTTACCGGCTTGCCGTGAAGTTCTACCAACCTCAACTTCCTTTCGACATTGATCTGAAAGAACCTTCATTGGAACAATACTGCCGTTTGACCTATGATCCGGACTTGTATTTCAATCCTGAAGCAATGCCTATTTATATGAAACAGCCGATGGCTATGCCGACAGAAATGACTTATCGCGAACAGGTGCAGACGGAGGCTTCACCCTTGCAACGGCTTGCGCCGGGATATGAGAGCCATCATGCGCTTTCCGTACTTTTTGAGGCTGCTTTTGCGCGTGCATTGGATGAACAACAGGACGGATATTCTCTAGGTGATGACATACATTCTTTGTTGGTTTGTCTGGCCGGGCATTGTTTTCGTGCCGGTATTCCCGAAGAGGATACGGTGCGGTGGACGCGTGCCCATTATCGCTTGCCGGAAGATGATTTCCTGATTCGCGAGACGGTGCGGAATGTGTATCGCACCAGCAAGGGATTTGCCGATAAGAGCAGTTTGCTGCCGGAACAGCTATTTGTGATGCAGATGGATGAGTTTATGAAGCGGCGTTATGAGTTCCGCTTCAACCAACTGACTTCACAGGTGGAGTGCCGGCAACGGAATAGTTTTGATTTTTATTTTCGTCCGGTAGACAGACGGTTGATGGCAAGCATTACGATGAATGCGCAATACGAAGGGCTTAAACTGTGGGACAAAGATGTGGTACGTTATCTGAACTCGGATCGTGTGCCGCTCTATCAGCCTGTTGAGGAGTTTCTTTATGGACTTCCTCATTGGGATGGAAGGGATCATATCGGTGATCTGGCTAAACGGGTTCCTTGTGATAATCCTCATTGGGCGCAATTGTTTCGCCGTTGGTTTCTTAGCATGGTGGCTCATTGGCGCGGGATGGGTAAAAGTCATGCAAATAGCACTTCGCCTATATTGGTCGGTCCGCAGGCTTACAGGAAATCTACGTTTTGCCGTTTGATTCTTCCACCGTGTTTGCAGGCGTACTATACGGATAGTATTGATTTTAGCCGGAAACGGGATGCGGAGTTGTATTTGAACCGATTTTTGCTGATTAATATGGATGAGTTTGACCAGATTGGCATTACTCAGCAGCCTTTTCTAAAACATATTCTGCAAAAGCCTGTTGTAAATACGAGGCGTCCGAATGCTTCGGCGGTGGAAGAGCTTCGCCGATATGCTTCTTTTATCGGAACAAGTAATCATAAGGATTTGCTGACGGATACTTCCGGTAGTCGTCGTTATCTTGGAGTTGAGGTGACGGGGGTGATTGATGTGGTCCGCCCTGTCGACTACGAACAACTTTATGCACAGGCAATGGCGGCGCTATATCATAATGAACGTTATTGGTTTGATGAGAAGGAAGAAGCTATTATGATGGAAGCCAATCAGGAGTTCGAGCAATCACCGGTCATAGAGCAGTTGTTCCTTGTATATTATCGGGTTGCGGAAGATGACGAAGAAGGGGAATGGATGCTTGCTGCAGATATATTGCAACGGATACAAAAGGCGAGTAAAATGAAGTTCTCACCTGGGCAGGTTAATTACTTCGGGCGTATCCTGCAAAGATTGGGGGTACAGTCGTACAGGAAGACGCGTGGGGTTTATTATCATGTGGTGGCTGTTTGAGTAAGATCGATGATGAAATAATGCATGAGATGTGCATTTTATTATTTTATAATAATTATCTTTGCGGTCTTAACTTTTTAATGGTAAATAATGAAGGAATTTCTACAACTAATGCGACGTTTCGTGTCGCCTTATAAAAAGTATATCGGCTGGGCTATTTTGCTGAATATTTTGTCTGCTGTATTTAATGTGTTTTCGTTCACTTTCTTGATTCCGATTCTGAGTATTCTGTTTAAAACAGAAGGAGCGGATAAAGTATACCATTTTATGGAATGGGGCAGTGGTGATTTTGCGGAGGTTGCCAAAAATAACTTCTATTATTACATATCTCAAATGATAGTGGATAATGGTCCCGCAGTGGCTCTTGTTTTCTTGGGATTGTTCCTGATAGTGATGACATTGTTTAAAACCGGTTGTTACTTTGCTTCTTCGGCCATAATGATTCCATTGCGTACGGGAGTAGTACGTGATATTCGTATTATGGTATATGCAAAAGTAATGCGCTTGCCAATGTCTTTTTTCTCTGAAGAAAGAAAGGGAGATATCATAGCTCGTATGAGTGGTGACGTGGGAGAGGTTGAAAACTCCATTACCAGTTCGTTGGATATGTTGATGAAGAGTCCGATCCTGATTATTATATATTTCGTGACATTGATTACCGTTAGTTGGCAGTTGACTCTTTTTACTATTGTTGTATTGCCGGGAATGGGCTGGTTGATGGGAGTAGTCGGAAGAAAACTGAAACGCCAGTCATTGGAGGCACAGTCAAAATGGAGTGATACGATGTCGCAACTGGAAGAGACATTGGGAGGTTTGCGTATTATCAAAGCTTTCATCGCGGAAGATAAAATGATTAACCGCTTCACCAAATGCAGTAACGAGCTTCGAGATGCAACAAACAAAGTTGCTATACGTCAGGCTATGGCACATCCGATGAGCGAGTTCTTGGGAACTATTCTGATTGTAGCCGTACTGTGGTTTGGGGGTACATTGATTTTGGGACAGAATGCAACCATCGATGCTCCTACATTCATTTTCTATATGGTTATCCTATATAGTGTAATCAATCCGTTGAAAGACTTTGCTAAAGCGGGATACAACATTCCGAAAGGTTTGGCTTCTATGGAACGCGTGGATAAAATCCTGAAAGCAGAAAATAAGATTAAGGAAATTCCGAATCCGAAACCGCTGAAAGGCTTGAACGATAGAATAGAATTTAAAGATATTTCTTTCAGCTACGATGGTAAGAGAGAGGTACTGAAACATGTAAATCTGACAGTTCCCAAAGGAAAAACGATTGCATTGGTTGGACAGTCTGGTTCCGGTAAATCTACCTTAGTCGATTTGTTGCCACGTTACCACGATGTACAAGAAGGAGATATCACTATTGACGGAACGAGCATCCGCGACGTGCGTATTGCAGATTTGCGTAGTCTGATTGGTAATGTAAACCAGGAAGCTATTCTGTTCAATGATACATTCTTCAATAACATTGCTTTCGGTGTGGAGAATGCGACAATGGAACAAGTGGTAGAGGCAGCAAAGATTGCCAATGCACATGATTTCATTATGGAGAAACCGGAAGGATATAATATGAATATCGGCGACCGTGGTGGTAAATTGTCCGGTGGTCAGCGCCAGCGTATCAGTATTGCCCGTGCCATCTTGAAGAATCCTCCGATTCTGATTCTCGATGAGGCTACTTCTGCCTTGGATACCGAATCAGAACGTCTCGTGCAGGAAGCGTTGGAACGTTTGATGAAAACACGTACGACGATTGCTATTGCCCACCGTCTTTCTACTATTAAGAATGCAGATGAAATCTGCGTCTTGTATGAAGGAGAAATTGTAGAACGTGGTAAGCATGAGGATCTTATAGAATTAAACGGCTATTACAAACGCCTGCATGATATGCAACAGCTGTAATGCGGCAATTGTAATCTTATGATTGAAATGTATGTTCTTCTATTTTCTGCCGAAGTCGGCCGGGATTTCTCCCCATTCTTTCGTTTCCCATTTCAGGATGCGAGTGGTATACGTATTTCCCTGCAACCATTTTTCTGCCCGTTCGATCAATAAAAACAGCTCTTCCGTTTCCGGAGTGCGGGGGAGCTTGGTTTTGCACTTCTTTTGCCGTACCCAGCTGATCGCATTGGCGCTATCACTGTAAATAGGCATGTCGAAACCTTTGTTCTTCAACAACGCCAACCCGTGTACGATGGCTAGAAACTCACCGATATTATTCGTGCCTTTCATCGGGCCGAAATGAAAAATTTCCTGCCGGCTGGCAATGTGTACTCCACGGTACTCCATCGGTCCCGGATTGCCGCTGCAGGCTGCATCGACTGCCAGGCTATTGTCAATCACGCAAGAGGGTAAAGTATCTGACGAAGGTTTGGAACCTCCTGACTTAGACTTTGCATTTTTACCGATATAAGCATAAGGGGACATTGCCAACGCGCGTTCCGCTTCTTCGCGCGTATCGAATGATTTGTATTTGGCAGCTTCGTATCCTTTTATTTGAAGCTGGCAGTCTGTCCAGGAAGTGTAAATCCCAGGTGTGACACCTTCCCATACGACATAAAATTTTTGTTTTGCCATTTTTCTGACGATAAATTTAGATAGTCAATGAATTGACGCTGCGAAGGTACAAATATATTCTATAACCGAACAAGTTAGGGGGATACTTGTTATAAAAAAAAGAGAGTTTTAAGAATATAAAATTAAGAAAGGAACTATGATGGAAAGATCTTTTAGTGAAGCTTTGAAGCAACGTCGGACTTACTATTCAATTACTAATCAGTCACCTGTATCCGATCAGGAGATCGAATGTATCGTTAATATGACCGTGTGCCACGTACCGTCGGCGTTCAATTCGCAATCTACGCGTGTCGTGCTCCTGTTGGGAGAATCTCATAAGAAACTGTGGCAGATTGTGAAAGATGCATTGAAGAAGATTGTACCGGCTGAGGCTTTTGCAAAGACAGAAGAGAAGATAGATCATTCCTTTGCCTGTGGCTACGGAACTGTATTGTTCTTTGAGGATCAAAAGGTTGTGAAAGGACTTCAGGAGGCTTTCCCGCCTTATCAGGAAAACTTCCCAGGATGGTCATTGCAGACTTCTGCCATGCACCAGCTGGCTATCTGGGTGATGCTCGAAGATGTAGGTTTCGGAGCATCGCTGCAACACTATAACCCGTTGATTGATGAAGAAGTGCACCGTGCATGGAATCTGCCCGAACATTGGCATCTGGTTGCGGAAATGCCGTTCGGACTTCCTATTGGCAAACCGGGTGAAAAAGAATTTCAGCCGCTTGAAGAACGGGTAAAAGTCTTCAAATAATGAATGACGAAGAATGAATAAAAGGGATTGAAAAAGAAGAAATTCATAACTGATAACTAATAATTATCCGTTATCCATTATCTATTATCTATTAAATGACTAATTTTGTGAGCAAAATTAGTCATTTATGGTTCGTATCTTCCTTACCGGCTATATGGGTGCCGGAAAAACGACGCTGGGTAAAGCATTTGCCCGGCGGATGGATATATCGTTCATTGATCTGGACTGGTATATCGAAGAGCGTTTTCACAAAACTGTTGGAGAATTATTCACTGAACGAGGCGAAACAGGATTCAGGGAACTGGAGCGGAATATGCTTCATGAAGTAGCCGAGTTTGAGAATGTGGTTATCTCGACGGGAGGTGGAACGCCTTGCTTTTTTGATAATATGGACTTTATGAACCAGACCGGAAAGACGGTTTTTCTTGATGTGCATCTGGATGTACTGTTCAGACGCTTGCGTGTGGCTAAACAGCAACGCCCTATTCTTCAGGGGAAAGAGGATGACGAACTGAAAGCGTTCATCGTTCAGGCGCTTGAGAAGCGTGCTCCTTTCTATCATCAGGCACAATATGTCTTTAATGCAGACGAATTGGAAGACCGTTGGCAGATTGAAACATCGGTGCAACGCTTGCAACAACTTCTTGGATTATAAAAATAGGCACGAATTACGCAGATTTTACGGTTCCTCTAAATATCTGTATGATGAGAGAACTAGTGTAATCTGCATCATCTGTGCCTGAATCGTATATCAGACTTTATCTTTTTTGATTCTCTTTTTTTGTTCATTCGGTCAATATTTGTACCTTGCACTCGTTATGATATTTTTTATTGACTAATAACACAAAATTAAGGTAAAGTCTATATCATGAAAACTTTAAGAGAGAAATTTGGGGAGTTATCCGCTAGAATAAAAGCGTCAGGACAGCCTGCAAGGGTATGGTTTCCGCAGTATACACCAGCCTCATTATTAAATGCGGAAAATTGGTGGGAAGCATTGGCCGTGTGTGAATATGCTTTGGACACAAAAGAAGACGAGAAATTAACAGAAGATTTTTTCGAACTGATATTCAGTGCTTTTGATTGTAATGTAGAGGTCGATCTCAATGCGGAAGAATATGAATTCTGGTGGGAAAAGGTAATGCAGGTATGCGACCGTGTAGCTGTGTTTAGCGGTGCGGGATGGGCACAGAAGGGTGCGCAATATTCCGAAGCCCGTTATGGAAAGCGGGATATGAGATATTTGTTTCCGTACTACGAGAAGGCTGCCGATATGGGTTGGGCTGAGGCGGAAGCAACTGTTGCCTATTGGCGATACATGGGATTCTATTGCGAACAAGATAAAGAGGAGGGCGAACGACGTTTTGCCGCTCTGACTTCTCCCGAAGCTATTTTGTGGGGAAAACATTATCGTGCTTTTGTCGAAGAATTTACAGGCGATAAAGCGAAGGCGTTGCAGATACGGAATGAACTGCTTGCCGAACTGCCAGCCGGAGAACGTTTGCGCGCTCATGTATATGCAGCGCTGGGAGACGCACTCGACAGGGCGGAAGGCAGTGTGGCAGAGGAAGCTGCTTACTACGAAAAGTCTCTGGAGATAGTTCCCAATCTTTATACTCTTAAGAATCTGGCTACGCTTTATTTCCGTTATCCGGAACTGAATAAACCGAAAGAACTGGGCTTTGAACTTTGGGAAAAGGCTTGGCATGCCGGTGTGTGGTCTGCCGCCAACTTCCTGGGATATAATTATCAGGAAGAAGAATGGCTGGATATGCCGAAAGCTATTGAATGGCTGGAAAAGGGGATGCTTTATTGTGAATCTTACAGTGCGTATGAACTGGCGCTGATCTACCTGTATAATGATGAATATAAGGACGTGGAACGTGGACTGATGTGTCTGAACCGTTGCGTGGAAGATGACTATATACAGGGTATCGAAGGATTGGCTAATGTCTATTTCAATGGTGAATTGGTGGAAGAGGACATGAATCGTGCGAAAGAATTGCTGGAGAAGGCTATTGAGCTGGGTTCGGGAAATGCTGCTTATCGTTTGGGCTGGATGTATGAGCGTGGCTTCTTGTCTGAAGAACCGGATTATGTGAAGGCATTAGAGTGTTACGGAAAGGCAGCTTCGCTGAACAATGCCGACGGATATTGTCAAATGGCAATTTACCTGGCTAATGGATATAGCGGTGTGAAAGATGCCGAGAAGTCAAGAGAATGTTATGAAAAAGCAGCCGAAATGGGTTCTTGCTTTGCTCTTGTAGAACTGGCGTTCTTGTATGAGAATGGCGATGGAGTGGAAAAGAACTATGAAAAATCATTTGAACTGATTAGTAAGGCTGCGGCACAAGGGTATCCTTATGCGATGTTCCGTTTGGGTCTTTACATGGAAAGGGGTGTTCTTGGCGAAGCACAACCGGAAGAGGCGTTCGCTTGGTATACAAAGGCGGCTGAAGCGGATGATAATGATGCGATCTTCGCTCTAGGACGCTGCTACAGAGAAGGAATCGGAACGGCAGAAGACTGGGATAAGGCGCTCGAATGGTTTGGCAAAGGGGCGGAGAAGGAAGAGCCCCATTGTTTGACAGAGCTGGGTCTGGCTTATGAGAATGGCAATGGCGTGGAAAAAAATCCGCAAAAGGCTGTGGAGTATATGATGAAAGCTGCAGAGCAAGGTTATGGTTATGCCCAGCTTAAGATGGGAGACTATTATTTCTTTGGTTGCGGTCCCTGTCTGGAAGACAATAAAAAGGCTGTAGAATGGTATGAGAAGGCTGTGGCCAACGGAGTTCCAATGGCTATGTTGCGTATGGGTGAGTATTACCTGTATGATTATGACAGTCTGAACGAATCGGAAAAGGCTTTTGCCTATTTCAAGAACGCTGCCGAATACAAGTGGTATAGCGAAGGATTAGGTATCTGTTATGAAATGGGTATCGGAGTGGAAGATAATGAAACGGAAGCTTTTAAATATTATACGCTGGCGGCGGATAGTGGAAATACGACGAGTATGTATCGTACCGGACTTTGCTATTACAACGGAGTAGGCGTGAAACAGAACTATGCCGAAGCTTACCGTTGGTTTACGGATGCGGCAGGGAATGAAAATATTGCTGCGACTTATTATCTTGGTAAGATGATGATGTATGGTGAAGGTTGTACTCCTGATCCGGAAGCTGCGGTGCAATGGCTGTTGAAAGCTGCCGAAAAAAATAGCGACAAAGCGCAATTTGAACTTGGAAATGCCTATCTGATGGGCAAAGGCGTGGAAGAAAACGATGAAATTGCAATGGAGTGGTTCGAAAAGGCCGCAGAGAATGGCAATGAGAAAGCTCTTAAAATTACCGGAAGGAGGAGAAAGTAAAAGAGGAACATGGAAAAAGAAGGGAATAATCTGTTTCAGGTCAATCTTAAAGGTATGATTGCTCTGTTATCGGAGCATATTTATAGTAACCCGAATACTTTTGTTCGCGAACTGTTGCAGAATTGCGTAGATGCCATCACGGCACTACGCAATATCGACGAGAATTATAAAGGACGGATTGATGTCTTTCTGAATGAGGACAAAACAGTGGTGTTCAGGGATAATGGAGTCGGACTGAAAGAGGAGGAAGTTTATCGTTTTCTGACGGTTATCGGAGAGAGTTCAAAACGGGATACGCCCGATGCGGACGATTTTATCGGAAGGTTCGGTATCGGATTGTTGTCTTGTTTTGTGGTGACTAATGAAATCACCGTGGAGAGTCGTTCGGCAATGGGCGGACAGCCTGTTTGTTGGTGTGGCAAAGTGGATGGGACGTATCAGCTGACTCTATTGGATGAAGAGCGGCCTATCGGGTCGCAGGTGTTGTTGCATCCGAAAGGAGACTGGATGCATCTTTTTGAATATGAAACGTTTAAGAAGATGCTGGTCGGTTATGGGGAAGTGTTGCCATATCCTATCTATCTGCATTATCAGGGGAAAGAGGAGTTGGTAAATACGCCTTCACCTGTATGGCTTGACCCGAAGGCGACTCGTAAGGAATTGCTGGATTATGGGGCGAAAGTATTTCAGTCGTCTGCTCTTGATGCTTTCCGGATTTATACAGAAAGTGGTAAGGTAGAAGGGGTGCTTTATGTTTTGCCTTTCCGCACACAATTTTCAGTACGCAATTCCCATAAGGTATATCTCAAACGTATGCTGTTGAGTGAGGACGATTGTAATCTGTTGCCACCGTGGGCTTTCTTTATTCGTTGTCTGGTGAATGCGGACGGATTGCTGTCTACTGCTTCCCGCGAATCTTTGGTGAGCAATGACCAGTTGAAGGATGCGCGGAAAGAGATCGGGATAGCTATCAAGGATTATCTGCGGGGATTGGTGCAGAATGACCGAGCCATGTTCAACCGGATCTTAGATGTTCATCACTTCCATATCAAGGCGATTGCTTCGGAAGATAATGAGCTGCTCCGTTTGTTTATGGATTACCTTCCTTTTGAAACCAATAAGGGGCTTCGTGGTTTTGGAAGTATTCGTTCGGCAAGCAATGTGATATGCTATACCAAGAATCTGGAAGATTTCCGTCAGGTGCGCCGTATAGCCGGAGCGCAAGGATGGTTGGTGGTGAATGCTGTTTACACCTTTGATGAAACTTTGTTGAAAAAGTATGTCCGTCTGAATCCGGAACTTACGTTAGATGAAATATCTCCTTCACGGTTGCTGGAACAGTTTGGCGAAGTGGAGGCAAATAAAGAGTTTCAGGCTTTTGAAATGAAAGCGAATGAGTTGTTGAAGCGGTTTGGCTGTGTCTGCCGTTTGAAACATTTTACTCCGGTGGATATTCCGGTAATCTTTGTAGCGGAGGAAAAGGAGAATGTTGCTAAAAGTGCCAATAATCCGTTGGCGGCTGTATTGGGGGCTGTGAATACTGCCAAGCAGATTCCACCGACACTCACTTTTAATGCGGATAACGAAATGGTGCAGACTTTATTGCAGATACAGGGAGACAATAAACTGTTTCAACATGTGGTGCATATATTGTATGTACAGTCGCTTTTGCAAGGAAAATATCCGGTGAACAGTGAAGAAATGGAGCTTTTCAACCGTTCGCTTAGCGAACTGATGACTTCGAAAATGAATGATTTTATAAATTTCCTGAATTAAAAATAGAGTATGAGATACACACTTGAAATCCAGAAACTGTTGTTGCAGACACAGAATGACAGTCTTCATCCTCGTGAAAAGGCTAATCTATTGAAAGAAGCTATCCGCATTGCTGATGAGAACGAAGATGTGGAATGGGCTACGGAGTTGAGACTGGATCTTATCTATGAACTGAATCTTCTTTCGGCAGATGCGGAAGAGATTACCGTGTTCTCTAAAATCCTGGATGATTACGAGAATCACAAGGATGTAATCAAAGAAGATGACTTGTTGTGGAAATATAAATGGATCTGGGCTTGTACGTTCGATCTGCCGGAAATTCCGATGGAACAGGTGAAAGCGATCGGTGAGGATTATAAAACCCGTATTCTCCGGAATGGATATTCTTTGCGGAGTTATTATCACCGCTGGTCTGTGGAATGTGTTTGGATGCGCCAGTATGACAAGGCAAAAGAATACATTGACAAGATGCTGAATGAAAAGATAGACGGTCAGTCGTGTGAGGCTTGCGAACTGAATTTTATGCTGGATTATTATTTGGAAACAGGGCAGTTTGATGAGGCTTACAGCCGGGCGCAGCCGTTGATTAATAAGCAGGTCACCTGTTATGAAGCCAATTTGCGGGCTTACTTGAAGCTCTCTTATTATGCACAGAAAGCTGGTAAACCGGAGATTGCCGCCGATATGTGTGCACGTGCCGAAGAAGCATTGCAGGGAAGAGAAAAGGATGAATATCTTTTGCTCTACTTGGGATTGTTTATTGCTTATAATATGATGACGAAGCCGGAAAGAGGCTGGGAGTATGCCGAGCGGTGCATCGGTTGGAGTTTGCGTACGAATACGTTGAAAAAATATCGCTTCTCTTGCGATATGGTAGAGGCCTTGAAGTATGAGACCCGTCCGGAAGTCTCCTTGTCGTTGCCGGAGGAATTTCCTCTTTATCGTCCGGATGGAATTTATCAGGTCAGCGAGCTTCGCAATTATTTCTACCAGCAAGCAGAAGAGCTGGCACTTCGCTATGATGCCCGTAACGGAAACAGTGGTTATACGGACCGTTTGAAACAATTAATGTCCAATTAATTGCCAACATGTAGATTAATCCGTATTTTTGTCGTCCAATTATTTACTAAAAACACTGAATAACAGAAAATGAGAAAGTGGCGTATTGAAGATTCTGAGGAACTCTACAACATCACAGGTTGGGGTACCTCGTACTTTGGTATTAATGACAAAGGTCATGTCGTTGTTACACCTCGTAAAGATGGAGTATCCGTTGATTTGAAAGAACTGGTCGATGAGTTACAATTGCGTGATGTGGCATCTCCCATGCTGGTGCGTTTCCCGGATATTCTGGACAACCGTATTGAAAAGATGTCGTCCTGCTTTAAACAGGCAGCCGAGGAGTATGGTTATAAAGCCCAGAACTTTATTATTTATCCGATTAAGGTCAACCAGATGCGCCCTGTGGTGGAAGAAATTATCAGCCACGGAAAGAAGTTCAATCTCGGACTGGAAGCCGGTTCTAAACCGGAACTCCATGCGGTGATTGCAATCAATACGGACTCTGACTCATTGATTGTTTGCAACGGATATAAGGACGAAAGTTATATTGAACTGGCTCTGCTTGCCCAAAAGATGGGTAAACGTATCTATCTCGTTGTGGAGAAGATGAACGAACTGAAGCTGATAGCAAAAATGGCAAAGCAACTGAATGTGCAGCCTAACATCGGTATACGTATCAAACTTGCTTCTTCCGGTAGCGGAAAGTGGGAAGAGTCGGGAGGAGATGCCAGCAAGTTCGGCTTGACTTCCAGCGAACTTCTCGAAGCACTCGATTTTCTGGAGAGCAAAGGCTTGAAAGATTGTCTGAAACTGATTCATTTCCATATCGGCAGCCAGGTGACGAAGATCCGTCGTATCAAAACGGCTTTGCGCGAGGCTTCACAATTCTACGTGCAGCTCCATTCAATGGGGTTCAATGTGGAGTTTGTTGATATTGGCGGTGGACTGGGAGTGGATTATGACGGAACCCGTTCATCCAATAGCGAGGGTAGCGTAAACTATTCCATTCAGGAGTATGTAAACGACTCTATCTCTACGCTGGTAGACGTGAGCGATAAAAATGGTATCCCGCACCCGAATATCATAACAGAAAGTGGACGTGCATTGACGGCTCACCATTCTGTTCTCATTTTTGAAGTTCTTGAAACCGCTACTTTGCCCGAATGGGATGACGAGGAGGAAATTGCTCCGGATGCACACGAATTGGTGCAGGAGTTGTATGGAATCTGGGATTCGCTGAATCAGAACAAGATGTTGGAAGCATGGCATGATGCGCAGCAGATCAGGGAGGAAGCGCTCGACTTGTTCAGTCATGGAATCGTGGATCTGAAAACCCGTGCACAAATCGAGCGCCTGTATTGGTCTATTACACGTGAGATTAATCAGATTGCCAGCGGTTTGAAGCATGCGCCCGATGAATTCCGCGGACTGTCCAAACTGCTTGCAGATAAATATTTCTGTAACTTCTCGCTGTTTCAGTCACTTCCTGACTCTTGGGCGATTGACCAGATATTCCCGATCATGCCTATTCAGCGATTGGATGAGAAACCGGAGCGTTCGGCTACTTTACAAGATATTACCTGCGACTCGGATGGTAAAATCGCCAACTTTATCTCTACCCGTAACGTGGCTCATTATCTGCCTGTACATGCACTGAAGAAAACAGAACCTTATTATGTGGCTGTGTTCCTGGTGGGAGCTTATCAGGAAATTTTAGGAGATATGCATAATTTATTCGGTGATACGAATGCAGTGCATGTTGCAGTGAACGAGAAAGGATATAATATTGAACAGATTATCGACGGAGAAACGGTAGCGGAGGTATTGGACTATGTGCAGTATAATCCGAAGAAGCTGGTACGTACGCTCGAAACTTGGGTGACGAAATCGGTGAAAGAAGGAAAAATCTCCTTGGAAGAAGGAAAAGAATTCCTTTCCAACTATCGTTCGGGGCTTTACGGATATACTTATTTGGAATAACCGGCAAGGGCCGGAGCCGGATTTTCTATTCGGTGAACTTATTAGAAATCAAGTAATGAGAGAAAAACTAACAGTTATTAAGGTGGGTGGCAAAATCGTAGAAGAGGAAGCCACCCTTCTTCAGTTGTTAAATGACTTTGCCGCTATCGACGGACATAAAGTGTTGGTTCATGGCGGTGGTCGTTCGGCAACAAAAATTGCCGCACAGCTGGGTATTGAAAGCAAAATGGTAAATGGTCGTCGGATTACTGATGCCGAAACATTGAAAGTCGTAACGATGGTGTACGGCGGATTGGTGAATAAAAACATTGTGGCAGGTCTGCAAGCGCGCGGAGTCAACGCACTCGGATTGACCGGGGCGGATATGAATGTAATCCGTTCGGTGAAACGTCCGGTGAAAGACGTAGACTACGGTTTCGTGGGGGATGTGGAACAGGTGGATGCCACTTTGTTGTCGGATTTGATACATAAAGGAGTTGTTCCGGTGATGGCTCCATTGACGCACGACGGTCATGGCAATATGCTGAATACGAATGCAGATACCATTGCCGGGGAAACGGCAAAGGCGTTGTCGGCTCTGTTTGATGTGACGTTGGTGTATTGTTTCGAGAAAAAAGGCGTGTTGCGTGACGAGAATGATGACGACAGTGTGATTCCTCAAATCACCCGTGCCGAATTTGAACAATATGTAGCCGATGGCGTTATTCAAGGAGGTATGATTCCCAAATTGGAGAATTCTTTTGAAGCAATAAATGCAGGAGTTTCTGAAGTGGTAATCACCTTAGCGTCAGCAATTAACGACTCTGGAGGAACGAGAATAAAAAAATAATTCAAAAAAAAGTAGTGGGCGACTGTAACTTTTCATGTCCTGGCCCGTCATTATTATAGAGATGCAAGAAATCAGCTTCCGAAACGATATTTTGCCGTTGAAGGATAAACTCTTTCGATTGGCTCTCAGAATCACCTTGGATAGGGTAGAAGCCGAGGATGTCGTTCAGGACACCATGATAAGAGTGTGGAACAAGCGTGATGAGTGGTCTCAATTTGAATCGGTCGAAGCCTATTGCCTGACAGTGGCAAAGAACTTGGCGATAGACCGGAGTCAAAAGAAAGAAGCTCAACATGTGGAACTCACTCCCGAAATGGAGGAAGCGCCTGATGCAAACAGTCCGTATGACCAGATGATTCATGATGAAAGAATGAACATCATTAATAGGCTGGTAAACGAACTTCCCGAAAAACAGCGGCTTATCATGCAACTGAGGGACATTGAAGGTGAAAGCTATAAAAAAATTGCAACCTTGCTGAATCTGACAGAGGAACAAGTCAAAGTGAATCTCTTCAGAGCCAGGCAAAAAGTAAAACAAAGGTATCTAGAAATTGACGAATATGGATTATAAGGATATAGAACAGCTCCTCGAGCGATACTGGCAATGCGAAACTTCCGTTGAGGAGGAAGCAACATTGCGCGACTTCTTCGTAAAGGAAGAAGTTCCGGCTCATTTGCTTCGCTATAAAAACCTGTTTGTTTATCAGCAGGTTCAGCAGGAAGTAGGACTGGGCGAAGACTTTGATGCACGTATTCTGGCAGAGGTGGAGCCTACGGTAGTAAAAGCGAAACGTTTGACACTGACCGGTCGTTTTATTCCTTTGTTCAAGGCCGCTGCCGTAATTGCAATCATCCTTTCTTTGGGGAATGTAGCACAACATTCTTTCTCTGGAGATGATGGAAGTGTATTGGCAACGGATACCATTGGTAAACAAGTAACTGCACCGTCGGTCGCTATCTCAAATGATGTGAAAGCGGAACAGGTGCTGGCTGATAGCCTGGCGAAGATCAACCACAAGGTGCAAGTTATAAACGAATAGACATTTTCATTTGCTTTAAACATATAATATAGTTAGTGTGCTTAATTAAAACAACAATGAAAGCGAAACTGTGAAGTTTTCAATTCTCTCAAATTTTTATAATGAAACTAACTAAATAAATGGGCTACCGCGCGATGCAGTAGCCCTTTTATGTTTTTAGTTGCATCTTCGGTGAAGTTTTTCATTAAGTTCTTCTTTTTTATTACTTTTGTGGTGGCTATTGGTAGAAGGATTATAATGGATAAGATTATAGAAGATGATGAGCTAGGGTGTTTGGTGGTACGTGTCAATTCACGTGCGAGAAATCTTGTGTTTCGTACGAAGAGTGATGCTATTTATGTTTCAGTTCCTCCCAGCACTACATTGAAAGAAGTGAAACAGGCCATCGAGAACCTGCGTGGAAAGCTTCTGGCCTCCCGGCAAAAAATCGCTCGTCCGTTGATTGATTTGAATTATAAGATTGATGCGGAGCATTTTAAACTGTCCTTGGTGTCCGGCGAGAAAGATCAGTTTCTGGCTAATTCCCGTCTGGGGGGGATGGAGATTGTTTGTCCGCCTCATGCCGATTTTACAGATGAGAAACTGCAAAGCTGGTTGCATAAGGTTATTGAAGAATCGTTGAGACGAAATGCCAAAAGTATTCTGCCTTCACGTTTGGCCTTCTTGTCCAAGCAATGCGGATTGCCTTATTCGAGTGTGAAAATAAACTCCAGCCAGGGCAGATGGGGGAGTTGTTCGACCCGAAAAGCTATTAATTTGTCCTATTATCTGGTTTTACTGCCTTCTCATTTGATAGACTACGTGTTGTTGCACGAATTATGCCATACCCGTGAGATGAATCATAGCGAACGGTTCTGGGCGTTGCTCAATCAATTTACAGCAGGAAAAGCATTGGCCTTGCGGGGAGAATTGAGAAAGTACCGTACGGAAATCTAAATCTTATACATTCCTGATGATGGTTCGTTATGATACGTAATAGGGGGATATGTCTTTATTATTTGGCTAATTGTTTAATCCCGTCCGATTCTTTTTCAAACTGATAAGTTCCTCCTTTTTCGCTAAGGTCAAACGTAGAGACTAATTCTGTGTTATTGTCTACGATCAATAGAGCGCTTTGTTCTGCAAAACGTCCTACTTCTACTGTGTAAGGCTCTTCTGATATGGCTTTATTCGAAATGAGACTATCGTTGACAAACAAAGAAATCGAATCTCCGGCAAAACCTTTTACCAGACTGATTGTGTAACTTTCAATGAAATGACGTTCTTCCTGCTTTTCCCGTTGTAGCCGCATACTCATGTATACGAAAATAACCACGACAAAAATGACGGCAAAAGCAAGAATGCCGTTACCTACCATAAACTGTTTATTAGTGTTGAGACGATGTGCCATAGTCGTTATTTTTTAAATTGCGGCGTAAAGATACGAATATAGCACTGTTAATTCATACTTTTTTTCTTTAATGTTTTGTAGTCGAACAGATTATTTATATCTTTGCAACCGGAAACGGATGAAAGGTGGAGGGGCAATTAAGCTCCTTTTTTTGTTCTTATATAGCTAATAAATGATAGAAAAGAAAACTGTTTGTCAGATTGTAGAAGAGTGGCTGGAAGGAAAAGACTACTTTTTAGTAGAAGTAACCGTCAGCCCGGATGACAAAATTGTGGTCGAAATAGACCATGCAGAAGGTGTTTGGATTGAAGATTGTGTGGAGCTTAGCCGCTACATAGAGTCGAAACTGAACCGTGAAGAGGAAGATTATGAACTGGAAGTTGGGTCGGCCGGTATCGGACAACCCTTCAAAGTGCTGCAACAGTATTATATCCACATCGGACAAGAGGTGGAAGTATTGACTACGGACGGACGAAAACTAGCCGGTATACTGAAAGATGCCGACGAAGAGAAGTTTATGGTAACCGTGCAAAAGAAAGTAAAACTCGAGGGAGCCAAACGTCCGAAACTGGTAGAAGAGGACGAAACCTTCACTTATGAGCAAATAAAATATACTAAATACTTAATTAGCTTTAAATAGTTATGGCCAAAAAAGAAGAAACAATCAGCTTGATTGATACATTTTCGGAATTTAAGGAACTGAAAAATATCGATAGAACGACGATGGTTAGCGTACTCGAAGAGTCGTTCCGTAGCGTAATCGCGAAAATGTTTGGCACCGATGAAAATTACGATGTGATCGTGAACCCGGACAAGGGGGACTTCGAGATCTGGCGTAACCGTGAAGTTGTGGCCGATGAAGATTTGACTAACCCGAATATGCAGATTTCGTTGAGCGAAGCACAGAAGATCGATGCTTCCTACGAAGAAGGTGAAGAGGTGACTGACGAAGTGATCTTTGCCAAATTCGGACGTCGTGCTATCCTGAATCTCCGCCAAACATTGGCTTCCAAAATTCTGGAACTTGAGAAAGACAGTATTTATAATAAATATATAGATAAGGTAGGTACAATCATCAACGCAGAAGTGTATCAGATCTGGAAGAAAGAGATGTTACTCTTAGATGATGAAGGAAACGAGTTGCTGTTGCCTAAGACCGAACAAATCCCGAGTGATTTCTATCGCAAAGGTGAAACGGCCCGTGCAGTAGTTGCCCGCGTGGATAACAAGAATAATAATCCTAAGATTATCTTGTCACGTACTTCTCCCGTTTTCCTGCAACGTTTGTTCGAGATGGAAGTACCCGAAATTAATGATGGTTTGATTACCATCAAGAAGATTGCCCGTATCCCTGGCGAACGTGCCAAGATTGCGGTAGAATCTTACGATGACAGAATCGACCCTGTAGGAGCTTGTGTAGGTGTAAAGGGAAGTCGTATTCATGGCATTGTTCGTGAACTTCGCAATGAGAACATCGATGTAATCAATTACACATCGAACATCTCATTGTTTATACAGCGCGCTTTAAGCCCGGCTAAGATTTCTTCTATCCGTCTGAATGAGGAAGAGAAGAAAGCAGAGGTTTTCCTCAAACCGGAAGAAGTTTCGCTGGCTATCGGTAAAGGCGGTTTGAACATCAAACTGGCCAGTATGTTAACTGAGTACACTATCGACGTGTTCCGTGAGTTGGATGAGAGTGTAGCGGATGAAGATATCTATCTTGACGAGTTCAGAGACGAAATCGACGGATGGGTAATCGACGCCATCAAGGCTATTGGCATCGATACAGCGAAGGCTGTGTTGAATGCTCCTCGTGAAATGTTGATTGAAAAGACGGACTTGGAAGAAGAGACAGTGGACGAGGTAATACGCATTTTGAAATCGGAGTTTGAAGAAGAAGAACCTTCCATTGAAAATAAAGATTGAAATTAAAGATTAAAAGTGGCGATGCAATATAATGCTGCTGACTTTTATTTTTTAGTTTTCAATTCTCAATTTTCAATTTAACAAGCTCCATTTATTCATTAATTTTAAAATATGACGATAAGGTTAAACAAAGTTACAAGAGATTTGAACGTAGGAATCGCGACGGTAGTTGAGTTCCTGCAAAAGAAAGGGCATACCGTAGAGGCTAATCCTAATACAAAAATTAGCGAGGAGCAATACGCTATACTCGTAAAAGAGTTTAGTACAGATAAGAACCTTAGACTTGAATCGGAGCGTTTCATACAGGAACGTCAGAATAAGGAACGTAATAAGGCGTCTGTTTCGATTGAAGGCTTCGAAAAGCAGCCGGAGAAACAGAAGTCGGAAGATGTGATTAAGACAGTCGTACCTGAGGATGCACGTCCGAAGTTTAAACCTGTCGGAAAAATTGATTTGGATAAACTGAATGGTCGTAAACCTGAAAAGGTGGAGAAAGAGCCGGAACAAAAACAAGAAGTACCTGTTGTAGAACGGCCCGTCGTTAAACCCGAAGTAAAAAAGGAGCTCGAGAAGGGAGAACCCGAAGTGAAGAAAGAAGAGGTGGTGACACCTCCTGTTTCTGTAGTAGATCCTACTCCAGTGGTAGCTGAGCCCGTAGTAATGCCGGAACCTGTAGTGGAGACGAAGCCGGTAGAAGTTGAAAAAGTAGTAGAAGAAGTGAAAAAAGAAGAGCCGAAGGCAGTAGAAACTGCACCTGTGAAGGCGGAAGAACATAAAGAAGAAAAAAAGGTGGAAAACGCACAGGCTGAAGTAACCCCGGTAGCAGAAAAAGCACCGGAGGATGATGGTGTTTTCAAAATCCGTCAACCGGAATTAGGCGCGAAGATCAATGTGATCGGTCAGATCGACTTGGCTGCATTGAACCAGTCTACTCGTCCGAAGAAGAAATCGAAGGAGGAGAAGCGTCGCGAACGTGAAGAGAAAGAGAAGATCCGTCAGGATCAGAAGAAATTGATGAAGGAAGCCATCATCAAAGAAATCCGTAAGGATGATTCTAAGTTGGTGAAGAACGGTTCAAAAGAGAACGCAGATGCTGCTAAGAAAAAACGTAACCGTATCAATAAAGAAAAGGTAGACGTTAATAATGTTGCGACTTCCAACTTCGCTGCACCGAGACCTAATATACAAGGTAAAGGCGGTAATGGCAATAACAACGGTCAGGGTGGACAAGGAAATAATAACAGAAGAAATAACAACAATAATAAGGATCGCTTCAAGAAGCCGGTTATCAAACAGGAAGTGAGCGAGGAAGACGTAGCAAAACAGGTAAAAGAAACTCTTGCGCGTCTGACAACCAAAGGTAAGAACAAGGCGTCCAAATACCGTAAAGAAAAACGTGAAATGGCTTCCAACCGTATGCAGGAACTGGAAGATCAGGAAATGGCAGACAGCAAGGTATTGAAGTTGACCGAGTTTGTTACGGCTAACGAATTGGCAACGATGATGGATATATCTGTTAATCAGGTTATCGGTACTTGTATGAGTATTGGTATCATGGTTTCCATCAACCAGCGTTTGGATGCGGAAACAATCAATCTGGTGGCAGAAGAGTTCGGATTCAAGACAGAATATGTAAGTGCGGAAGTGGCACAAGCTATCGTTGAAGAAGAAGATGCTCCGGAGGATTTGCAACCGCGCGCTCCGATTGTTACAGTGATGGGACACGTTGACCACGGTAAGACATCTTTGCTCGACTATATCCGTAAGGCGAATGTAATTGCCGGTGAAGCCGGAGGTATTACACAGCATATCGGTGCATATAACGTGCAACTGGAAGACGGTCGCCGTATTACGTTCCTCGATACTCCGGGTCACGAAGCGTTTACCGCTATGCGTGCACGTGGTGCGAAAGTAACGGATATTGCTATCATTATTGTGGCTGCCGATGATAATGTGATGCCGCAGACGAAAGAAGCAATCAATCACGCAATGGCTGCCGGTGTACCTATTGTATTTGCAATCAATAAGGTAGATAAACCGACTGCGAATCCGGATAAGATTAAAGAAGAACTGGCTGCAATGAATTACCTTGTTGAAGAATGGGGTGGTAAATATCAGTCACAAGATATCTCTGCCAAGAAGGGTATAGGTGTGGAAGATTTGATGGAAAAAGTATTGCTCGAAGCAGAAATGCTCGACTTGAAAGCAAATCCGGACCGTAATGCTACGGGTTCCATCATCGAATCTTCATTGGATAAGGGACGTGGATATGTAGCTACTGTATTGGTATCTAACGGTACTCTGAAAGTGGGAGACATCATACTGGCAGGAACTAGTTACGGACGTGTGAAGGCTATGTTCAACGAACGTAACCAACGTATCAAGGAAGCAGGACCTTCCGAACCGGCTTTGGTATTGGGATTGAACGGTGCACCAGCTGCAGGTGATACATTCCACGTGGTTGAAACCGATCAGGAAGCTCGTGAAATCACCAACAAACGTGAGCAGTTGGCTCGTGAACAGGGCTTGCGTACGCAGAAGATCCTTACGTTGGATGAGTTGGGTCGTCGTATTGCTTTGGGTAACTTCCAGGAATTGAACATCATCGTTAAGGGTGACGTGGACGGTTCTGTTGAGGCATTGAGCGACTCGTTGATCAAATTGTCTACGGAACAAATCCAGGTAAATGTCATCCATAAGGGTGTGGGAGCAATTTCCGAATCGGATGTTTCTCTGGCTGCCGCTTCGGATGCGATTATCGTCGGATTCCAGGTACGTCCTTCGGGTGCTGCTGCTAAAATGGCTGAACAGGAAGGTGTCGACATCCGTAAGTACTCTGTCATCTACGATGCAATCGAAGAGGTGAAGTCTGCTATGGAAGGTATGTTGGCTCCGGAATTGAAGGAACAAATCACGGCAACTATCGAAATCCGCGAAGTATTCAACATCACGAAGGTGGGTTTGGTAGCCGGTGCAATGGTGAAGACCGGAAAGGTGAAACGAAGCGACAAGGCTCGTTTGATCCGCGATGGTATCGTAATCTTTACCGGAAACATCAACGCATTGAAACGCTTCAAGGACGATGTGAAGGAAGTAGGTACAAACTTCGAGTGTGGTATCAGTCTGGTGAACTGCAACGACATGAAGGTAGGCGATATGATCGAGACATTCGAAGAAATAGAAGTGAAACAGACTTTATGAGTTATGATTTATGAATTATAAGGGTATAAGGCCATTCGTAAAGTAATGGTTGAAACAATAGATGGGTGGTAATGTGGTACTATTTTATATGGGACACCACCTTACCACTTTATTGTTTTATCACCTGACAGAAATATAAATCATAGATCATAAATCACAGAAACATAAATTATAAATCACAAATCATAAATCACAACGTGGCAACGATTGATATCATTATCCTGATTGTAATAGGCGCTGGAGCGGTGGTAGGCTTTGTAAAAGGCTTTATCCGTCAGTTGGCTTCTATTTTGGGGTTAATAGTCGGGCTGCTGGCGGCGAAAGCTTTGTATGTCTCTTTGGCGGAGAAACTTTGCCCGACAGTGACGGATTCGATGACAGTTGCGCAGGTGTTGGCTTTTATCATGATCTGGATTGCCGTGCCGTTGATTTTTGTACTGATAGCTTCGTTATTGACAAAAGCAATGCAAGCAATCTCGCTGAACTGGCTGAACCGCTGGTTAGGAAGTGGACTGGGAGCACTTAAGTTTCTGTTGTTAACAAGTGTAGTGATCGGTGCGATAGAGTTTGTAGACAGCGATAATAAGTTAATTAGTGCAACAAAAAAGGAAGAATCTTTGTTATATTATCCGATGGAAACGTTTGCGGGGATCTTTTTCCCTGCTGCGAAGAATATGACGCAACAATATATATTAGAGAATAAAGATGCAACAAGAAGAACCCAATAAAATGAAACCCAATCAGAAAGACGAACTCGAAAAGAAGACTGATAATGAGTTTGTCCGGAAATTTGCGGAGGAGAAATATAAATACGGCTTCACCACAGAGGTGCATACAGACATCATTGAGCGTGGACTTAATGAAGATGTCATTCGTCTGATTTCATCGAAAAAAGACGAACCGGAGTGGTTGCTGGAGTTTCGCCTGAAAGCGTATCGCCACTGGCTGACGCTGGAGATGCCGACTTGGGCACATCTCCGTATCCCTGAAATTGACTATCAGGCGATTTCTTATTATGCCGATCCGACGAAGAAGAAAGAAGGACCGAAGAGCATGGAGGAAGTCGATCCTGAATTGATAAAGACGTTTAATAAGCTGGGTATTCCTTTGGAAGAACAGATGGCTCTTAGCGGAATGGCGGTGGATGCCGTTATGGACTCCGTTTCCGTAAAGACAACTTTCAAGGAAACGTTGATGGAGAAAGGAATTATCTTCTGCTCGTTCAGTGAAGCCGTGCGGGAACATCCCGATTTGGTGAAGAAATATATGGGTTCGGTGGTAGGTTACCGGGATAATTTCTTTGCCGCGTTGAACTCCGCTGTCTTTTCCGACGGCTCTTTTGTGTATATTCCGAAAGGAGTACGTTGTCCGATGGAACTTTCCACTTATTTCCGTATCAATGCCCGTAACACGGGGCAGTTTGAACGTACGCTGATTGTGGCGGACGACGATTCGTACGTTTCTTATCTGGAAGGATGTACGGCGCCGATGCGGGATGAAAATCAGTTGCATGCCGCTATCGTTGAGATAATCGTGCACGACCGTGCAGAGGTAAAATATAGCACTGTTCAGAACTGGTATCCGGGCGATGCAGAAGGTAAGGGCGGTGTATACAACTTTGTGACTAAACGCGGTAACTGCAAGGGAGTGGATAGTAAATTATCCTGGACACAAGTGGAAACCGGTTCGGCCATCACCTGGAAATACCCTTCCTGTATTCTGACGGGCGATAACTCGACCGCTGAATTCTATTCTGTAGCTGTAACGAACAACTATCAGCAGGCTGATACCGGAACGAAAATGATTCATCTGGGCAAGAACACCCGCAGTACGATTGTAAGTAAAGGAATTTCCGCCGGACATAGTGAGAATTCTTATCGTGGGTTGGTACGTGTGGCGGAGAAAGCGGATAATGCTCGTAATTATAGCCAGTGTGATTCTCTCTTGTTGGGAGATAAATGCGGTGCGCATACTTTCCCTTATATGGATATTCACAATGAAACGGCAGTGGTGGAACATGAAGCCACAACGAGCAAGATCAGTGAAGACCAGATATTCTATTGCAACCAGCGCGGTATTCCGACAGAAGACGCTATCGGACTTATTGTGAACGGATATGCAAAAGAAGTATTGAATAAACTTCCGATGGAATTTGCGGTAGAAGCACAGAAGTTGCTTACTATCTCATTGGAAGGAAGCGTGGGGTGATTTACTAGTTGGCAATTTACGATTTACTATTTGGCTGCGCGCTTATGGTGGTAAATTGTCGGTAGTATGGGGTTTTAATAGTAAATAGTAAATGGAAAAATAGTACATATAATCATGTTAGAAATAAAAGACCTGCATGCCAGCATTAATGGCAAAGAGATATTGAAGGGTATTAACCTGACGGTGAACCCCGGTGAGGTGCACGCTATTATGGGGCCGAATGGTTCCGGTAAAAGTACGCTTTCTTCCGTATTGGTGGGAAATCCGGCTTTTGAGGTAACAAAAGGTTCGGTCACGTTTTATGGAAAGAACCTGTTGGAGTTGAGTCCTGAAGATCGTAGCCATGAAGGGATCTTTCTTAGTTTCCAGTATCCGGTAGAGATTCCGGGTGTGAGCATGGTCAACTTTATGCGTGCTGCTGTGAATGAGCAACGCAAATATAAAGGTCTGCCTGCGCTGACAGCCAGTGAGTTTCTGAAACTGATGCGTGAGAAACGTGCGGTAGTAGAGTTGGATAATAAATTGGCTAACCGCTCGGTGAATGAAGGCTTTTCGGGTGGTGAAAAGAAACGGAACGAGATCTTCCAGATGGCTATGTTGGAACCTCGGTTGAGCATCCTCGATGAAACAGACTCCGGTTTGGATATTGATGCGCTTCGTATTGTTGCGGAAGGAGTGAACAAACTGAAAACTCCTGAAACAAGCACGATCGTTATTACTCACTACCAACGTTTGCTTGATTATATCAAACCTGATATTGTACATGTCCTTTATAAAGGTCGTATCGTAAAAACTGCCGGACCGGAACTTGCACTGGAACTGGAAGAAAAAGGATATGATTGGATCAAGAAAGAAGTAGGAGAATAACAAATAATAAGTTATGATAGTTGAACAACAATATATAGACCTCTTCTCACAGACGGAAGCAATGATCTGCAAGCATAGCGCCGAAGTGCTAAATGTGCCTCGTGCAGCTGCATTTGCCGATTTTGAGCGGCTCGGATTTCCAACCCGTAAGATGGAGAAGTACAAATATACGGATGTGAGCAAGTATTTTGAACCGGATTATGGTTTGAACTTGAATCGTCTGGCTATTCCGGTCAATCCGTATGAAGTGTTTAAGTGCGATGTGCCGAATATGAGTACTGCCCTGTATTTTGTGGTAAATGACGCATTTTATAATAGAGCACTTCCTAAAGTCAATCTGCCGGAAGGTGTGATTTTCGGCAGCCTGAAAGAAGTGGCGGAGCAGCATCCGGAATTGGTGAAGAAGTATTACGGTCAGTTGGCAGATACTTCCAAAGATGGGGTGACTGCTTTCAATACAGCTTTTGCGCAAGACGGTGTTGTATTTTATGTGCCGAAGAATGTAGTGGTAGAAAAACCGATCCAGCTGGTAAATATCCTGCGTGCAGATGTCAACTTCATGGTGAACCGCCGCGTACTAATCATCCTGGAGGATGGCGCGCAAGCCCGTCTGTTGATTTGTGACCATGCAATGGATAACGTGAACTTCCTGGCAACACAGGTGATTGAAGTATTTGCAGGTGAGAACACGGTATTCGATATGTATGAACTGGAAGAAACACATACAAGCACCGTTCGTATCAGTAACCTGTATGTAAAGCAGGAGGCAAACAGCAATGTATTGTTGAATGGAATGACCTTGCATAATGGTACTACCCGCAACACCACTGAAGTATTGTTGGCAGGAGAAGGAGCCGAGATAAACCTCTGTGGCATGGCAATTGCCGATAAGAACCAGCATGTAGACAATCATACAAGTATCGACCATGCCGTACCGAACTGCACCAGCAATGAGCTGTTCAAGTACGTACTCGACGATCAGTCGGTAGGTGCGTTTGCCGGATTGGTATTGGTGCGTCCCGATGCGCAACATACGAACTCCCAGCAGACTAACCGGAATCTTTGTGCTACGCGTGATGCGAGAATGTACACACAACCTCAATTGGAGATTTATGCGGATGATGTGAAATGTTCGCATGGAGCAACGGTAGGTCAGTTGGATGAAGGGGCATTATTCTATATGCGTTCACGAGGTATTGCAGAGAAAGAAGCCCGTTTGTTATTGATGTTCGCATTTGTCAATGAAGTGATTGATACCATCCGTTTGGAGGCACTGAAAGACCGCCTGCATCTATTGGTAGAGAAACGTTTCCGTGGCGAGCTGAACAGATGTCAGGGCTGTGCCATTTGTAAGTAACCACTAATAATTAATAAACGTGGATATTCAAAAGATACGTGAGGATTTTCCGATATTGAGCCGTACGGTTTACGGTAAACCTTTGGTTTATTTCGACAACGGTGCGACGACGCAGAAACCCCGTCTGGTAGTTGATGCGTTGGTGGATGAGTATTATTCCGTAAATGCCAATGTGCATCGCGGTGTGCATTATCTTTCGCAACAAGCTACGGAATTGCATGAGGCTTCCCGTGAAACGGTGCGTCAGTTTATCAACGCCCGTAGCACGAACGAAGTTGTCTTCACCCGCGGAACGACGGAAAGCATCAACCTGCTTGTTTCCAGTTTTGGCGACGAATTTATGGAAGAGGGGGATGAAGTGATTCTTTCCGTGATGGAACATCACAGTAACATCGTTCCCTGGCAACTGTTGGCTGCCCGCAAGGGAATTGCCATCAAAGTGATTCCAATGAATGACAAAGGCGAACTCTTGCTGGATGAATACGAAAAACTATTTTCCGAACGAACGAAAATAGTCAGTGTGGTTCATGTTTCGAATGTGCTGGGTACGGTAAATCCGGTGAAAGAAATGATTGCAACGGCTCATGTGCACGGCGTACCTTGTTTGATAGACGCTGCACAGTCTATCCCTCACATGAAAGTGGACGTACAGGAGTTGGATGCTGATTTTCTGGTGTTCTCTGCCCATAAAATATATGGTCCGACAGGTGTCGGAGTGCTTTATGGAAAAGAAGAGTGGTTAGACCGCCTTCCGCCTTATCAGGGAGGAGGAGAGATGATTCAGCATGTCTCTTTTGAGAAGACCACTTTCAACGAACTTCCTTTCAAGTTTGAAGCCGGTACGCCCGACTACGTCGGAACTACCGGACTAGCAAAAGCCCTTGATTACGTGAATGGATATGGACTTGAGCAGATAGCCGCCCATGAGCATGAACTGACAACTTACGCTTTGCAACGGCTGAAAGAGATTCCCCGGATGCGTATATTTGGTGAAGCAGCCGAACGGGGAGCAGTCATCTCCTTTCTGGTAGGAGATATCCATCATTTTGATCTCGGAACGTTGTTGGATCGTTTGGGTATTGCCGTGAGGACAGGACATCATTGCGCACAACCTCTCATGCAACGTCTTGGTATAGAAGGAACTGTACGGGCTTCGTTTGCCATGTACAATACAAAATCGGAAATAGATACATTGGTGGCGGGAATTGAACGCGTCAGCAAGATGTTCTAACAATATAAGCTGCTATTCCTGTGGAATGGCGGCTTTTTTTATTCTTTAACTAAAAAAGATGCCTTTAAGTGCAGTGATTTGAGCTTTGGTGCGTCTAATAGGTAAAGTAACAAAATATTCATAGAATATTAGGAGGGTCGTGAGACCATGCTCATATTATATAAATTCTCTCTCTTTAACATCAATTGCAGCTATACCGTTGGGTGGTATAGCTGCAACTTTTTTTATTCAGCTGTAATTTCAATCACACGGCTGAAAGCCTGATTGGTAGTGAAAGCATTGATTCCCACTTTCATCAGATAATCTCCTGAATAAGTCTTCTCATTGGCAGCAAGATTCGATTTAGAGTTCGGCATCAAGTTGATTTCTTTCACCTTATACATTTTCCTCGCATTCAGTCCCTGAAGTTTAACCGGGAGCAGCTTCTCGCTGAAACGTGGGTGGATATCATAGGTATAAAGCACTGCTTTGTTCTTATCCGGTGCGGCGTACATGACAGACATGTGATTACCATCGTATGGAGAAACCAGTCTGTACTGGTCACCATCCAGAATTACTTTCTTCAGACGTGTCCAGTTGGCAACTGCGTTTTGGCAAAAAGTCTGTTCGTCCGCATTCAGCTCTTTCAGTCCGAGGTCGAAGCCCAGTTTACACATACTTGCTACATCGGTACGGAATTTCACGCTTGTCTTTTTGTTCCAGCTGGTTACGTGTGCGTCCATTGCTTTTGCAGGGAAGATTTGTGAGAATCCCCATTGGATAAACAGGCGCTCTATCGGGTCTGTATTATCGCTGCACCAGAATTCTGTGAAGTATTTCAATGCTTCGTAGTCGCAACGGGCGCCACCGCCGGAGCAAAGCATCATCGGTACGTTCGGATATTTGTCTTTGATACGTTCCAATACATTATATATACCACGTACATGGTCGATATAAAGTTGTCCTTGTTTATTCTTCAAATAGGGAGAATAAATATTGGTGATGGGAGAGTTGCAGTCCCATTTAAAGAAAGCCACTTCCGGGTTCGCTGTCAGGATGTTATCCACTACGCCAAACACAAAATCCTGTACTTTCGGATTGCTAAGGTCAAGCACCAGTTGGTTACGGTAATAGTATGTTTCGCGGTTGGGCAGAGTGATAGCCCAGTCAGGATGCTTCTCGAACAATTCACTTTTGGGGTTTATCATCTCCGGTTCGATCCAGATACCGAATTTCACTCCGGCTTCTTTGGCAGACTTCACGAGTGCGGGAATACCGCCCGGGAGTTTGGATTTCATCACTTCCCAGTCACCCAGTCCGGCATTGTCGCTGTTGCGCGGATGCTTGTTGCCGAACCAGCCATCATCCAACAAGAACATGTCTACACCGAGATGTTTGGCTTCTTTCATCAGTTCGGCAAGCAGTTTCTCATCGAATTTGAAGTACGTATTTTCCCAGTTGTTCAATAAAGTCATGCGGTCGCCTTGTCCGTCTTTCAGTTGGTAGTTGCGTGCCCATGCGTGGAGGTTGCGGCTGGCTTCGCCCGTACCGTTGTTGCTGAAAGTAAAGATGAATTCGGGAGTGGTAAATACTTCGTTCGGTTTTAGTTCATAATCAGATGCATACGGGTTGATGGCGGGGATAACGCGGAGATTGCCTACGTTGTCCACTTCAAAGGTAAACTGGAAGTTGCCTGTCCATCCGATCGTCCCTAACATGGCACGTCCTTGTGTTTCTTGTGCCGGTTGTTCAAAACCAAGTTCGAAGAACGGGTGGGTATGCATGGCGGCACGGCTTCCCAGTTTGGTGTCGATCACCTTTTTGCCGAACAATAGAGGTTGCGTGCTCATTTGTGCTTCTTTAGCCCAGTCGCTGCTGAATTCAGTCAGATAATACTCGTTTCCGGAGAAATAAAGCATCGTTGAAGCATAACGCCAGATGGTGACAGGTTTCTTTTCAGTATGTTTGATTTCACTCCACGTCTTGATGACGTTTTCTTTCGGATAAGCGATGTAATGCAGCGTGACTTCCACCGGGTACTGATCGTCTTTCAGTTGGATGACTGTCTCCGTGCCGCCTGCCACTGCTTTTTGCTCGGAAGATACATAACGGAGAATCGTGCTTGGGTTTCCATCATTGTGCGTGATTGCTACAGCCGGTTCAAAATAATCCTCGGCGCCGGAGCCCGGATATACTTCCCATCCACGGGTGGATACGCTGCCGTCACTGCCTCCTTTCACGTATGGAGAAAAGTTGTTGATGTCTTTCTCGTTCAGCAACTTATCGCCCAGATAAGCCTGATAAAGTCGTCCGTTGGGAGCTACTTGGAGAATTAAGTCGGTGTTGTCCGTTGCGATGCGGATAACGTTCTTTTCCTGGGCGTTCACTTGTGCCAGGGTAAACAATGCCATAAGTAATACGAAAAGTTTCTTCATGGTTTTTAATAATTAATTAGGTATTAGTTAGTTTGTGGGCATATAATGCCACAAAGATAGTTATAATTCGTTTGGTATGAACTAGAATTTGATGCTTGCGCTAAATTCTACGGTGAATGGGCGTAAATAATTTCCACTCATATAATTTCCGGCGTACTGGTCAGCTTCTTCTTTCGTAATCAGTTCCGAACCGTTGATGGTTCCGCTGGCTCCTTTCTGATTCAGGAAGTTGATGACTGTTGCACCCAGAGACAGGTGTTTGTTTACGTTCCAGTTGATTCCTCCGAACGTTTCCCAGCGGCCGTTGAAGTAGAGCGCTTCCTGAAGATTGGCGTACGTCTTGCCGAAATAGCGGAAACTAAGCCAGAGGCGTAAGTCTTTCGTGATGTTATAGCTTGGGTCGAGTTCGACAAGTACCTGCGGGATCTCTTTTACAATCATTCCGTTGGCATTGACAGACATCTCCGAGCCGTCGTTGAAAGTGACACTTGCGTTATAGTTCTTGTAAACAGGCTTCTGATACGTGAACAGGGTATGCAGATGGAAACCTTTGAACGGGTCGATCTCGGCAGAGGTGGTCCATCCCAGTGTTTTGATATTATAGATAAGCAATACGGTCTTTCCTTCTTCCGTTCCCGGTTTCGTGAGGTTTTGTTGGTCGATGTTATTGGATTTAGAGATATAGGTCACCATAGAGGTGAGGTTGATCCAATGGTTCTTGTAGAACAGACCGCCACGGATCAACGGTATGGTGACCCGCTTGTATTGTTCTTCCGTAGGACCTGTTCCGGCGTATTCGTTAATACGGGGGAAGCGGGTGGCTACTGTTCCGTCGGCAGTCAGTCCGAATTGCCGGGTTACGTTGTAAGTGGCGCGGAGCGTGGCGGCATAGTTCAGTTTGTCTTTTACCACTTTGGCAGGATGAACACTGCGCGGGGTGGCGATGATATTTCCTGTTTCTTTCTCTTTATGATAAGTGGTAAAGTCGCCGATGTGGAAGTTCGGGAAACGGGAAGCGGATATCTGGTCGGCGCTCATCCGGTAATATTCGAGGCGTCCGCCATAGTAGATATTAAATTGGGGAGTTACCTGCCAGTTGTCTGTAAGGTAGAGGGCGAGTTTGTTTTCATATCCCATTGTATATTCGGGGCTAAGCTCGTTGTAGCCGTATGTCTGCACGCGTTGACCGGTCAGTGTGGGGTCCAGGGAACTTGTTGCGGTGGAAGTGAGCAGTTGCGGATAGTTCTCTACGGTAGCCATCCATTGCAGAGAAGAGGAGTGGTAGTCAAGATGATAATACCATTCGTTCAATCCCAGGCGCAAATCATGGTTGCCGAAAGTCTTGTTTAGTTCCGAAGTAATCAGGAAGTTTTTCACTTTACCTATGTGCAGCCAGGTGCGGCGGCCTTCTGCCAGTCCTTCATACGGATGACCGTTGGATAATGTAAAACCAGCGTCGGCAGTTACTTCGCTGATGGTGCTTCCTCCGAAATCCACATAGTTGGCACGTGGGGCATCCATATATTTCAGGTTGAATTTCCACAGCAGGTCGTTTTGGAAACGATAATCGGTAATCAGTGCTATTTCATTGGAACGGTTTTCCGAGCCATCGCCTAAATTCCATGTTCTCATTTTTCCGTCTTTCACATCCATGTATTCAAAAGAACCGCTTTGCGGGACATACGAATTCGTTCCCAGTTTGAAGCCTTCTATCTCTTTCACCGAGCCGTCGCCGACATAGATAAAGGGAGCCGCGTTGGCATAACTGCCCGGGTTCTCACTGCGAGAATGTTTGTAGAGCAGGGATATTTTTCCCCGTCCGTTGTTGAAGAGGCGGGTCAGGCCGGCATGATAGATCTCGGTGCGGTCTGTGTAGTTTGTAAATTTGAGGTCGAAGCTTCCCGGATCGAAGTTCTGGTAGATGCTTGCGGTGTAGAGCCAATGGTCGTTGATGGCTCCTGAAACATTGAAATCGAAGTTCTGCATCCCGAAATGATTGGTCCGGTAGTTGAAGATACCTTGGAAATTTTTTTGTCCCAGTTTGCTGAAGGAGTTGACGGAGTAAGCGATGTTACCGGTGGTGATGGCGGACTCGGAAGGAGATAAAAGTCCCACTTCTCCCAGACTGCTGTCGCTGCGCCAATGGGCGGCGAGCTTGTGAACGGCCGAGGAATATACGGCAGGAAGCCCATTCTCATATACATTAACGTCCTCGCTGGGAAGCCCGATTTGAATTTCGCGGGGTTTGTTGGCGTCGGAAGCATTCAGCATTACATTGCGTTCGCCTTCTTCCGCTTCTTTTTTAGCGGGGTTGGCAGATTCTTTTGAGGGATTGGCAGGAATCGTATCCTGCTTCATTGCGGTGCGGTTTGTCTTTTTCTTTTGATCTCGAATGACCGCTGCATTCCCGTTGGAGGGGATCAGTTGCAAGAGGATTGCTAGAGCAAGGCAACTAAAGGTTACTTTTTTCATCACTTGTATTTATTTTAAGATTTTGGAAGTTCACGTCGGTTGTGTCGTTTTGACGAAGGCAAAGATAGGGGGAGTAGAAACAGGCGGCTATACTCTCTTTTGTCAAGATGTGCAAGAGATGTTTCAAATGTATGATAGCGCCTTTGTGGTGCGACATTTATTGCTATCCTTGCAACAAATGTTTCATCCTTCCTATGCATTTAGCGTAAAAAAAACTATATTTGTCGCTATCTAATATCTGTGTATGAAAAGGAATCTGCTGCTTTTTCTTCTTTCTGTTTGTTTCTTCCTTCCGGACTTTGCCGCGACGGGGCAGTATAATTTTATCCGTGTAGATGGTGGAAGCGGTCTTTCGAACAGTCATGTCAAGTCTATTATTCAAGATAGTTACGGTTTTATCTGGTTGGGTACCCGCAATGGACTTAACCGTTACGACGGAGTGTCGATGAAACTGTATAATTGCTATGACGAGACTTTGCAACATGGCAATCAGGTCATATCCGCTCTTTTTGAAGATAATCACCGGCAGTTGTGGGTAGGCACGGACGATGGTGTCTATATTCAAGACCTTGCCACCGGGAAATTTTCTTTTTTTGATGCCCGTACAGAGAGCGGAGAACAAATCAGATACAACTGGATTGAGGATATACTGGCAGACCATTCGGGCAATATATGGGTGAATGCGCCCAATCAGGGAGTTTTCCGCTATCAGGTGGAGACGGGGAAGCTGTTCCGCTACATTCCTTGTCCCGGCAAAGATAAAAGCAAGGACTTTCCGCAATCCATCTGTGTGGATAAAGACGGTACGGTTTGGGTCGGTACGTACGGAGCGGGGATCTACCGTTATAGCCCGGAACAGGATAAGTTTGTGGCGTATGCCACAGAGGCGCTTAAAGGAGATTTCATATTTACTCTTTGTGATTATGGCGATGAACTGATTGTCGGCGTGCATGAAGAGGAATTGAAACGGTTCAATAAAAAGACAGGGGAGGTGAGCGTGTTCCCTGTGCCGCAAGTGCATCGGAAGATTATTCGTTATGCCGTTTGCTTCGGAGACGAATTATGGGTGGGAACTCAAAATGGTGTTTATGTGATTGATGAGAAACAGAATAGTGTGCAACATATCCCTGCCGATGCCGGAGGAAAGTATGGGCTTGGAGATGCTATCGTGGATAAGATTTATCGCGATCGTGAAGGAGGAACCTGGATTTGTACGCAATTTGGAGGAGCCAGTTACCTGCCTGTACGCTCGCTCGACTTTTCTGTTTATCTTCCAGGAGCACCCGGTACGGTCTGCGGACGTCGCATCAGTGAATTGGCGGAAGGAAAAGACGGTACAGTGTGGATTAGTACGCAGGATGGCGGGGTTTGTTATTGGAATCCGAAGGCGCAGGCTTTCGTAAAAGTTCCCGAGTCACCGGACCGTCAGAATGTGTTAAGCTTGTTTGCTTCGGATGATTTAGTCGGGGCGGGTTACTTTAAAGGAGGTATTGATCTGATCATTCCGGAGGCAGGCTCTTCCGCTTCTTCTTCGGTTTCTTCTTTTCCTTCGACTTCTTCTTCCGCTTTTTCATCTTTGACTTCTTCTACTGTATCTCCTGTTTCTCCTGTATCTGTTGCCTCCTCTGCCATTTCTACCACAAATATTTTCCGAGGGCAGGTGCATACATTCTATCCCGCACAACTCGGCATCAGTGAAGGTTCGGTGTTTGCCCTTTACCGTGACCGTGGGGGAGTCATCTGGCTGGGCGATGGTTGGAACATCTTCCGTTCGGCCGACAAAGGGCGGACTTTTGAGAAGATGGAACAATTCGGTTATGCTTATATGCGTGACATCCTCGAAGATAAATCCGGCAATATATGGGTTGCAACAATGGGTAATGGCATACTCCGGTATAATCCGCAGACGGATCAGATGGTCAAGTATCAATGTGTACCGGGAGACAGCACCTCTATCGGAACGAATGAAGTGACAGGCATAACGGAGGATAGCAAAGGTCTGCTCTGGTTTTCTACGGATCGGGGAGGGTTATTGTGTTTTAACCCCGAAACGGGCAGGTTCCGAACATACACTAAAGCGAATGGTCTGCCGGACAACGTGACCTATAAAGTGGTGGAAGACGCACAACATCGCATCTGGTTCGGAACAGACCGTGGACTGGTTTGCCTTCATCCGGAAACAGATAGCCTGCAAATCTTTACCCGAAACGATGGGCTGCCTGATAATCAGTTTAATTATAAATCGGCTTTGGCTGCCTCTGATGGGACTATCTGGATGGGAACCATCAACGGACTTGTCTCTTTTAATCCGCAGATTGTCCGCCGGAATACGTTTGTTCCTCCGGTTTACATCACCGGAATGTATGTACAAGGACGTGAAACTCCTTTCCCGGCAGATGGCGTGCAATTGCCTTACCGTTCTAATGTCGGCTTTGATTTCGTTGCTTTAAGTTATACATCGCCGGGCGCAAACCGCTATGCTTATAAAATGGAAGGTATAGACAACGACTGGAACTATACGTCTGCTGCACATACTGCGTCTTATGCCCAGCTTCCGCCGGGAGACTATCTGTTTCGTGTGCGTGGCAGTAATAATGATGGTGTCTGGAATCAGGAAGAAGCCACTTTATCGGTACGTATTCTTCCACCCTGGTGGCGTACAGTGTGGGCGTACTTTATCTATATTATTGTTGTATCCGGTAGTTTTGTACTGTCTCTTCGTGCCTATCGCCGCCGTGAAGTGCAGAAGATACGTGAACAGCAGTTATTGGCGGAACTGGCGCGTGAGCGCGAATCCCACCGTACGCATGAGATGTTTATTAATCAGATTACATACGGCGCCTGCACTCCGCAAGGGGATGCCATGTCACGGGCAGACGAACAACTGATGTCTCAATTGATAGCCAAAGTACGTGAGAATCTTTCCGATGCCAACTATAATGTGGAAGCATTGGCTGCAGCTATGAATATGTCCCGCTCCAGCCTTCACCGTAAGATTAAGGCACTGACCGACCTTTCTTCACTCGACTTTATCCGTATCATCCGGCTAAAACATGCTGCGGAATTGTTGCAGGAGGGAGAACTGCGCATCAATGAAATTTGTGACAGGGTAGGGTTTCAGTCACCTTCTTACTTCGCTAAAGTATTTCAGAAACAATTTGGAGTTACTCCTACAGAGTTTGTACAGCAGAATAAGCAGAGAATGGCAGATAGTTATTGACTATTATTCACCACAGAGGACACGGAGGACACAGAGGTTATGATTATTCCTGAATTAGAACTCTGAAACCTCCGTGTCCTCTGTGTCCTCTGTGGTGAAATAGTTCATTTCTCATAGTGTCCTTGTCAGTCCATCTGTAACAAGAATAAAGAAACAACTAGTCAACAATTACCGGAGAAGTACAGATTCTCTTTGTCCCATATATTGTGGGAAAGTATTCCCTATTAACTGGGAAAAGATTCCCTTATTTTGTGGGAACAAATTCCCATAATATGAGGGAATACTTTCCCACAATATATGGGACAATCGGAACTAGTTTATCTTCAACCGTGAAAAAGGGGAGAAAGATAGTAGTTGACTATGAGAAATACCTTGAAATACTATGAGAATAAGGTGGATTTTAAGCTAAAATACGGGCAAACTTATGAGAAATGCCATGTTAGAAAGTATTTCTCATAAGCTATTTACTTGATTATTTGTTGTTTATAAGTCATCAATGAGAATATGAGAAATGAAATTTGAAATCTTCTCTAGTAGGGAGGAGGACAGTTTGAGATACTTTATCTGCAACGTATCTGCTACAGGTATCTGCCACACTCCAACTGTTTATTAACTAGCGCATTACACGCGTTTCGTTGCAGGTGACAGATGTTTTTATGTTTTTTCAACTTTATAGTAGGCATTGATTGTAATGGCAGGGCTTGCCGTTATTTGGAATTTATTCTAAAAAGCAGGAAAGAAGTAAGAAAAAGGAGACAAAACAGATCTCCTTTTTTAATTTGAATTACCTTTGCGTCAAAATAGAATTGATAAATATGTTATTACCTTACTTAAACGAGAATCTGATTGAAGCCGGATGTGATGAGGCTGGCCGTGGATGTTTGGCGGGAGCGGTATACGCTGCTGCAGTTATTCTTCCGAAGGATTTTAAGAATGAACTGTTGAATGATTCCAAGCAACTGACGGAAAAGCAACGTTATGCACTGCGTGAGGTAATAGAAAAGGAAGCCATAGCCTGGGCAGTCGGCATCGTGTCACCGGAGGAAATTGATGAAATAAATATCCTGCGGGCTTCTTTCCTGGCCATGCATCGTGCAGTGGATCAACTGTCTACTCGCCCGCAACATTTACTAATCGACGGAAACCGTTTCACTAAATATCCCGACATCCCTCATACCACAGTGGTGAAAGGCGACGGGAAATATCTTTCAATAGCTGCGGCTTCTATTTTAGCCAAGACATACAGAGACGATTATATGAACCGTCTTCACGATGAGTTCCCTTATTATGATTGGGATCGCAATAAAGGCTACCCAACTAAAAAACATCGCGCTGCCATTGCTGAACGTGGAACCACCCCTTATCATCGAATGACGTTCAATCTATTAGGAGATGGACAGCTGACTTTAAACTTCTAAAGTTGCTTTATTTCATTTAGCAAAACATTATACATTTTTTTGCATAATAAGCACGAATTTGTTACGGATAACCTTGAATTTACTTTGTTTAGGCTAAAAAAGTGTTGCTTAGTGCTTTTATTTGTTATTGGAATGCTATATCTTTGCAAACAATAATAAGAATTAAAAAGTTTAAAATCATGGCAACGAACAAACTATTATGGTCTTCTAAAATCATTGGGGTGTTTTTTATGATGTTGGTTTGCACTCTTTCTGCAAATGCACAGTTTTTACGTACTTCTTATTTCATGGAAGGTGCCCATTATCGTCAACAACTGAATCCGGCTTTAACACCGACGAAAGGTTATTTCAACCTTCCAGTAATTGGTGCTGTCAATGCAACTGTCAGTTCTACTTCATTGGGTTATCAAGATATCATCGATATCATTGATAATGGTGACGATTTCTATACTAAACCGGATTTTATGAACCGTCTGAAAGATAACAATAAGCTGAATGTGAACTTCAGTACGGAGATTCTCTCTGCAGGATGGTATAAAGGTAAAAACTTCTGGTCATTCAATATCGGTCTGCGTACGGATATCGGTGCTAACTTGACAAAATCTATGTTCCAGTTTTTACATGATATGGACGGACTTGAAACAACTTGGCAAGACCAACAATTTAATATCGGTGGTCAGCAATTGAACATACAGGCATATACGGAAGTTGGTCTTGGACTCTCTCGTCAAATAAATAACCGTTTGACAGTGGGTGCTAGAGTGAAAGCTTTATTAGGAATTGGTAATATGGAATTGAAGATAAATAAAGCATACATGAATGCAGTCCTGCCTAGTAGCACGCGTATGCAGGAGTTTGAAAATATGCAGATTACTGATATTTCTCAAATAAACCAGTTGAAGAATGAAATTGGCAGCTATAAAGCAGAATTGGCTGTTGGTGCTAGTTTGGAAAGTTCTTTTAAAGGGTTGAACTTAGTACAGGAAGAAGGTCAAGATTATATCAGTGATTTTGATTTTGATGCTGGAGATATGGGAATTGCAGGTTATGGTTTTGGTATCGACTTAGGTGCTTCATATAAGATTATGGATAATTTGACAGTATCTGCGTCTATACTTGATTTAGGATTTATATCATGGTCTAAGGGAAGTACAAAAATGGCAACGGCTAATAGTGGAATTGATATGAAAGGTTCGGATTATGTAAATGAGCTTGCAGCTATCAATCCTTCTGATCCCGATGCTATGCAACAAGCTCAAGCTGTTATTGATGGATTTACAAATAAAGCGACAGATTATTTGAATCGTGTAAGTAATGGTGACGTACTTGACTATGAAATGTTGCAACTTAGAACGGAAGAAGCAAGCAAGTCTCGTAAATCTCGTCTTGCTTCTACTCTTGTATTAGGTGCAGAATACGGATTCTTCAATAACAAACTAGCTGTTGGCGCATTGTCAACAACTCGTTTTGTACAACCCGATGCACTTACTGAATTGACATTCTCTGCGAACTACCGTCCAAAAAGTTGGTTCAATGTAGCACTTAGCTATTCAGTTATCCAATCAGCTGGTAAATCTTTCGGTTTGGGTCTGAAGTTAGGTCCTGTGTTTGTCGGAACTGACTATATGTTCTTAGGAAAGAACTCTAACTCTGTTAACGGATTCGTCGGAGTATCTATTCCGTTAGGTGGAAGAAAAGCAAATAAAGAAGGATAAATATTTTAATTTCTCTCTAAACATTCTCTTTTAATTAACTCTCTATTGGGATAAAACGTATTATTCAAGAGGACGCCGAAAATCGGTGTCCTCTTATTTTTTAGTAGATTCTGCATGAGACGGTTAATTAAACGATACCCAAGGCAAACAGTAGGAAGTACCTTATTAAAAGTTTACTCATATCTATATGATTATGAGTCAATTTAAAAATAACAGCAAGCTACTTTGGTAAGTAAGAACAGCTTGCTGCTATCTTTATAATGTTTGTATCTTTATCAAAAGAGAATAATATATTAATCGATGTATTGTTTGATCTGTTCCACTGGTATTGACAGTTGTTCGGATATCTCTTCAACCGATGTCCCATTGTTACAGAGCATTTTAACCATTGAACGAATCACTTGTTCTTTCTGCTCAATCACTTGTTCTTTCTGCTCAATCACTTGCTCTTTCTGCTCAATTACCTGTTCTTTCTGTTCAATTTCCTTATTCTTCATCATAATTGTCGTATCCCTGTCCTCTATTTCAGAAAGAATCTCATCTTCTATCTCCATGGCACGACGTACGTTGGGTGCGGCGGCAGCTTTCAGCAGGCGGTGGACAACACACTTCACCTCATCATCAAGATGCTCATCATTAATTTCCAGATAGTGTTCGCTATCAGCCTGACGATATTCCTGGTCGAATACACTCAACAGACGTTCGAGGCGGTTGCGAGTTCGTCCGGTGAGGAAAGGAATCTGTACGATGATACTGTCGTGAGTCAGGCTCTCGATGAAGGGGTCGGGAGCAGGAAGAGGATTGTCGTCATAATCCAGATAGCGGCGGCGTACGTAAACCACCGGTTCGGTAAGGTCACCCAAGGGATGTCCCAGGATGTAGATAGAGATAATGGGCAAACCATACGTACGCCTTTGCCCATACTCGTTCTTTTTTTCGACAATGTTCTCCTTGTCGAGATACTGAGTGCCTAAATACTGGCGGAAGCGCAAGGTTTCAGTGATGAGCCAAGTCTTTTGCAGTTCGATAAGGACAAGGTGTTCGGAGCCGTCGTCTTCACGAATCTTTGCTGAGAAGTCTATACGGAAGAGTGAGATGCGAGTCTGTTCCATGGAAGTATACTCGTGGCGGCGCATTTCAAGGTCTATGATTTCCTTTTTGAGCAATGCGGAAAGTAATATCTTGGCGACTTTCTTGTCTTCCATCAAGAACTTGAAGACAGCATCGTAAATGGGATTGGCGATGATAGTCATATTGCTTATAGTTTAATAATTAAGCAAATATACTTCTTTTATTTGATTAATGAGAGGGTGGAAAGGTTAAATTCTCCTATCAGAAAGGAATTAGGACATTCTAAGTTACAGCGATTGATTCCTCCTATTTTAGGATTAAAGAAGTATCAGCTTTGTTTAAAACTACTATTTGAACTCTGAATTCATCTATTTTAAGTACAGTCCTGAATAAACTTTTGGTGCGTTTGTTTTACATTTTTTATTCTTCTCTTGGTAAGAGAAGGAGTAGTGGTAATATATCTCTTGGTAAGAGAAGTAGTCTTTGCTACAAATGTATACAAAATACGTATAAAAACAACTTTAAACAGAAATTAATTTGTCTTTATCTTCATTTTTAACATTAAAATGCGCATTATGTAATCATCTGTGCAGTTTTTATTTCTCATTCTCACCTATTTAGAGATATATTCTTACCCTGATCCTTCTCTTACCAAGAGAGGTATTGAAAATGAGTAGAAATGACAGCCTAAAATCAAAAAAATATTGCCTATGTACATACTTAATTGTAATATAAAACATCAATCGAAAGAATACCGATTAACGACGAATAATCAAGAATAATAATGTAAATAAGACATGAAACGCAAGATTTTATTTCTGATGATAGCCTTGTCAGTTTCTTTGCATTTTAGACTAAATGCACAAGAGGTGGCAATAAAGACGAATGTGCTATCCGATGCTTTTCTGAATGTGAATGCCGGAATCGAAGTTTCCGTAGCGCCCCGTTGGTCAATAGACTTGAGTGGTGACTTCAACGGGTGGAACCTGTCACATGGGCGCCGTTGGAAACACTGGTTGGTGCAGCCCGAAGCCCGTTATTGGTTCTGTGAAGCTCTTGGCGGACATTTTGTCGGTCTGCATGCCTTCACTGGGCAGTATAACGTGGGACATCTCGACACTGACTTCAAGTTCCTTGGTACTAATTTCGCCAATTTCAAGACCCATCGCTACCAAGGATGGATAGGGGGGCTTGGATTAGCCTATGGATATAGTTGGTTGTTGGGAAAGCATTGGAATCTTGAAGCCGAAATCGGCTTAGGTTGGGCTTACACCCGCTTCGACCGTTTTGAATGTGTAGGCTGCGGACGCCGAGCTGGTAAGGGACATCACAACTATGTAGGTCCGACGAAAGCAGCTGTCAACCTCGTATATGTTTTCTGATTATTAACACGCTAATACAAGTGATACCGATATGAAATTACCAAAAATATGGATAGCCGCCCTTGCCGTAATGGCAACAATGGGGACGGCAACTGCCGGCATATCCGTTGCAAGTGCGGCAACCGGCACACTGCCGGAACAAGACCCGCGTGTGAGAGACCTGAAGGTGGAACGCTCGGAAAATAACCTTTTTGTATCCATGCAGCTTGACCTGTCGGAACTTACCCTCAAGTCTAACCGCGAAATTACCTACCTGCCCGTGCTGACTTTCGGTGAGCGGCATTTGGAACTTCCGCGTGTCATCGTAGCAGGTCGTAACCGCTACATACAGAATCTTCGCCACGGCGACCTCTCGCACGGTGCCCGTTTGTGTCGTCCGGGAAAAGTGGTAGACTACTCTGCCCTCATTCCTTACGAACAGTGGATGGAGACAGCCACGCTGTCTCTCTTCGAAGACGAGTGCGGCTGCGGATTCAACGTTGTTTCGCACGACCGTAAAGACTTGGCAGTGCTTGACTTTACGCCTAAAGTGTTCAAGCCCGCATACGCTTTCGTCACTCCTGTTGCAGAACTGGTGAAGACACGCGAAGCGCGCGGTTCCGCCTACATCGACTTCCCCGTCAACCGTACAGAGATCCGTCCCGATTATCGCCGCAACCCCGAAGAATTGCAAAAGATACGACATACGATTGATGTACTGCGCAGCGATGCCGACACACGCATTGTCTCCGTTTCTATCGAAGGTTTCGCTTCGCCCGAAGGTCCTTACGCCAACAACGAACGCTTGGCGAAGGGGCGTACTGAAGCATTGCTCAATTATGTTCGCGGGCTTTATACGTTCGACGCTTCCATTATGAAATCCTCTTGGGTAGCGGAAGACTGGGCAGGGCTGCGCCGTTACGTCCAATCCTCTGACATTGCTCAGAAGGCAGACATTCTTTCCATTCTCGACATGGAAAACCTTACACCGGACGCCCGTGAGTGGAAACTCAAGTCCGCCTATCCGGAGCAATACCGCTTTTTGTTGGAAAACGTCTATCCGGGGCTTCGCCATTCGGACTATGTGGTGGAATACACCATTCGTTCTTACACCAATGTAGAGGAAATCAAGGCAGTGATGAAGAGTGCTCCGCAGAAACTGAGCCTTCATGAGATGAATGTCGTGGCACAGAGTCTCGAACCTGGTTCGGACGAATATTGCGAAGTGTTTGAAGTGGCGGTACGTATGTATCCGGACGATCCGGTTGCCAATCTCAATGCTGCTAACATTGCTCTCGGACGCGATGAACTAGAACGCGCGGCAGGTTATCTTGCCAAGGCGGGCAATACTCCCGAAGCAACGTATGCCCGTGGCATTTATGCTGCCAAAGGTGGCGACTATGTAGAAGCTGTCCGTTTGTTCGACGATGCATCGAAAGCAGAAGTCCGTCAGGCTTCGGAAGCCGTAGCGCAGCTGCGTGAATTGGGATTGATAGAATAAAGAAATGTATTTCATATAACTATTTTTAAATTCATTATTATGAAGAAAAGTAATCTATTATTCAGTGCTGTCATGGCACTGGCAATGGGGTCGCTGGCAAGCTGTTCTTCCGACGACTTGGTGACCGAAGTTCAAGGTCAGGAAACAACGGTTGACCACGACCAGGTGCGTTATCTGAACGTAACGATTGCAAGTGCGGGAGGGGTAGGAACACGTGCCGTTGAGGGTAATTTCGAGACAGGTACACCTGAAGAAAACAAAGTCAACAGTATGACTTTTGTATTCTATGATGCGGCTGGTAAACCTACAGGACAAGTACATAGACCTACAGCAGCTGACATTGATGAAGGAACTTTCACACCAGGAGGAGGCTCTATAAACAAAATCTGGACTTCTACTGTTCCTGTTGAATTAAGTCAAGGAGATAACTTGCCGGCTTATGTCATGTGTTTCATTAACCCGATTAATGAAACAGATCTTATTAACGCATCGATTGATGAAGTGGAAGGAATTAAACGTCAGGCAGTTGTTGTAAATGGCAGTTTCCCTATGAGTAATTCGGTTTACTACGGTAAAAATCCTATTACTGGTGAAGAATATGCCCGTATGATTGCTTCACCTATTGTTACAGGACAGCTATATACCAATCAGGAGGATGCTGCTAAACCAGATGCACAAGGTATAAAAATTTATGTTGAACGATATGCAGCACGTATCGATCTTACTCTTGCTCCCGGTGCTATCCTTCCGAATGAAGATGTAGAGGGTTACCAATTGACATTTATTCCGGAAGCATGGCGCCCGAATGCAATCGACCAAGAACTTTATGCTGTCAAAAGATATGGACTGATAGAAAACGGAATTGCAAACTATAAACCGGGGTATGCTGCTCTTGTTGGTAGACTGGGTGATAGTTGGTGGAATGAACCTGATAACTATCGTAGCTATTGGGGGTGTTCACCTTCATACTTTGAGAATGAATATCCGAAAGTTTCTGATGACATTACTGATGTGGTAGGAGATAATGCCCATACAGATCAATATCCTTATGATTTGCATTATTTCAATTACAATCAAATTAAGGGTAGTAACAATGGTAGTAGAGCTGTTACTTTGCAACCTTCTAAGGAATGGGATGCCACGAGCGGTTTCAATGGAACATTCTATGCACGTGAAACAACTACAGCTGTAGAAGCATGGCAGGATGCAAAAGAGTATAATCCGAAGGCTACCATTGTGTCTGCTGTCATTGTCGGAAAATATCAAGTTACTCCTACGGACGGAGAAGCATTGCCTTTAGGAACTACATTCTATCTTTATGGTAAAACCGACAAAAAATGGAATCTTTATTTAGATGATGCTGACGGAGTTTCTAATGGTATTAAAGCGGCTATGCTTGAAAATCAAAATGTAGTTCTTCAAGAAGTGGATGGGGTGTATACTCCTATTAGAACGGCAGAAAACTTTATAGTAGACCATCCTTCTAAAGGTGTTCGTGATATAAAAGGACAACCTGTTGCCGGTCGTCTTGTAGCTCTTCAACTTAAGGAAGTTCCAACAGAAGCTCTGTATTATTACGATACTGATATTCTTGATTATGAGATTATTACAGCTGATAATCTTGATAAAGTAAACTCCAACCTTCTTGCTGCTGGTTATGCACGTAAATATGGTGAGGGACTTTGCTACTTTAGTATTCCTATTGAACATCTTGGTATTTATAAAAATGCAACAGAAGGAGTATATGGGGATGGTTATAAAAATGCCGACGGCTCATATAATTTTGCAAATTGTCCTGCCGGTTCATTTGGTATCGTACGTAACCACGCTTACAATATTAATATTAATAGTATCTCAGGTCTTGCTACTGCCCTCCGCGATGGAGACCAGCCGATTGTTCCTCCGATGGATGAAGTTTCCTACTACATCTCCGCTCGCCTGAACATTCTGAACTGGCGTATCGTACCATCTCAGAAAGTAGATCTGTAATCGTACTTATTCGAGATTGACTTCTCGAACAACATACTGATACAAGAACAGTGGCGGTAGTCTGCGCACTTCCGCACTCCACACCGCCACTGTTTTCTTTCTTGTTGTTAACACTAAAGAAACCGTTCACTGTAAGCAAGGCATCATTGCTTCCGCTTGCCGTCCACAAATCACGGAGAGCCTGGCATTCTCCAAAATCCCCTTGGCCGCAAGGGCATATATCGCGGCGAAGAATCCCGAAGGCATGCTTCCACAAGCAACACCTTCCACTGAAACAGAAAACAACGAGATTGCCACTTGCAGGCAATCCTACACATATACAGAAAAATGAATAAATAAAAAACATAACGCTATGACAATGTTAGAATTACGACGCATCTGGCACACCTGCATGTTACTGGGAATGATTGCTTTGGGAACTGCATCGTGCGACTCGGCAATCTACGACGACGAAGGAGACTGCGCGGTACACTACCGTGTGAGCTTCCGTTACACAAAAAACATGCTGCGCGGAGATGCTTTCGGTCCGCAAGTGACCCGTGTACATCTGTATGTATTCGACAAGCAAGGCAGATTGGTGACCGAACAGACCACCGACCGCGAACTCACCACCGACAACAACTTCTTTATGGAAGTAAATGTCCTGCCCGGCACATACGACCTGCTTGCCTGGTGTGAAGGCGACTCGCCTATTGCCAATGTTACTTCGTTCGTGATAGGTGGCGGTGGCACGCCTGCAGCTATCAGCGACCTCGGTGCTACGCTGCCCCTACAAGGTACAGCTCCCAATCAATACAGCGACCGCGACATCACGCGTCTCTACCACGGATTGGCGACCGATGTCAACTTCCCCGACACCTACGGCATTGTCGACATTGCCCCCATCTACCTGACACGCGACACTAAGCACCTCAGTGTCCTGCTGCAAAATATGGACGGCTCCGCCATGGAGCGCGACGAATATACTTTCGCCATCGAAGCATCCAACAGCGCAATGGACTATCGCAACAACATCATTTCGTCCACTCCGTTCAGTTATCGCCCGTGGTCTACCGAACTGACTTCCGCTTCGTTCGACCAAAACGACACCGAACCGGAAGCCCGCACAGAAAAAACTACCCGCGCACAGACCGAAGCCAACGGACTGCTTGCTGAACTGACCACCGGACGACTCATTGCCGGACACCACCCCAAACTAGTGGTGCGCAACGCTGACGGAGAAGATGTGATCCGCATCGACCTGATCCGCTACCTTCTTCTAGTGAAAAGCAAATATGAGGGCACTAATTCCGACCAGAACTACCTCGACTGTTACGATGACTACACCATGATGTTCTTCATCGAAAACGGAACATGGGCGAAAGCCAAAATCTACATCAACAACTGGCGTGTCGTTCCACCGCAAGACACTGAACTCTAAACCGACGATAATTATGAAGTATCGATTTGCCATACATCCCCACACGCTTGTCCGGTTGCTTGTTATACTGCCGGCCGTGTTGTTGTTTGCCGTGAGTTGCGTCAACGACTATGACAACTGCACCACACCCGCATCCGAACACACTGCCGACCCCGTGAAGCTGCGCTTCACCATCGTCACCCGCACGGCGATGGATAACCACACGCGTCAGACCCGTGCCGCCGACATTTCAGGCGAAGAAAAAGGCACTGCCCCGGAGAACTACCTCAACCTCGCCGGACGCGATATACGTTTCCTTCTTTTCGACGGAGAGCAGAAGTTGCTACGCGAATTTACCCCCGATGCCGACATCACTGTGGCGGAAGGAAGCGCCAACTCCAACTATGTAACATATACTGTGCGCGCCACCATTGCCGAACCCTATTTCGCCCGTGTTGCCGACGGTAATCTCTCTTTCTATATCATGGTCGTAGCCAATGGCAAGCCTTATCGGCAGAACGCTTTCGTGCTTGCTCCGGGAACCACCACTATCAAGGCTATTGCCGACCAATTGGTTGCCTTTACGCTGCCAACACATACGGAACTTCCCGACGGGAGTAGCATCGGTTGGGTACCTTCGCAGCCCGGTGAAGCCAACGGCGAATACATCCCCATGGCGGGACTGCAACAGTTCACTCTTCCGCAAGGAGCATTCAACGGCAACAATGGACCTGAAGGTTTCGTGGAACTCTCACCGGAAAACGGGAACAAAGACATCAACATGCTACGTGCGTTAGCCAAAATAGAAGTGATTGACAAAATCGATATAATTGATAACTTGGCGAATGCACCTGCAGGACGTGTTTCTGTGGAAAAAGTGGAATTGTTGGGCTATTGTGCCACCGGAACAGTGCTGCCGGCATACGGTCAATGGAACCGAAACGGCGTGCTTGAAACGCAGCAAGTCGAAGCCCCGACTATGGCATCATCGCTTGCCTATCGCGCACCAAACAGTGATTATCTAGCGGATAATCAGAATAATGCGTTGATTGACTTTCATCAAGATGAAAACGCCACAGAAAACCGTGAGGATGGTTGCTCGGTATTTTCGGTGTATACTACGGAGTATTCTTTGGCAGCTATCGGGAATGCCGTGCGTCCGTATGTGCGTGTCATTGTGCAGGAGCCGGAAGGGAAAGTTGAAAAAATCTATCGGCTGCGTTTAGCTACCTATACAAATGGAACAGCGGGAGAAGATAACAATATTTCCGCACTGCTTCGTAATCATATCTACCGATATGAAATAACCTCTGCAAGTACCGAATTGGAAATACAATACACACTTTGCCCCATGGGGGAAGGCATAGCGCAGATTCCTCCATTTAATTAATAATCTACTTTTTTTTAGAACGGACAATGAAACAACTGATATACCTATATAGAAAAGCGGTTATCCTGCTGCTGACACTGGCAATTGGCGGTGTGCTTGCCGTCTCCTGTCGTGATGATGAAATATACGCTTCGCAAGAGAATGGGGTAGAGGGAGCACCTACGATGCTGACTCTTTCGGTGAACCTGAATGAGATGAAAGGCATGTCGCGTGCCGCCATGACGGACGAAAACACCAGACGAGTGAACACCTTGTGGGTGGGTATCTACAATGTTGCCACCGGTCAGTGTACATATAGCCATGTATATACCCGTGACGAATTAAATACCAATCATACAGCTGTCTCTTTGAACGGTATAGAGACAAAATCGGGTGTAAGTTATGTAGTGGCGGTGGCTAACGTTGCCGACAATTATGGTATTACCGACAATGCCGCTTTGAAAGCAGCGGCAGGACTTGCCGACGGAAGGGGAGGAGTCTTGCAAACGCTTCTCGAAAAAGCCGACACATGGGAAAAATATAAAAGTATATCCTTCATGCTGACCGACCCTTCGAATATCGACTTCTCCGGTAGCAATAACCTAGCGATGAGTGGTTCGTATCATGCCGACAGCAATGTGGGAAACGACCCTGCTGCTTGGTATGGTGAAGAGGGAAATCCCGAATCGGTATATATCTCCGCTACTACTGCCAAGCTGCCGGGATATATTCATCTGCGTCGCATGATTTCTTACGTGAAATTCAATATTGCCGCTAATCCGAATATCATCGTAGAGCCGGTAAGCTGGAAAGTGTACAACAACCCTATCATCGCTTACTTACAGGAAAGAGGGGAAAACGCTGCCGATGTATCTACATACTTCGGTGACAGGGAAGGATATAGCACCAATTACGGAGAATCGAACCTCTCGTATGATTTTACACCGGAGGAGAACTTTACGACGGCAGCCGGCGGAGCGATAGCCGGTGGTATAGAAGGCGTCACAAAGGGAGTTTCTTTCGATTTCTACCAGTTCGAAAACAAACAGACAGCGATTGAATATGCCCCCGTGGGGCCTGATGATTATGTAGGTATACGCCCCGCTGCCGATTCTCCGTATGCCGACCGTGAACGCGAATGGAAAACCGATATGATGGATGCTGCCAATAATACGTATAAAGAAAATACTTCTGTTTACAAAAGTCTGAGTGGAAGTGCGACGCCCGGTGAGGTGGATTCGAAGAATTATGCAACGTATGTCACTTTCAGACTGAAAGTGACATATTGGGTGAATCAAGTGGGTGATACTGAAATTGGAACGGAAACTCCTGTCAACCCTGCCGATAATCCTAATGCTACACGCCGGGAAGGATACGCCAACTATACGGTGCATTTAGGATACATAGAAGGAGGTAACGAACTGGAGAAAGCTCACGACTTTAACTGCCGCCGCAACATGAAGTACACTTATAATATAAAGGTGAATAGCTTGAATAACATTATCGTGGAAGCATTTAGTAATGAGGAACGTCAGCCCGGAGCCGAAGGCGACGTCACCGACGTGCAGAACACGGGACGCGTTGAACTTGACGCACATTACTCTACATTCAATATCCAGTTGACTTACAACGAGCGGCAGAACCTGCAATGGATGATTGAAGCCCCCTATGACAATACGACCTATTCATATTATGCTGCCGATTATCGCCCGGGTGGGGTACATGCCGGGACAAATTTGGAGGATAACCAATTCTATAACTGGATTCGTTTTAAGCCGACAAGAGAAGGGGTGCTTCGGCGTTATAAAGATTTTGAAACGGATGATGAACCTTGGACATTGGAACAGTTGGCAGATCCGAAGAATAACTTAGGTATAAGCGCAGATGATGAAGGAAATGTAGTTGCGAATAATCCTGCAAATGCCGACACTCCGTTGTGGTACACCGTATTCGTTGATGAATATGTTTACCATAAGGATGCGAATGGAAATTCCACGTATAGAGATGACCCTGATCGCGGACAAGTAGAAGGAGGTTGGCGTGCTTATGTCAACCAAGCACCCCGTATTGCATGGATTGCTTGCAACAACCGTCAGATATCGGCAGACCGCGAAAGCATCTACCTGAATTCTAAATATATGATATCGCAGAATTCCATTCTGACATATTATTCGGCAACTAGTCCTACCCCTAATGGAACAGCGCTCGGCATGGAGCGTGAAAGCGAGACATTCGGCTTGAACCTAGCCTGGTCGCAAACAGCATGGAATGCGTTAAGTAATCCGAATACAGACAATGGGCGTTACAATGTGTGGTATTATCTTACTGAGGGGAATCCTGAGGAGTTATCATCTACGTCTGCACGTGGCTGGACTAATGTGGCCGCTACTAGCAATGTACAAATTAAAGGAAGGACTACAGCTTGCTACACTCCGTTCTCACGCAATGCTATTAATACAGCTCAGTTAACCGAAACTTCGGGGACAAAAACCGCACCGGTTTTTATGCCTGCTCGTATAACTGGTAATTTGTATAATAGCACGCCAAACAAAACGCGTACCACTTACAACCCGTTTCCCAATGGAGATAATTATGAGGTTATCACAGCCTGTATGTCGCGCAACCGGGATGAAAACGGAAATGGGCTTATTGATGCCAATGAGATGAAATGGTATGTACCCACTACAGGAAAGTATGCCCGTATCATCCTCGGGCGTGCCGTTATCCCGCAGTCGCAGCGTCTTATGAACTTCGACGAGACACCTGTATACGGGTTCAACGGCAACACGGAAAAGTCGGACAATAATACAAGATATCACTTTGCTTCAAGTGATAAGAAAGTGGTGTGGGCGGAAGAAGGTACTTCTACGTCAGACTGGTTGCAGAGTGATTGGGATATGGGTGCCTGGCAAGTGCGTTGCGTGCGTAATTTGGGTGTAAATATGGGGCGTGTTATTGAGAATGACCCTGTAACGCCGGCATATAGATATGATAATCAAAATTATATGTTTACGCTGGCATATTATGAGGACGGTTGTAAACGCGCACCACAATCCAACCATTTGCTTGCCCACGATGTGCAGTCTTCCGACAACCAGCCTGCCTATCAATTTGAAGTGGCTAATGCAAGATGTAATTCTACTAATACTACCAATATCAATTCGGGAGCAGGGCTATCGTTAAACGCAGACGGTGCGTTGAGTGGATATACAGCTGCCCGTTGGAAAACGGCTTGCGATAATAATTATATCTGTGGCAGATATTCTCAAGAGGCGGGTGGTAGTGACCGTGGCACTTGGAGAGTCCCCAATCAAAAAGAACTTGTTATGATGCGTCGTGAGGGACTTTTGACAGGAAACAACAATGTAGATGCGTATCTCTCTTGTACGCAAGAGCATTTTGAAAGTACTAAAGAAACAGATAGGGGACGGTTCTTCCTTTTCTTCCCCAACCGAGGTACCATTAATCCGGGTCTTGGTACTAACGGAGCTTATCATGTAAGGTGTGTGCGCGATGTTATGAACAATTAAAACATAGATTAAACGTTTACGTAACCATCTTTTTTGTACCTTTGCGCCCGAAAACCAGTGTGATAATTTAAATATTGAAATATTATGAGTAAGAAAGCCCTTTTAATGATCCTCGATGGTTGGGGATTAGGTGACCAAAAGAAAGACGATGTAATCTTCAACACTCCCACTCCTTATTGGGATTATCTGATGACTACTTATCCTCATTCTCAACTTCAGGCAAGCGGTGAAAACGTAGGTTTGCCCGACGGACAGATGGGTAACTCGGAGGTAGGTCACTTGAATATCGGTGCCGGACGCGTAGTTTATCAGGACCTGGTGAAAATCAACCGTGCATGTGCGGACAACAGTATCCTGAAGAATCCTGAAATCGTTTCTGCTTTCTCTTACGCAAAAGAAAACGGAAAGAATATTCACTTTATGGGGCTGACTTCTAACGGTGGCGTACATAGCTCACTTGTTCATCTCTTCAAACTTTGCGACATTGCAAAAGAATACAACATCGACAATACATTTATCCATTGCTTCATGGATGGTCGCGATACTGACCCGAAGAGCGGTAAAGGCTTTATCGAAGAACTTTCTGCACACTGCGAGAAATCAGCAGGCAAGATTGCTTCTATCATCGGTCGTTATTACGCTATGGACCGTGACAAGCGTTGGGAACGTGTAAAAGAAGCATACGACTTGCTCGTAAACGGTGTAGGCAAGAAAGCTACCGATATGGTTCAGGCAATGCAGGAATCTTACGACGAAGGCGTGACAGACGAATTCATCAAACCGATTGTAAACGCTAACTGCGACGGAACAATCAAAGAAGGTGATGTAGTGATCTTCTTCAACTACCGTAATGACCGTGCCAAAGAGTTGACTGTCGTACTGACTCAACAAGATATGCCGGAAGCTGGCATGCATACCATTCCGGGTCTGCAATATTACTGTATGACTCCGTATGATGCATCTTTCAAAGGGGTTCATATCCTGTTCGACAAAGAAAACGTGTTCAATACATTGGGCGAATATCTTGCTTCTAAAGGCTTGAGCCAACTTCATATCGCTGAAACAGAAAAATATGCTCACGTAACATTCTTCTTCAACGGTGGACGTGAAACTCCGTTCGACAAAGAAGAACGTATCCTTGTTCCTTCTCCAAAGGTTGCTACTTACGACTTGAAGCCGGAAATGAGTGCTTTTGAAGTAAAAGATAAACTGGTGGCTGCCATCAATGAGAACAAATATGACTTCATCGTAGTGAACTTCGCTAACGGTGACATGGTAGGTCATACCGGTATTTACGGAGCAATCGAGAAAGCGGTTGTTGCTGTAGATGCTTGCGTGAAAGATGTGATCGAAGCTGCTAAAGCACAAGATTACGAAGCAATTATCATTGCCGATCATGGTAATGCTGACCATGCTTTGAACGAAGACGGAACTCCGAACACTGCTCACTCTTTGAACCCTGTTCCTTGCGTTTACGTGACAGAGAACAAGGCTGCGAAAGTAGAAGATGGTCGTTTGGCAGATGTTGCTCCGACTATTTTGAAGATTATGGGACTGGAAGTTCCGGCAGAAATGGACGGAAACGTTTTGATTAAGTAATTTGGATTTCTATAATTGGGAGGGCGGAGTAGAACTCCGCCCTTTTTGTCTTACATAAGATTTAAAATGATACAAATAGATGATGTAGTAGTGTCTCTTGATGTATTTCGGGAGAAGTTCCTTTGCGATTTGGGCGCCTGCAAGGGGGCTTGTTGCATTGAAGGTGATGCCGGTGCTCCGGTAGAGCTGGACGAGGTGGGGGAGTTGGAAGAGGTTTTGCCGATTATTTGGGATGATCTGGCTCCGGAAGCACGTGCGGTGATTGAAAAGCAAGGAGTAGTATATACGGATGAGGAAGGTGATTTGGTGACTTCTATTGTTAATAATAAAGACTGTGTCTTTACTTGTTACGATGAGAACGGCTGCTGTTACTGTGCTATCGAAAAGGCTTATCGGGAGGGGAAAACAGGCTTTTACAAGCCGATATCCTGCCATCTTTATCCTATCCGGATCGGCGATTACGGACCCTATAGAGCGGTGAATTATCATCGTTGGGACGTATGTAAGGCAGCCGTTTTGCTGGGAAAAAAAGAGAATCTTCCCGTATATCAGTTTTTGAAAGAGCCTTTAATTCGTAAGTTCGGTGAAGAATGGTACAAAGAGTTGGTCGCTGCTGCTGAAGAACTGAAAAAGCAACAATATATTTAACGTAAGTTCGATATAAGCTTGTACTATTCCTAATTCTCCTCCTTCCCGAAGGAGCCGAAACCATGCGGACGAAGTTATATCGAACTGACGTTATTTAAATTCTTTTCCGGTTCTTGCGTATGCAATTAAAAGAAAAACGCCGATCGAAGGATGTTCCTTCGCCATCGGCGTTTCCTCGTTGTAAGATGTGAGGTTGGTTTATAAAAACGTGTTATTTAGATTATGTATCGATATTTGCATACGTTGCATTCTCTTCAATAAATTCGCGGCGTGGTCCTACGTCTTCACCCATCAACATAGAGAAGATATAATCGGCTTCTGCAGCGTTGTCAATATGTACTTGTTTCAGCATACGGTTTTCTGGATCCATGGTTGTTTCCCACAATTGCTGGGCATTCATTTCACCCAAACCTTTGTAGCGCTGTGTATGAATTGCGTTTTCCGAACCACCGCCGTACGTGTCAATAAACTTCTGGCGCTGTGCGTCTGTCCAACAATACTCTTCTACTTTACCCTTTTTGCAGAGGTAGAGCGGGGGAGTGGCGATATATAGATAACCGTTCTGGATAATCTGCGGCATATAGCGGAAGAAGAACGTCATGATCAGTGTGTCGATGTGAGAACCATCGACGTCGGCATCGGTCATGATGATAATCTTATGATAACGCAGTTTGTCAATGTTGGCGGCTTTGCTGTCATCTTCGGTTCCGATAGTCACGCCGAGAGCTGTATAGATATTGCGGATTTCATCACTTTCCAAAGCCTTGTGGTACATGGCCTTTTCTACGTTCAGAATCTTACCGCGCAATGGGAGGATCGCCTGGAACATACGGTTACGTCCCTGCTTGGCAGTACCACCTGCCGAGTCTCCCTCGACAAGGAACAATTCACATTTTGAAGGATCCTTATCCGAACAGTCGGCCAACTTACCCGGCAGACCACCACCTGACATCGGTGACTTGCGTTGTACCATTTCACGGGCTTTTCTTGCAGCGTGACGTGCAGTAGCGGCAAGAATCACCTTGTCGACAATTGTTTTTGCTTCCTTCGGATGTTCTTCCAGATAATATGCTAATACTTCACCCACTGCCTGATCAACAGCACCCATCACTTCGTTGTTACCCAACTTCGTTTTAGTCTGTCCTTCAAACTGCGGTTCAGCTACTTTTACAGAAATAACGGCAGTCAAACCTTCGCGGAAGTCGTCTCCCGAGATTTCAACTTTCACCTTTTCCAGCATCTTGCTGTCTTCGGCGTATTTCTTCAACGTACGGGTCAGCGCACGGCGGAAACCTGCCAAGTGTGTACCACCTTCAATGGTGTTGATATTGTTGACGTATGAGTGAACGTTTTCGGAGAATCCAGTATTGTACATGATGGCCACTTCAATAGGAATTCCCTGCTTTTCGGAGTTCAGATAGATAACGTCGTTAATCAAGTGCTCGCGTGACGACTCGATAAAACGTACGAACTCTCTCAGACCATCTTCTGAATAGAATTGCTCGCTCTTGAAACTTCCATCTTCGTTCACCACCCGACGGTCAGTCAGGGAGATGCGAAGACCGGCGTTCAGATAAGCTAATTCGCGCAGACGTGAGGCAAGAATCTTATAATCGTATACCGTTTCAGTAAAGATGCTACCATCCGGCCAAAATTGTTGGCGGGTTCCTGTGATGTCAGCTGTGCCGACTTCCTTTACAGAATAAAGCGGTTTACCGATTTCGTATTCCTGCTGATAGATTTTACCATTACGGAATACTTGTGTAGTCATGTGGGTAGACAGCGCGTTTACGCAGGACATACCTACACCGTGCAAACCTCCGGATACTTTGTAAGAACCCTTGTCGAATTTACCTCCGGCGTGCAATACGGTCATGGCAACTTCCAGTGCCGACTTCTTTTCTTTCTCGTGATAGTCAACCGGAATACCGCGTCCGTTGTCCTGTACTGTGATTGAATTGTCTTCGTTGATTGTTACTTCGATATGGTCGCAATAGCCGGCCAATGCTTCGTCGATAGAGTTGTCAACGATTTCGTATACCAAATGGTGAAGTCCCTTGATACTGATGTCGCCAATGTACATCGCAGGGCGTTTTCTTACTGCTTCAAGACCTTCCAATACTTGGATGCTATCCGCAGAATAAGACCCGTTATTGGGAGTGATTTGTTCTTCGCTCATAATTGCCTTTCTAACTTTAATAACAGAGCAAATATAGTGAAAATTGTCGATTTGACGAAGAATAATCAATGAAAAATCAAGAATACAGTTGGTTTCTCTACATTCTAGACAGGTTTGATATTCAGCAGGTTATAAACAAGAAAGGCCGAACTTGAAAGTTCAGCCTGATGCTATGTAGAATTGCTAAATTCTTGTTATTAAGCGAGCTTGTTGATGTGAAGAGCTAACTTAGATTTCAGATTGTTAGCTTTGTTTTTGTGAATGATGTTCACTTTAGCCAACTTGTCTAACATCTTTGTGATGCCCGGATACATTGCAACTGCTTCTGCTTTGTCGGTAGTTGCGCGAAGCTTTCTAACAGCATTTCTCATGGTTTTACCATAATATCTGTTGTGAAGTCTTCTTGTTTCTTCTTGTCTGATTCTTTTCAGTGATGATTTATGATTTGCCATCTCGACTAATCTATTTTTAGTTCTTTATTCTTTTAACTTGTAGCCCGTGGGGGAATCGAACCCCCCTTTCAAGAATGAAAATCTTGCGTCCTAA